>NZ_CP126260.1:3141617-3883234 GCF_003234365.2 Curtobacterium sp. MCJR17_020 | reverse complement strand
GTCGCGCTCGTCTCCAGGTGTGTGTCGTGCGTTCGGTGCCGGACCGGGGTGCGTCCTGCTGGGTCGGACGTGCCGGAGTGCCGCGGGGTGTGGCGCTCAGCGGACCGTGTCGTGCGCCGGCGGTTCGTCGGGGTCTCGGGGGCTTCGTCGACGCCTCGTACCGCGCGTGTTCCCACAGGGTTGTCCACAGTGTTGTCCACGACCGCCCGGATCCGTCGGACAGGAGTACTTCCCTGTCGTACCGGGGCGCGGGGCCGATCGATGACCCCACTGTAAAGGACCGGGCCGGGTGGCACCGAACGGAAGTTGTCCCCAATGTGGAGAATGGACCGCAGCGGTGTCCACGACGCCCCGGCATCGAGGCCGGCCCCGATCGGCGTTTGACCTGCCCGCTGCTGTCACGTACCGTTAACCAGTTGACTGCGGCCGATTGGTCGCGCCCATCTGCGTCGTTCGACACCGAGCGATGACACATACATACGTGACGGCTCGCCGCGAGCAGCCGTGTGGAGAGATCATGAGCAAGCGCACCTTCCAGCCGAACAACCGTCGCCGCGCCAAGAAGCACGGCTTCCGCCTCCGCATGCGGACGCGTGCCGGCCGCGCCATCCTGTCGGCGCGTCGCGCCAAGGGCCGCACCGAGCTCTCGGCCTGATCAGGCTCACCGCCTGATCCGGTCCTCGGTCTGACCCCGGCATCGCAGTGTTGGCAAGCGCCAACCGCATCGTCCGCGGGGACGACTACCGGAACGTCGTGCGTCGTGGTCGCAAGAGCGCCACGGCGCACGTCGTCGTGTCCGTGGTCCGTCGCTCGACGGACCCCACCGGACCGTCGCGGTTCGGGTTCATCGTCGCCAAGACGGTGGGCAACGCCGTGACCCGGAACCTGATCAGGCGGCGGCTCAAGGCGATCGCGCACGGCATCCTCGCCGACTCCCCCGTGGGGTACGACGTGGTGGTCCGAGCACTGCCAGCCGCATCGCAGGCCGGATGGCCTACCCTGCTCGAAGACGTCGTGCGCTCCTACGCGCGCGGGGTGGAGAAGGCAGCATGAACCGCATCCAGTGGACCCGGCTGGCCTGGGTCGCCGCGTTGCTCCCACGCAACGCGTGCGTCGTCGTGCTCCGGGCCTACCGTGCAGTGATCTCCCCGCTGTACGGCAACGTCTGCCGGTACCACCCGTCGTGCTCCCGGTACGCCCTCGAAGCGATCCAGCAGTACGGCGTCGTCCGCGGATCCGCGATGGGCGCCTGGCGTATCGCTCGCTGCAACCCCTGGGCTGCAGGCGGCATCGACGACGTCACGGAACGTCGTCGCCCGTTCGTCGTCAACCGGTTCGGGTTCGTCCTCGCGCCGATCCCGCAGCAGCCGCACCCCGCGGTCGGAACGGCCCGGCCGGTCCTGCTCCCCCAGCGCACTCGAAAGGCGTAGCCGTCCCCATGGACATCATCGGATTCGTCCTCTGGCCGCTCAAATGGGTGGTCTCGGCCATCCTCGTCGGCTTCCACTGGATCTTCGAGAGCATCGGCATGGACCCGGGCGCGGGTATCACCTGGGTCCTCTCCATCATCTTCCTGACCTTCGTGGTCCGCGCCGCGCTGATCCCGATCTTCGTGCGGCAGATCAAGTCGCAGCGCCGCATGCTCGAGGTCGCGCCGCAGCTGAAGAAGATCCAGGACAAGTACAAGGGCAAGAAGGACCAATTCTCGCGTGAGGCCATGAGCCGCGAGACCATGGCGCTGTACAAGGAGACGGGCACCAACCCGCTGAGCTCCTGCCTGCCGCTGCTGCTGCAGATGCCGATCTTCTTCTCGCTGTACTCGGTGCTGCACGAAGCGCAGATCAACAAGACGGGCATCGGCCTGCTCACGAACGACCTCGCGGCGTCGTTCGGCAACGCGGCCCTGTTCGGTGCTCCCCTGCACGAGACGTTCACGAATGCCTCCGGGTGGGAGGTTCGTGCGATCGCCGGCTTCATGATCGTGGTCATGACGGCCTCGCAGTTCATCACGCAGCTGCAGCTCGTTGCCAAGAACATGTCGCCGGAGACCAAGGCGTCGCCGATGTACCGCCAGCAGAAGATGATGCTGTACATCCTCCCGCTGGTCTTCGTGATCTCGGGTCTGAGCTTCCCCCTCGGCGTCATGTTCTACTGGCTCGCCTCCAACCTCTGGACGATGGCGCAGCAGTACTTCGTCATCCGCAGCATGCCGACGCCCGGATCCGAGGCGGCTCTGGCGCGTGAGGCGCGTCTGGCCAAGAAGGCCCAGCGTCGCGGGATCTCGAACCCGGTGCTCGCCGAAGCCGGAGCCGGTGCTGGCGCCGCCGAGATCGAGGCCGTGCGCGTCACCACTCAGCGTTCGCAGCCGGTCGGCAAGCAGCGCTCGAAGAAGAACGGGAAGAAGTAATTGACCGAGCAGGACACCGCCGCAGCCGTCGACACGACCGAGGTTCCGGACGAGGACGCCCGTGACGAGGCTGACATCGCTGCGGACTACATCGAGGAACTCCTCGACATCTGCGACCTCGACGGAGACATCGAGATCGAGGAGCGCGCCGGTCGCGTGTACCTGTCGGTCACCGATGACGGAGAGGCGCTCCGCGTCCTCTCCAAGCCGGACACCGTGACCGCGCTGCAGGAACTCACCCGCATCGCCGTCCAGGCCGAGACGGGCGAGTTCAGCCGGCTCATCCTCGACGTGGGCGGCTCCCGTGACGCTCGTGCCGACGAGCTGCAGCGACTGGTCGACACCGCCGTCGAGCGCATCGAAGCCGGATCGTCGTCCGCAGCACTCCCCCCGATGTCGTCGTACGAGCGCAAGCTGGTCCACGACCTCGTCGCTGAGAAGGGCTTCCACTCGGAGTCCGAGGGTGAGGGTCGGGACCGCCACACGGTCGTCACCCGATGACGGACGAGTCGGTGTCCTCGGCCACCGCGCCCACCGCTCCGGACGCTGCTCCGGTGCTCGAGGCTGAGCCTGCGGCTGCGTCCGCGCTCTTCGGCGAACAGATCGAGACGGCTCGTTCGTTCACGAACGAGCTGGCTCGCCGGGGCGAGGAGCTGGGCCTGATCGGCCCGCTCGAGTTGCCTCGACTCTGGACGCGACACATACTCAACTCAGCGTTGCTGGCGCCCCTCCTGGAGGCCCGCGGTCGGGTTGCCGACGTCGGCTCGGGTGCGGGACTGCCCGGTCTCGTGCTCGCGATCGCCCGTCCGGACGTGCACTTCACGCTCATCGAGCCGATGGAGCGTCGAGTGGATTGGCTCACCAACGAGGCGAGCAGGCTCGGGCTGTCCAACGTGACGGTGGTCCGCGGCCGCGCCGAGGACGTCTCCGACGACATCGTCGTCGACCAGGTCACGGCCCGCGCGGTCAGTGCGTTGTCGAAGCTCATCCCGATGACGGTTCCACTCGTCCGCTCGGGCGGGCAGCTCATCCTCATGAAGGGTGCGCGCGTCGAAGACGAGATCGAGAAGGCACGCAAGGTCATCCTGCGCCAGCACCTCTCGGACGTCGAGGTCCTCGAGCTCGGGGACGGTGTGGTCGCAGAGACCACGCGGGTCTTCCGGGCTACAGTTGACTGACCCTGCGGCTCGGATCGGGACAACTGATCGCGTGCTGCTCCACGTTTCACGTGAAACATCGAACCGGGGAAGAGGCACTCGTTGAGCTCATCGACCGATTACGACGCGTCGACTCCGCTTGCTCGCGAGATCGCCGACCTGAACCGCCGGCGCCGTGCGATCGCGACGCAGCAGTTCCCGTTGCCCCCGAAGACGCGGATCATCACCGTGTCGAACCAGAAGGGCGGCGTCGGGAAGACCACGACGACCGTCAACTTGGCCGCCGGCCTCGCCCACGGTGGCGCACGGGTGCTCGTGATCGACCTCGACCCACAGGGCAACGCGTCGACGGCCCTGGGTGTCGACCACCAGGCCGAGGTCGCGAGCATCTACGACGTCATCGTCGACGAGGCTGCGATGGCCGACACCGTGCAGCGGTCCCCCGAGTCCGACACCCTCTGGTGCGTGCCGGCGACGATCCACCTCGCGGGTGCTGAGATCGAACTCGTCTCCTTGGTCGCTCGAGAGCAGCGGCTGCGTACGGCGCTCGACCTGTACCTCCAGTCGCTGGACGAGCCGTACCACTACGTCTTCATCGACTGCCCGCCGTCGCTTGGTCTCCTCACGATCAACGCGTTCGTGGCGGCTCAGGAAGTCCTGATCCCGATCCAGTGCGAGTACTACGCGCTCGAGGGACTCAGCCAGCTGTTGCGCAACATCGAGCTCATCGAGCGGCACCTCAATCCGAACCTCCGGGTCTCGACGATCCTGCTCACCATGTACGACGGACGAACCAACCTGGCGAATCAGGTGGCGAACGACGTGCGCGAGCACTTCGGTGATCAGGTCTTGAAGGCGATGATCCCCCGATCCGTCCGGGTGAGTGAGGCGCCGAGTTACGGACAGAGCGTCGTCGCGTACGACGTGAACTCCACCGGGTCGCTCTCCTACTTGGAAGCGGCCGCCGAGATCGCAGCACGAGGAGCGTAAGACTGATGGCACCCAAGCGAACCGGACTCGGCCGCGGCATCGGCGCGCTCATCCCGACGGCAACGGACCAGCAGGACCGCCCCGTCGACGTGTTCTTCCCGACCGGTGGGTCGCCGGCGTCGGCACCCACCGCGGACGAACTCGTCGCTGTTCCGGGAGCCCGACTCGCGAACCTCAACCCGCTGGACGTGATCCCGAACGGGCAGCAGCCGCGCAAGGAGTTCCGCGAAGAAGAGTTGCAGGAGCTCGTCCACTCCATCCGTGAGATCGGCGTACTGCAGCCCATCGTCGTCCGCCCGATCCCCGGGGCTGTGGGGACGGAGCCGCAGTACGAGCTGATCATGGGTGAGCGGCGCCTCCGGGCGACCAAGGAGCTCGGGCTCACGACCATCCCGGCGATCGTCAAGGAGACGCCTGACGACGCGATGCTCCGGGACGCCCTGCTCGAGAACCTGCACCGGGCGCAGCTCAACCCGCTCGAAGAGGCTTCGGCGTACCAGCAGCTCCTGGCGGACTTCGGGATCACGCAGGAACAGCTCGGCCAGCGCATCGGGCGCTCACGTCCGCAGATCACCAACACCATCCGTCTGCTACGGCTCCCCTCCCCCGTGCAGCGTCGGGTCGCTGCTGGCGTGCTGTCGGCCGGTCACGCCCGCGCGATCCTTGCTGCCCCGGACGCCGAGGCGATGGAGTACCTCGCCGAGAAGATCGTCAACGAGGACCTGTCGGTGCGCGCTGCCGAAGCGATCGCGCAGCAGTTGGCGACGAAGACCCCTCCGAAGACTGCGCCGCAGCCCTCCAAGAACCAGGCGCACTTCAACGACCTTGCCGAGCGCATCGGTGACCGGTTGAACACGCGGGTCAAGATCGCTGTGGGCGCCCGGAAGAGCTCCGTGACCATCGACTTCGCGAACGGCGACGACCTGAATCGGATCCTTTCGGAGCTCGGGATCAGCGACGTTTCGTCCTGACGGCCCCCCAATGGCACTGTGCGGACCGTAGCGGGCTTCGCAGCCCCGGAGCGGGTGTCTGGAGCTGCGAGGGAGCATTCGGCCCGATACGGGGCGCGGAGCCGTTCAGCTGCTTGGAGTTCACGAGCAGCGAACGCGAAAGCCGAACGTTCCACGTGGAACACTGCCAAGCTCGCACCATGAGATCTCGCAATCCCGAGCCGCTCTGGCGTGACGTCGTCGGTCGAGAACTCCGCGCTCGTCGCCGCGACCGCGGGGACACCCTGCACGACGTCGCTCGTCGCGCAGGGGTGTCACCGCAGTACTTGTCGGAGATGGAACGCGGGCGGAAGGAGCCGTCGAGCGAGATGCTGGCAGCAGTGGCCGGCGCGCTCGAGAGTTCCTTGCTGGACCTGACGGCAGCCGCAGCAGAACAGCTCCGCGAGCGAGCACGTTCCGCAGGTACTGGTGGCGAACAATTGCGGAGCAGTTTCGTCCTCGCAGCCTGAGGCTTCGTCGGGCAGCGCCGTCCGTCAGCGTCGAGTGATCACGTGGTCCACGAGCCCGTACTGCTGGGCCTGACGGGCGGTGAAGACGCGATCGTGATCCGTGTCGGCCCGGAGTCGCTCGACACTCTGGCCGCTGTGCTCGGTGAGCAGGTGCTCGATCTCGGCCCGGATCCGGACGACCTCGTCGGCCTGCAGGATGAGCTCGGGAATGGCCCCCTGTCCCTGCGCCGCGGGTTGGTGGAGCACGACCCGAGCATGCGGCAGGGCCGACCGCTTTCCTGCTGCGCCCGCGGCGAGCAGGACGGCTCCGACACCGATCGCTTGCCCCACACAGGTGGTTGCGACGGCGGGGCGGATGAACCGCATGGTGTCGTAGACGGCGAGCATGGCACTCGGGTCGCCGCCGTCGCAGTTGACGTAGAGCTGGACGTCCGAGTCCGGGTTGTCCGACTCGAGGAAGAGGAGTTGCGCGATGAGGGCGTTGGCGACGCCAGCATCGATCGCGGTAGCGATGTAGATGATGCGCTCGGTGAGCAGGTGCGAGTAGACGTCCAGGACCCGGTCGCCGCGAGCGTCCCGCGCGATGACGTTCGGGATCGTGTACGCGCTCAACGGTCTCCCTCCCCGACCGCAGGGCCGCCGAAGCCGGTCACGGTGGAGCGGGGCTGCTGAGGCCGGATCACCGAGAAGTCGTCGACGATCACGTCGACGAAACCGTAGTCGAGGGCCTCCTGCGCGGAGTACCAGTGGTCGTGCAGCGAGTCCTCGAAGATGCGGTCGACCGTCTGACCGGTGTCCGCTGCGATGAGTCCGAGCACGGTGTCGCGGGTGTCACGGAGGTGGTCTGCCTGCAGCGCCACGTCCACTGCACTCCCCCCGATCCCTGCGGACCCCTGGTGCATGAGGATCCGGCTGTGCGGCAGTGCTCGTCGCTTGCCGGGAGTACCGGAGGACAGCAGGAACTGGCCCGCGCTGCAGGCGATCCCGAATGCGAGCGTGCTGACGTCGTTGGGGATCACCCGCATGAGGTCCCGGAGTGCGAGCATCGCCGGGACCGAGCCTCCGGGCGAATGGATCCAGAGCGCGATGTCGCTCCAGGGGTCCGCCGTCGCGAGCTGTACCAACTGCGTCATGAGGACGGTGCCGTTGTCGTCGTCGAGGGCGCCGTCGAGTACGAGCACGCGATGGTCGAAGAGGGCACGCCGGTACTCGATCGTAAAGGCTGCGGGCGGTGGTGAATCGGTCATGCGTCCACCGTGCCCCGGGAGATGACCAGACGCATCCGATGCTGCTCAGAGCGGATCAGCTCTCAGCAGCGAACCGCGAGTGCCGACGTTCCACGTGGAACATCGACTCTCGCGCACTCCGATGTTCCACGTGGAACGTCGAACTCGCGGATCAGGCGTGGTGGTCGCGGATCGCCTGTTCGGCGAGCTCTGCGTACGTCCACCCGAGATCGAAACCGGATGCGGAGAGTGCCTGCGGCAGCAGGGAGGTCTCGGTCAGACCCGGGAGCACGTTGGCTTCGAGGAACCACGGCGTACCAGCGCCGTCGATGATGAGGTCCACACGGGACAGATGGCGGAGGCCAAGGGCTGCGTGCGCCGCGACGGCGGCATCGGCTGCAGCGGTCGCGAACTCGTCAGACAGTCGGGCGGGGGTGTAGAACGTCGTCTCCCCGGCGTTGTACCGCGCCTCGAAGCCGTAGATGCCGTTTCGCGGGACGATCTCGACGGCGGAGAGCGCCACCGGCCCGTCACCCGTGTCGATGATCCCGACCGCGACCTCGGTACCGCGGATGAGCTGCTCGACCACGACGTCGTCGCAGTACGTGTAGGCCGTGACCATGGCACGCGGCAGGTCGTTGACGTCATCGACGAGTGTCACGCCCTGCGCGCTGCCGCCGCGTGCCGGCTTCACGGCGAGCGGGACCGGGTGCTCCCCCGCGATGGCCTTGAGCACCCCGACGGCGCCGAGCTCGCGGAACACGTCGTGGGACAGCGTGACGGATCGAGGGGTGCGGACGCCTGCCCGCGCGACCAGCGCTGACGCCGTGGGCTTGTCCCATGCCAACCGGGCCGACGTGGAACGTGAGCCGACGAACGGGATGTCCACCGCCTCCAGGATGCCCCGCAGGGCCCCGTCTTCACCGGAGGCGCCGTGAAGAGCCGGCCACACGACATCCGGGCGGGACTCGGCGAGAGCCGGCAGCAGCAGCGCGTCGGCGTCGCGGAGATCGACCTGCCACCCGTACCCGGTCAGCGAGTCGGCGACCCGCCGACCGGAGCGCAGGGAGACGTCACGTTCGTGCGAGATCCCTCCGGCGACGACGACGACGTGACGACGAGTGAGCTCAGCCATGGGGATCCTCCGGTGTGGAACGACGGTGCTGGTGGGCCACGCACCGCAGAAAAGCGCTGATCAGGAGATGTTCGGCGGCGGAGCGCTGACCGAGGACGTCTCGCGGACGACAGTGTTCGGCCGAGTCGTCGGACCGAACGTCTCGATCAGCTCGAGTTCGTCGTTGACGACGTTGGCGAGCCGCTTCACGCCGACGCGGATCTGCTCGGGAGTGGGGTAGCAGAACGACAGACGGATGTGCCCGCCGCCACGACCGTCCGCGTAGAAGGCCGTCCCCGGCGTGTAGGCGACGAGCTCCTTCACGGCGCGCGGCAGCATGCCCTTCGAGTCGAGGGACTCGGGGAGCGTCAGCCAGACGAAGAAGCCGCCGTTCGGCTTCGTCCAGGACAGATCCGGCAGGAACTCCCCCAGTGCGGACAGCATGGCGTCACGGCGCTCTGCGTAGATGCCGCGGAAGGTGTCGACCTGACCCTTCCAGTCCGCGGCGTCCAGGTACGCGTTCACGACGTACTGCCCGAAGGAGTTCGGGGCGAGGACGGCGGACTCATTGGCGAGCACGAGCTTCTCGCGGATGGCGTGCGGTGCGAGCGCCCAGCCGACCCGGAAACCGGGTGCGAGGGTCTTCGAGAAGGACCCCAGGTACACGACGCCCTCTTCGTCGATGGAGCGGATCGCCTGTGGTGCCGGCTCGTCGAACCAGAGCAGACCGTAGGGGTTGTCCTCGAGCACCAGGATGTTGTTGGACCGGCAGATGTCGAGCACCTCGATGCGGCGCTCCCGGCTCATGGTGACGCCGGCCGGGTTGTGGAAGTTCGGGATCGTGTAGAGGAACTTGATCCGCTTGCCCTGCGTGCGGAGGTTCGCGATCGCCTCACGCAGCGCCTCGGGAACCAGACCGAGCTCGTCGGTCGTCACGTGGACGGTCTCGGCCTGGTACGACCGGAACACACCGATCGCACCGACGTAGGACGGGGACTCGGCGAGGACGACGTCGCCCGGATCGATGAACAGCCGCGTGACGAGGTCGAGGGCGTGCTGCGAGCCCGTCGTCACGACGACGTCCTCGGCACTGGCACGGATGCCCTCGAGGCTCATGACGTCCACGATGTGCTCACGGAGGGACCGCAGACCCTGTCCGCCGCCGTACTGCAGCGCCATGGCCGCGTGCTCGTTCATGACGCGGTCCAGGGAGCCCGTGACGAGCTCTCTCGGCAGCGCGGAGACGAACGGCATGCCGCCGGCCAGCGAGACCACCTCGGGGCGCGAGGCGACGGCGAACAGGGCTCGGACCTCGGAGGCGCTCAGCCCGGCGGTGCGCTGGGCGTAGGAGTCGTACCAGGGGTCGAGGCTGTTGCCGTTCGTCATACCGTGCTCCGATCAGTGAGACATTCCCGCCACACTACGACATCGACCCCGGAAACCCGGGCTCCGCGGCGGGGGCCGATCCGCAACGGGTGGCATGCGAACGCCCCGCCGGCGCCTGCTGAGCAGGACGAGGACGGGGCGTTCGGTGGTGCTGGTGCGACCTACGCGAGGAACTCGGCGAGGTCGGCCTCGAGCGCGGGCTTCGGCTTGGCGCCGATGACGGTCTTGACGACCTCGCCGCCCTTGAAGACCTTCATCGCCGGGATCGAGGTGATCTGGTAGTTCATGGCCGCCTGGGGGTTGTCGTCCACGTTGAGCTTCACGATCTCGATCTTGCCGGCGTGCTCTTCGGCGATCTGGTCGAGGATCGGCGAGACGGCGCGACACGGGCCGCACCACTCGGCCCAGAAGTCGACGAGGATCGTCTTGTCGGACTTGAGGACCTCGTCCGAGAAGGTGGCGTCGGTGACAGCCTTTGCGTTGGACATGGGTGTCCTTTCGTGAGAAGTCGGTACTGGGTGTGGAACCGCGGACGGGCCCCCGGCATTCCGGGGCCGTACGGGTCAGGCGGAGATGGTGACCGGTTCGACCGGGGTCTCGCCCGCAGCAGCGTCGGTCAGCGTGTCCTCGAGGTCGGCGAGGTACTTCTCGGCGTCGAGCGCGGCGACGGCACCGGAACCGGCGGCCGTGATGGCCTGGCGGTAGGTGTGGTCGAGCACGTCGCCGGCGACGAAGACCCCGGGAACGCCGACGGCCTTGGACGTGCGCCCCTCGACGGCGATGGTGCCCTCGGGAGCGAGCTCGAGCTGACCGTGCACGAGGTGCACGCGGGGGTCGTTGCCGATCGCGATGAACAGGCCGTCGAGGGCGAGTTCGCTCTCGGTGCCGTCCACGGTGTCCTTGAGGGTCACGCCGGTCACTGCGGAGTCACCCTGGATGCCGATGACCTCCTTGTTCCACGCGAACTCGATCTTCGGGTCGTTGTGGGCACGGTCCTGCATGATCTTCGACGCACGGAGGGTGTCCTTGCGGTGGATCACGGTGACTTTGTCGGCAAAACGGGTGAGGAACGTTGCTTCTTCCATCGCGGAGTCGCCACCGCCGACCACGGCGATGTTCTTCTGGCGGAAGAAGAAGCCGTCGCAGGTCGCGCACCACGAGACACCGTGGCCCGAGAGGCGCTCTTCGTCGGCGATGCCGAGGTGGCGGTAGGCCGAACCGGTCGCGTAGATGACCGCGAGGGCTTCGTACGTCTCGCCGGAGCCGACGGTGACCTTCTTCACGTCGCCGGTGAGGTCGACGGAGACGGCGTCGTCGTACAGGACCTCGGCGCCGAACTTCTCGGCCTGTTCCTGCATCTTGATCATGAGGTCGGGGCCCTGGATCCCCTCGGGGAAGCCCGGGAAGTTCTCGACCTCGGTCGTCTTGGTGAGTTCCCCGCCCGTCTCGACGCTGGACGCGACGATGAGCGGCTTGAGCTCTGCGCGCGCGGCGTAGATGCCGGCGGTGAACCCGGCCGGACCGGAACCGATGATGATGAGCTGGCGCATGCCTGACTGCCCTTCCGTTGCGTGCTGACCGGGTCAACACATCGTACCGGCGCGGCATTCCGCGACGTCCGGGAAGCGTGCGGTCAGCGACCGAGCTTGCTCTTCACCATGCCGACGGCGTTCTTGATCTCGCCGTTCTTCGCGACGACGAGCGCCCCGAAGTACACGAGGACCATGACGGCGCCAGTCAGGACGATGGTGATGAGCGCCCCGGTGCGGTCGGACATCGCGAACCCGGCTGCGGAGAACGCCCCGAAGAAGTTCGCGACCAGCAGGCCGACCACGCCGGCGATCAGCGCCGCGATGACGAACTGCACGTGCGAGCGGGTCACGACCGGTCCCTCGATGCTGCCGAGCTTGCGGCGCACCAGGACGAGGGCGACGATCGTCTGCGCGGTCCCGGCGAGGGTCGTGCACGCGGCCACACCGATGCCGATCACGGAGGTCGGGAACGTCGACACCGCGAGGGCACCGATGACGAACAGGACGGACTGGATGCACTGCATCAGGAACGGCGTCCGGTGGTCGTGCATGGCCCAGAACACGCGCTGGATGATGAACAACATGCTGAACAGCACCAGGCCCGGCATGTAGGCGACCAGGACGGCACCGACCTGTAGGGCGCTCTCGAACGTGCCCTCGTACAGCCGGCCGAACGGCACCGCGACGACGACCAACGCCACCGACGCGAAGACCGTGAAGAGCCCGACGATGCGCAGGGACAGCGACAGGTTCCGTCGGACCGATGCCAGGTCGCCGCGTGCAGCATCGTGGCTCATCCGGGTGAAGTACGCCGTCGCGATGGACACCGTGATGATCGAGTGCGGCAGCATGAAGATGAGCCACGCATTGCCGAGCACTGCGTTGCCGGGTCCGTCACCCTGACCCTTCCACGCGACAGCTGACTGCACGATGCCGGCGACCTGGGTCACCAGGATCATCGCGAAGAGCCAGCCGGCAGCAGTACCCGTGGACTTCAGGCCGACGCCGCGCCACCGGAAGTCCGGTCGGAACGACAGCCCTGCTCGCCGCCAGAACAGCGGGAGGAACGCCGCCTGGGCGAACACGCCGAACGAGGCGCTGCCGGCGAGGAGTGCGATCTTCGCCGGCGTCCAATCGTCGAGGGCGCTGCCGCTCGTGCCGTACAGGGCGATGAACACCACGAGCCCGGCGATCGCGATGACGTTGTTGAGCAGCGGTGCCCAGGTGAACGGACCGAACACCTGCTTGGCGTTGAGGACCTCACCGAGCAGCGAGTACATCGCGTAGAAGAGGATCTGCGGCAGGCACCAGAACGCGAAGGCGATTGCGAGGTCGGTCGCAGCAGGACCCCGGGTGTCCGAGGACGTCGTGTACAGGCGGACCAGGAGCGGTGCCAGTGCCGTCGCGACGATCGTGATGACGATGAAGACCGAACCGCCGAGCGTCACGATCTTGTTGACGTACGCCTGCCCACCGTCCGTGCCGTTCTTCATGGCGCGGACGATCTGTGGGATGAGCACGGCCGACAGCAGGCCGCCCGCGATGAGCGCGTAGATGTTGTTCGGCAGCTGGTTCGCGACCGCGAACGCGTTCGCCGAGGGGCTCTTGTTCTGCCCGATGGCGTAGGCGAGCACGAAGGTCTTCGCGAAGCCCAGGATGCGGCTCACCATCGTCCCCGCCGCGAGCATCGCACTCGCACGCCCCAGGCTGCGCTCCGCGACCGGTTCCGCGTCGACGTCGGGCTGGGGCTGGGTGGCGCTGATGGTCGGCTCCTCAGGGTCGCGGGCGTCCGCGACACGGCTGGTACGGGCGTCGGACGGGAGGCCCGGTTCGGCCCCGGCACGGGCGATCGCGTCCTGCAGGCGGTCGCCACCAGGAGCCGCGACAGCGGCCGTTCCGGAGCCGGCCACGGCGAACGCGGTGGGTGCCTCGGCGCGGTGATCCGGGCCTTCCGGTCCGGCGACCGATCCCGCGGGCGAGGCGGACGCACCGGGCGCACCCGGCTGCACGGCGAGCGGGCGGTTGGGGTCGTCGTCGTCCTCGTCGTCGAGTTCGCCGTTGCGACGACGGATGCGCTTCCGGATGCTGCGGAAGATGCCGAAGCCGAAGATCGCGATCAGGGCGACCGCTGCGGCGGCGGTGATGACCGTCTCCCACTGCGCCTGGACGTTGAGCTCGACGGTGGCCGGCTGCGCGATGGCGACGCCGGTCGGGCTCGACAGGGACATGGTCAGCTCGACCTTGCCGTTCGCGACGGACTGCACGGGGACGGTCGCTCGGGTCGAGGAGTCCGGCTGGATCTCGACCACGATGTCGTTGCGGACGATCCGGAGGGCGGAGTTCGACGGCTGGACGGCCAGGTGCACCGTCACCGGGTAGTCGGAGCTGTTGCGGATGGACACCGGAAGCGAGGAGCGGTCGCCGAGCAGGGTCAGGCTGCTCGAGTCGACGATCCCGACCTCGGTGGTCTGCTTCGCCCAGGCTGCGGTGCGGGCGTCGACCGCGGCCTGGAGCCCGTCGTCGTCCCCGCGCCACGCGTTCGAGGCGATGGCGAGGAGTCGGAGGCGTGCCGGTGCCGTCAGTTCGTTGGGGCTGTCGAGGATGGTGGCGAACGCGGAGAGCCCCTGTTCGCCCTGTACCAGGCGCTTCAGCTGCGCGATGCGGTCGGCCCCGGTGGACGCACTGTTGAGCGTGAGTGACCCCGCGGTGGCGTCCGACGCGGTGGAGAGGTCAGCCGGTGCCACCCAGGCGGTGCTCTCGAGTGCGTCGAGTGTCTGGCTGAGGCGCGTGGAGTCCGACGGCCAGTCGCGACCGAGGGTGAGCAGGATCGGCCCGGTCGTGCCACCGTCGCGCGCCGAGGTGGCGAGCGTCGCCGTGAGCTCGGACATCGCCGACGACCAGCTCTGGCGGTCCGGTGCGGTCGCGGCGTCACGCAGCAGGGACGACATCGACTGGTCCGACACGAGGACGTGGTCGTCACCGATCTTCTCGGATGCCGAGACCGTGGCGTTCGCGCCGGCGGAGGTGTTCCCGCTCGACACGATCGTGGTGTCCTTGTCGGCCCGCTGCAGTGCCGTGAGGTCGGCCGCGGTCACGGTGCCGTCCGCCGGCCACGCGATGGAGTCCATCGAGTAGGGGAAGTCCAGCAGCTGCTCGGTCGTGGGCAGCGTCTCCGTGGACTCGCCCGTGTCGGAGCCGGCGTCGGTGGTGGCGTCGTCGCTCGGGGACGCGGTGCTGCTCGGGGTCGTCGTCTGGCCGGGGGTCGCGGTCGGGGTCGGCGCGGGGGTCTCGGCGCCGGGGAAGTTCTCGGTCTTCACGGACTGGTCGAGCGAGATCGGAGCGAGGATGCCGTCGGACCCGGCCTGGCGCAGCCCGGTGACGTCGGCGTCGGCGTACGACAGCGCGAAGGTCTCGTTCCGCAGGGACTCGAGGCGCTGGAGCCACGCGGTCGCCGCGGACGGCGCGTTCTCGCCGAGGATCCGGATCGAGGCGATGATGCGGGGGTCGACCGCGACGGCGACGTTGTGGTCCTCGGCGGCGTCGAGCTGCTGCGTGAGGGTGCCGTCCACCGAGGTCGCGGCGGCCAGGACGGCCGCGCTGAGGATGCCGTCGGTGGACTTCGGGACCGTCACCGGCATCGCCACGGAGACGCTGACCGGCACCTGCTCGAAGTCCGGGTACCAGGTGATCGCGGAGCGGGCGACGGCGAAGGTCTCACCGGCCGTGTACTCCGCCGCGATGCGTCGCGCACCGAACGAGGAGTACCCGCCGAGTGCCACGTTGCCCGAGACGATCTCGACCGAGTCGATGGTGACCGATCGGTGCGCAGGGACCTCCGGGATGTCCACGGAGTCCATCGGGGCGCCGAGGTAACCGGTCGTGGTGGTGTCGGCAAGCCAGTCGGCGAGGACGTCCCGCGTGCTCACGGAGCGGAAGATGTCGAACTCCGCGGTGCCGGCGGGCAGTGCGGTGTCGGTGTCGTTCGTGACGGTCACCGAGAGGGTGAGGTCCTGGTCGCGCTGGACGATCCCACGGTGCGCGGGGGCGACCGAGATCGTGGCCTTGCCCGCATCGGCAGCAGCCGGATCGGCGAGGTGGGTCTTGGCCGACGAGACCGTCGCAGCATCGGCGTGCGGGGCGCTGACGGGCGCGACGACCAGGCCGAGCGCGACGAGGGTCGACGCGGCTGCGGCGAGCGTGGTGCGGAGGATGTGCATACGGAAGCGGGCCACGGGGTCGGTTCGGGCCGAGCACGAGTGTATGAGGCGTGACCATGAACAGGTCCCGTGCGCGCGGGGTTGTGGAGAACTCGGGGCCTCGATCTGGGAGGATGAGCACCGTCATGCAGTCCGTTGCCCAGGCCGTCGAACGACTCGACGCACTCGCCACCACCGAGCCCGTCGACCTCCTCGCTCGGGCCTTCGCCGACGCCGGACACGAGCTGGCCCTGGTCGGCGGACCCGTGCGGGACGCCTTCCTCGGTCGCCCCGTCACCGACCTCGACTTCACGACGAGCGCTCGTCCGGACGACATCCTGCGCATCGTCGAACCGATCGCGAGCGCCACGTGGGACGTCGGCCGCCAGTTCGGCACCATCGCCGCGCGGGTCGGCGGCGAGCAGGTCGAGATCACGACGTACCGCAGCGACGTGTACGACGGCGAGACCCGCAAGCCCGAGGTCGCGTTCGGCGACACCATCGAGGACGACCTGCTCCGCCGCGACTTCACCGTCAACGCGATGGCGCTCCGGCTGCCGGCGCGCGAGCTCGTCGACGTGCACGGCGGCGTCGAGGACCTGCTTGCCGCACGACTCCGCACCCCGCAGGCCGCCGTGGTGTCGTTCCGCGACGACCCGCTCCGGATGATGCGGGCAACGCGGTTCACGTCGCAGCTCGGGTTCACCGTCGACGACGACGTCCGTGCCGCCATGCAGGACCTCGTCGACTCCATCGACATCGTGTCCGCCGAGCGGGTGCGCGACGAACTCGTCAAGCTCCTGAACACGAGCGACCCGGTGCCCGGCATCCGGCTGCTCGTGGACACCGGCCTCGCCGAGCGGTTCCTGCCCGAGCTGCCCGAGATGCGGCTCGAGATCGACGAGCACCACCACCACAAGGACGTCTACGAGCACTCCCTGACCGTGCTCGAGCAGGCCATCGGGTACGAGGCCGAGCGGCACGCGGGCGACCCCCCGGACACCGTGCTGCGGCTCGCCGCACTGCTGCACGACATCGGCAAGCCGGCCACGCGCAAGCTCGAGCCCGGCGGCGCCGTCAGCTTCCACCACCACGACCTGGTCGGCTCGAAGCTCGCGAAGAAGCGGCTCCGGGTCCTGCGCTTCGACAACGACACGATCGCCGCGGTGTCCCGCCTGATCGAGCTGCACCTGCGGTTCTTCGGGTACACCGAGGGTGCCTGGACCGACTCGGCCGTCCGCCGCTACGTCCGCGACGCCGGCCCGCAGCTCGAACGGCTGCACGAGCTGACCCGCTCGGACGTCACCACCCGGAACCGTCGGAAGGCCGACCGCCTGGCGTTCGCGTACGACGACCTCGAGGAGCGGATCCGCGTCCTGGCCGACCAAGAGGAGCTGGACTCGATCCGGCCCGACCTGACCGGCGACGACATCATGCGGATCCTCGACATCCCGCCGGGGCGTGCCGTGGGCGAGGCCTACCGGTTCCTGCTCGAGGCCCGGATGGACGACGGGCCGCTCGGCGCCGACGCTGCTGAGGCGCGCCTGCGCGACTGGTGGGCCGCGCGGGACGCGACCAGCTCCTGACGCGACGCCGGCGCACTGGACGCCACCGCCTGACGGACGCGACGGTTCTGCACAGACCGGTGGCGCGCCTCCAGGCCGTCGGGTAGTCTGTGCAGGTTGCCCGGCGCGTGTCTGCGTGCCGTGGCACATGCATCAACCCTCCTGCCCCGGGAACTGCCCGGGGCCGCTGAGACCAGAGGAGGTGGGTTCCGCATGCACCAGTACGAACTGATGGCGATCCTCGACCCCGAGATCGATGAGCGCACCGTCGCTCCCAGCCTGGACAAGTTCCTCGCTGTCATCCGCAACGACGGTGGCACCGTCGACAACGTGGACGTCTGGGGCCGTCGCCGGCTCGCTTACGAGATCGCCAAGAAGTCCGAGGGCATCTACGCCGTCGTCGACTTCACGTCCTCGCCCGAGGCCGCCAAGGAGCTCGACCGTCAGCTCGGTCTCTCCGAGGCCGTGCTCCGCACGAAGGTCCTCCGCGCCGAAGAGGGCATCGCGCAGGTCGCCGCCCAGAAGCAGCGCGACGAGGCACGTGCGGCCCGCAAGGCCGCCAACGCGTCCGCAACCGCGACCGCGAGCGCCGAGTAACCCGTGGCCGGCGAAACCGTCATCACGGTGGTGGGCAACCTCACCGCGGACCCCGAGCTGCGCTACACGCAGAACGGGCTCGCAGTGGCGAACTTCACCATCGCCTCCACGCCTCGCACGTTCGACCGTCAGGCGAACGAGTGGAAGGACGGCGACGCGCTGTTCCTCCGCGCGAGTGTGTGGCGGGAGTTCGCCGAGCACGTGGCGGGGTCGCTGACGAAGGGCTCGCGCGTCATCGCGCAGGGTCGTCTGCGTCAGCGTTCCTACCAGGACCGTGAGGGTCAGCAGCGCACGAGCATCGAGCTCGAGGTCGACGAGATCGGCCCGTCGCTCCGGTACGCGACCGCACAGATCACCCGCGCAGCGGGTGGCGGCGGCGGTCGTGGCCAGGTCGGCGGCGGCAACAGCGGCGGCGGCGGTCAGCAGGGCGGCGGCAACGGCGGCTGGAACAACAACGGTGGCGGCAACGCCTCCGCTGGCGGCCAGTCCGACGAGCCGTGGTCCCCGCAGGGTGGCCAGCAGGGCGGCGGCAACGCACAGTCGAACGACGTGTGGAGCACCCCCGGCGGCAACTTCGACGACGAGACCCCGTTCTGATCCTCTCGGTTCCGACGGACACACAACTTTTCTTCTAAGGACAAATCACTATGGCTGGAAAGAGCACCGGCGACCGCCGGAAGCCTCGCGGCAAGGGCGGCAAGAACGCCGCTCCCGCGAAGTCGATCAAGGTCGGCGTCATCGACTACAAGGACGTTGCGACCCTTCGCAAGTTCATCTCGGAGCGTGGAAAGATCCGCGCCCGTCGCATCACCGGCGTCTCCGTCCAGGAGCAGCGCCTCATCGCCCGTGCCGTGAAGAACGCCCGTGAGATGGCGCTCCTCCCCTACGCCGGCTCCGGCCGCTGATCGGAGGTCGACACATGTCGAAGCTCATCCTCACCCACGAGGTCTCCGGCCTCGGTTCCGCTGGTGACGTCGTCGACGTCAAGAACGGCTACGCCCGCAACTACCTCATCCCCCAGGGCTTCGCTGTCGCGTGGTCCAAGGGCGGCGAGAAGCAGGTCGAGTCGATCCGTGCCGCGCGCACCGCGCGTGAGCTCGCCACCATCGAAGAGGCACAGGACCTCAAGATGAAGCTCGAGAACGCGACCATCTCCCTGGCGGTCAAGGCCGGCAAGGACGGTCGTCTGTTCGGCTCCGTCCGTCCGGGCGACGTCGCTGACGCCGTCCAGGCGCAGGGCGTCGGCTCGCTCGACAAGCGCAAGGTCGAGGTCCCCGCGACCATCAAGACGGTCGGTGACCACGAGGCCACCGTGCGTCTGCGCGAGGACATCACTGCCGTGATCTCGCTCAAGGTCGTCGCTGCCAAGTAGCACTGACGTTCCGCTCCACGACGGGCGGGTCTCCTCCGGGAGGCCCGCCCGTCGTTGCGTTGGCGGGCTCGGCTCGGCTTGGCTGGCTGGTTACCTCTCAGGCACGGTTCGGCTTGCTGGGAACGGCCCGAGAACACTTCCCACAGGAGGGGTGCTTGTCAAGTCGTTTTACACAGCAGAAACGTGTCAAATCGGAACCTTCAAGACGTACTTGAACCCCACTTTTCCACACACCGTGTGAACATGAAAACCCCTGGTCAAACGGTCGAAAGTGTGTTCCCATAGCCATGTTTCCACAGGCTCGTCCACAGTTGTCCACACAGCATTCCGGCGTGTTCCGCAATCCCTCCACAGAGTTATCCACAGGGCCGTTTGTTGGGGATAACTCTGCGGCCGTAGCTTGGCCCAGCGACTCGGGGATGTCGGTCGCTGGGGGTAGAAAGTCGTTGCAGGTGTCGGACCACCGTGTCCAGCCCTGCGTCGTTCAACAGAGGAGAGAGTGTGTCGATCGCGCATCTTGAGCCCGCACCGCAGGAGTACGCGGAGCGCGGCATGGAACGCACCCCGCCGCACGACCTGCTGGCCGAGCAGTCGACCATCGGCGGCATGCTCCTGTCGAAGGACGCCGTCGCCGACGTCATCGAGACCGCTCGTGGCGTGGACTTCTACGTCCCCAAGCACGAGGTCATCTTCGACGCGATCCTCTCGCTCTACTCGCACGGCGAGCCCACCGACGTCATCGCGGTCACCGACGAGCTGACCAAGACCGGTCTACTGTCCCGCGGTGGTGGCGCCGAGTACCTGCACAGCGTGACGAGCATGGTGCCGACGGCAGCCAACGCGGGGTACTACGCCGGCATCGTCGCCGAGAAGGCCGTGCTCCGTCGCCTCGTCGACGCCGGTACCCGCATCGTGCAGATGGGTTACGCGTCCGAGGGTGAGGTCACCGACCTCGTCAACAGCGCCCAGGCCGAGGTCTACAACGTCGCCGGCGGGGTGCAGACCGAGGACTACGTCCCCCTGACCGACGCCATCTCCGCCGCGCTCGACGAGATCGAGGCCGCCAAGGGCCGCGACGGCCAGATGACCGGCGTGCCGACCGGGTTTGCGCAGCTCGACGGCCTGACGAACGGCTTCCACCCCGGGCAGCTGATCATCGTCGCCGCTCGACCCGCCCTCGGTAAGTCCACCCTTGCGCTCGACCTGTGCCGCGCCGCCGCGATCAAGCACGACCAGACCGCCGCCTTCTTCTCGCTCGAGATGGGTCGCGCCGAGATCGCCATGCGTCTGCTCTCCGCCGAGACCAGCGTGCCCCTGCAGAACATGCGCAAGGGCACCGTGGACTCCCGCGACTGGACCACCATCGCGCAGACCCGCGGTCGCATCAACGATGCCCCGTTCTTCATCGACGACTCCCCCAACATGACCCTGGTCGAGATCCGCGCCAAGTGCCGTCGACTCAAGCAGCAGCACAACCTCAAGCTCGTCGTCATCGACTACCTGCAGCTGATGACCTCGGGCAAGAAGGTCGAGAGCCGCCAGCAAGAGGTCTCCGAGTTCTCGCGTGCACTCAAGCTGATGGCGAAGGAACTCCAGGTCCCCGTCATCGCGCTGTCCCAGCTGAACCGTGGTCCCGAGCAGCGTGCCGACAAGAAGCCGGCGATCTCCGACCTGCGTGAGTCCGGGTCGATCGAGCAGGACGCCGACATGGTCATCCTGCTGCACCGCGAGTCGGCGTACGAGAAGGACAACCCGCGGCAGGGTGAGGCCGACCTCATCGTCGCCAAGCACCGGAACGGGCCGACGGACACCATCACCGTGGCGTTCCACGGGATGTTCTCGCGGTTCGTGGACATGCCGCAGTAGGGCGATCCTCAGCGCTCTGTGGATTGAGAGGCAAGTTGTCGTTTTGAAGGCCAACTTGTCGCGATTGCAACCAAGTTGTCGCCGCTCCGCCGGACGGACGCGACCGATCCCGCCGTGCGAGAAGACGGCGAGAGCGCAGCGGGGGCGAGCTTCTGGTCTCTCCCTTGCGATGGGCGCCCAACGAGCTGAGCGCAAGTCCTGAGCAGATTGGTGCGGTCCTCGCTTTGCTTCGGAACTTCGCCAGAGTGCGACAGCTCCGCCACCCGACCGGGCGCGACGCCGCCGAGGCTCGACTTTCCGCGGATTGAGCGCTAGGAGTAAAAATCTGGACGCTTATTACTGCTTTGGGGTGTAGTATGGGCATCGTGAGTGCAGAAGACGATGCCATCAAGAGCCTCGGTGAGGCTGGCTTGCTCGATGTCCTGAGGTGGGCGGCTCCCGCAGCGTTCGCGGCGACAGATCAGATTTTCGACGAGGACGCTGGCCACGACCAGGCGGTCGTCGGCACCCTTAACTACAAGCACCTCCAGGACCACCTCGACCGCGCGACTTCCAACGGAAGGTTCAGCCTTGGGGACGAGGTTGAGGGCGTGGGTGGCGACGTCCTCGAGCGCGGTGTCCCACCGCAGGTGTTCCGGTCGATGCCCGTCCTCGCGGCCGACGCGGTGACGCGCAGCAACTACCGACGGTCGCCCGGCTGGGCGGTGGGCGGCTTCCGCGTGCTCTTGCAGTCATTCACGTTCGGCGGCATCGACGACATCAAGTGGGGGCAACGTAGCGACGCCAAGCGCCAGGTGGCGTCGCAGCACTTCGTCGACGACGGCGCGCTCTTCGACGACGAGGACTTCGGGCTCGAGTCCATCGACGGGATCCCCGATGACGATGACTTCGCCGGCGTCACTCTCGTGGCTGCACACGCGTTCAACCCCACGACCAAGCAGTACGAGCTGTACCTCGGCCAGAGTAAGAATCCGGCGAATTCGGGCGAGCGTTGCTGGCACTGGTGCGTGAAGCTCATTTCCGGCGGCACGCCGGTTGGCGGCTTTGGCACGGTCACTCCTCCTGCGCAGCCCATGGGGGGCGCGTCGACCGATGTCGAGGACGTTCCCGTCCGCATCAAGCGCCCGCGTGCTGACGAGGGACTCGGTTCTACAAATGGATAGTCCGCTGCGGCCCTCGCAGGCCCTGTCGGCAGCATCGTCGCTTTTCAACGGTGAGCGGCTCACGATGGCTCGACAGCTCGCAGGGTTGAAGAAGTCCCACTTGGCGACGCTGATCGAGATGTCTCCGGCGTCAGTGACGTCGTGGGAGAGCGGCGCGAAGCAGCCCAACCGCGCAACGGTTGCAAAGCTAGCGTTGGCGCTACGCGTTGAGCCCCAGTTCTTCGGTGGCGGCGCTCCCCCGAAGGTCAACAAGCCCCACTTCCGTTCGCTTCGCTCGACTCCGCAGATCGCTCAGGACGAGGCGGAGGCGTACGGACGGTTCGTCGCGGAGGTATCCGGGATGCTCGAGAACGCCGTCGAGTTCCCGGAGGCTCTGCTGCCGGACCTTCCTGTGGACCCGGATGAACGAACGATGACCCCAGAGGACGCCGCGAAGGCGGCCCGTGAGTTCTTCGGCGTCGCACCCGGACCGATCCAGCATGTCGTGCGCCTTGCAGAACGCGCTGGTGTCGTGGTGGTGTTCAGCGAGCCGGGTGTCGCAGCGATCGATGCGTACTCGCTACACACCGCCACACGGCCGGTCATCATCCTGAACCCAGTGAAGGACGACTACTACCGGCAACGCTTCGACGTCGCCCACGAGCTCGGCCACCTGATCATGCACCACGACGCCGAACCTGGCGGGAAGGTTGCTGAAGGGCAAGCCAACCGCTTCGCGGCGGAGTTCCTCATGCCCGCGGAAGAGATCGCTCCCTTGTTGCCGAGCTCGACTGCGGGGCGCGCATGGGCGCAGCTTGCTGAGGTCAAGGAGCATTGGGGCGTGAGCCTCGCGGCGCTCCTCTACCGTGCCCGCACGCTCGGGGTGATGGGCGACGTCGCGTATCGCAACGCTGTCGTCCGGATGTCACAAAACGGTTGGCGACGTGCCGAACCAGGACGGATCTCTTCACTCGAGATGCCCTCGATGCTCCCCAGAGCTCGAGAAGTGCTCGGCGAAGCGGGCGTTGAAGATGAGGATTTCTTGGCCGGCTCCGGGCTGCCGTCCGCGCTCTACGCAATTGCGGTGTCCCGGGTGCCAACAACGATGTCCGAACCCATGCAGTCTTATCCTCAGTCGACGACGAGCGGGAGCAGTTAGTGGCCTTCAAACCGAACCCGCCGAAGGAACAGATCGCGGATACTCCGGAACAGCTTCTCCGGATGCTCCCCCGCGGGAAGCGCGCTGCGACGAGTCTGTGGTCTCACCAAGCTGACGTACTGCGCGACTACATGGCTCGCTTTCAGAAGTCCGGCGATGTCGCGATCGAGCTCCCGACTGGAACGGGAAAACACTCTCGGGTCTCCTGATCGCCGAGTGGCGACGGCGGAAGAATCGCGGCCGAGTGGTGTACGCGTGCCCGACTGTCCAGCTTGTTCGACAAGTCGTTCGTGTTGCTGAGCGGCAGAGCGTTCCAATTGTCGATTTGTGCGCGAGGACGCCCTCGTCAATCTGCTGCAAGATAGGTGCATCTGTGTCAAATCGCCGCGCTCACAGGCAGAGTGAGATCCGAGGCTCGGCCTCAATTGCGGACCGCATATGGAGGCGTACAAGTGACCGTGAGCATCGAACCTAACGAGTTGGAGCCTCTACGCTCCGCTATGCGAGATATCCAGATGGCCGCTGCACGATACTACGAGGCCACTCTAGCGGGCGGGGATCTAGGTGACTTCACGCGGATTTTTGTCTCCGCCTCGCAGAAGGTGAACGAGTTACTGACGAGGAAGATCGCAGATCGCGCCACCTACCTTGCCTACTTCAAGGCTAGCCCGCGAATCGAAGGCGCCGACTACGTCGAGGGCGTGAAGTACGTCCGCAACGTGACCGAGCATGTTCTCCACATCGTGCAGCCAAATCAACACTCGCTCATCGGAGGGCTTCACGGCATTCGAAGCTACGCGTCGTGGCAGGAAGTCCCGGAGGCAGCCCACGACGCCCTCAACCCATCGACGCAGAAGCTGAAGACGTTCTACGACGCGAAGCTAGTGGGCCGGGAGGTGATGGACGCGATGATGGCCGTTCTCCGCTTCTACAGTGAGGTAGCTCCGTCCATCGTCGATCGTGACCGATTCGGGGAGTGGACCGGCTTCCCCCTGACGCCTCAACCCGCGGTGTTGAAGGCGATACATCCAGAGGAGCCCGCAGATCTCGCGGAAGCACGAGTCTGGTTGAACGGTCGCCGCCCTGGCGGCGAAGTTCGTGTCGTGTGTGGGCAAGTCGGTGTCCACGGTGTCCACAAGGCCTTCGGTTACACCTTCGTCGGTCGTATCGCGTCCGGATTGTTCGTCGAGACGATCGAACAGGCCAGTCGCGACATCCAGATGAGGTTTGCCTACCTCACTGGTGATGTCGCACGCAACTCGCGCAGCGCAACAGGGCAAGTTGCGGGTGTCGGCTCGCGTCCCGTCCTGATCAGCCAAGTCGATCTTGCCAGTTGGACCGAGCCCCTGGCCGAGATCGCAGCCGAACCCAACTGGGTGACTGAGGGATTCGATTTAGCCGTCTGGGAAGAGGTCATCAAGGAGGAAGACCCTGAGGCGTTTCCGGACCAGGTGGCTTATGCGCGGCGACGCGAGCGCCGCTTGAATGCCCTGAGGCCTGGCACGGTCGGCTGATGTGCCTACGGCATCAACCCTGACCAAGCACGGCCAGGCGGCGCTGCGACTGGCCCCTTCCACCGGTTTCCGTAGCCTGTGCTGCGAGCTTCAGCCCTCAACTCGGGGTTAGTCGAACGGCTCGGGGCAGCGGCCACTGATCCGGTCCGTGGTCGGCGATCCCTGCAACACGACCGTCAGGAGTCGCTCCGCGCGACTGTCACGTCCGATAGCGATCGTCTATCGGACGGGCTTCTCCTTCACTCGAGCCCACAGCTGGGCGTTGCTCGACCGATCGGAGAGTCGGCTGCCGACAAACTTCGCCCTACGGTGTGCACACGCACGATGGTCGGAATGGCGCACTCCGTGACCCATGCGCTGGCATTGCCTTTTCGACCGATCTGCCGAAGGGTGGGGGCATGGAGCAGTACCACGGGCACTGGTGGGAGCCCGACAGCGATGTTGAGGTTCCCGGTGTCTTCACCTTGGATGACGACGGCACGGGGAAGCTAGAACTTGTCGGAGGCTTCAATCTCGCGATCTTCGAGGAACCCAGTCCGGGCGTGCGCTCCTACTCGGGCGCGCAGCGACGTACTCCGATTCTCCTCGGGCGATGTGGGAACGAGTCGTTCACGCTGGTCAACTGCATCCCCACTCGAAGTGTTGGCTTCACGGAGCCGACGTTCCAGCGCTTCCACGTCGACCAGACGCTCACCGGCGCTTGGGTGAGGTCCCGATCAGAGAACGTTCTGCGCAAGGCCTATGTACGCCTGGAGAACCTGACGACTTGGGCGCGATTAGATGCGTGGGAGCGAACCCTCCGGTATCCCGATGACTCGGATCAGACGGCGACGTTGCGCAAAGTTGCACCGCAGCAAGTGAACGTCGACGGTTGGGGCTACACCCTCTCACTCGCGCGAGGAGGCTTCTACAACAAGGAGACGCGGGCGAGCACGACACTTATTGGCGACGTGACTGCACGGATCGAGATTGTTCCACCGAGTCCGATGTCGGTGGACGAGGTCAACGGCAAGGTTCAAGAGCTCACCGACTGGCTCACGCTCGCGACAGGTTCAGCCTGCGGTGTCATCGCTCTCGGCTTCGAGCACGTGGAAGAAGCGACTCACCGTGACCCGCGCGATCCGAACGGAGAACCGCTCCACCGGACCATCTACATCGAGTCGCGTGGCCGGCGCATCTATCAGGCATCACCCGACGAACCTGCCGTCCGCTTGCATGACTTCCGCTTCACTGCATCGGATATGCCGTTCACTGAAGTCCTCCCGAAGTGGCTTGCGCTGCGACGCAAGTCGCCATCTGCCGGCAACATGTACTTCGGAAACTTCTACGCACCGCCCACCTACACAGAGATACGCCTATTCACGATGGCGGTCACTGCCGAGTCGTTGCACGCTGCGATCTTCAAGAACGCGGGCGCTCAGACCACGAGGCGAGAAGTGGCAGAGGCGCGAAGGCTAGTCAAGGACATCTTGGAGCACAGCCGCGTTCGAGACCTGATCCTGCAGGAGTTGAAGCACCGGCCGACGTTCCAGGAGCGCATGACGCATCTCGCGGGCGTACCGAACGCGGATGCCGTCCGCCTCTTGATCCCAGACATTCAGCACTGGGCGACCGAACTTAAGAAGGCGCGAAACGGTGTTGCACATGGCGCAACCGACAAGCTCACGCCGGAGGTCTTCCAGATCTTCATTCAAACACGAGACCTGCTCTCGCTCGTGTACTTGCAGTTACTGGGCTTCGATGCCGAGACGCAGAAGCGTGCTGCTAACGACACCATGCAGCACTGGATCGCTCAGAAGGACGACGACGAGGACGTTTAACGTTCCGCCGTGGCGACTCAGGCCCCCGCGCCCTTGGCGCACTACGTGCGGCAGCTTCGTGTGAAGGCGCGACACCTGCGACCAGTGTTCGACACGGAAGCCGCACCTGGACCGCTGGTCGGTACGAGCCTGCTGGGTCAGCTCACTCAGTTGAAGAGGGAGCCGCGCTGATCCTGGCCTCCGCTCTTGACATCAGCGCCTCCACCGGACGCTTCATGAACCCAAGCGGCCAGGCTGCCCGGCAAGCAGCCTGTTGTGACCTCAGCGCGTCCGATGAACGATCGGCTATCGGATGCTGTCATGGCGGGGTAGAGCGGCCGCATGCCTGCCTCGTGGCGCGGGTCATTCAGCGGTACCGGGAGGTCGCGTTCGGCAGCAAGCTGCCCAGAGTGCCGCCGCACCGCGGGGCGCTCCATCCTGCCATGGGCCTCGGCGGCCGCTCGTTGGAACTCTCGCTCGCTGCACACGTGCTGCCCGACCCCGGCGCAGACCCGCGGTCGAGCAGCTCCACGCTCACCGGATGTAGCTTGACTACAGCCGTGATGACCTCCTTCAAGCTGTACAGCGGCTCCTGACCTCCTGCCCTCGGCATCTGCGTCAGGTATCACCCGACTCGCTCGGAGCACCTTGCCGCCGTTGAGCGAGCAAACGCCGGCAGCCGACCAAGCGAAGGGCTGCGGTCGCGTTCGCTGCAAAGCCATCGTCCCGAATGTGGACTCCTGTGAGCGTGCGATGTCCTCCCGCGCTGACCCGCTTCGCCGCGTTTAGTATCAAAGCGTGCAAACCTCACCTGTAGAGTCCATAGTTCAAGATCTCCACACAATTGCGACCAACAGCGACGCTCCGGATTGGGTCACGATAGTCGCAAGTCTCGTTGCGACCATCGTCGGTGCAGCCGCGGCGATCGTGGCGCAGTACCGGATCACTCATCGTTCTGAGCTTCGCGAATACCGTCTGCGACTCGACTTCGAGATCATCAAGTACATCGAGTCTGTCAACTCGGAGCTGGCGCGCTTGAAGGACGACGGCGATCGGACACCTGGTGCGGCCATCGAGATTCCGCAGGTAGACACCCGAGCGCAGGCCCTCTGGCTCATTGCACGCGACGGGGACATCATCGTCTTCCGTGAGCTTGTCAAAACCTTGGATCGGGCCAAGAAGTCCGAGGATCCCGAGCAGCGCCTCATTGACATCCGCACTACGGCAAACATTCTGAGGGCCTGGCGGAACGAAAGCCACGACCGCTCCAAAGCCATCGAACGGCTGCAGGGCGTGAGCCTCCCAAAAAACGTATCGGACTGACGAAGGAGAGATCGACTGGCTCCTGCCGGCCGTGCTCAGCAGCTGATCGCGAGCCGCGCGACTGACGTGCGCTGAGCGATCCGCTAGCGGATCCTCTTCAGAGGTAAGAAGATGGCCACGGTGGTGGCGTGTCGGCGAGGTTCAACGCTCGGCGCAGCGGCAGAACGAGGCAGAAGGCGTTAGCGACAAGTTACGTTGCAATGAGTCGCGACGAGAAGCGTTGCCAAGCGGAACTTGTCGGGGGTTGGTGCGACAACTTAGCTCTCCAACCACACGCTCGTCATTCATCTGGTCCGCTCGTCACTCGATCGGTCCGAAGCCTGTTTGCGGCTTCGTCGAGTCGCCGGGTTCCCTCGCCGGGTCGGAGGAACAAGCGCTCGACGGATGACGGCGCAACGGTGATCGCGCTTCGGCGAGGGGATCACTTCGAGCGCGGTTGGCCCGGCCGGATGGAGAACTGTACCGCTGCGAAAGTTAGGTTTGTGGACCTCCTGCTGACGGCGTTCGCGCCTTCGAGTTGCGGAGGCCAGCGCGGCTGAGCGCCCCCTGCGCATCGATCGACCAGCTCGTACCGGAGGAGTCCGTGAAGGTGACTCCGTTCACTCGGTAGCGTCCGGTGCGAGTGTAGGGGCGCACGTACCGGTCAAACTCTTCCAGCACTGCCGGGTAGTCCCACTTGTTCTCCCCGAGGTGTTTGACGAAGTAGCGTCCTGCCGGCAGTACGACGATGTCCACCTTCGCCGGAGTACTGCCGTGAAGGGTCGCCTCCACCGAAACGTCCCGGATCGGCAAGCCCGAGTCATTCGCAATGACGAAGCCGTACTCCTGCGCCTGATCCGACGTGGCCCGCAACGAACCGGCCCAAGCCGACACTGCGCCTGCTTGCGATCGCGCTTCCAACTCGGCCTGTCGCCGACGGGCCTGCCGATCTTGATACAGCTGCACGGCGCCGAAGCCGACAGCAATCGTCGTGATCCACGTCGGGACGTCTCCCCAGTTATCCAATTGCGCACCTCCGGGACGCGGCCCGTCATCACCTCCTGTGACGACGCAAACCATGGACGTACCCTAACCTGGTTGGGCGACCAACTACGGGACGGCGGGGCTCCCTGAGGTTCTCCCATGCGGATTCATGGACCCACTGATCGGGACAAAGGGATCTTCGTGATGGCGCCGAAGCAGCGGTGAGGCCCGTCTCGACGGCGGCTTGTGGGCCAGCTGTAGTTCCCCGCGAGTCCGGACGGTGGCGCTCCTCGAGTATCACCGCTAAGTTGGGCGAACATCCAAGTTCGAGGGGGCGAGCGATGGAGCACAGCGGTGCCGCTGCTTCCTTCAACTCGGGTCCTACTGGCCCACCGTTCGGGGTGGAACGAGAAGAGAAGGAGCAATCATGAAGCGCACTATTTCGAGCGTTGCGATCGGCGCCGCGTTGTCACTGGCGTTCGTCGTGGCCGGACCGGCCATGACTTCGCAGGCATGGGAGAGCGTCGGCTGGAAGACGCAGTACCCGTCGAGCGGCGGCACGTGGAAGTACGGCTTCGTCGACGTCGCGCTGCGGTCGAACTACACGGTGAGCAAGTGCCACGGCTCGACGGTCGAGAAGACCGTTGACGGCAAGGTCACCAACTCGTCGCGCAGCGTCGACACCGCGTCCGGGAAGACGTCCGTCGCCGCGGTGACCACGACCAACGGTGCCGCTCTCGGTGGGAACTACTACTACCGAGTCTGCTGAGTCGGTCAGGCAGAAGAGTCGCGGTTCCCTCGTACTGGGAGGGAACCGCGACTCGCTCGAAGGATAGTCAGCACCGTCAACAAGGAGTCCCCGTGTACCTGAGGGTCGTGACAGTCGTCGCGGTCACGTTGTTCGTCCTCCAGACGCTGCTTGCCGCCGTCATCGTCGACTTCTTCGATCGCGAGTTCCCGCAGTCGCTCGGCACCCAAGCCCGCTGGAGCTTGGACTACTCGCGGTCGCCCGACTCCAGGAACGGCGCGCTCGAGGAGTTGCAGCGTCTGGATGCGGAGTACCGGCTCGGCCTGGTGAAGGTGGTCCCTGACCTCGGGAAGACCAGCGACCAGGTGTACGTCCCGCTGTCCCGATCGACGACGACGACGTCAGAAGTGACATGGTTCGGCAGCCAGCCAGCATCTTCGCTTGCGCCGACAACTCGCCTGCGGAACTCCCAACCCGACGGCACCTATCTCATCACCTCCCCCGACGCCAACACTCGCGCCGCCGAAGCAGCGCTCGAGCGCTCGAAGATCGAGGTCCGAGCCACTGCCGCCTCCGCGCTCGGAGAGCTGCGCTTCTTCTCCAGCGATCAACGCTTCTTCGCGCCGCTTCTCGCAGGATTGGCGCTCATCACCGCGTTGACCTTGTTCTGGCTGTCCGCGAAGGCGCGGAACCGAGCCTTGCGCGTACTCGGTGGCACACCGGCTCTTCGGATCCAAGCCCGGGACTTGGGACGCTTCTTCGGCGCCCTTCTGGGCGCCGCGATCTTCGTGGATCTTGCAGCTGCTGTCGTGGTGTGGGCCTGGCGTGGTGCTGCCTATGTGACGCCGTTAGTGACGATCCTCGTGGCCGTCGAGGCAGTGACGCTGCTTACAGCGGTGATCGTTGCCGCGGTCATGTCCGGCGCCTCGTGGCCTCGCGTTGAGCTGATCGCTCGACGTCAACCCGCGGTCAAGAGCCTCCGATGGACCGCCGTCGTCGTGCAGGTATGCACCTTCGCGCTACTGATCGGGATGGCTGGCCCGACATGGGCTGCGTACCAGGGCTCTGAGCAGACGGCAAAGCAACTCGCGACTTGGAAGGACCTTGCGGATGAGGTGTCACTGTCCTTCTCGATGAACGACGAGGAACTCGTCAGGGCAACCCAGCAAGTCGGTGAAGTGGTTGCGGATGCTGAGAGGCGGAAGGACCTCGCACTCTCGTACACGCTCGACGCGAAAGCCTTCCAGGCGGATTTCGGCAACTACAGTGCCGTCTCGTTCGTCAACGAGCGTTGGATCAGTCTTGTAAGTCGTCACCTCTCGCGGGCCGCGCTACGAAGCGCCGACTCCGCAGAGCACAGGAAGATGCTGGTGACTGAAGTCGGGCCGACCTTGGATCTTTGGGCTGCTCCGGGTGGGAGCGGAAAGACCATCCTCCGGACGGCGACGCTGCTTCAGCCCGCGGATGGCACGAAGTTCCCGGTCGCAAGTGGCGGGTCAGGCAGCAGTCTCGTCTTCAGTGACCGCGTCCTGCTCGTCGTTGTGCCGTCCGCCACGGAAGCGTTCAACGCCGCGAATCTGACCAGCATGGCGACGACTGCAAACTTGACGTTCGGCGGTGCCGGACCGACGCAGCGCCTGCTGGATAGGGCGGGTCTTGCTGTTTCAAACCTTGAACGTGAGGGTTACAGCGGCAGCATCCGGCCGGTCTACGTTGCTGAAGCGGGCATTCTGCAGGCCCAGTACGCCACCTATGTCGTCTGGCTGCTGGTGCTTTCCATGTTGGGTTTGATCGTTGCCTTCGTGGTGGCGGCTGCGGTTGATGCCCTCATCCTCGCGCTGTTGCACGCCAAGCGGGACTATCCACTGCGACTCAGCGGTAACACCTGGCTCACCATCACTCGGCGACGCGTCCTCGCCGAGGCCGGCGCAGCGGCAGCAGTCAGCGTGATCATCTTGCTTCTCCAGCCTTGGGCCCAGGGCTTCGTCGTCATCCCAACCGCTGTAGCTGGGGTAGGGGCCATCGTGCTGTTGCAGGTCGCAGCAGCACGCTCCGTGTTCAAGCGCGTCACCGCGCGTCAGCTCTAAAGGAGACGCCGTGCTCATCCAGGCGAACGCCGTTGCCATCGACATCAACGGCAAGCCCGTCCTCACCGGAGAAGACGTTACTTGTGCCCCCGGCACCATGACAGCCCTCGTCGGGCCGAGCGGTTCCGGCAAGACAACCCTTCTGCACTGTCTCGGGCTGCTGCTGACCCCAGACTCTGGATCGGTGATGGTCGATGGCACCGAGATGACACACGCCACCTCACGACGGCGCCGGGCGTTCTGGCGCGATCACGCCGCCTTCATCCTGCAGGACTACGGGATCATGGAAGACGAGACCGTCGCTTTCAACGTGACGATGCGAATGACGAAAGTGCCGGCAGGGCGTCGCGCCGCCAGCACCCTCGATGCGGCCCTCGCCATGACCGGTCTTTCTGGAAGGCACACCGAAATAGCGAGCCACTTGTCGGGCGGCGAGAAGCAGCGCCTCGCGATGGCTCGGGCCATCCACAAACGCGCCGACGTGCTGTTCGTCGACGAGCCCACCGCGTCCTTGGACGCCGCGAACCGAGCGCTGATCATCCAGCTGCTCGCCGACTTCGCGGCTGCGGGATCGACCGTCATCGTCTCCACGCACGACGACGACATGATCTCCGCCTGCACGCACCACCACCGAGTGGGCGGCATACCGGCAGGCGCCCTCCGACCGCACACCCTGAAGGAAGCAGAAATACGATGAACCGAGCCGCGAAGTACACCATAGCCGGAGCTGGAACCCTTGCGCTGGCCGCTGCTGCCTTCGGCGCGGCGACCGTGCTTGGCGTGCTGCCCTTCGGAAACAGCGACGAGCACCCGCCATGCGACCAGCTTCCGCAGAAGTCGGAGGTGCAGAGCGCGATCGAGTCGCACGCTGACCTCGTCGACACGCTGCAGCGTCAGGGTGATGACGTCAGTGTTTCGATCGGCACGCCGTGCTCGTCCCCGGCAGCGGCGGCCCTAGTGCAGGTGTCTTACGGAAACTCAGACGAACGCTCGAAGATCGAGACGGTGCTGACCAAGGCGGACGGCTTCGGAGTTCCCGTTTCCGTCGTGCACCGGTAGAGCGGGCTCGTCGGCGCTTGTAGGTATCAGTGCTGCGGCGGTGGCCGCTGCGGCGTCGGTCGTGGGCTCGACCGCAGCGCAGACATGGGCAGCGGTGACGCGATCCTCCGCTGGCGTTGCTGCTGATTCGAGCTGGCTGCTCTTGCCTGTCGCTTGCCCGACATGTCCCAAAGTTGGTCGAAAGACCTAGTATAGACTTGCGGGGTGGCCAGGATCAGGGGTCACGCCCGGGCCGCGAGCTATTCCAACAGCGGTGCAGTGTCTTGCGAAGCACGTGTCGGGAGTCCTGGCTGCGAACCTCTTCCCCAGAAGTCCGACGAGTCCATACAGCTCGCACGCCCCAGCATGCACAAGGCGTTGCGGCTCACCCCCGTGTTTCGAAGGCGGTGGAACGCCTCGTCGATCGACAGGACGCGCTGCGGAAGCGGTTGCCCGCTCGCGTAAAACGCAGAACGCACCAGGTTTGCTACTGACACAGGGTCAGGTTCGGCTGCATGCAGCACACGCGGGAGCGTCGCGCGGTCGAGGAGCGAAGCGGTTCCTGCGGCGAGCCGTCGCGAGGAGATCGCGGCAACCTTCACGTTCGGGCCGCCAAGCCAGGCCGACTCGCGCAGCATGAACTGCGCGAGCGGTGGCACGACCCAGCGGTCGCCGGGCCCGTACACGACGTGCGGGCGTATCACTGTCCCCCCTGCCTCCAGCACTGCATCCTCAGCGGCGGCACGAGCGATGGACAGGGCTGACGTGGGGCGCCGTGACATCTGGCTTGGGTCACCGAAGTGTCCGAAGCTTCGCCCGTACACCCCGGTGGTGCTGATGTAGACGACTCGGAGATCCCGGCGTGCGGACGCTGCAACCAGTCGACGCGTCGCATCCACATTGCCCTGCCAAAGCATGTTCGTGGTGCCCTGAGTAGCCGATGCGGCATGAACGACGAAGTCCTGCTCTGCCAACAGGCCGCTCAGGTCGTCTTGTCGAAGATCCGCTACTACGTGCGAGGGTCTTGCTCCGAGCGCAGTCCGCCCAACGGACGTGACCAGGTGGCCCGCGGCCTCAAGAGCTGACCGGAGTTCCCCGCCCACGAACCCGCTCGCGCCGGTCAGCAGGACTCTCATGCCGCATCACCAGTACCGGAGAATGCGCGGCCGTTACCCTGGTGTCGATGGAGCAGCCGAAGGAAGCACAGATGCCCGACGAGCGGAAACCGCAGCAGGGACGCTCGTTGGCGCGCCGAGCTGCGATCTTGGATGCCTCGGCGGCAATCTTCGACCGCGTCGGTTTCGGCACCGCCAGTCTTTCCCAGATCGCCGCTGAAGCGGGCGTCGGTCAAGGGCTGATCTACTTCTACTTCCGCACAAAGGAAGCGATCGCTCTTGCCATCATCGAAGAGCAGAACGCTCGAACCTTCGCGGTGATGCAGGCGCTGAACGACCCCGAGTCCCCGTTCTCCACTCTGATCCGAGCATCGAAGGGGATCGGGCAGCTGCTTCTCGACGACGGCATCGTCCGAGCGGGCATTCGTCTTTCTCTGGAGCAAGGGGTCTTCGCGGATCCAACCTCCGACTTCTACGATCAGTGGATCCAAGGCGTGATCGACGCGTTCGCGGCTGCCGGCGCTTCTGGTGAGCTGGCGACGACCGTGCCGCCCGAGCGGCTTGGCGCCAGTGTCGTGGCGACCTTCACTGGTGTGCAGCTCGTGTCGAACGTGCGGACTGGCCGGCAGGATCTGATGGCGTCCCTGGACACAATGTGGACGCTTCTCGTCGACGGTGTCGCTTCCAACGAGCACCATGGTCGACTGTTGGCGCTGGTGTCCGATACCTTTGCCGACGCCGGTGCTCCTCACGACCCCGAAGCCAAAGAGGCGGTCACCTGAATGCCGAACACGTCGTCAGCGCGTACCTCAGCGGTACCGATCTGACGTCCACCGACTGACAGTTCGCGTCGGTTCTCCAGCCGGGCGATGACGTGCTGGGTCTGGTCCAAAGCCCATCGGCGACGAACGAAGTGCGCCCGCCGCATCCACATGTTGCCGCTTGCTTCGCGGCGTGCAGTATCGCCGGCGTACAGCGCCACCTGGGCCATCTGCGCAGTGAGCATCATCGCCTCAAGGAACGACATCGGCGATGGAACCGCCGCTGTTCGATCGTACGTGCACTCGACGCAATCGTTTGCGCTGAGCCGCACGGCGATGGCCTGACCCGCTTCCCAATCATCCCTGATCGATTGAGTGTGGTTCGGCAACTCCCAGTCGGACACCACCTTGAGCGACCCGATCGTGTGCTGCAGCCGCAGGTAGTCACTGCCGGCCGGCCGGGATACCTCCGACAGCACTGGTACGTCATCGAGAGCTTCCCACGGGCGCGCACCCGCGCGGACTGTGAGGGAGCGCTCGGCCGAGTACCGGGATACGACAGGAATCTCCAGAGCGAGCGTGTCTCGAAGTCGTCCTGCGATGCGCATCGCGTCGACGGTGCTGAGGTGTGCCGTCCGCGACGACCCTGCTTTCGTCGACCAATCGACCGGGTAGACGAGCCGAGCAGCCGACGAGAAGCTGCTATCTGAGGTCTGCGTCAAGCCGCTCAGCGTGAGCCCCACTCTGCGATGGCCTTCCCCGAGGTATCGGTCGTGAGCTGAACCGAGGAGGGCGTCGAAGCCGTGGTCGGCGTGTGGAGTTGGAGCTGCGGTGTGCGTGAGAAGCGACAACGATCTCTGCCTTTCGAAGAGGCGACCAATTAGTTGGTCGACCACCTGAAAGTAGGCGAGGCTGAAACTGAGTCAAACACCCAGCAATGGGACTTGTGACGCGATGCATCCGCGGCGGCGAACCTGTCCCTGTCCGATGGCGACATCGTCTGGACGTTCTCGCAGCGCGTCACCGAACCTGCGCCTGACCCGGACCTGCGCCAGAATCGCACCATGACCTACAACCGTGACGACCAGCCGCGCGTGATCGCCGTGAGCCGCGACAGCGTCCATCGGTTCAGCAAGCCCGTCGTCGACGAGGTGACCCTGGTCGAGGGCTGGGGCATCGAGGGTGACGCCCACGCCGGGACGACCGTCCAGCACCGCTCCCGCGTGGCACGCGATCCCTCGCAGCCGAACCTGCGGCAGGTCCACCTGCTCCACGCCGAGGTGTTCGACGAGGTCGCCGAGGCCGGGTTCCGCGTCGAGCCCGGCCAGATGGGCGAGAACGTCACGACCCGCGGTGTCGACCTGCTCGGTCTGCCCACCGGCACGCTGCTGCACCTCGGCGACGAGGCGTGCGTCCGGGTGACGGGCCTGCGGAACCCGTGCCAGCAGATCAACGGGTTCGAACCGGGGCTGTTGCGCGAGGTGCTCGGGCGGGACGAGGACGGATCGGTGGTGCGGAAGGGCGGCGTGATGAGCGTCGTCGTGACCGGCGGTGTCGTCCGGACGGGTGACCGCATCCGGGTCGAGCTCCCCGCCGGCGAGCGGCAGGCGCTCCAGCCGGTCTGACGGGCACCCGAGCACGCGAGCTCGGCGCCCTACTCCCCCGCCGCCGCGGCCTGCTGGTACAGACTCGTCGCCAGGTCGTTGAGCACTTCGTGCAGCTCGCCGCCGTGCGCGCCGTCGACCGCCCGGAGCATGGCGGCGTAGCGCTGCCGGTAGTCCGCGACGACGTCGTCGCCGGTCGGCAGCAGCCGCAGCAACGACCCACGCCGGTCGTTCGGGTTCGGTGCGCGCTCGAGGAGTCCGGCGGTGCTCATCCGGTCGATCATGTTCGTCACCGCGCCCGAGGTCAGGCCGAGGTAGCCGGCGACCTCCGTCGGCGTGGAGTAGCCGGTGTCGCTGATGAGCACGAGTGCTCGCAGGGCGTTCTCGTGCACCCCGGCTCGGGCGCTGAGCTGGTTCACCAGGCTCGCGTTCGCGCGCACGACAGCGGTGAACGCGGCCATCAGGTCGGCGGCGTCGTCATCGGGTGCGGCGGGGGTCACGGGGGTCACGGGGGAATCCTTCCATGTCGGGAACCAGGGGGACAGGAGCGTCCCCCGCACTGGGGTAGGTACGCGAGTGGCTAACTTGGTCAAGCAATGACTATCTTAATGATTGAAGCAAATCAGCCCGAATGACTTGCTTCCCCCAACCACTGCGAACCACCGAACCGATGAGGTACACCGTGTCCACCAAGCTCCGCACCTCCGCGCTGAAGCGGATCCGTTTCGCCCCCGTGGCGCTCCTCGCCGGCATCTTCGCCGCCGTGCTCCTCTCCCTCTCGCTCACCGGCACCCTGTCCGGGTTCGCGGCGAGCATCACGAACAGCAGCAACACCGCCGCCAGCGGCACGCTGATCATGCAGGAGCAGAACGCCGGCGCGACCGTCACCTGCCTCAGCACCGACGGCGGTTCGGTCTCGACGAACTCCGCGACCTGCTCGACGATCAACAAGTTCGGCGGCAGCACGACGATGACGCCGGGCAACACGGTGAACACCGCGATCTCGATCAAGAACACCGGCACCGCGGCCGCCAGCACCTTCACGCTGACCCCGGGCACCACCTGCACCCAGTCGGCGAACGGCTCGGCCAACGGCACCGCGACCGACCTCTGCGCCAAGATGAACCTCGTCATCACCTCGGGGTCGACCACGGTCTTCAGCGGCACGCTCGCCAGCTTCAAGGGCGCAGCAGCGTCGGCCTTCACGATGCCCGCAGCTCCGGCCGCCGGCGCCTCGACGCCGTTCAACTTCGCGGTGACCCTCGACTCCTCGGCGGGCAACACCTACCAGGGCCTCGCGGCCTCGGTCCCCATGACCTGGACGTTCACGGCCTGATCCCGCTCCGGGCCGGCTCCCCCCCCAGCCGTCCCGGGACGTCCCGTGACCCCAGACCGGCGACGCTCGACCGACCCCCCTCCGGCCGAGCGTCGCCACCCCCGTTCCACCAAGCGCAGTAGCCGCACACCACCGAGCCGGAGGAGCACGACATGAGCCAGACCGCAGCGATCCCGCTCAGCGGCACGCTCGACCGTCCGGTCCTCCGCGGTCGTGCGGTCACCCGCTCCGAGACCGTCCTCGCCTGGTTGCTCGCCCTGGTCGCCGCGCTGCTGCTCACCGCCGCCGTCCTGTTCCTGTCCGCCGGCGGCCGCTGGTTCGTCGTCGAGACGCCCTCGATGGGTGAAGCAGCCCCGGTCGGCACCCTCGTGCTCGACCTGCCGGTCGACGTCACCACCTTGGCCGTCGGCGACGTCGTCTCGTTCGAGACGTCCGCCAACCCGGACGTCGTCTACACGCACCGCATCGTCGCGATCGACGCCGACGGCGGCCTGCACACCCGCGGCGACGTGAACGGCGCGGTCGACCCGTGGACGCTGTCGCAGGCCGACGTGATCGGTACCCCGGCGCTCCTGGTCCCGCACCTCGGCTGGTTGTTCCGCGCCGCCCCGATCCTGCTCATCGGCACGCTCCTGATCCTGACCCTGACCAGTGCCTTCACGGACCGGGTGACACGCACCTGCCTCCGGATCGCCGGCTCCGCCCTGACGGTCTCGTACGCCGCGTTCGTGCTCAAGCCGTTCGTCAACGTGACGACCATCACGAACACCTCGAGCCCGACGGGCGTCGAGGCCACCGTCATCTCGTCCGGCATCTTCCCGGTGCGCATCGACGCCCACGGCGGCAACACCGTGCACCTGGTCGATGGCGAGGTCGGTCGGGTCGTCATCCACGAGCTCACGAAGAACGGGCACTACCAGCTGACCTCGAACATCGACCTCGACCCGCTCGGGTGGGTGGCGCTGATCGCCGTGTGCCTGGTGCCGCTCGTGGCCTGCCTGGCCGTCGGTCGCGTCGAGGCGGTGCGTCCCTCGTGATCCTCCGTCACCTGCGTGACGGCCGTGTCGTCGCCCTCCTGCTCGTGGTCGCCCTGGCCGTCGTCGTCCTGCTGAACCAGTTCGCCCCGACGCGCTCGGCGTACAGCGCCACCGTCCGGAACGACACGAACACCGCTGCGACCGCGCCGTACTTCACCTGCACGGGAGCCGTCGGAGCGGACACCGCGAACGCCCTGTTCGCGTACCGGCTCACCGAGTCGACGAACGCGAAGACCGCGACTGACTGGTCGGGCCGCGGAGTGAACGGCACCTACCAGGGCGCGATGACGGCGGTCATGCCGGACCCGAACGCCTGCCCGCGCGACACCGGCAGCGCCTACGTGCTGAACGGCTCCACGAGCTACGTCTCCACCTCGCGCTCGTACGCCAACCCGACCACCTTCAGCGAGGAGGTCTGGTTCAAGACGACGGTCGCCGGCGGACAGCTCATCGGCTTCGGCAGCAGCCAGACCGGTGGCTCCGGGCAGCACGACCGCAAGCTCTACCTCAACACGAGCGGACAGCTCGTGTTCGGTACCTACAACGGCACGACCCAGGTCGTCACGTCGCCCAAGGTGTACACCGACGGCACGTGGCACCACGTCGTGACCACGATGTCGCCGACGAACGGCATGCGCCTGTACGTCGACGGCACGCTGGTCGCGTCGAACGCGACGTACAAGACGCCGGAGAGCTACACCGGCTGGTTCCGGATCGGGTACGACACGATCGGCGGTTGGCCGGGTTCACCCGCCAACGCCTACTTCACCGGGTCCATGCGGTACGCGGCCGTCTACGGGACGGAACTGTCCGCCACCCAGGTCGCCGCGCACGCAGCAGCCGGTCGCTGACGCGCCGCGGAGCGGACGGGAGGCCCGTGGCGGGCCCGCCACGGGCCTCCCGTCCGTCTGCTGCTGACGTCCACGACGTGAGCCGGGTCACGGGAGCCGGTCAGGGTTCCAGCGTGCCGACGAGCGCCTGCTCGACGAGGCCGCGCAGCCACCGGTGTCCCTGGTCCGACGTGGAGCGCTGGTGCCAGGTCAGGACGACCGACACCGCCGGCAGGTCGACGGGCGGCGTGAACACCACGGTGTCGTCCGCTCGGACGGCACGTGACGCCACCGACGCCGGGATGTCGACGACCGCGTCCGTCGCGCGCACGATCTCCACGGCAGCGCTCGTGGACGCGACCGACGCGACCACCGATCGCGACCGTCCGGTCGCAGCGAGCAGCTCGTCGATCCGGTCGCCGAACCGGCCACGGCGGGAGACGACGACGTGCGGCACCGCTGCCCACGCGGCCAGGTCGACGTCGTCGGTGCCCGAGGCCAGGAGCGGGTGCCCGCGGCGTGCCAGCCCGACCAGGGGGTCCGTCGCGACGTGGCGGTGGTCGATCTCGGCGGTCGCGGGCTCGGCGGAACCGATCTCCAGGTCCACGACGCCCCGCCGCAGGTCCGTGGTGTCGTCGTCCGGTTCGCCGAGGAACCGCAGGCCGACGCCCGGTGCGGCCCGGTGCGTGTGCTCGACGAGCCACGGCGCGAGCACGGAGACCAGGGCGTCGTGCGCGCGGATCGTGAAGGTCCGGTGCAGGGCGCCGGCATCGAAGGTCGTCTCGGGTGTCAGGACCTGACGGCTCCGCAGCACGAGCGACCGGACCTCCTCGCGGATCGCGAGGGCGCGTGGCGTCGGACGCATCACTCGGCCGCTGCGCACCAGGACCTCGTCTCCGACGGCGATCCGGATGCGTCCGAGCGCGCGGCTCATGGCGGGTGCGGACAGGTGCAGCCGATCGGCGGCTCCGGTCACGCTCTCCTCTTCGAGCAGGGCGTCGAGCGCGGTGAGCAGGTTCAGGTCCAGTTGCACGAGACGCAATCTACCGGTGCGCGGAATGTACTGGTGTGCAATGGTCGGTGTTCGTAGCGTTGCTCCCGGATCGACGGACCGCGTCGGCTGAGACAGGAGACGACCATGGACGACCACCAGCTGCTCACCGGCGTGACGGAGGCGGTGACTGCGGCCGCGCAGGTGCTCCTCGAGCGGTTCTCGACCGCGAACCGGGTCGACGATGCGCGGTCGCTGCTCGCCGCGATCGACGCGAACGACGCGGCCTCGACGGCGGTGCTCCGACCGGCGCTCGAACGGCTCCGGCCCGACGCGCAGTGGGACGACGACGAAGAGGGCACCGGCACGCTCGGCCCGGGCGAGTGGTGGGTGACCGACGCCGCCGAGGGCAACGTCAACCTGGTCCACGGATCCGCGAACTGGGGCGTGACGGCGACGCTCGTGCGCGACGACGTCCCGGTCCTGACCGCCGTCGTCCTGCCGGCACTCGGCCAGGTGTTCACGGCCGTCCGGGGGGCCGGTGCGCGGCTGAACGGGACCCCGATCAGCGCCTCACGGAAGACGGAGCTCGGAGCCGCCCTGGTCGGTACCGGTCAGGCGAAGCCGGGCGAGGCACCGGCGGTCCGTCGCCGGATGAGCGACTCGATCGACCGGATGCTCGACGCAGCACTGCTCGTGTCGGCCTCGGTCCCCGCGACGGTGCAGCTCGTGCAGGTCGCCACCGGGCACGTCGACGGCTTCTGGCAGTTCGGGCAGGTGCGGTCCGGCCTGGCTGCCGGGGCGCTCCTGGTGCACGAAGCGGGCGGCGCCGTCATCGACACGACCGGTGCTCCCTGGACGCTGGCGAGCGAGGACTGCATCGCGGCGGCGGCGGACCTCGCCCGCCCGATCGCAGCAGTGCTCGCCCGCTGAGCCGCTGACCCCAACTCCTTGACCCTCCCGTCGCACCTGACCACGAAGGACACCCCATGACCACGACCACCACGACCACCACCATCGCCGTCCTCGGATCCGGACGTGTCGGGAGCACGCTCGCGCGCGGCCTCGTCGCCGCCGGCCACCCCGTCACCATCGGCGTCCGCGACCCCGATTCCGTCCGGCCGCACTGGGCCGACACCGGGGTCGAGGTCGCCGACGTCGCGACCGCCATCCGGACCGCCGCGGTCGTGGTCAACGCCACACCGGGCGACACGACCCTGGAGCGGATGACCGCACTGCGGGCCGGACTCGCCGGACGGATCCTGCTCGACGTCTCGAACGCGACCACGCGGACCGCCGACGGGTTGCCGGGTGGACTCGCCTACCTCGACGGCAGCCTCGGCGAGCGGCTGCAGGCCGCCCTGCCGGAGACCCGGGTGGTGAAGAGCCTCAACACGATGCTGTTCTCGGTCATGACCGCGCCGGCGGCACTCGCCACCCCGCCGACCGCCTTCGTGTCCGGGGACGACGCCGCGGCGAAGGCCACGGTGGGCGGACTGCTCCGCAGCCTGGGCTGGAAGGACGGGTGGGTCGTGGACCTCGGCCCGATCGCCACCGCGTCCGGCCCGGAGTCGATGGCCCTGATGGTGCCGAGCCTGCTCGGCGCGATCGGTTTCGCGCCCTTCGCCCTGTCCGTCGCTCGCTGAGGACCGGACGCGCGACCGGCGGCGACCACGGGGGTCCGGGGCGGGCACACCAACCCCCGGATTCGGCACGACGAATACCGCTGATCAGGCCTTTTCGTCCTCGGAACCATGCCAGGATCGTCAGGTCCTGAGACGTCGGCGTCTCCGTCCGACCGTCTCGAAAGGCGCCGCCCCCATGTCGTTCTGGGCCCTCTTCCTCATCGCGCTCGGTGTCTCCGCAGACGCCTTCGCCGTCGCCCTCGGCAAGGGCCTGCACATGAAGCGCTTCGACGTGCGGCACGCCCTCGTCATCGCGCTGACGTTCGGTGCGTTCCAGGCGCTCATGCCCCTGCTGGGCTGGCTGCTCGGGTCGGCGTTCGCCCGCTCCATCGCGGACTTCGACCACTGGATCGCGTTCGGGCTGCTCGCGCTGATCGGCGGCAAGATGCTGTGGGAGGCGTTCTCGAAGCACGAGGACACCGAGCAGGACACCGACCGCCTGCCGATCCGTGAGCTCCTGGTCCTGGCGATCGCGACGAGCATCGACGCCCTGGCCGTCGGCGTCACGTTGGCGTTCCTGCCGGTGTCGATCGGCGGCGCGGTGCTGCTCATCGGTGTGACGACGGCGGTGCTGTCCTTCGTCGGCGTGGTGGTGGGCCGCCGCGTCGGAGCCCGGTTCGGCAAGCCCGCCGAGATCGCCGGCGGTGTGGTGCTCATCCTGATCGGCGTGAACATCGTGCTGGAACACACGGGCGTCATCGGCTGAGGTCGCGGAACGGGCGCCGTCCGTCAGATGTCGAGGACGCCGTCCACCGCTTCGTCGCGCAGCGCGATGTGTCCGCTGCCGATGTCCTCGTCGAGGTACACCGTCACGTACGTCCAGTCCTCGACGTGGCCGGCCTCGTCGAACACCCGGTAGCGCCGACGGAGCCGCAGGTACGGCACGTCGCTGTGCTCGAACGACACGACCACCTCGGTCGCGGGCCACTCCCCCTCGACGACGACCTCGACGTTCCGGTAGGCGCTCGCCGCACGGCGGGGCTCCGGGTGCTCGCGGGTCCACAGGATCCCCGGCTCGGCCAGCGACTCCGTGTGGCGGGGCCGAGAACGGACGGGAGGCGCGGGGCGGGCCTGCCCCGCGCCTCCCGTCCGCCCTGCTGCTGGTCCACGGGCCGCACACGCCTCCGCCACCCGGCGCATGATGGCCACATGTCCCGCATCCTCGTCACCGGCTCGACCGACGGCCTCGGGCGGGCGACCGCCGACACCCTGCTCCGCGACGGGCACGACGTCGTCGTGCACGCCCGGAGCACGGCACGTGCGGACGCGGTCGCCGACCTGCTCGACCGCGGTGCCACCCTCGTCGTCGCCGACCTGTCCGACCGCGACGCCGTGATCGCCGCCGCGCGCGACCTCGACGCCGGCGACCCGATCGACGCGGTCGTGCACAACGCCGGCGTGATCTCCGGCCGTGCGCTGATCCCGGTCAACGTCGTCGCGCCGTACCTGTTCACCGCGCTGCTCCACGCGCCGACCCGGCACGTCTACCTGAGCAGTGGGATGCACCGCGGCGGCCGCCCCCGACTGGACGGCGTCGACTGGGACGGCACCGCGGAGACGAACACCTACTCGGACACCAAGCTCTTCGTGACCGCGCTCGCCGCCGAGGTCGCCGAGCGCCGGCCCGGCGTTCTGAGCAACGCCGTCGATCCGGGCCGGGTGCCGACCAAGATGGGCGGCGCGGGGGCGTCGGACGACCTCGAGCTCGGGCACCGCACGCAGGAGGCCCTCGTGACGGACCCAGATGCAACCCTCAGCGGCGGTTACTGGTTCCACGGAGAGCGGCAGGAGCCGCACCAGGCGGTCGCTGACCCGCAGTTCCGCCGCCAGCTCGTCGACGCCCTGGCGGCGGCGACCGGCATCACCCTCTGAAGCAGGACAGGAGCACCATGTCGACGGTCAGGGTCCACAACTTCGCGATCTCGCTCGACGGGTACGGTGCCGGAGCGGACCAGTCGGTCGACCGTCCGTTCGGGCACGCCGAGGGTCGCCTGATGGACTGGTTCGCGGCCACCGCGACCTTCCGCGCGATGCAGGGCGCGTCCGGCGGGACCACCGATGTCGACGACGAGTTCGCTCGCGCCTGGGGACCGGAGATCGGTGTCGAGATCATGGGGCGGAACAAGTTCGGACCCCAGCGCGGGCCGTGGCCCGACGACGGCTGGACCGGCTGGTGGGGCGACGAACCGCCGTTCCACACGCCCGTGTTCGTGCTCACGCACCACCCGCGCGAGCCCCTCGAGATGGCGGGCGGGACGACCTTCCACTTCGTCGACGCCACCCCGGCGGAAGCGCTCGAGCTCGCCCGCCAGGTCGCACCGGGCCGGGACGTCCGCATCGGCGGTGGGGTCGAGACCGTCCGCGAGTTCCTGCTGGCCGACCTGGTCGACCACCTGCACGTGGTCGAGGTGCCGATCGTGCTCGGCCGGGGCGAGCGGCTCTGGGACGGACTCGAGGGGATCGAGGAGCGCTTCGCCGTCGAGACGGTCGCGTCGCCGTCGGGGGTCGTGCACCGCACGTTCACGCGGGCGGCGCGCTGATCGCACGGGCCGGCGGACGAACCTGAGCCGTCGTGTCGGCCGGAGACTACCGTCGACCGCAGGTGACCCGAGCCCCCGGCTGCCGGCACGATCTCTTCGTCCGATGCCGACCGGGAACGCCATGTCCTCCTCGCAGACCGATCTCCCACACCAGTACGACCCGACGAGCTGGACCGCGCTCGAAGTCGGCCGGTGGGAAGCCCGCTCCGGCCGGTCCCACATCGGGACCGTCGTCTTCACGAACCGGTACGAGGTCCGTGGATGGTCGGGCGAGGTCTTCGGCGACCACACGAGCCTGGAGAGCGCGAAGGCACAGGTCGAGGCGATGGCACGGTGGAGCCTCGGTGAGCGACCGTGGTCACCCGACGGAGTCGACTGATCAGTCCATCGCGTCGTCGTAGATCCCGATCAGGCGGTCGAGGAACGTCTGCACCGTGGCGCGTTCGCTGTCGTCCATGCCGGCGACGACGTCCTCGATGCCCTCGATCAACGGGAGCACCAGGTCGTACGCACGGTCGGAGGACCGCTCGGCTGCGGTGACCACGAGCTTCCGGCCGTCGCTGGGGTGCCGCTCGCGCGTGACGTGGCCGGCGGACTCGAGTCGGTTGAGCACGAGGGTCATCGCTGCGGTGGAGATCTCCAGTCGCCGCGCGAGCTCGGTCGGGGTGGACTGGCCGTGGCTGATGAGGTGGTCCATCGCCTCGAGCCCGGCCGCGTCGACGTCGAGCGCTCTGGCGAGGTGTCGCTCGAACCGCTGCTGCCGCACGCCGACCTGCTGCACCCGTGCGCGGATGTCGTCGTCGGGCAGCGGCCGTCCGTCCCGACGGGCTGCTTCGCGGTCGCGTCGGTCGTCGCGGTCGCTCCGGACGTCGCGGTCTCGTCGTCCGTCGGTGGGCGCTGTCGGTTCGTCGTGCGGCACGAGGTCGATGGTAGCCGTGTAGATTGCCAATACCGTTGGTAATCAAGATTCGAGGCAACATGTCGACCGACCGCAAGCGCGTCCTCATCTCCGGTGCGAGCATCGCCGGGCCCGCCCTGGCCTACTGGCTGCACCGCTACGGCTACCAGACGACGATCATCGAGCGCGCCCCGGAACTCCGGACCGGCGGCCAGAACGTCGACGTGCGGGGCGCCGGGCGCGAGGTCTCGCGGCGGATGGGCATCGAGGACGACATCCGTGCCGCCACGACGGGTGAGGTCGGCACGCGGTTCATCGGCCGCTCCGGTTCGGTCATCGCGGAGTTCCCGGCGGGCACCACGGATTCGGGCGGCGCCACCGCGGAGCTCGAGATCCTGCGCGGTGACCTGGCGCAACTGCTCGTCAGCCAGACCACCGACACCACCGAGTACCGCTTCGGCGACCGCATCACCGGCATCGCGGACGACGACGACGGCGTGACCGTGCAGTTCGAGCACGCCCCTGACGAGCGGTTCGACCTGGTGGTCGCGGCGGACGGCATCGGGTCGAGCACCCGGCGGCTGGTCTTCGGCGACGAGCCCGAGATCCGGTCCCTCGGCCTCGAGACGTCCTACGCGACGATCCCCCGCACCGACGCCGACGACGACTGGTGGCGCTGGTACAACGCGCCAGGTGGGCGGTCGGTGACGCTCCGGCCGGACCCGCACGGCACGATCCGCGCGACGCTGTCGTTCGTGACCGACCGGACGCGGGAGCGCGCCGGCTCCGAACGACGGACGATCGAGGAACAGCGCCGACGCCTGCGCACCGTGTTCGCGGACGCCGGGTGGGAGGCGGGTCGTGTGCTCGAGGGCATCGACACCGCCGACGACCTGTACTCCGAGTCGATCGGGCAGGTCCGTGCGCCGCGGTGGTCCGAGGGTCGGGTCGCGCTCGTGGGCGACGCCGCCTACTGCGCCTCGCCGGTCAGCGGCATGGGCACGAGTCTGTCGCTCACCGGGGCGTACGTGTTGGCCGGTGAACTCGCCGCCCACGTCGACCACCGCGACGCCTTCCGTGGCTACGAGCGCATCATGCGGCCGTACGTCGCGCAGGCGCAGCAGCTGCCGCCAGGGGTCCCGCGGGTCGCGAACCCGAAGAGCCGGCTCGGGATCGCTGCGTTCGGTGCCGCGGCCCGGGTCGCCTCGACGCCGTTCATCGGTCGGCTCGGCGATCGGTTCTTCACGCCGCCGGCGGACGCGATCGACCTGCCCGACTACGCGCACCTGGGCTGACGTGCCACCTACAGGAGCCCGGTCAGGACGCCGCCGTCCGCCCGGATCGCGGCGCCGTTCGTCGCGGAGGACAGCGGGCTCGCGAGGTAGGTGACGAGCGCCGCGATCTCGGCCGGGTCGATGAAGCGCTCGAGCAGGCTGGTCCGGTTCTGACCGATGATCGCGGCCCGCATCGCCTCGACCGGAAGAGCCTGCGCCTCGGCGATCGCCTCGACCGTCGTCGCGACACCGTCGGAGTACGTGGGACCGCCGAGGACGGTGTTGATCGTGACCGAGGTCCCACGTGTCTGCTTCGCGAGTCCGTTCGCGAGCGCGATCACCGCGGCCTTGGTCACGCCGTAGTGCACCATGTCCGCGGGGACGTTCACGCCGGACTCGCTGCCGATGAACACGATGCGACCCCACCCGCGTTCGAGCATCCCGCCGAGCAGGTGCCGCGACAGGCGGACCCCGCTCATCACGTTGACCTCGAAGTACCGGGACCAGTCCTCGTCGGCGATCGACTCGAAGGCGGCCAGGCCGAAGAGTCCGACGTTGTTGACGAGGACGTCGACGTCGTCGAGGGACTCGAGCAGTCGGGTGACGTCGCCCGGGTCTCCGAAGTCGGCCGCGATCCCGGACACCGTGGCTCCCGGCTGGTCGCGCCGCAGGCGATCGACGGCTGCCTCGACCCTGGCGTCCTCCCGGCCGTTGACGATCACGCGCATGCCCTCGGCCGCGAGTGCAGAGGCGATCGCGTACCCGATGCCCTGCGTCGATCCGCTGATGAACGCCGTCCTGGCTCGGAGCTGCAGGTCCATGGGTCCTCCTTCGTCGTCCCGCGTCGCTCGACCCGGTGACTTGCCTGAGCAAGTCACCATACGGCCGTTTACTTGCTCAGGCAAGTCACCGGTCGTACGATGCCGTGATGGCACCGCCCGACGAACCACACGGCCTGCGCGGCGAACGACTCGAGATCTGGGCAGCCGTGGCGACGATGCTCGAACGGCTCCCGGCCGCCCTGGACGCCCAACTCCAACGAGACAGTGGCCTCACGCACTTCGAACTCGGCGTCCTCACCGCCCTCGACGCCGCGCCGGACAGGACCCTGCGGATGAGCACGCTCGCCGGGTACGCGAGCTCGACGCTCTCGCGACTGTCCCGCGCGGTGACTCGGCTCGAGGCGAAGGGGTGGGTGCGCCGTGTGGTCGACCCGACGGACGGTCGCTTCACCCTCGCGGTCTTGACGGATGACGGGCACGGCAAGGTCCTCGAGTCGACGCCCGCGCACCACGCCCTGGTCGAGCGCCTGGTGTTCGACACGCTCACCGAGACGCAGACGCTGCAGCTCGGGGTCATCGCGCGGAGCGTCGGCGACGCAGTGGACGCAGCTCCGGCGTGGACGCCGCCCAGGGCCCGCCAGCCGTGACCGGACTGACAGGTCCGGGCCGCACCACGCTGGTGCGGTAGGTTCCTGCCCAACGCATTCCGGACGCGAGAGAGGGGGCGCGGATGGCGCAGGGACACCGCTCTCCCCCCACGATGAGCGACGTCGCAGCCGTCGCCGGCGTCTCGAAGAAGACCGTCTCGAACGTCCTGTCGGGCTACGAACACGTCTCCGCCCGCACCCACGACCGGGTGATGGCGGCGGTGGACGAACTCGGGTACGAGCTCAACGTCTCGGCCCGGAACTTCCGCGCCGGCCGGTCGAAGGTCATCGGCCTGGCGGTGCCGGAACTGCGGCAGGCGTACTTCGCCGAGCTCGCCGACGCCGTGATCCGCGCCGCCGGTGCCGTCGGGTACACGGTGCTCATCGAGCAGACCGCGAGCGGCGTGCGCGAGGCGGACGCGATCACCCGGATGCGCGAACACTCGATCGACGGCATCATCTACAGCCCGCTGACGGTGCGGTCGAGCGATGCTCCTGCGCTCGAGGTGAAGTTCCCCCTCGTGGTGCTCGGCGAGCCGATCCCGGACAGCCCGGTCACGTTCATCACGATGTCCAACGCAGACGCCCTGCACGACGCGACGGCGCACCTGCTCGACGCGGGCCGTCGATCGATCGCGTTCATCGGGTCAGAACCGTCGGGGCCGGTACGGACGGCGCAGGAACGCCTGCGCGGATACCGCGAGGCGCTCGCCGAACACGGCGTCGCGTTCCGGCAGGAGCGGGTCGTGCCGACGGCGCTCTGGCACCGCGCCGAGGGTGCGGCGGCGGCGCGGGCACTGCTCGACTCCGGCGTCGAGGTCGACGGGATCGTCTGCTGCAACGACGCCCTGGCGCTCGGGGCGATGAGTGCGTTGCAGCTCGCCGGTCGGACCGTGCCGGACGACGTCGCGGTCGTCGGCTTCGACGACATCGAGGAGTCGGCGTACGCGACGCCCGCGCTGACCACGGTGTCGGCCGACCTGGACCGGGTCGCGGCGACGGCGGTCGGGGTGCTCGTCGAGCAGCTCGAGCAGGACGCGGCCGTCGGCCCGGGTGTGCTGCGCTCGCCGCATGCACTGGTCGTGCGGGCGTCGTCGGCGCCCGTCGCCGTGGAACGCACGGTCTCCGTCTGAGGTCTTGACCTGCCCGACGAGCACGGACTACTGTCCAGATTTACACCGGTGTAAATCCGGCATGGACGAGGTCCCGCACACCGATGTGCGGGACGGATGGCAGGTTTTCGATGAAGAAGCACATCGCGGTCGTCGCGCTCGCAACAGCGGCGGCGATCTCCCTGGCCGGGTGCGCCGGCTCCCCCGGATCGTCCGCGAACGCCCACGTCGACCTGACGTTCTGGCACGGGTACACCGAGGCCGACGGCAAGGTCCTGGACGGCATCGTCAAGGACTTCAACGAGTCGCAGGACAAGGTCACGATCACGACCCAGACGAAGACGTGGGCGGTCATCGACGACACGATGCTCCCCGCGCTGACGGCGAAGAAGGGCCCGGACATCGTCGCGATGACCTCGGACCGACTGCCCGTCTACGCCGAGAAGAAGGCGCTCGTCGACCTGAGCGACTTCTACGACGACGACACCAGCAACACCGGGGAGCTCAAGGAGCAGGCCGTCGCGATGGAGCAGGTCGACGGCAAGGAGTACGGCGTCCCGAGCGGCTTCGTGCCCCTGTCCGTGATCTACAACAAGAAGCTCTTCGCCGAGGCCGGCATCGACGCGTTCCCGACGACGTGGGACGAGTGGGTCGCCGACGCGAAGAAGCTGACGAAGGACGAGAACGGCGACGGCACCCCGGAGCAGTACGGGCTCGTGCTGCCGGACCACCAGACGGTCGGCAACGGCATCTGGCCGAGCCTGTTCGCCGGCAACGGCGGCTCGATCACGAACGACGCCGGGACCAAGTCGACCATCGACTCCGCTGCGAACGTCGAGACGCTCGAGTACTGGGCGAAGGCGATCCGGCAGGACAAGATCTCGCCGACCGGTGTCGACGGCATCGCGGCCGACAAGCTCTTCACCGCCGGCAAGACCGCCATGGAGATCGGCGGCCCCTGGATGGCCGGCGTCGCGAAGGCGTCCGACATCGACTACGGGATCGCCGCGATCCCGGCCGGGCCGAAGGCGCAGGTGGCCTCCGCCATCGGCATCTCGCTCGGCGTGACCGCACAGACCGACGACCCGAAGCAGGCCGCTGCCGAGGACTTCCTGCGGTACTTCAACGAGAAGAACGTCGCGACCAAGTGGGCGCTCGGGTCGGGTTGGCCGTCCCTGCGCACCGACGTGACCGCCGCCGACGTCGACGCGAACCCCACCGTCGCGGCGCTGACCGGTCTGCCCGGCACGACGATCCCGCTCCTGCCGGGGGTCGTGAACAGCGGTGACGTGCTCACCGCCCTCGACACCGCGACGCAGAAGTCGATCGCGGGCGGCGACCCGGAGTCGCTCCTCGGCACCGCCGACACCGACGTGCAGTCAGCCCTGGAGTAGAGGACCACGATGACCACGCAGCAACTCGGCCGACGCCGTCGGTACCGTCCCCCGGGACAGCTCGGCGGCCGGACGCCCCTGAACGGGACCTTCCGCCGCCGTGCGACCGTCGTCGGCTTCCTCGCACCCGCGATCGTCATCCTCGGGGCGTTCGTCCTCTGGCCGATGCTCTCGGCGCTGCGGCTGTCCTTCACGGATGCCAGCGGGTTCGGTGACCCGAGCTGGGTCGGCTTCGCGAACTACGTCCGGGTCTTCACCGACCCGGACGTGGTCCGGTCGATCGGCAACACCGCGCTGTACTCGGTGCTGTTCACGCCGGTCGCGATCGCCGTGGCGCTGGTGCTGGCCCTGGCGCTCAACCACCCGGCGCTGCCGTTCCGCGGGTTCTTCCGCTCGGCGCTGTTCCTGCCGTTCATCGTGTCCCTGGCGGTCGCCGCGTTCGCGTGGTCGTACCTGCTCGACCCGCAGATCGGCCTGCTGAACCACTGGCTCCAGGTGGGCGGCATCCGGCTCGGCAACGTCCTGCAGGACCCGACGCTCGCCATGCCGACCGTGGTGCTCGTCGCGGTCTGGAAGAACTTCGGCTTCTACATGGTCATCTTCCTGGCCGGGCTGCAGGAGATCCCGACCAGCCTGTACGAGGCGGCGCAGCTGGACGGCGCGAACGGCCGCCAGCGGTTCGCGAACGTGACGTTCCCGATGCTCAGCAACACCATGGCGTTCGTCGTCATCGTCGCGCTCATCGCCGCACTGCAGGCGTTCGACCAGATCTACGTCCTGACCGGCGGCGGGCCGTACCGGTCCACCGAGACGATCGTCATGCAGATCTACCAGTCCGGGTTCAAGGACCTCGACCTCGGCTTCGCGTCCGCACTGGCCTACGTGCTGCTCATCGCGACCCTGCTGCTGAGCCTCGTGCAGTTCCTGTTCTTCGGCAAGCGCGGAGAGGACACCGCATCATGACCGCACTCCCCCGTCCGGCCACCGCGGTCCGGCGCAGGACCGTGGCCCGGCGCCCACCGTCGATGCGCTGGCTCGGCTTCGCCGCGGTGCTCATCGTCACCCTCGCGGTGCTGCTCCCCGTGCTCGTGATCGTGTTCACGGCGTTCAAGCCGGCGAGCGAGGTGAACGCCTACCCGCCGACGCTGTTCCCGCACACGTGGACGCTCGACAACTTCCGGGCGATCTTCACACAGCTGCCGTTCGGCCGGCTCATCCTGAACAGCTTCGCCTTCGCCGGCGGGGTGACGGTGTTCGCGTTGGCGTTCGACGCGCTCGCCGCCTACGCGCTGGCCCGGCTCGACTTCCGGGGAAGCAAGGTCCTGCTCATCGTGATCATCGCCAGCCTGATGATCCCGTTCCAGGCCACCCTGATCCCGATCTACCAGCTCGTGTCCGACCTCGGGTGGGTGAACACCTTCGCCGGCCTCATCGCACCACGGGCGGCGGACGCCTTCGGGATCTTCTTCCTCCGGCAGTTCTTCGTGTCGCTCCCCCGCGACCTCGACAACGCGGCGCGGATCGACGGGGCGTCCGAGTGGCGGATCTTCCGGAGCATCATCCTGCCGAACGCCGTACCGGCACTGCTCACCCTCGGCATCTTCACCTTCGTCAACAACTGGAACGACCTGCTCTGGCCGCTGGTGTTCACCACCGACCAGGACATGGGGACCATCACCTCGGGGCTGACCCTGCTGACCGGACCCGGCGGCATCATCCCGCAGGGCGTGATGATGGCCGGCGCCCTGATCGCCGTGCTGCCCCTCGCCGTCATGTTCCTGCTCGTGCAACGCCGCTTCATCGAGAGCGTCGCCAGGACCGGGCTCAAGTGACGACGACCCCGCGCGGTCCCCTCGGGGGCGCGCCCACCACGAAACGAGACACCATGCACTGGTCCGACGACGGGCGGCTGCACTTCGCCCTGGGCATCGAGGACACGTTCGTCCCGCAGGCCCGCCCGGGCGAGCGCCCCATCGACGAGTACGAACTCACCGACCACTACCGGCAGTACGCCGCCGACCTCGGCCTCGCGGTCGACGTCGGCGCCGAGCTGCTCCGCTGGGGCGTGCCCTGGTACCGGGTCGCTCCGGAGCCCGGTGTGTGGGACTGGTCGTGGGTCGACGGTGTCATGCAGCGGTTCCGTGAGACCGGCCTGCGGCCCGTCGTCGACCTGCTCCACTACGGCACACCGCTCTGGCTCGACGGTCAGTTCGCGAACCCCGACTACCCGGCGCACGTCACGGAGTACGCCGCCCGGTTCGCCGCCCGGTACGGCGACGTCGCGACCGACTACACGCCCGTCAACGAGCCCGTGATCCACGCCCTGTTCTCGGGTGAGTACGGCTACTGGCCGCCGTACCTGACCGGCGCCGAGGGCTCTGCCCGCATCGCCTCGGCCCTGGCGAAGGGGTTCGTCTCCACCCAGCAGGCGATCGCCCGCGAGCTCGGCGACGCAGCGACCTTCGTGCACGTCGACGCCGGTATCCGGTACGTCGGCGACGTCGATGCCCCCGAGCACCGGGACACCGTGGCGCGGCTCCGCGCCCAGACGTTCCTGGTCGAGGACCTCGTGACCGGCGGGGTCGACGACCACCATCCGCTCGTCGGACGGCTGCGCTCCGGCGGGGTCACCGACGCGGACCTCGACTGGTTCCGCCAGCACGCGGTGCGGCCGGACGTCATGGGCGTCAACTACTACCCGCTGCACTCCACCGAGGTCTTCGAAGCCGGCGTCCACCACGGCGGCGGCTTCGCCGACCCGCGTCCGTACCGGGACACGGGGGCCGAGGGGCTCCGCGACGTGCTGACGACGTACGCCGAGCGGTACGGCGCCCCGGTCATGCTCACCGAGACGTGCGTCACCGGGTCCGTCGACGAACGCATCGGCTGGCTCGACGACTCCGTGGCCGCCGTGCACGAGCTCCGTGCCGAGGGCGTCCCGGTGGTCGGGTACACCTGGTGGCCGCTGTTCGACATGTACGAGTGGACCTGGCGGCACACGGACGCACCCCGCCAGGAGCACCTGCTCACGATGGGCCTCTTCGACCTCGTCGAAGACGGCGACGGCGGGCTCGACCGCCGTCGCAACCCGGTCGCCGACGCCTTCGCCGCGCATGCGCGGCAGGAACGGGCCGTGGCAGCGGCCCTGTCGGCGACCCAGTGACGGTCTGGAGGCGCGAGTCGGGTCGGTCCCGCGCCTCCAGTCCGTCTCCGCGCACCACCACTGCACCACCAACCGAACGGAGCACCATGTCCCTCCGCCTCGGCGCCGCTCCGGCGCCTCGTCGACGCCGAACGCTCGCGCTCGTCGTCACCGCTGCCGCTGCTGCGGCGGCCCTCGTCGCCGGTGTCACCGGCCCCGCTCCCGCCCAGGCGGTCACGACCGGCAACGGAGCCCTCGTGTACTCGCCCGCCGCGGGCACCGCCTTCAACCCCGAGGGCGGACGTGCTGCCGGCACGACCTACGCCAAGAACATCGTCCTGAAGAACAGCGGATCGGCGAACGGCCAGCAGTTCGTCACCTTCGACCAGCTCGTGCTCGAGAACGGCGTGCAGGTCTACCCGATCTACCGCAGCACCGACAACGGCACCTCGTGGAGCCGCGTCGCCACCGTGAAGCCGAGCACCCAGTTCCCGACGCTCACCCGCACCGCGCAGCCCTCGCTGTACGAGACTCCGATCCAGCTCGGCACCATGCCCGCCGGCACCCTGCTGCTGAGCGGCATGATCATGCCGACCGACCGGTCGAGCAGCCGTCTGGTCATGTACAAGAGCCTCGACCACGGTCTCACCTGGTCGTTCGTGAGCACCGTCGACACCGGCGGGCCCGCCACGTACGACCCGAGTCCGACGTCCACCACCTCGACGGTCTGGGAGCCGTCCGTCGCGGTCGACGCCGACGGCGGCCTCGTGACGTACTTCTCCGACGAGCGGCAGAAGGCAAAGGGCGTCCTGCAGGCCGTCAGCTACCGACGGTCGACGGACGGCGGTCTCACCTGGGGCGGCCTGGTGAACGTCTCGGCGCCGACGAACAAGAGTGACCGGCCCGGCATGATCACGGTCACCCGGATCCCGAACGGCAACTACGTGGCGACGTTCGAGGTCGTCAACCGACCGAGCCAGACGAACAACACGGCGCCGGTGTACTTCAAGACCTCGCCCGACGGGCTGACCTGGAGCCCGGAGACGAGCATCGGGACGAAGATCGCACTGCCCGACGGCCGCGGGGTCGGTTCCTCGCCCGAAGTCCGCTGGGTCCCGACGACGGGCGACGCGAACGGCATGATCGTGGTGTCGTCGAAGTGGTCGCTCGACAGCGCCGGCAACATCGACGGCGGGCAGAACTTCGTCGTCAACCGCAACCAGGGCTCCGGCTCGTGGGAGCAGCTGCCCTACGCCGTCACGTACGACGCCCGCGACGCCGAAGGCGGCACGTTCAGCGGCTTCGCCCAGGGCTTCGACTCGAGCGCGGACGGCAAGACGCTCTACCAGGCGACGAACGTCGAGAACCTGACGACGACCTACAACGACGTGCGGGTCGGGTCGATCCCGATCAACGCGCTGCGGTACGAGGCCGAGTCGGCGGTGCGGAGCGACACGAGCACGGTCACCCAGGCCGACGCCGTCGGCGGTGCGAAGGTCGGCAACATCAACAACGCGACCAGCTCCGTGCAGTTCACGGTGCAGGCGGCGACCGCGGGGACGTACACCGTCAACGTCCGGTACGACAACGGCACCGGGGCGGCGAGCACGCACGCGCTCGCCGTCAACGGAGCGTCGGCCGGGACGGTCAGCTACGCGCCGACCGTCAACTGGGGGCGCTTCGGGTGGGCGCAGAAGACCGTCACCCTGAAGGCCGGCGCGAACACGCTGACCTTCACGAAGGGCACGGGCTTCGCGGAGCTGGACCAGATCCAGGTGTTCCAGCCCTGACGCCGAAGCTGCGGCCCTGGTCGTGAGCAGATGAGGGACGGGCGCACCCGCTCGGCGGCGACGCGAAGCGTCGCGCGGGTGCGCCGACCGAGCCTGCGAGGGAGGACGTGGCGGACCCGCCACGGGCCTCCCGTCCGTCCCGCACCAGGTCTCAGGCCGCGACCGCTCCGTCTGCCGGCTCGCGCAGCGCCGGGCAGTGCTCGGCAGTCGGGTGCTCGCTGATGGCGATGACCTCGTCGAGCCGGCCACGCGCGGCCTCGAGCTCCGCCATCTGCGCCGTGATCCGGTCGCGCTCGGCGACGAGCAGCGCGAACGACTCTGGTGTCGCATGGCCGCTGTCCACGCACGGCAACAGCTGCACGATGGTGCGGCTCGGCAGACCGGCGGCGAACAGCTGCTGCACGAGCTGGACGCGTTCGACCGCCGGGGCGTCGTAGACGCGCTGCCCGCTGGTGGTCCGCGACGCGGTGAGCAGCCCCTGCTTTTCGTAGTACCGCAGCGAGCGCACGCTGGCGCCCGTCTCCGCGGCGAGGTCGCCGATCCGCATGCGGTCTCCGATCCGGGGCTTGCCCCTGACATCCATGTGAGGTCTTAGCGTAACCGAGCCGCGGCGGGAGACACCTGCGCGGCAGGAGGAGACACCATGGACATCGCTGGATCGGTCGCACTCGTCACCGGCTCGAACCGGGGCATCGGACGCCGCTTCGCCCTGCAGCTGCTGGAGCGCGGCGCCACCAAGGTCTACGCGACCGCCCGCCGACCCGAGCTCGTGGACATCGAGGGCGTCGTGGCGCTGCCGCTCGACATCACCGACCAGGCGTCGGTCGAGGCGGCGGCCGCAGCCGCCGGCGACGTCACCCTGCTCGTGAACAACGCGGGCATCTCGACGACGGGCTCGCTGCTCACCGACGACCTGATCGATGCACGCCGCGAGATGGACACGCACTACTGGGGGAACCTCGCGATGATCCGGGCGTTCGCACCGGTGATCGAGCGGAACGGCGGCGGCGGCATCGTGAACGTGCTGTCCGCACTGTCCTGGTTCGTCTACCCGGGATCCGGCGCGTACGCGGCGGCGAAGGCCGCCGAGTGGAACCTGACGAACGCGGTGCGGCTGGAGCTCGCCGGCAAGGGGATCAGCGTGCAGGGGCTGCACCTCGGGGCGGCGGACACGGACATGATGGACGGCTACGAGGGGCCGAAGGTCGACCCGGCCGACGTGGCGCGGGCCGCGCTGGACGGCGTCGAGCGGGGCGCGGCCGAGGTCGTCGTCGACGAGTGGAGCAGTGCGGTGAAGGCGTCGCTGTCGCAGGACCCGTCGGCGTTCTACGCGCAGTTCGCCTGAGCGGGGTGGCGCCGGGGCGTGGTGGAGCCCCGGCGCCGGGTCGTGGCTGGGAGTGCTCACATCCGCGGGTCCCACACTGACGCCACGGTGTCGCCGTACCGAGTCCGAGATCCTCTCGAGCTCCCGCGGGGAGCCGCCCAGGGAGTCATCATGACGGACCAGTCCGAGGCGGCCTCGACGCCGCTCGCGCTCACGAGTGTGGTGGCCTCCGGCCTGCCCACCGAGCTCGGCAAACCCACGGCGGCGAAGTACTACGACGTCCCGGCGGTGTTCAACCGCCGACCCGACGCAGCCGAGATGGCCGGCCTGCGCGGTGCCGATGGACACGCGCAGCTCGTGACGGCCGGCTACCCCGACGTCACGCTCGACGTGCAGGACCGTCGTCTCGTCATCGGCAACACGAACCTCGGATAGCTCGAACGCGGTCTCGCCACGGTGGTGGCGACGATCGTCGACGTCGTGAGCCGGGCGTCGTTGTTCGACAAGGAGCAGGTCCGTGACGCAGCGCGCATCGAGTTCGACGACCGCACGGCCCGGGCGCGCGAGGTCACGCGGGCGGCGGAGCGGATCCACTTCGTGCCGGAGCCGTCGCGCGTCAGCGCGGGCTGACCGTGTCCGCGCGGGTCGACGTGCCCGGCGGGCGACGCCCGCGGGGCACTGCGCTAGCGTTGCAGCACGCGGGGACCGGATCAGCCCCGCGTTCACGGACCCGGATGGTTTCCTCGCGATGAACGACTTCACGACGGCAGTCTCCGCACTGCAGGCCGCACCCGACGGCACCGACATGTGCCCGCCGTTCCTGACGACGCTGCCCGTGACCGGGGTCGGCATCTCCACCCTCGGCAACCCACTCGGGTCGGCGACGGTGTGCGCGAGCGACGCGCGCGCCGCGCGGATCGACGAGATCCAGTTCGACCTCGGCGAGGGCCCGTGTTGGCAGGCGTTGACGACCCGCCGCCCGGTCCTGGAGCCCGACCTGTCCGGCACGACGAACACCGACTGGCCGCTCGCGCTCGAGGAGCTCCTGCGCGCCGGGGTCGGGGCGGTGTTCTCGTTCCCGATGCGCATCGGGACGATCCCCGTCGGCGCCGTCGACCTGTCCGTGGACAGCGAGCGCACCCTGACCGTGGGGCAGATCCGCGGCGCCGTGGAGCTCACCGAGGTCGCAGCCCGTCGGGTGCTCCGTGGTGCTCTGCTCGCCGCGGCCGCCGACGGCCGTGCCGACATGGGCACCAGCCGCTACTCCCGACGAGAGGTGCACCAGGCGACCGGCATGGTCGCAGCACAGCTCGGGGTGGACGTCACCGACGCCCTCCTCGTGCTGCAGGCGCACGCCTTCGCCACCGAACGCACCGTCCGCGACGTCTCGAACGACGTCATCGCTCGCCGCATCGACCTCGCCCGGCCGTACGGTTCCGAGAACTGAGGAGCACGCACCATGGCACCGACCCGCGAGCGCCGGCTCATCGACACCTTCGTCACGCTGACCGACACCCTCGTCGACGAGTACGACGTCGTCGACCTCCTGCAGAACCTGGTCGACAGCGTCGTCGACATCTTCGACGCCTCGGCGGCTGGCATCCTGCTGGCCAACCAGCACCAGGAACTCGAGGTCGTGGCGTCGACCAGTGAGCGGTCCAGCTTCGTCGGACTCCTGCAGCTCGACGCCGGCGAAGGACCGTGCGTGGAGTGCTTCGCGACCGGGCGTCCGGTGTCCGTGAGCGACCAGGCGGAGATGCAACGCCGGTGGCCGACGTTCGCCGCCGCGTCCGCCGAGTCGGGGTACGCGTCGGTGCACGCGATCCCGATGCGGTTGCGGGACACCACGCTCGGGTCGCTCAACCTGTTCCGCGAGACCGAGGGGGCGCTGAACCGCGACGACGCCCTGGCAGCACAGGCCCTGACCGACGTCGCGACCATCAGCATCCTGCAGCAGCGGACCCTGCAACACGCGGCGCTGACGCAGGCGCAGTTGCAGCGAGCCCTCGACAGCCGGGTCGTGATCGAGCAGGCCAAGGGCTTCGTGGCGTACACGCACTCGGTGAACACCGAGGCGGCGTTCGAACTGCTGCGGCAGTACGCGCGGTCGAACCAGGAGCGCCTCGCCGACGTCGCCCGAGCCATCGTCGAACGCCGCCTGGTCCTCCCCGCCTGATCCCGTGTGTCCCCGGTCCGGGCTGGCGTACGATCACGAGCAAGTCGTAGCCCCGGACCCCGGTTGCAGCCGCAGCACTGGATCCAGGAGGAAACCATGGGCGACGAACTGGTCGTACCGACGGGCTATCGGAAGACCGAACGACGGTCGGCTCGGACCGACACCACCTCGACGTACACCGCGCTGCTCGCGCAGGTCCGTACCGCCGGGCTGCTCGGTCGGCGCACAGGCTGGTACTGGGGCCTCATCGCCGTGCTCGCCGTGCTGCTCGGCATCACGGGCGGGGCGTTCGCCGTGCTCGGCGGCTCCTGGTACCAGCTGATCGTGGCCGGCGTGCTGGGCGCACTGTTCACGCAGTTCGCCTTCCTGTCCCACGAGGCCGCACACCGTCAGGTCTTCGCGTCGCACCACTGGAACGACCGAGCGGCCCGCTACGCCGGCACGTTCCTGACCGGGATCAGCTACGCGTGGTGGATGAACAAGCACACCCGGCACCACGCCAACCCGAACACGGTCGGCAAGGACCCCGACATCTCGTTCGACGCGATCTCGTTCCGGCCCGAGGACGCCGCCAGCCGGACCGGCTTCCTGCGCGTGCTCGTCCGGGTGCAGGGCTACGCGTTCTTCCCGATGCTCCTGGTCGAGGGTGTGAACCTGCACTGGCAGTCGATCCGCACGTACACCAGCCGCGGCCCGGTGAAGCGGCGGTGGGCCGAGGGATCGGTCTTCGTCGGGCGGTTCGTGCTCTACCTGGGCGTCGTGTTCTGGTTCCTGCCGGTCGGCATGGCCTTCGCGTTCCTCGGCGTGCAGCTCGCCGTGTTCGGGTTCCTCATGGGCATCGCGTTCGCACCGAACCACAAGGGCATGCCCGTCATCGAACCCGGCCGCCGCGTGGACTTCTTCTCACGCCAGGTCCTGACCTCGCGCGACATCGGTGGCGGTGCCTGGGTCGAGTACTTCATGGGCGGCCTGAACCACCAGGTCGAGCACCACCTGTTCCCGAGCATGGCCCGACCGAACCTGCGGGCCGCCCGGGACATGGTCCGGAAGTACTGCGCGGACCAGGGCGTGCCGTACACCGAGACCACCCTGGTGCACTCCTACGTCATCGTGGTCCGCTACCTCAACGAGGTCGGTCTGGCGGCGCGCGACCCGTTCGCGTGTCCGATGGTCGAACGGCTGCGCTGACCCACCGCGACGGCGGAGCCCGGCCTGTCCTGTTGGCGCAGCCCTGGACCTGACGGGTACCCATCGGCGAGCATGGACCCGATCAGGGACGGCGGGCACAGGGGCTCGCCGCGGGAAGGGCAACCATGCGTCCTGTCAGGAACACGCTCACCACCGGGGCGGTCATCGCACTCGTCGTCGGCCTCACCGCCACGGCGGCACCCGCGCAGGCGGCGGCGCCGAGCGCGTCGGCGGCCGGCAGCCGTTGCGCCGCGGGGACGCTCTCGGTGCAGACGCTCCGGACGGGGTGCACGGTGGCGTCCGGCACGGTCGTGTTGCCGGACGGCCGCACGTTCGCCGTGCCGGCCCCCGGTGAGAGCGTGATGGCGAGCAGCTCCGCGGCGCCGGGTGCTCCCGAGCTGGCGGAGGTCGTCATCGCGAACACCGGTACCGGGGGTGTCGCGGTCCGCATCGACGAGGCGTGGAGCGGTTCGGCACCGGCGGTGCACCGCGAACAGGCGAGGAGCGCAGCAGCCAGTGCCGCGGCCAGCCAGGCGGCTGCCGCGCCGGCCGCCACGACCGCGGCCACCACCAAGTGCACCAGCACGGCCAACGCACGGAACGGGTACCGCTGGTCGAGCACGGTGCAGTGGTACTACAACGAGTCCGGCCAGAAGTCGTCGTACGCCAAGGACGCCCTGCGCAAGGCGGCGAACGCGTGGACGGGCACGATCTCGTCGTGCGACCGCACCGTGACCTCGTCCGCGCGGAACTCCTACGTGCGCCTGGCGACCCAGGCACCCGGGCTCACCGACAAGGGCGCGTGCTCGAAGAGCAACGGCTACAGCGTCGTCGGGTGGGGCAAGCTGCCCTCCGGGACCCTCGGCGTGACGTGCGTCTGGTACGACGGCAACGGCATCGCCAAGGAGTCCGACCAGCGGTACGCCACCAGCTACAAGTGGAGCTCGACGACCACCTGCTCGGGCGCACGGTTCGACACCCAGGCCGTCGCCACCCACGAGTGGGGCCACCTGTACGGACTCGGCCACGTGAAGACCGGAACCGGTCAGGTCATGGAGCCGTCCGGCGGGTACTGCGACACCGGTTCACGCACGCTCGGGCTCGGCGACATGACCGGCATCGCAGCGATCTACTGAAGCGCGGCCGCGGGCCGCGCCCCGTCGTCAGACCGTGTCGGCGTCGTCAGACCGCGTCGGCGCGCAGGAAGTCCGCGATCGGGGTCGATCCCGAGTTGAACCGGATGGTGTTGCCCGCCGTGCCGGGGGTCTCGAGCACGTCGGCGATCACGTGTGCGACGTCGCCGCGCGGCACGTCGCTCGACGAGCCCGCCCAGTCGACCGAACCGGTGGCGTCGTCGTCCGTCAGGGTGCTCGGCGCCACGATGGTCCACTGCAGACCAGAGTCGCGCACCACGGCGTCGGCGATCGCCTTCGACTGCGCGTAGGCGAAGAAGTCGTTGTCCTGCGGTACCCCGTGGTCGAGCTGCGACCCGGACCACGACACCATGACGTAGCGGTCGACGCCGGCCTGCTTCGCGCCCTGCACCGACAGGATCGCGGCGTCGCGGTCGATCGCCCACGTGCGGTCGGCGGACCCGCCGCCGGCACCGGCCGACCAGACCACGGCGTCGTGCCCGTGGACGAGCTCCGCGAAGTCGGTCAGGGACTGCTGCTGGATGTCCGCGACACGGGGTTCGCCGCCGTGGGCACGGATCTCGTCGGACTGGCCCGCGTCGCGGATGACCGAGGTGACCGAGTGGCCGCGGTCGCTGAGGATGCGGGTGGTGAGGAGTGCGACCTTGCCGTGGCCGCCGAAGACGATGACGTTGCTCATGGGGCGGACGCTACTCGGGCCGGCTCAGTACCCGCAGTCCGTGAGGACCCTCGGAGCGCTCGCGGCCCGCGTGCGTACGGTCGGACCTGATCACGACTGGAGACACGATGAGCAAGCAGCACGAGCAGCACACCCTGGTCCGCACCCTGGTGCTCGGCATCCTGAGCGGCGGCCGCAGTGCCACCCCACTCGCGGTGCTGGCACTGAACCACGACCGGTCCTCGTTGAAGGGGTCGTGGCAGGACTGGAAGGTCTTCAGCACCCCGCTCGGCCGCGGACTCCTCGTCGCCTCGGCCGTCGGTGAACTCATCGGCGACAAGCTGCCGATGACCCCGAACCGCATCTCCCCCGCCGGCCTGATCGGCCGCATCGGGTCCGGTGCGCTCGTCGGCGCAGCACTCGGCACGACCGGCAAGCGCGACCTGCGCATCGAGGGCGCGATCCTCGGCGGCGTCGGCGCGATCGTCGGGTCGTTCGTCGGGTGGGGTGCCCGCAAGCTCGTCGGCGCCACCACCCGCCTGCCTGACCCGGTCGTGGCGCTCGCCGAGGACGCCGCGACCATCGCCGGCTCCGTGAAGGTCATCACCGCCGACTGATCAGCGCGAGGCGGCGGGCGGCACGCCTCACCGCGCGGCGAGCACTCCGGCGGTCGCGAGCCGGACACGTTCCCGGGCCCGCTCTTCGTCGTCCCCGAACCGGTCGACCCCCCACGACACCGTCGTCAGCAGTTCGAACACCGCAGCGGCCTCCACCGTGGACGCGGTTCCCGCCGCCCGAGCACGATCGAGCAGCTCCGCGGTGCGCGCGGTGAGTCGTGCGCACAGCGTCCGGATCGGGGAATCCTCGTCCTCGATCGCGTCGGCGATGCACGAGGGCAGGTTCTGCCACACGCGCAGCTGCCACGTCAGTCGGAACATCCACTCGCGCAGCGCCGAGTCGGCGTCGAGGGCATCCAGTCCCGCCGAGTCTTCGATGATCGCGCGGACGCTGTCGTCCATCACGGCCGCGAGCAGGTCGTCGCGGGTGGGGAAGTTCCGGTAGAACGTCGCGTTCCCGACTCCCGCGCGAGTGGCGATGCCGTCGATGGGCGCGAGTATGCCGTCGGCGTCGAACACCTCGCGCGCTGCGGCGAGGATCGCGTCCCGGTTCCGCTGGGCATCGGCACGCATCTGCACTCCTGGCTTGACGTAAGTGGGGACTATCCCCACATAATGATCCGGGGACATTCCCCGTTTCGTCAGCCTACTGCAGGAGTGATCATGTCCAACCAGCTCGAGAACCGCACCGTCCTCGTCACCGGCGCCAACGGGGGCCTCGGAACCGAGTTCGTCCGGCAGGCGCTCGACGGTGGTGCGCGCCGGGTCTACGCGGCGGCTCGCTCGCCGCGCGCGTGGGAGGACGACCGCGTCCAGCCGCTCGTGCTCGACCTCACCGACCCGTCGTCGATCGAGGCCGCAGCCGCGGCGGCGCCGGACGTCGACCTGCTGGTGAACAACGCGGGCATCGCGCCTGCGGCGGACGCCTCCATCGCCGCACCCTCGGACGAGTCCCTCGAGCGGGTCTTCGAGACGAACACCTTCGGCACCATCCGGATGTCGGCCGCGTTCGCACCGATCCTGGCGGCGAACGGCGGTGGTGCGGTTCTCAACGTCTTGTCGCTCGCCGCGTGGACCCCGATCCCCACCGTGTACGCCGCGTCGAAGGCGGCTGCCTGGTCCGCGACCAACGGGCTCCGAGTGGAGCTCGCACCGCGGGGCACCACGGTCACGGGACTCATCGTGGGCATGGTCGACACGGCGATGGGGGCTCGGTTCAACGTCCCGAAGTCCCGCCCGGAGGACGTGGTCACCCAGGCCTACGAGGGTACCGTCGCCGGTGTGTTCGAGGTCCTCGCCGACGACGACTCACGTTTCGTGAAGAGCCTGATGTCGGAGCCCGCGGAAGCACTCGCAGCCGCGACCGAGGCCGCGATGCGCGCCGTCGTCGCGGAGCCCTCCGCGTAGCGGGCGGAGGCGCGGCGTCTCACGCGCTTCGTGAGCAGGAACGGTCGGGTCGCCCATCGGCACCCGACCGTTCCTGCTCACGATCCGAAGCGGCTCGGCCTACCGTGTGCCGCATGCGCATCGTCGTCATCGGAGCCACCGGCCACATCGGCACGTTCCTCGTCCCCCGCCTCGTCCGCGGCGGTCACGAGGTCGTCGCCATCAGTCGCGGTACCAGTACCCCCTACGCCGACTCCCCCGAGTGGCAGCAGGTCGAACGCGTCACCGCGGACCGCGAGCAGGAGGACCGCGACGGCACGTTCGGAACGCGGATCGTCGCCCTCGGCGCCGACGCCGTCGTCGACCTCGTCGGCTTCACCGAGTCGTCCGCCGCCGCCCTCGTCGAAGCGCTCCGCGGCACGGGCACGCACCTCGTGCACTGCGGCTCGATCTGGCGCGCGGGTGCATCCCGTGTGCTGCCGATCACCGAGGATGACTTCACGCCGCCCTTCGGCGACTACGGCGTGCAGAAGGACGCGATTGCCCGGATGGCCAAGGAAGAAACCGCGTCAGGGGGTTTGGCGACGACAACGCTGCACCCGGGTCACATCAGCGGTCCGGGCTGGATGCCGATCGGTCCGCTCGGAAACCTCGACCCGTCGGTGCTGACGAGGTTGTCCGCCGGCGAGGCGATCGAGGTCCCCGGTCTCGGCGCCGAGACCATGGCCCACGTGCACGCGGACGACGTCGCGCAGGCCTTCCAGCTCGCTGTCGAACACCGCGAGGCGGCGGTCGGCGAGGACTTCTTCATCACGGCCCAGACGGCGCTCACCGCACGTGGGTACGCCCACCTGGCAGCGTCGTGGTTCGGCCAGGAGGCCCGGCTCGAGCCCGTCAGCTGGGACCGGTTCCGCGAGACCACCACTCCAGAGCACGCTGGCGCCAGCTGGGAGCACCTGTCACGCAGCCAGGTGTTCAGTGTCGAGAAGGCCCGCCGCCTGCTCGGTTACGCGCCCGGGTTCACCGCCGAACAGACGGTGCTCGACGCCGTCCGCTGGCAGGTCGACCACGACGAGCTCGAGGTCGCCGGCCCCCTCGTCGTCTGAGGAGCGCACCCTCACCACGTCGTTGCCCTTGCGCTCAATATTAGTTGCAGCTATTATCAGTCGCAGGTAATGTCGCCGCATGCAGATCGACTGGCCGCGAGAGTTCAACGACCAGCTCGATCGTCTTGAGACCGACAGGACCGAGCGTGGGCGAAAACGTCTGCAGTTGCTGACGTTCATGCTCAAGCGATTGCGGGACCTGGACTCCGCTCCGGTTCAGGACACCGCGATGATCAAGCGTGTACGGCAGTCGAAGCAGCATCCGATCTGGCGGGTGTCACACCCCTACGTCGCGGGAGTGGCGCTCCGCTTGATCTGTTGGTTCCCGCCGGACGAGGACCGAGTCGTGGTGGCACTGTTCTCCGGCGACAAAGCGTCAATGGGTGACGTGTTCTACGACACGGTCGGCGTCCGAGCTGATCGCCTGATCAACCGATGGCGGAACGAGACCGAGGAAGCATGATGGGCAAGGAAGACTTCGTACGCGGGAACGACCGCCTCGAACAGATGATGCAGCGGCCGGGCGTCGCAGACGCGGTGGCCGCACTCGAGGTCGAAGCGGACGAACTCGACCGCATCCACGCGATGAGCCTCGCGATGGTCCGCGAAGCCGGCAAGCGCACCCAAGCCGAGATCGCGCACGAGCTCGGCATCAGTCAGGGCGCGGTGTCCCAGATGGAGCGGCGAGAAGACATGCTGCTCTCCACGCTCCGCAGCTACATCACCGCGACCGGTGCCGAGAACCCACGCATCATCGTGACCGTCAACGGTCACGACGTCGAGCTCGCGATCTGAGCGTCAGTCGGCCGTCGCACCCTCGTTCACGGCGGCGAGCCCGTTGAGCGTCCGCGGGTAGCCGATCACGGGCACCAGGACGGTGAGCACGTCGAGCAGCTGCTGCCGGGTGTTCCCGACGTGCAGGTTGCCCGCGACGTGTCCCGTGACCTGCGCGTCGGCACCGCCGAGCGCGACGAGGACCGCGAAGGTCAGCAGCTCACGCGTCGGCAGGTCGAGCCCGTCCCGTCCGACGGTGTCACCGAAGCAGTTGCCGGACAGGAACCGCTGGAAGTGCACGGTGTCGTCGGCCGCGTTGTCGTACATCGCGTCGACACGTCCGGCGCCGACGACGGCGCTCTGGACCGCTCGGCCCCGTTCGAGTCGGTCGTCGGGGGTGGTCGTCGACTGACCCGGGAGCGGCAACTCGACACCGCGCGCGGTCAGCACGTCGTTGGTGATCGTGAGGAAGTCCGAGGCGCGCCCGGACCCGACGTAGGCGACGGCCTGGTACCCGATCTCCTTCGCCTCGACGGGCGTCAGCGAGCCGTCGAGCGCGGTGCCGAGCAGCTGTCGGAAGGCGGTCTGCGCGCCGGCGGCGATCATCGCGCCGAGCTGCACGACCGCGCGGTCGTGGCTGCTGAGCGACGCGTGCTGCAGTGTCTCGTCCACGAAGTCGGCGTGGTACTTCGCGAACTCGGGGTCGGTCTCGGCGAACGTCATGTCCCCGACGCTACGACGGCCCCGCCGACCGAGGGAGGTACGGTCCTCCCCCCTTTCACCGTGGATGACCGGCCTAGCGTGGCAGCCGTGCCCGGCGAGACCCGCGGGCACGGAGAGGAAACCATGGAGTACCGCCAGCTCGGACGCACCGGCGTCGAGGTGAGCCCGCTCGCTCTGGGCACCATGATGTTCGGCCCGTGGGCGAACGCCGACGTCGACGACTCGATCCGGATCATCCACCGCGCCCTCGACGCGGGCATCAACTTCGTCGACACCGCCGACGCCTACTCGGACGGCGTCTCCGAGGAGATCGTCGGCAAGGCCATCAAGGACCGCCGTGACGACGTCGTGCTCGCCACCAAGTTCTTCATGCCGATGGGTGAGGGCCCGAACCGCTCCGGGGGCTCGCGCCGCTGGATCATGCAGGAGGTCGAGAACTCCCTGCGCCGCCTCGGCACCGACCACATCGACCTGTACCAGGTGCACCGTCCGTCCCCGACGACGGACGTCGAGGAGACCCTGGGCGCCCTGACCGACCTGGTCCGCCAGGGCAAGGTCCGGAACATCGGATCCTCGTCGTACTCGGGCGCCGAGATCGTCGAGGCCCAGTGGACCTCGGAGCGCCGTGGCCTGGAGCGCTTCCGCACCGAGCAGCCGCCGTACTCGATCCTGGTGCGCGGCATCGAGGAGGACGTCCTGCCGACCACGCAGCGCTACGGCATGGGCACCCTCGTCTACAGCCCGCTCGCCGGCGGCTGGCTCAGCGGTCGCTGGCGCAAGGACGCTCCCGGGACCCCGACGGCGAAGCACCGCCCCGCGGCCCGGTTCGACATGTCGACGCCCGCGAACCAGCGGAAGCTCGACATCGTCGAGGAACTCGCACTCCTGGCCGAGTCGCAGGACATGTCCCTCATCGAGATGTCACTGGCGTGGGTGATCCGGCACCCCGGCGTCACGAGCGCGATCATCGGCCCGCGCACCATGGAGCAGCTCGAGTCGCAGCTCCCCGCCGCCGACCGCGTGCTCAACGACGAGGTCCTGGACCGCATCGACGAGCTCGTCGCACCGGGCGTCACGATCAACCCCGACGACAACAGCTACGGGCAGCACACCCTGGTGCCCGCCGCACGTCGCCGGTGAACGCGGCCGACTGACGGACGGGAGGCCCGTGGCGGCATCGCCACGTCCCTCCCGTCACGGCCGGCGCGCCGCTGGCGCGTCACGCCGGAACCGGCGGGTGGGGCCCACCTCCCGTCCGCACGGTTGTTGCGTCAGCGACGTCGGAACAGCTCGCCGAGGTGCCACGGGCCGGGCGCGAGCCGCACGGCGGCCTCGGCACGCACGCGCTCCTCGAGCGCACGGTCGCGGGTCAGGTCGTGGATCTCCCGCTCAGCGCGCCAGCGGAACCGCAACCGGCCCAGGAACCCGAGCGGCGCGGCGGATGCGGTCGTCGGGACGGACTCGGTCTCGCTCATGCGTCCTCCGGTTCCGGGACGGCTACGGCCGTCGTGGCGACGAGGTTCGCGAGCAGCTGCAGGCGTTCCTCGGACGGTGAGCCCGGCTCGGTGCCGTAGGCGATGAGCGTCAGACCGGTGTCGGTCGCGAGCTCCATCGTCTCGTACGTCAGGTCGAGGTCGCCGACCTCGGGGTGGTGCACCCGCTTCTCGCCGTTCAGGTGCCGCATGACCCCGTGCGCGGCCCAGCGCTGCCGGAACTCCTCGCTGCGGGTCGAGAGTTCGCCGATCAGGTCGGTCAGCCCCTTGTCGTACGGCGACCGGGCGGCCTCGGCGCGGAGCACGGCCACCATGTCGCTCGCGACGACGTCCCAGTCGCGCCAGAACTCCTGACCGCGTGGGTCGAGGAACGCGAAGCGGGCGGTGTTCGGGGTGCCGGCGGGGTCGAGGAAGAGCGGGGAGTAGAGCGCACGTGCCAGGGCGTTTCCGGCCAGGAAGTCGGAGCGGCCGTTGCGGACCCACGCGGGCATGGTCATGCCGTCGAGCATGCGCTGCACGTTCGGTCGGACCTTGGACGTCGGGGGCTTCCGCCGCGTGGTCGCCGAGGCGTTCTGCACGCGAGCCAGGTCGAACAGGTGCGCGTGCTCGGCGTCGTCGAGGCGCAACGCACGCGACAGCGCTTCGAGCACGCTCTCCGAGACGCCGGTGAGGTTCCCGCGCTCGAGGCGGATGTAGTAGTCGACGCTCATGCCGGCGATGAGCGCGAGCTCCTCACGGCGGAGACCCTTGACCCGTCGGGCGCCACCGAAGTCGGGCAGCCCGACCTGCTGCGGCGTGACGCGCTCGCGGCGGGTGCGGAGGAAGTCGCGCACTTCGCTTCTGGTGTCCATGCGTCCACGGTAGGACGGTGCCGGGTGGGGAAGAAGGGGTTGCTGGTACCCGTCAGGCGGATTCGCGCGCGCGTTCCGCGATCTGCTCCGTCGCCGCCCACGAGGCGAGCAGGCGGAGCGCGTCGGCGGTCGGGCTGCCCGGGGTCGCCGGGTAGATCGTGAGCGCGAGCCCGGGGTCCTCGGCGAGTTCGAGCGTCTGGAAGTGCAGCTCGAGCGGACCGACGACTGCGTGCCGGAAGGACTTCACGCCGGCGTAGTGGCGGCGGACGTCGTGCGCGGCCCAGAGCGCGCGGAAGTCGTCGCTCCGCATCGACAGCTCGCCGATGAGGGCTGCGAGGTCGCGGTCGTTCGGTGTACGCCCGGCCTCGCGCCGCAGGATCGCGACGTTCGTGTGCGCCGCCCGCTGCCAGTCCTGGTAGAAGTTCCGGGCCTGCGGGTCGAGGAAGATGAAGCGCGAGAAGTTCATCGGCCGGGCCGGTGCCGCCACCAGGTCGGAGTGCATCGCGTAGCCGAGCGCGTTGGCGGCGACGATGTCCTGCCGGTTGTTGATGATCATCGCCGGGGCGTCGGTGATGACGTCGAGCAGGTACTGCAGCTCCGGGCGGACGGCGGCCACCGGCACGACCTTGCCCGCGCGCCGCGGTGTCGCGTTCTGGTGCCGGGACAGGTCGCGCAGGTGCTCGAGCTCGGCGGCGTCGAGCTGCAGTGCGCCGGCGACGGCCTCGAGCACGCTGTCCGAGACGCCCTGCAGGTTCCCCCGCTCGAGCCGCGTGTAGTAGTCGATGCTGACGCCTGCCAGCCGTGCGACCTCTTCGCGCCGGAGCCCGGCCACCCGACGGCGGGTGCCGAACGTCTCGACCCCGGCCTGCTCGGGGGTGATGCGGGCGCGACGGCTGGACAGGAAGTCGCGGGCTTCGTCGCGGTGGTTCATGCCGTCACGGTAACCGGCTGGGCAGCGTGCGAGCGAGGGGCTGCCGGAACCCCTGTCGGGCGAGGTCGCTGGCTCAGCCCGCCGCCCGCGTGAGCGGGACCGAGACGATGCGATCGTCCCCCGCTGCGGGGTCACCTCGGCCGTCGGTGTTGTTCGTGACGAACCAGAGGGTGCCCGACGGCCCCTCGAGCACGGTCCGGATCCGGCCGAAGTCGCCCGGGAAGTACTCGGTCGAGGTCCCCGGGTCGTCCGCCGGGATCGCCCGGAGCACCTCGCCGCGCAGGTTGGCCACGAACACGGTGTCGTCGACGACCGTCAGGCCGCTCGGGGACGCCTCGTCCGTCGACCACTGCTGCACCGGGTCGACGAAGCCCTGGTCCTCGCCGCCCTCGCCCTCGACCTCGGGCCAGCCGTAGTTCTCGCCCGCCTCGATCACGTTCAGCTCGTCGAAGGTGTTCTCGCCGAACTCCGAAGCGAACATCGTGCCGTCCGACGACCACCCCAGACCCTGCACGTTGCGGTGCCCGAGGCTCCAGACGGGTGACCCGTCGAACGGGTTGTCGTCCGGCACGTCGCCGTCCGGGGTGAGCCGCAGGATCTTGCCCGCGAGCGAGTCCTCGTCCTGCGCGTCACTGCTCGTGCCGGCGTCCCCGACGCTGGCGTAGAGCATGTCGTCGGGGCCGAACGCGATGCGGCCGCCGTCGTGGAACGTGTTCGACGGGAGCCCGTCGATGATCGTCGTGGCGTCGCCGAGCGCCCAGGACCCGGTGCTGCCCGTCAGCTCGAACCGCTGGATCCGGTTGCCGTCGTTGGCCGTCGAGTACACGAACAGGTCGTCGTCGTGCAGGGCCAGCCCGAGCAGCCCGCCCTCGCCGCCGTGGCTGACGCCGTCGACGGAGCCCACCTCGCGCGTCGTGCCGTCGTCCTGCAGCTCGAGGACCTTCGCGGAGTCGCGTTCGCTGATCAGGGCGTCGCCGTCGTCGCCGGTGCGGACGACCGACCACGGTGCCTCGAGCCCGGTGACCACGTCGCTGGTGTCGCCGTCGAGCGCGACCTGCCCGGTGGGCAGGTCGGCCGGGGCGGTGGCCCGGGCGCTCGCCGACGAGCCGCGGTCGTCGTCCGGTGCGGCATCGGCGCAGCCGCCCAGAGCGAAGATGGCCACCGCGGCGATGCCCGCTGTGGACCAGGCGCGGCGGGCGCGGGTGGGGCTCGGGTGCGGGTTCGGGTGTTCGCTGCTGTCCACGGTGGTCCTCCCGGATCGTGCGTCGATCACACACGCCGTGTTCGGGAAACGGCTGAGGGGTACGACCGGCACCTCCCTCCGGTGCGCACATCGGCCTACCGTCGGGGCCATGGAGATCCAACCGAAGCAGCCGACCGTCAAGAACCCGGCCGAGCAGTTCACCGGAGACGTCTACCTGGACGCCATCGCCAGCCCGAAGGAGGACGGCCAGTCGATGACCGTCGCCAAGGTCCGGTTCCTGCCCGGTGCGCGGACTGCGTGGCACTCGCACGCCAAGGGGCAGACCCTGCACGTCACCGAGGGCATCGCGCGGATGGGGACCCGTGACGGCGGCGTCGTCGAGGTCCAGACCGGGCAGACCGTCTACACGCCTGCGGGTGAGGAGCACTGGCACGGTGCGACCCCGACGGACTCCATGGAGCACCTCGCGATGCTCGACCTCGCCGACGACCCGGCGACCACCACCACCTGGCTCGAGCACGTCACCGACGAGGAGTACTCCGCATGACCACCATCGCCATCATCGGGGCCGGCAAGGGCCTCGGTCTCGCCGTCGCCGAACGCTTCGGCCGCGAGGGCTTCTCGATCGCCCTCGTCTCCCGCAACCAGGACCGCCTGGACGGCCTCGCCGCCTCGCTGCGCGAGCAGGGCATCACGGCCGCCGGGTTCGCCGCGAACGTCCGTGACGGCGATTCGCTCCGCAGCGCCCTCGAGCGTGCGACCGAGCAGCTCGGCCCCATCGAGGTGCTGCAGTACAGCCCGCTCCCCGCCAAGGAGTACATGCGCCCGGTGCTCGAGACCACCGCGGACGACCTGGTCGGCCCGATCGAGTTCTCGGTCTACGGCTCGGTCAACGCGGTCCGCCAGGTGCTGCCCGGCATGCGCGCGATCGGCCACGGCACGATCCTGTTCGTGAACGGCGGCAGTGCGGTGCGTCCCGGCGCGCGGGTCACCGGCACCTCGGTCGCCTTCGCGGCCGAGAGCGCCTACGCCCAGCTCCTGCACGACGCCGTGCGCGACGAGCAGGTCCACGTCGGTCAGCTCATCATCCCGTTCGGCATCGACGACGGGCAGCCGGAGCACTCCGGCGAGTCCATCGCGGATCGTCTGTGGGCGATCCACTCGGAGCGCGGCGAGTTTCGCACCTACGCGGAGGCGCTGCCCGACCCCGCCTGAGCGCGGTCGTCACCATGTGGCGGACGGGAGGCCCGTGGCGACGCCGCCACGGGCCTCCCGTCCGCCCTGGGGTCACGTCGAGAGCACCGCGACGGCACGCGCGGCGCGTGCGGCGACCGCGGCCGCCGTCGGGGCCGGAGCCAGGCCGAGCAGGCGCTCGCGGTGGAGCTCCCCGAGCAGCAGGGTGAAGAGCTCGACGGCGGTCTCCGGAGTCGCTCCGGCGCGGACCAGGGCCTGCTGCGCGGCGAGCGGTCCGGCCTCGTGGAACTCGCGCGCGAGCTCGGGTGACCGCGTCGACTCCGCGATCACGAGGCGGTGCAGCGCCACTGCACGGTCCGAGAGCAACGCGCTGCCGATCGCCGTGGCCGTGGACACGAGGTCCGCGGTGGGCTGGTCGGCGTACGGGTGCTGCCGGCGGACGACCGCCCGGAGGATCGCGGGCTTGTCGCCGAACGCCGTGTAGAGCGTGCGCTTCGTCACCCCGGCCTCGGCGGCGACGCGGTCGAGCGCGACGCCCGCGAACCCGTGCTCCAGGAACAGGTCGGTCGCGACGTCGAGGATCCGCTCGTCACGGGCGATCCGCTCGTCGGCGGTCGGACGTCCACGCTTGTTCACGGACCCACCCTAGCCGTAATGATACGCTCCCGTTTCATTACCGAGGAGGGTCCATGACCGATGTGGTCTGTCACGTGGCGATCGCCGACGACTGGGAGATGAGCCGCGGGTTCGGCGAGTACGAGGTCTCCACCCGTGGGGTGCCGCTCGAGCCGGGCGGGTGGGTCCGCGCCACCACGCCCGACCGGGTGTCCGAGGTCGTCGCCGAGCGGTACGGCGACCTCGCGTTGCCCCTGCTCCGGATCGACCTGAGCGTCGCAGGGCTCGCGGCTGCGGGGGTGCCGGTCGAATGGGTCGACGGGGTCCCGCGGGTGCGGGGTCCGATCCCGATGGACGACGAGGTCGTGCTGGCCGAGGTGCTCATCGCCCGGCGGTGAGCGACACGTGAGCACGACGACCGCGCCCTAGGCTGGAAGCGATGTCCAGCGTCCTCCTCACCGTGCACGTCGTGGCGGCGCTGCTCACCCTCGGGCCCGTCGCGGTCGCCGGGAGCATGTTCCCGAAGCCGGCCCGCGCGCTCGTCGCCGATCCGGGCGACCAGGGGGCCCGAGCAGTCGCCAGGGTCCTGCACCGGATCTGCCACGTGTACTCGATCGTCTCGCTCGCCGTCCCGACCTTCGGCACGGCCCTGGCGTTCGAGGTCGGGGCGCTCGACGAGGCCTGGCTGCTCGTCTCGATCGGCCTGACCGCGGTGGCTGCGGGGATCCTCGCGCTCGGGGTCCTGCCGGAGCAGCGCGAGGTCCTGCGCGGGAACGGGACCGAGCGCTCGCCGCGGAAGCTCGCCGCCCTGGTCGGCGTGTTCAACCTGGTGTGGGTCGTCGTCGCCGTGCTCATGGTGGTGCAGCCCGGCGCCTGACCGGGGCTGCACCGGGGCGGCGCCACGTGCAGCGCCGCCCCACACCTCAGTGCGCCCGGCGCACCGCCACCCGGCGTCGGCCGTGCGCGGTGAGCCATGCCCCTGCCGTCACCAGGAGCGGCAACCCGATCCCGAGCAGGGCCAGCATCGACCAGTCCGGCACGAACGGCATGTGGTTCGATCCGACCGCTGGTTCCGTGAACCGCAGGGTGAGTGCCCGCATCGGCAGCAGCCCCAGCAGGGTGCCGATCACCGCGCCCACCGAGGCCAGGATCGCTGCCTGCCAGGTCGACACCCGACGCCGCAGCCGTGGTGCAGCACCGATCGCGTCGAGCACCTCGTCGTCGCGGCGCCCGTCGGACCGCGCGAGCCCGATGGCCACCGCCGTCGCACCGATCGTCACCGCCGCAGCGAGCGCGAGCACGATCGCCCGGATCAGCGCGCCGTTGTCCACCGGGCCGGCCTCGTAGGCGAACTGCGGGCCGTCCCACCGAGCGCGGTCCGCGCCGCCGAAGCTCTGCCAGGCGGAACTCAGCTCGTCCCACTGCTCGGGCGCGATGGCCCCGGGCAGCGTGGTGACGAGCATGCCGTCGACGGCGCGCACCCCGTAGTGCGCCGCGGTCGCCTTCGTCATGAAGACCCCGACCTGGATCCGCGGCGACTGCACGTCGAGCACGGCCGGGATCGACACGCTGGCGTCCGGCTTCGTCGTCGTCGTGATCGTCGGGCTCTCCCACGTGCGGTCGTGGAACGTGTCGATGCGGACCGCACCGTCGTGGGCGTACTCCGGCCACAGTGACACCGCCTTGCCGCCCTCGAGCGCATCCCGCACGGCAGCAGACGGTCGGTGTCCGGTGAGCACCGCGTAGTCGTCGACGGTGCCGGTCCAGATGTGCGGGACGGTCGCGTCAGCGGTGTCGAGGTAGTACGAGCACGACGTGGAGTCGTAGCCGTCGCAGTCGAAGTCCGTCCACCGGTGCGGCATCGTCACGGACGACGGGGTGTCGCCCGCCCATCCCTCGGCCACGCCGAGCACCCGGATCCGGTCGTGGTCGAGCACCCGCGCGACGACCTTCGCCGCGTGCGCCGTCAACGCCGCGTCGTGCCCGCTGGCGGCACCGTCCTCGCTGGACAGCTGCACCTCGGACGTCGCGACCCCGACCGCCGTCGTGTACTCGTACCCGCGGACGTACTGCGCGTGGCTCGACGCACTCCACGTGATCACGACCGACGCGACGAACACGACGCTCATCACACTGGCGAGCACCGGCACCGTTCGGACCGGGTTGCGCCGGGCATCGCGGGCGGCCAACCGAGCCGACAGCCCCAGGCGTGCGGACATCCGGGACACCAGGGCGAGGAGCCACGGCGAGCAGATCGCGATGCCGAGCTGCATCAGGCACGGTCCGAGCGCGACCCCGGCACCGACCACCCAGGCCCAGTGGTCGTCCTGCACACGGCGGTCGTTGAGCATGAGCACCCCGACGCCGCAGGCCAGCGTCATCACGGCGCCGGCGATGATGAGCACCGGCCCCCAGATGCGTCGCCGACGACGAGCAGGACGGTCGACGGGCGCGGGTCGGAGTGAGCCCCGCAGCGCCGCGAGCACGTTGATGCGGGTGGCGGCCCGGGCGGCGACGAGTGCGGAGACCAGCCCGGCCAGGACGCCGGCGGCCGCGACCACGAGCAGCAGGAGCGGGGGCACGTGCAGGCCCGGGAACGACACGACGTCGCCGTTGTCGATCAGGCGGAACACCGCGACGCCGATCCCGGTGCCCACCGCGACGCCGAGGACGGCGCCGATGGACCCGAGCACGAGGCCGGACCCGGCGACGATCGTCCGGACGAACCGTTTGTCCCCGCCGACGCTCGTGACGATCGCGTACGAACGGGTGTCCGCCCGGGTGCCGACCAGGAACGCGGCCCCGGCGAGCAGCGCGACCTCGAACATCGCGAAGACCCCGAGCAGTGCCATCGCGCCGAGGTACCAGCCGAGTGACGAGCTCATCTGGCCGCCGGGCAGGCGGGCATCCGGCGGATCGAGCACGACCGGGCGGGACTGCACGACGATGCCGTGCGCGTTGAGCTGCCGGATCTCCGACCAGGTCGGCGCGTCCGACGGCAGGTAGACGGTGACGTCGGTCAGACCCGCGTCGTCAGTGGTGTCGGTCGTCGACAGGGTCGTCCCCCACGGCAGGAACACGCCCTGCTCGCTGGGCGCCGAGCCGAGGTCGCGCACCGTCCCGGTGATCGTGAACCGCTTCGTGACGGGATCGGTGATGTCGACAGTGTCACCGATGTGGGCGTCGAGCCGGTCGAGCGTCGCCGGCGTGACCATGAGTTGGTTGCGCGCGGTCGGCACCGACCCGTCGAGGACGCGCCAGTGGCCCTCGAGCGACGGGTCCCAGACGCTGCCCTCCACCGCGGCCAGGCCGACAGGTCCCCTGGGGCCCTGCACCACGACGGGCGTGCCGCCGACCGGGATCGACAGCGCACCGTCCGGCACGTGGGCGAGCACGTTCGCGAACGGCGGGTCCTCGTCGGCCTTCGTGACCGGGCTGTTCCGCTTCGCGTCGGTGAACTGCCACTGCACCGGGTCCTGCCGTATGCCGGGCAGGTCCGGGCCGGAGACCCGCATCTGCGCCGCTGCCTTGCCGAGGTCGTAGTCCAGCGACTCCGCGGTGGTGGGCTGCGTCGACTGCACGACGACCGCCACCGCGGCGAACCCGGCGGTGGGGATGCCGATGAGCGCGATGATCAGCGCCGCCCGACCGGCCTTCGCGAAGGCCAGCCGACGCCCCAGACGGAGCGCCGGTCGGAGTGCGAACGGCGTCCGGCCGGTACCGGGACGCCGACGCCGGCTCACGACGCGGTCCGGTCCGACAGGGCGAGCTCGACGCCCGAGTACACGGTCTCGTCGACCACGCGACCGTCGCGCAGGAAGACGATCCGGTCCGCCCAGGCAGCGTGCCGGGCGTCGTGGGTGACGAGCAGTGCGCCGGCTCCGGCATCGACGTGACGCCGGAGCATGCGGAGCACGACCTCGCCGGTCTGCGAGTCGAGGGCGCCGGTCGGTTCGTCCGCCAGCACGAGCCGACGTTCGCCGACCACGCCCCGGGCGATCGCGACGCGCTGCTGCTGGCCGCCCGACAGGTCGTCCGGGTAGGCGTCGGCGCGGTGTGCGAGTTCGACGTTGTCGAGTGCCAGTTCCGCGGCGCGGCGGGCCTGCGAGGCCTTCCAGCCGTCGAGCTCGAGCGGCAGCGCCACGTTCTCGACCGCGGTGAGCGAGGGGATCAGGTTGAAGTCCTGGAACACGAACCCGATGAGGCGACGGCGGAGGGCCGCGAGTTCCTTGGCGGGCCGGTCGGACACGAACTCGCCGTCGATCAGCACTTCGCCGCTCGTCGGCGGCAGCAGGGTGCCGGCGCAGGCGAGCAGCGTCGACTTGCCGGAGCCCGAGGTCCCCATGACGGCGACCATCTCGCCGCGCTGGACGGCCAGGTCGATGCCGGCCAGGGCCGTGACGGCCTTCGCGCCGGAGCCGTAGTGCACGCTGACGGCGTCGAGCTGCAGGAGCGGTGCGGCGCTCACCGTGCGCTCCGCGCGACGTCGGCAGCGGTCGGGGACGAGGAGCCGGCGTCAGCCGCCGGGTGCTCGTCCGGCCGGTACCGCGCCACGGTCGACTCCACGTGGTCGAGCCAGCGCACCTCGGCCTCGGCCTGGAACACCATCGACTCGAGCACGAGCGACCACGCCAGGTCCGTCGCGGGATCGGCCGTGCGCTTGAGCCGCGTCAGGTCCTGCAGGTTGCGGATCGCGGCCCCGCGCTGCACCTGCACGAGCTTGGCGACGTCGACGCCGGGCACGGTGACCGCGAGGGCGAACTTGATCGCGAGTTCGTCACGACCACGCTTGGCGGGCACCGGCTCGCTGAACCAGCGCGCCACTTCCCCGCGACCCGCGTCGGTCACCGTGTAGACGACGTGGCCGTCGTCGTCGGTGTCGCCGCGGGCCACGAGGCCGTCGCGTTCCAGGCGGTCGAGTGTCGTGTAGACCTGGCCGATGTTCAACGGCCAGCTCCCGCCGGTGCGGTGCTCGAACTCCCCCCTGAGCTGGTACCCGTACCCGGGTCCCCCCACCAGCAGCGCGAGTACGCCCATCCGTACGCTCATGACACTTCCCCCGTCTCTCGTCCACCATGGACATACCGAGTATGCCCATACCGCGTATGCATCCGCAACCAGGAAACGGACTGGAGGCCCGTGGCGGTGTCGCCACGGGCCTCCCGTCCGCCGTTCGGTCGCGTCCGCGACCCCGGGTCAGGAACCCAGCTTCGACAGCTCCTCGAACTCCTCGTCGGTGAGCTCGATGGTCGCGCCCTGCAGGTTGTCCTCCAGGTGCGAGACGCTCGACGTGCCGGGGATCGGCAGGACGACGGGCGAGCGCTTGAGCAGCCAGGCGAGTGCGAGCTGTGCCGGCGACGCGCCCTTCCGGTCGGCGATCTCGGTGAGCGGTGAGTCCTCGCCGGTCAGCCCGCCGGTCGCGAGCGGGAACCACGGGATGAACGCGATGCCCTGCTCGGTCGACCAGTCGAGGAGCTCCTCGGCGTCGCGCTTCTGCAGGTTGTACAGGTTCTGGACGGAGACGATCGTCGCGATCTCCTGGGCCGCCTTGACGTCGTCGACCGACACCTCGGACAGGCCGATGTGCCGGATCTTGCCCTCGTCCTGCAGCTTCTTCAGCTCGCCGACCTGGTCCTCGAGCGGGACCTTCGGGTCGATGCGGTGCAGCTGGAACAGGTCGATTCGCTCGAGGCCCAGACGGCGGAGGCTCATCTCGGCCTCCTGGCGCAGGTACTCCGGACGGCCGACCGGCGGCCACTCGTTCGGGCCGGTCCGGGTGAGTCCGGCCTTCGTCGCGATGACGACGTCGTCGCCGTAGGGGTGGAGCGCCTCGTGCAGGAGATCCTCGGCGACGTAGGGGCCGTACGAGTCGGCGGTGTCGAAGAAGTCCACGCCGAGCTCGACGGCGCGCTGCAGCACGCGGACGGCCTCGTCGTGGTCCTTCGGGGGTCCCCAGACGCCGGGGCCGGTGAGCTGCATGGTGCCGTAGCCGAGGCGGTGGACCTCGAGGTCGCCCCCGATGCGGAAGGTGCCGGAGGCGGCGGCCGGACGGTTCGTGGTGTCGGTGCCAGTGGTCATGTCCCCGGTCTACGCCGGAGGCGTTGCCGGTCCCTGAGTCGGTGTCCCCCGGCGCTCCGACCGGTCCGGACGCGGGTACGGCGTCTCGCCGCGCGCCAACCCGGCGACGAGCTTCGTCAGCCGGTTCGTCCGCGAGGTCGCACTCGGCGCGGTCGTGATCCGGTGCAGCACGGCGTACCGGTTCGTGCCGTCGAGCTCGGCGAACAGGGCGGCTGCCGCGGGTGACGCGTCGAGCGCTGCCTGCAGGTCCTCGGGGACGGTGACGGTCGCCGGCCCGGCGTACGCGCGGTCCCACCGGCCATCGCCCTTCGCCCGGTCGATCTCGGCCTGTCCTCGCGCGCGCATCCGGCCGTCGGCGATGAGCGTCGCGACGAGCCCGAGGTTGCGCTGCGACCAGAGTGAGGCCTTCCGCCGGGGGGTGAACCGCTGGCGGTAGGTCGTGTCGTCCCGCCCACGCCGCTGCCCGTCGATCCACCCGGAGCACAGCGCTTCGTCGAGGGCGGTGTCGTAGGTCAGGGTCGTCGGATCGGTGACGCCCTTCTTCGCGAGCACGAGCCACACCCCGTCGGCGTCGCCCTCGTGCGCGTCGAGCCAGGCGCGCCAGGCAGCGGCGTCCGGCAGCACCAGGTCGACGATGTCCATGCGGTCATCGTAGGTCGCGGCCGGCCGGCCGGCCTGGTCCGAGACTCGGCGTGGGCGACAGTCCTCGCGGTGCGCGCCACGAGGACTGTCGCTCACACCGAGACTCGCGTACGTCGGGCCGAGACTCGTGCGGCGTCAGACCCAGTTCGGCTGGTCGAGCACGCCCGTCGGATCGGCCTGCTCGGCGATGCGGTGCAGGCGCGAGGTGTTGTCCCCGAAGTACGCCGACGGGTCCGTGATGGCCGCGTCGCAGTAGTTCGCGTACGCCGCGTCGCCCCACGCCGGCCGCATGGCCTTCCGGAACCCCCGCACGTACGCGTCGAAGGGGGCCGGGTCCGCGCCGTCGGCGAAGACCGCCGTGTACTGCACGGTCATGAGCGCGGACCGCCACGGGAACGCCGAGTCGGTCCGGCCGACGTCCGCCACGACCCCGCCGAGGGCATCGAGCGCGACCCCGCCCTCCAGGTTGCCGTCGACGTCGCCCGCCGCGGCCGCCTGGGCGACGAGCACGTCGATCTGCGCGTCGGTGAGCTTCGCCGATCCGATCGACGAGGTCGCTGCCTCGGACACCCGCTGCGGCTTCCCCGCCAGCGCGGACATCGCGGCGCCGTAGGTGAGCACCTGCCCGGTGTGGGCGAGGGGCTTCGCACCGGTGGCGGCGATGAAACCGTCGACGGAGGTGTCGGCACCGGTCTTCGATCCGGTCCACACGCCGGTCACGGTGACCGTCGGGGCGGTGTGCCGGCTGCCGTTCAGCAGCTTGAGCGTGGACCACAGCTTCGGGTCGGCGGTGGGCGCCCAGTCCTGCCAGGCGCGCACCACGGCAGCGGCGGCCGACCACGCGAACGTGATGGTGAAGAGCAGGACGGGAGGCGCGGCCTGCGTCCGGTACGTCAGTGCGGTCACGACGCCGACGGTTCCACCGCCCCCACCGCGGCAGGCCCAGAACAGGTCCGGTTCGCTGGACGTCGAGACCTCGTGCACTGTGCCGTCCGGGGTGACGAGCGTGACGCCGGTGAGCTGGTCGCAGGTCAGCCCGAACGAGCGGACGAGCACGCCGACCCCACCGCCGAGGGTGAGCCCACCGATGCCGACGGTCGGACAGGAGCCGGCGCCGATTGCCCGTCCGGCCTTCGCGAGCGCGGCGTAGACGTCCCCGAGTTGCGCACCCGGGCCGATCGTGACGGTGTCGTCGTCGTGCAGTTCGATGTCGTCGAGGTCCTGCGTGCTGATCACGAGCGACCGCGGGACGTCGGTCCCGGGGGCGCCGCCGGCCGACCAGCCCGTGTACGAGTGCCCACCCGCGCGCAGTGCGACGGGGGTGCGGGTGTTCCGCGCGAAGGCGAGCCCGGCCTGCACGTCCGGAGCTCCGGCGGCGCGCAGGATGCCCTGCGGGTCGGCGTCGTCGTACCGCGGGTTCTCGAGCACGCGGGCGCCGTCCCACCCGTTCGACCCGGACCGGAGAACCGTGCCGGAGACCGCGGCGACGAGGGCGTCCCACGAGTCGGGGCCGCCGGGCGTGGGCGTGCTCGTCGGCTCGGGCGAGCTGCTGGCGGTCGGGCGCGGCGAGCCCGACGGCGCGGGGCTCGGCCGGGTGCACGCTGCCAGCACCCCGGCGAGTCCGAGTCCGACGCCCCCGGCGAGCAGGATCCGCCTGGTCGGGCGGTGCGTCACGACCCGGCGAGCCCGCCGGAGACGCCGGTGGTGCCGGGGTGGGCGGCCGTCGCCAGTCCCTGGGTCATCGCTCGTTGACCCTCGGCGTCGGCGAAGGTGCGGGCGCCGAGGGTCGGGTCGACGGGTTCGAGGTGGGCGAGGCGCTTCGCACGACGGCGGTTCTGCACCTCGAGCACGGTGAGCAGCGCGGCGATGGCCACGACCACTCCGATGACGATCCACACGACGACCATGACGTTCCCCTTCCGTCCCGGGGCGTCCACCCCGTGCTCGCAGCGTAGCGCCGGCGGTGCGACGCCATCCAGCGGAGCCGGGATCTGTCGCCGTTCCGTGACCGTCAGGCGGTGCTGCTGATCCGGACGGCGCCCGCCCACCCGTGCACCCAATCGGGCAGTTCGCGGTCAGCTGGTGCGCCGCCCACGGCGTCGAGCAGGTCCGTCATCGGGACGGTCCCGCCGGAGCGTCGCAGGAACCGCGCCTGCACGACGGCACGGGCGACGACGGCTCCGCGACGGACGAAGGTCTGCTCCAGGTACACGGCCCGGTCGTCGACGCCGAGCACTCGCGTCACGAGCTCGAACCGCTGCCCGAGCGTCAAGGACCGCTTGTACGTGATGGTCTGCGCCGACACGACCGGGTACCACCCGCGCTCCGCGATCGCGCCCCAGAACCCCGACCGCATCATGAGGTCGAGCCGCCCGAGGTCGAGCATCGACAGGTACTTCCCGTTGTTGACGTGCCGCAGCGGATCGAGGTCGGTCAGGGTCACGCGGAACGGTGTGCGTGCCTCGTCCCACAGCGACGGCCGCCGTCCACTGATCGTCGGGCGGAGCCGGACACGCAGGCGCAACAGGAACAGCCGGAAGTACAGGTTCACGCCCCGATCACACCAGGGCCGAGGGACTCCTGCGGAAGACCTTGGAGGATCCGCACCAAACCGGGCCCGAGTCTGACCGGCACGGTCAGTGCCTCCCTCCAACCGGCGGGGCCGGAGTAGACCTGCAGCATGCAGACACGCAAGCTCGCAGACCTCGAGGTCGGACCGATCGGCCTCGGCACCATGGGCATGAGCGCCTTCTACACGGGCGCCGGCACCGACGACGCGGAGTCCATCCGCACGATCCACCGCGCGATCGACCTCGGCGTCACCCTGTTCGACACGGCCGAGGCGTACGGCCCCTACACGAACGAGGACCTGCTCCGCCGGGCCCTCGCCGACCGCCGCGACGACGTCGTGATCGCGACGAAGTTCGGCCTCATCACCCACACCGCCGGTGAGGAGACGCCCGCCACCGGCCGCGGCATCAGCTCCGCACCCGAGTCCGTGCGCGAGGCCCTCGAGGGGTCCCTGCGGCGCCTCGGCACGGACCACATCGACCTGTACTACCAGCACCGCGTCGACCCGGCCGTCCCGATCGAGGACGTCGTCGGACAGCTCGCCGGTTTCGTGCAGGAGGGCAAGATCCGGCACATCGGCCTGTCCGAGGCCGGTCCGGAGACCATCCGGAAGGCCCACGCCGTGCACCCGATCACGGCCCTGCAGAGCGAGTACTCGCTGTGGACGCGCGACCCCGAGGGTGCGGTGCTCGACACCCTTCGCGAGCTCGGCATCGGTCTGGTGCCGTACTCGCCGCTCGGCCGCGGGTTCCTGACCGGTGCGATCACGAAGCCGTCCGACCTGGACTCCGACGACTTCCGCCTGGCGAACCCCCGGTTCCAGGAGGAGGCGTTCGCGCAGAACATGCGCATCGTCGACGCCGTCAAGGAGATCGCCGCCGAGGCCGACGCGACCCCGGCACAGGTCTCCCTCGCCTGGCTGCTCGCCCAGGGCGACGACATCGTGCCGATCCCGGGCACGAAGCGCGTGTCGCGCCTCGAGGAGAACGTCGGTGCCGCCGACCTGACCCTCACCGCGGACCAGGTCACGCGCCTGTCGGCGCTCCCGGTCCCGACCGGCGACCGCTACCCCGACATGTCGACCATCGGTCGCTGACGCAACCGGATGACGGCCGGGAGGCCCGTGGCGGATCCGCCACGGGCCTCCCGTCTCGTCTCGGCGTGCGTTTCGGGCCGGAGCCCGGTGACCGACGCGACCCACGCCCGTCATCCCGGGGAAACACGGGCTGCATAGCGTCCGGAGCACAGGGAGACCACCGCTCGAAGGGGACGCCATGACGACCACGAAGACACCGCGCGCGACACCGACCGAGGACGGCGTCGACTCCGTCCCACCGCTCGCGAGGCTCCTGCCGCTCGGACTGCAGCACGTGCTCGCGATGTACGCGGGTGCGATCGCCGTCCCGCTCATCGTCGGCGGTGCGCTCGGCTTCGACAGCGCCGACCTGGCGTTCCTCATCAGCGCCGACCTGTTCGTCGCGGGCCTCGCCACGATCGTGCAGTCCGTCGGCTTCTGGCGGTTCGGGGTCCGGCTGCCGCTCGTGCAGGGCGTCACGTTCGCCGCGGTCGGCCCGATGATCGCGATCGGCACCGAGCACGGCATCTCCGCCGTCTACGGGGCGACGATCGCCTGCGGCGTCTTCATGGTGGTCGTCGCACCGTGGTTCGCGCAGCTCGTCCGCTTGTTCCCACCGATCGTCACCGGCACGGTCATCCTCATCATCGGTCTGTCGCTCATGAGCGTCGCTGCCGGCTGGGTCACCGACGGCGGGAAGGACGGTGCTGCGGACCCGCTCGACGTCGCGTTCGCCGCCGGGGTGCTGCTCGCGATCGTCCTGGTCGAACGGTTCGCGCCGCGCGGCCTCGCCCGGGTGTCGGTGCTGTTCGGGCTGCTGCTCGGCACCGTCGTGGCGCTGTTCGTCCCCGGCATGGTCGACGGCTCGGGCATCGGCGACGCGGGCTGGTTCGCCTTCGTCACGCCGTTCCACTTCGGGCTGCCGACGTTCGACCTCGCCTCGATCGTGTCGATGCTCGTCGTCGGGCTCGTGATCATGACCGAGACGACCGGCGACGTGATCGCGGTCGGCGAGGTCACCGGGCGTCCCGTGTCGAAGCGCACGCTCGCCGACGGTCTCCGCGCGGACGGACTCGGCACCGTCCTCGGCGGGGTGTTCAACACGTTCCCGTACACGGCGTTCGCGCAGAACGTCGGGCTCGTCGCGCTGACCGGGGTGCGCTCCCGGTACGTGGCGACGGCGGCCGGCGGCATCCTCGTGGTGCTCGGCCTGGTACCGAAGGTGGCCGCGGTGGTCGAGGCGATCCCGCACGCGGTGCTCGGCGGTGCCGGTGTCGCGCTGTTCGGCATGGTGGCGGCTTCGGGCATCAGGACGCTGTCGAAGGTGCGGTTCGACAACCGGAACGTGCTCGTCGTGGCGCTGCCGCTCGGCATCGCGCTGCTGCCGACCGTCGCCCCGGAGATCTACGGGCAGTTCCCGACCTGGTTCACCCTGGTGTTCGACTCGGGGATCTCGGCCGGCGCCGTCGCGGCGATCCTGCTCAACCTGCTGCTCGGCTCGCGCTCCGTGGCCGAGCGGTACGGCGAGGACCCGGCGGTCGGTTCGTACGACGGGGTGCGGTCGACGGCGCCGATCGCACTGCCGCACGAGGAGCCCTCGGCCTAGGCGACGGTAGGCCGGTTGCCCCGCCGTACTCGTGCGCTCCAGGGGGGCGGTGCGGTCAACTCCCTCGGTAGGTGCTGTAGGCGAAGGGGCTCAGCAGCAGCGGGACGTGCAGGTGCTCGGTGCCCGTGACGCGGAACGCCACGGTCACGAACGGGTGGAAGGTCGGGGTCCCGGCGGCGGCGAAGTACGCCCCGGTCTCGAAGCGCAGCACGTGGTCGGTGCGCGCGAGCACGTCCGGGCCGAGTGCCGCGCGGCCGTCGGCATCGGTCGAGCCGGTCGCGACGACGTCACCGTCGACGGTGCTGAGGGTCAGGCCGACGCCGACCGCCGGGGTGCCGGTGGTGGCGTCGAGCACGTGCGTGGTCAGGTGCGGCACGGCGAAGGTCGCCCGGATGCGGTGCAGGGCGATGTCGGCCAGGGCAGCGGCGGCCTCACGCGTCTCGACCGCCGGGTCGCCCGCGAGGCGCCGGTCGAGCTCGGCCAGCAGCTCCTCGGGGGTCCGACCGGCGGCCCGCACCAGGAACACCCGCCCGAACCGCTGCTCGTACGCGGCGTTGCCGTCGGCGATCCGGCCGGCCACCTCGTCGCCGGCGGTGCGCATCGACGACTGTTCGCGGGCCGACGAGGCATCGGTCGTCCGTTCACCGATCCGCGGGTGCTGCGCGAGGGCGTGGTCGAGTTCCGGCGCACCCCACGACGCCGACTCGGCACGCGCCCGGTCGAGCAGCGCCGGCACCGTGCCGAACGGGCGCGCGGCCACCAGGGCGTCGACCCATGCGGGCACGTCCGCCCAGCTCCGGATCACCGCGGCAGCGTCGGGGGCGGTCGCATCGTCGAGGTCGCCGAGGTCCATGTGCCGAGGCTACGGAACGACCGTTTCACCCGCGTTACCGGGCGGTTTCCCCCGCAACGCGACCTGCGGCCCTGAAACGGTCGCGTCTGCCGGACGGGAGGCCCGTGGCGGCCCCGCCCCGCGCCTCCCGTCCGCCGTCCGTCGCGTCGCGGACGCGGGACGCCGGCGGCTCAGACCTCGGCGGCTCAGACCTCCGTGGCGAAGGACGCGGCCCGCAGCTGCAGGTCCTCGATGCGCCGCAGGCGCGCGGCCTCGACGTCGTGTCCCTCGTAGGCGGGCGGCGGCAGCTTCCGGACGTTCCGCGAGCACTGGAAGTCCTGGCAGACGAGCGTGCCGACGGTGTCGCCGTTCCGCCCCGCCTTGCCGGACCGCTTCGCGCTGTAGAACACGACGTCGTTCGGCAGCTTGACGTCCTGGCACCACGAGCACTGGGCGCGCGAGCGCGATGAGGCCTCGGCCTGCCGGAACACGATGCCGACGAGCGTTCCCTCGAGCGTCGGCACGACGGCGTACGCACGCCGACCGATCTTCGGGTCGCGCCAGCCCAGGAAGTCGAGCGCGTCCCAGTCGATCGTCTCGAAGTCGGCGGGCAGCGTGATGTCGGTCGTCTCCTTGCGGGAGGCGTTGACGAAGGACGTGCGGAGGGTCTTCTCCGTGATGGGGAGCATGGTGCATCGCTTTCGAGCGGGCCCGGGGCGTGCGGACGCACACCGCACCGGGCGGAAGGAGGTCAGGGTTCGACGAGGGCGGCCGTGCCTGCGGGCACGACCGGGGGCCTCACGCCCTGATGCCGGCGCTACGGGCGCCGACCACCTCCTGGAAGCTCACGCGCCCAGCCTACGTCGACGTGTCAAGCGGTGGGGACGGCCGTCACCAGGACGAGGGCGCCCTCGTAGGTCGGCCGGATCCGCAGCGCCCCGTGCCGCCGGTCCCACTCGCCGGAGTCGAGCGCGGTACGGAGGGCGGCCACCGATCGCCGTGCGGTGAGCTCGTCGACGAAGCTCCACGCCGAGTTCGCCTTCCGGGCGCCGGGGTCGAGCAGGCGCTCCGGCCGGGCGTAGTACGCCTCGGAGAAGCCGTCGACGCACGTGAACGGGATCGGCAGCGGGGTGTTCGTGACGGTGTCGTCGCCCAGTGCGGCGGCGATGCGGTCGAGCGCGGGGTAGCGCCGGGCCTCGGTCGCCATCACCTCTGGTGCGTACTCGGCGAGCCAGAAGTCCTCGACGCGGGCCGGGTCGCACGTCAGGATCACGATCGGACCCCGGGTCACCCGGCGCATCTCGGCCAGCCCACGCTCGAGGTCGCCCCACTGGTGCACCGAGAACGTCGTCATCGCGGCGTCGAACGTGTCGTCGTCGAAGGGCAGGTCCTCGGCGGTGGCGTCGATCGCCGTCGACAGGGTGTCCGGTCGTTGGGCGCGCATCGACGCCGAGGGTTCGACGGCCGTGACGTCGCGATCGGTCGGCTCGTAGGACCCGGCACCGGCACCCACGTTGAGGACCGTGCGGGCGTCGCCGAGGGCCTTCGTGATCGCCCGGGCGAACGTCGGTTCGGGGCGCCGGTACTGCCGGTAGTCCTGGCCGATGCGGGCGTAGTCGGCGTCCCCCGCTGATCCGTCCGTCGTCCTCGTCACGTCCCTAGCCTACGAACCGTGTACCGGCCCGACCAGCGGTTCAGTCGACCGACTCGGACTCGGACTCCGCCGCGCGCAGGGCCGCGTACTGCTCGGCCCGTTCCGTCGCGGCCCAGGTGCCGAGCAGGGCCAGTGACCGCTCGGACTCGCTGCCCGGCTCGGCCGAGTACGTGAACAGGGTCAGGCCGGGGTCGGCGACCAGGTCGAGCGCCTCGTACGCCAGGCGCAGCTCGCCGACGATCGGGTGGTCGATGCGCTTCCCGCCGGCGCGCTGCAGCCGGACGTCGTGCGCGGCCCACCAGCCGCGGAACTCCTCGCTGCGCGTGGAGAGCTCCCCGACCAGGGTGATGAGTCCGGGCTCGCACGGGTTCGACACCGCGGCTGCCCGGAGCACGGCGACGGCGTCCTTCGCGGTCTGCGCCCAGTCCGGGAAGAAGTCACGGGCAGCGGGGTCGAGGAACGTGAAGCGCGCGGTGTTCACGGGGCGCCCCGGGCCGGCGAACATCGGCGAGTACAGCGCGCGACCGAGCTCGTTCGTCGCGACGACGTCACCGCGTTCGTTCCGCACCCAGGCAGGCGCGCCGGTGATGGCGTCGAGCAGGCGCTGGACGCCGGGGCGGACCCGCGTGGGGACGGTCCGGTGCATCGTCTTGACGCCGGAGTTCGCCAGTCGGGTGAGGTCCCACAGGTGGACGCGCTCGTCCTCGTCGAGCTGCAGGGCGCTCGCGAGGCCCTCGAGCACACTGTCCGAGACCCCCTTGAGCGATCCGCGCTCGAGCCGTGTGTAGTAGTCGACGCTCACGCCGGCGAGCATCGCGACCTCGTGCCGCCGCAGCCCGGGGACGCGTCGGACCCCGCCGCCGAACGACGGCATGCCGACCTGCTCGGGGGTGAGCCGCGCTCGCCGGGAGGACAGGAAGTCGCGGATCTCGTTGCGCACGTCGATACCCATGGGGAGAGCGTACGTGGCGGCGCTGTCCGTCCGGCAGGCACTGGCGGTACCCGCCGGGCGGACGGGAGGCCCGTGGCGGTGCCGCCACGGGCCTCCAGGTCAGCTGCGCGGAGTTCAGAGCGTGACGTCGGCCGTGATCCGGACGCGCGCCACGCGGTGACCGTCCATGGCGGTCACCTCGAGGCGGTGTCCGCCGGCGGCGACGACGTCGCCGACCTCCGGCACGCGGTCCAGGTGGACCTGGACGAGGCCGCCGACGGTCTCGTAGTCGCCATCGGGCAGCGCCGGACCGCCGTCGGCGACGAGGTCCTCGAGCACCGTGGACCCGTCCACACCGTCGTGCTCGGCCGTGGGTTCGTCGTACTCGTCGCGGATACGGCCGACGAGGTCCTCGAGCAGCGCCTCGAGCGTGACCATGCCCGCGCTGCCGCCGTACTCGTCCACCACCAGGGCGATCTGGTGCCCGTCGGTCCGCATGTCCGCGATCGCGCTCGACAGCGACTTCGTCTCCGGCAGTGCGAGCACCGGGCGCACCAGGGTCGACACCGGTGCGGACGGGTCGCTCGGCCGGAGCAGGTCGCGGAGGTGCACGAAGCCGTCGACCTCGTCGCGTCCGCCGGAGGTCACGAGGTACCGGGTGTGCCCGACCTCGATCGCGTGGTCGGTGGCCTCGGCGATGGTCAGTGCGGCGTCGATCGTGGACACGTCGTACCAGGGGCGCATCGACTCGCGCAGGATCCGGTCACCGGCGTCCAGCGCACTCCGGGCGATCCGGCGGCCCTGCTCGTCGACGCCGGTGTGCTCGTCGACGAGGCCGCGGAGCTCCTCGGTGCTCATCGACTCGCTGCGGGCGTTCGGGTCGCCACCGAGTGCGCGGACGACCAGGTTCGTCGAGGCCGACAGCACCCAGATCACCGGGCGCATCAGGGTCGCGAAGCGGTCGAGGGTCGGCGCGACGAGCATCGAGAAGCCCTCGGCCCGCTGCAGGGCGAGTCGCTTCGGCACGAGTTCACCGAACACGAGCGACAGGTAGGCGATGACGAGGGTCATCAGCACGAGGGCGACCGTCTCGGCGGCTCCCTGGCCGAGTCCGAGCCCGGTGAACAGGGGTGCGACGTCGGGCGCGATCGACGAGGCGCCGTACGCGGCGGAGAAGAACCCGGCGACGGTCACACCGATCTGCACGGCGGCGAGGAACCGGTTCGGGTCACGCCCGAGTTCGGCGACCCGCAAGCCACGGGAACCCCGGCGTTCGAGCTGCTGCAGCTGCGACTCACGGAGCGAGACGAGTGCGATCTCGGCGGCGGCGAAGACCCCGCCGACGAGTACGAAGAGGATGACGAGCCCGAAGGCGATCCAGGTGTCGGCGCCCATCAGCGGGCAGCTTCCTCGGATCGACGACGGGCGGGCGGTCTGTGGTGATCGTCCATGCCTGTGAGTCTGCACAGGGCAGCTGGGACGTCACCCCACCAGCGCTCGATGTCTGCTGAGCGTCCGGGGTGCGTGCGGAGTGGGTGGTGTCGGGGGGCTACGTCGTGAGCGAGCGGCCGATGCGGGCTTCGAGCCACGCCTCGGGGTCGATCGGGGTCACGCCGTCCATCAGGACCTCGAGGTGCAGGTGCGCACCGGTCGAGACGCCGGAGGACCCCACGAGCCCGATGAACTCGCCGGCCTCGACCTGGTCGCCGACCTTGAGCGGCGACGACCCCGGGATCATGTGCCCGTAGAGCGTCGACACCTGGCGGCCGTCGATCTCGTGGTCGATGATCACGGCGTTGCCGTACGAGAAGTACGTGCCCGAGATCCGGACGGTTCCCGCGGCGACGGCACCGATGGCCGTGCCCATGCCGGGCGTGAAGTCGAGGCCCTGGTGCAGCGAGGAGCACGCGCCGCACGGTGCCGAGCGGTAGCCGAAGCCCGAGCTCATCTGCACCGGCCCGGGGAACGGGGAGCGGACCGCGCCGCCGTACGAGACGGCTTCGCCTGCGATGCCACTCGTGTCGGCCGTGCCGCCGGTGGTGACGATCCGGCGCGTCGTGCCGCCGCCGACGGTGAACCCGTCGCGGTCGAGCCCGGTCGCGGTGACCGCTTGGGTGACCGCGTAGTCCTGGGTGCGCACGATCGGCGCGATGGTCGAGGTCGCCATCGAGGTGCCGGCGCTGGCGTGGGCGGGCATCGCCGAGGCGGCGAACATCGCGATCGCTGCAGCCGCGCTGGTCAGGGTGATCCGTCCGGCACGACCGGACCGGGAGGCCCGTGGGGCCTTCGCGACGCTCGTCACGGTGGCAGCGGGGCGGCGGACCACGCGCGTGATGCGGGAGTCGACGTGCTCGGTCGTCGCGCGGGCTGCGGTGGCGCGGCGGCCGACGGGCTTCGCGACCTTGGCCGGCTTCGCGACCTCCACTGCCTTGGCGGGCTTCTCCGCTCGGCGCTGGGGCTTCCGGGCTGCGGCGCGCTCGGCCTCGAGGGCAGCGCGACGGGACAGGTGCACCACCGGGGTCTCCGGGTGCTGGTCGAGTTCGGGTGCAGTCGTCATGGCCGCCCACCATTCTGCACGACTCTGTCGCTTTGTACAGGCCCCACCGTGATCTTTTCGTTACCGCAGGGCTGGGAGGCACCTGATCACCGCGGGCCCCGACGTCCCCCGACCGTCAGACATCAGTACCGTCGTGGGAAAGCGACGGAAGGACCCGCACCATGGCCCGATCGCCGCGAGAGCGGCCCGCGCAGGTCGACCTCGGCACCGCCGACGTCGTGCTCGCCGGTACCCAGGAACTCCTACCCGTGCTCCGCGCCGCCGCGGTGCGCGCGGGTATCGACGCCGCCCGCATGCGGGTCATCGGGGTCGACGACCTGCCGGACCCGGAGGAGACCTGGGATGCCGAACTCGCGGTCATCGCGATCCGGCGCCCCGGTGACGACCCCGCGTTCCACCGTGCGCAGGCGGCCGCTGAGCTCATCGATCCGCTGCTCGTGCCGCACGCGGTCCGGATCGTGGTGACGGTCTCGGGACTGACACGACTCGCGCCCAAGGTCGAGCGCACCCTGACGTCCGAGGTGCTCCACCAGATCGATGCCGCATCCGCGCCGTCGGGGTTCGAGCGGCCGTTCCGCAGCATGCGCATGCGGCTCGGGCTCGCAGCACTCCGGGCCGCCGGCGTCCGGGTGTTCCGCGTGTCGATCGGCACCTGACCGGCGGGACTGCCGTCAGCGGGCAGGTGCCCCACGGAGCTCGAGGGCGATCTGTTCGGCGTCGAGGTTCTGCAGCATCGACTCGAGTACCTCGGCGTCGAAGGAACCGTCGTCGCGGGCGTCGAGGATCGCCGCACGCTGCGCCTCGAGCACCGCGAGTCGTCGGGCCTTCTCGCGTCCCATCCACGCCCGGAGCTCGGCCGGGTCCGCTGCTTCGAGTTCTTCGCGTGCTCGAGGGCCGGCCTCGCGGGTCCCGGGGACGTCCTCGGCCGCCGTCCGCATGAGCTCGAGCAGCCGCTTGCGCTCCTCGGTGTCCCGCGCCGACGTGTCGGGTGCGGGGGCGGCGATCCGTCGGAGCAGCGGGCCGATCGTGCCGCCCTGGACCACGAGCGACAACAGGGCCACCGCGAACGCGATGAACACCAGGAGCGATCGCTGCGGCGTCCCCTCGGGCAGGGTCTGCGCAGCGGCGACCGTCACCGCCCCGCGCATGCCGGCCCAGACCACGGCGGTGCCCTCGCGCCAGCCCAGCGGTGCCTTCGTGTAGTACGCGATGTCCGCCAGGGTGCGGCGGACGCGTGTCGTGAACCGGTCGAGTTCCCGCTCCGAGGGCGCTCGGTTGCCCGGCCGGTGCTCGCGGATCACGTCGCTCATCGCGTCGCGGTCGCCGGCGTGCATCTCGGCGAAGCGTTCTTGCATCCGCTCGCCGCGCTTGGCCGCCGCCGACAGCGCGAACAGCAGCGGGACGACGTACGCCGCACGGACCAGCACGGTGAGCACGAGGGCCCCGACGGCGATGAGCAGCGCCGGACCGATGCCCGCGTGCTCCCGCTGCACGTCGCCGAGGATCTTCGCGAGTTCGAGCCCCATCGTCAGGAACACCGCGCCCTCGAGCACCAGCTCGATGGTCTGCCAGTTCTGCGCGTCCGACAGTCGGTGCCCCGGCGGGAGCTTGCGCGGCCCGACGATCCCGGTGAACAGCCCCGCGACGACCGCGGCCACGAGCCCGGACCCGCCGAAGTGCTCGGTCGGCAGGGCAGCGACGAACGGCACCGCGAAGGACAGTGCCGTGTTCACCGCGGCGTTCGGCACCCGGGCGCGGACGAACACGTTCAACCAGCCGACGAACCAGCCGATGACCACGGCGATGGCGACGGCCTTGGCGAAGTCGCCGAGCGCACCCCAGAACGAGAACGAGGCGCCCGCGGTGAAGATGGCCGTGCGCAGGAGCACCAGCGCGGTGGCGTCGTTGAGCAGCGATTCGCCGTCGAGGATCGAGATCGCCCGGCGCGACACCGAGGTCTGCTTGACGATCGAGGTGGCGACGGCGTCGGTGGGACTGACGATCGCACCGAGGGCGATCCCCCACCAGAACCCGAGGTCCGGCACCACCCAGGCGAAGAACAGGCCGAGCACCAGGCTCGACGCGATGACGAGCAGCACCGACAGGCCGCTGATGGCGCCGAACTCGCGCCGGAAGTTCATCGACGGCATCGACACCGCCGACGAGTACAACAGCGGCGGCAGCACCCCGGCGAGGATCCACTCCGGCTCGATCTTCGCGTGCGGGATGAACGGCAGCAGGCTCGCGATGATCCCGACGACGACGAGCACCAACGGTGCCGCGACCCCGATGCGGGGCCCGAGCACGGCGGCACCGGCGATGGCGATCAGGGCGATGACGCCCACGACGAGGAGTTCGGTCACCGGTCCAGCGTGGCACCGTCCGCGCGATCAGGTCCCGTCGGGCTCACCGCTGTGGAGAACACCCGCCTGGACCGAGGGGTGTGGAGGGGCGGTGTGGGCGACGACCGCGACGCTGCCGACGGCGAGCACGAGCGCCAGCGCCCCGGCGCTCACCGCTGTGCCGATGCGGCGGAGTCGGGAGCGTCCACCGCGGTCGCGTGGGGCGAACCGTGCCAGTCCGCGGCGCGGTTCCGGCCCGACGAGCCACGGACCGGATCCGTCCACGTCGTACGAGAACGGCCCGGAGCCGTCCGGGGCGTACCGGTACGGGCCGCTGCCGTCCGAGGCGTAGGCCGAGCGGAGGTCCTCCGCGGTCCACCCGAAGTCCTCCGGTGTCGCACGTGTCGTCGCCATGATCGCCCTCCTGCGGCTCTGGAACTGCGGAAGACCAGTCCACCGAGCATTCCTATGAGTCGACAGTGCGCCTCCAGGACGTCTGCCGAGTACCTGCCGGACGCAGGCCGGACCATGTATCTTGATGTCGAGACATCCCGCACCACGAGTAGCGTGGACGTACCGACGGTCGAACAAGGGAGTACCCGCCAGCATGGCCAAGATCATCTACACCCTCACGGACGAGGCACCGTTCCTCGCCACCCACTCCTTCCTCCCGGTCATCCAGGCCTTCGCCGGCACCGCTGGTGTCGACGTCGAGACCCGCGACATCTCGCTCGCCGGCCGGATCATCGCCCAGTTCCCGGAGCGGCTCACCGACGAGCAGCGCGTGGACGACGCCCTGGCCGAGCTCGGCGAGCTCGCGAAGACCCCCGAGGCGAACATCATCAAGCTGCCGAACATCTCGGCGTCGATCCCGCAGCTCAAGGTCGCGATCAAGGAACTGCAGTCGCAGGGCTACGACCTCCCCGACTACCCGGACGAGCCCACGACGGACGAGCAGCGCGACGCCCGTGCCCGCTACGGCCGCGTCCAGGGCAGCGCCGTCAACCCCGTGCTGCGCGAGGGCAACTCCGACCGCCGCGCTCCCCTGTCCGTCAAGAACTACGCCCGGAAGCACCCGCACCGCATGGGTGCGTGGAGCAGCGACTCGAAGACGAACGTTGTCACGATGGGCGTCGACGACTTCCGCTCGAACGAGAAGTCCTGGATCGCCCCCGCCGACGACGTCCTGACGATCACGTTCGTCGCCGAGGGCGGCGAGACCCAGGTCCTCAAGCAGTCGATCCCCGTCGTGCAGGGCGAGGTCGTCGACGGCACCGTGCTGCACGTCGCAGCGCTCGAGGCCTTCCTGCAGGACCAGATCCAGCGCGCCGCGGCCGAGGACATCCTGTTCTCCGTGCACCTCAAGGCGACGATGATGAAGGTCTCCGACCCGATCATCTTCGGCCACGTCATCAAGGCGTTCTTCCCGACGGTGTTCGAGCGGTTCGGCGCCGACCTGGCCACCGCCGGGCTCACCCCGAACGACGGTCTCGGCTCGATCCTCGCGGGGCTCGACGCCCTGCCGAACGGCGCGGAGATCAAGCAGGCCTTCACCGACGGCATCGCCGCGGGCCCCGAGCTCGCGATGGTCGACTCGGACAAGGGCATCACGAACCTGCACGTCCCGAGCGACGTCATCGTGGACGCCTCGATGCCCGCGATGATCCGCACCTCCGGCCACATGTGGGGCCCGGACGGCGACGAGCACGACACCCTCGCCGTGATCCCGGACTCGAGCTACGCCGGCATCTACCAGACCGTGATCGACGACTGCCGCGTCAACGGTGCCTTCGACCCGGCGACGATGGGCTCCGTGCCCAACGTCGGGCTCATGGCGCTGAAGGCCGAGGAGTACGGCTCGCACGACAAGACCTTCGAGGTCCCCGGTGCGGGCGTCGTCCGCGTGACGAACGCCGCCGGCGACGTCGTCATCGAGCACGACGTCGAGCCCGGTGACATCTGGCGCGCCTGCCAGACCAAGGACGTCGCCATCCGCGACTGGGTCAAGCTCGCCGTCACCCGCGCCCGCGCCTCGGAGACCCCGGCCGTGTTCTGGCTCGACGAGACCCGCGCGCACGACGCGAACCTGATCGGTCTGGTCCGCCAGTACCTGGGCGAGCTCGACACCGAGGGCCTGCAGATCGAGATCCTCTCGCCCGAGGACGCCATGCGCTTCTCGCTCGAGCGCATCCGCCGCGGCGAGGACACCATCTCCGTCACGGGCAACGTCCTGCGCGACTACCTGACCGACCTGTTCCCGATCATGGAGCTCGGCACCTCGGCGAAGATGCTCTCCGTCGTCCCGCTGCTCGGTGGCGGTGGCCTGTTCGAGACCGGTGCCGGCGGCTCCGCGCCGAAGCACGTCCAGCAGCTCGTGCAGCAGAACTACCTGCGCTGGGACAGCCTCGGCGAGTTCCTGGCCCTGGCGGTCAGCCTCGAGCACCTCGCCGGTGTGACGGGCAACGAGCGGGCGAAGATCCTCGGTGAGACGCTCGACCGTGCCACCGGGACCTTCCTCGAGCAGGACAAGTCCCCGGGCCGCAAGCTCGGCTCGATCGACAACCGCGGCAGCCACTTCTACCTCGCCAAGTACTGGGCGGAAGAGCTCGCGGCGCAGACGACGGACACCGAGCTCGCCGCGTCGTTCGCCGAGATCGCGGGGAAGCTCGACGCGCAGGAGCAGCAGATCGTCGACGAGCTGAACGGTGTGCAGGGCCACCCGGCCGACATCGGCGGCTACTACCGCCCGGACGACGCCAAGACGAGCGCGGTCATGCGCCCGTCCGCCACGTTGAACGCGACGCTCGCCGCGCTCTAGACGCGCGCGCCTGACGGACGGGAGGCCCGGTGCCAGCTGGTACCGGGCCTCCCGTCCGTCGTCCGCGTGCGTGCGCCTGCCCGCTCCGCCCAGTCCCCGCCCTGTCGCGTCCCGTGAGGTTCCGAAATCTCGGCATCTCGCGCCGCGATCGGGCCGTCTCCGGAACCTCGGCGAACCTGAGCGGCATGTCGTGGAACCTCGCGACGGCACGACCGCGCGGCGTCCCACGCCAGAGCCAGAACGAGACTCAGGAGCGCGGGACGGGCGGGCCCGCCGCCAGCAGCACCACGAAGACCAGGGCGACCGCCACGACCCCGATGACGACCGCGACCGCGGGGCGACGCACCACGAAGAACAGCAGACGGTCCCAGAAACCCGAGCGCGCGTCGGGTGAGCGGCGCCACGGGCCCTCGAGCATGCCGCGTCGGGCGACCGCGACCTCGAACGTCACCGTGGCGTACGGCACGACGGCACTCGCCCAACCGAGCACGAGTGCCCCGGGGGTCCAGCGCTGGTTGACCGCGACGACGGTCGTCACGACGAGGTAGGCCAGGAACACGAAGCCGTGCACCCCGCCGCCGATCCGGACGCCCCAGTCGCCGGCGTCCAGGCCGTACTTGAGCACCATCCCGGCGATGAGCATGGTCCAGGTCACGAGTTCGGCGACCGCGGCGGCACGGAACAGGGAGCGGGGAGTCATGTCCACATCGTCGCGGACGCGTCCCGGGAAACCCCCGACACTCCGCTGGTCGTATCGATTCGACGCCCGGGGAGGCTAGCGTTGGAGCCATGTCAGTGCCGACCGAGAACCGTCCCCTGAACATCGTCGTCTGGAACGAGAACGTGCACGAGACCCGCGGTGACGCGACGGTCATCGGGCACTACCCCGACGGCATGCACACCGTGATCGCGGCATCGCTCCGCGAGCACCACCCCGACGCCACCGTGAGCACCGCCACGCTGCAGGAGCCCGACCACGGCATCACCGCCGAGCGCCTGGCCGCGACCGACGTCCTGTTCTGGTGGGGGCACGCCGCCCACGACGAGGTCAGCGACGCCGTGGTCGACCTGGTCGTCGACGCGGTGCACGCCGGCATGGGCTTGGTGGTGCTGCACTCCGGGCACTACTCGAAGCCGTTCAAGCGCCTGATGGGCACCACCTGCTCGCTGAAGTGGCGCAACGACGGTGAGCGCGAGCTCGTCTGGACGGTCGCCCCCGAGCACCCGATCGCCGCCGGGGTCCCGCACCCGATCGTGATCGAGCGCCAGGAGATGTACGGCGAGTACTTCGACATCCCGCGCCCCGACGAAGAGGTGTTCCTGTCGACCTTCGCCGGCGGCGAGGTCTTCCGGTCCGGGGTCGCCTACCGTCGCGGTCTGGGGAAGGTCTTCTACTTCTCCCCCGGCGACCAGGAGTACCCCGTCTACCACCACCCGGACATCCAGCGGGTGCTGTCGAACGCGGCGTCGTGGGCGGCCCCGGTGTCCGAGCGGCGCACGCTCAGCGCCGACCCCCACCCGCGGGACTGGTTCCTGACGGACTGAGCGGGTAGACAGGGCGTGTGACCAACCATCTCGACGGTGCGGACCGACGCACCGCGGTGATCGAGGCGCTCGAGGTCTTGGGGGCAGGCCCCGAGGAGCGTTTCGACCGCATCACCCGCATGACCCACGAGGCGTTCGGCGTGCCGCTGACCTTCCTCAACCTCGTCCACAGTGACGTCGTCACGTCGCAGTCGACGTTCGGCTGGCACCAGGGCTCGAGCGTGCCCGCGAGCGAGCAGTTCTGCGCGACGACGGTGCTCAGTCCGGAGCCGATGGTGATCCCCGACACCTCGCTCGACGCCCGGTTCGCGCACACCGCGGCGGTGGTGGAGCACGGGATCCGCTTCTACGCGGGGGCGCCACTGACGATGCAGGACGGCACCAGGGTCGGCACGCTCTGCATCATGGACGCGACCCCGCGCGAGCTGTCGGTCGAGGACCTCGAGCTGCTGCGTGACCTCGCCCGCTGGGCCGAACGGGAGCTCGGGCACGCGATCGACCGCAGTCGGGTCAACCGTGTGCTCGAGGGCCTGGTGTCCGAACCGGTCGACGTCCCCGGGTACGACCTGGACACCCTCGCGATCCGGCGTGAGCCGGGCGGCGGGGACGTCGCCGACTGGCGGCTCGCCAACGACGGTGTGCTGCACGTCACCGTGGGCGGCGTGTCGGCAGCGGGACGAGCGTCGGGTCTCCTCGCCTCGGCAGTGCGCGGTGCCGTGGTGGCACGCACCGAGACCGCCATGCAGGACGCGATCGGCGGCCTGGAGGCCCAGATCACCGTCGACCTGTCCGCTGCGGACGCCGTCGGCTCGCTCTTCCACCTGCGGCTCGACCCGACGTCGGGGCACGTCGACTTCGGGGACGCCGGGCACGGCCTCGCGGTGCTCGTCCGCGCCGACGGCACCAGCCGGGCGCTGCACTCGCTCGACCTGCCGCTCGGCCTGCAGCCGGAGTCCGTGCCGCGGTCCCCCGCGACGCTGGACCTGGCGGCGGGCGACCGGCTGGTGCTGTGCACCGAGGGCGTCCTGGCGCTCGAGGGCATCCGGCACCTTGACGACCTGGCCGACCTGGTGCGGTCCGAGCCGACCGGTACCGCGGCGGTCGAGCGTATCCGCGCGCTCGTGCCGGCGGACAGCCGCCGGGACGTCACCGTCGTGCTGCTGCGCCGCCGCTGAACGACGTGCCGCTGCGCCGCCGCTGAACGACGCGCCGCTGCGCCGCGGTCAGGAGCGGAAGCGGTCCTGCCGTGAGCGGGGTGCACCGGTGAGCGCGACGACCAGCAACGTGGCCAGCAGTCCGAAGCCCGCGAGCTCGATGCCGAGGCCGGCGAGCTGCCAGTAGGCACTGCCGACCACCTGCGGTTGCGTGATCGACTCGGGCCACCACGCGTCGATCAGCGGGAACGAGCTGGGGAACGGGTCGAGGCCGAACACCACGAGCCCGCCGAGCAGCAGCACGACACCGAGCAGCGCCATCGCACCGCGGGAGCGCCCGAGCATGTGCACGATGAGCGCGGCTGCCATCCCGGCGAGGCCGACGACGGCGATGAGGAACGCGAGCACGACGATGGTCTGCGGCGCGAGGGCCACCCAGTCCAGCACCGCGATCGGCAGCAGCAGCCACCGACCGGTCCGCGCCCACCGCGCGGGGTTCCGCCATCCGTCCATGGCGGCCAACCGTAGGGCACCCGCCCGGACGCGGGCCGTGCGCAGCCTCGGAGCGGACTACGATCGGCAGGTGATGGCCCAGGACGGACGCACCCGGCAGCAGCGGGCGCTCGAGACCCGCGCGGCGATCATCGGGGCCGCGGCCGCCGAGTTCGACGAGCGCGGGTACCTCGGCGCGTCGATGGACGGGGTCGCGGAACGGATCGGCCTGACCAAGGGCGCGCTGTACTTCCACTTCGCGTCGAAGGCCGACCTCGCCGGTGCCGTGATCGCGCAGCAGCACGAGGTCTCGCGGCGCTACGGCGAAGCCGCGGTCGCCCGGAGCCGGACGCCGCTCGAAGCACTCATGTGGATGTCGCAGGGACTGGCGACCCAGATGGTCACCGAGGTCGTCGTGAGCGCCGGCATCCGTCTGTCGACCGAGGTCGCGACGCACGACGTCCCCCGTCAGGACCCGTACACCGACTGGATGGCGCTCATCGCACAGACCGTGCGCCAGGCGATCGACGCCGGCGAGGTCGACCCGCGGTGGGACCCGGAGCTCGTCGGACGCGTCGTCATCCCCGCGTACACGGGCGTGCAGACGGTGTCGGACGTGCTCGCCGACCGCACCGACCTGTACGAACGCCTGCGGGAGCTCTGGACGGTGCTGCTCGCCGCGCTCGTCACCGAACGCCTCCGGCCAGAGGTCCCGCGACTCGTCGCCATCATCGCGCCGGAATGACGCGGGTCCCCCCAGGGAAACACCCACGTCACCGCTCCACGAGGATACCCAGCGGTCGGTTCCCGCACCCGCCCCCGTTCGCGGGCATGTGTCCACCGGCCCACTAGCCTGAGCCGGTGCCCACACCACCGGCAGAGGTCGACGTCGACGTCCCGCTCGTCCGGGCCCTGCTGCGAGACCAGCACCCCGACCTGGCGGACCTGCCGCTCGTGGTCGTCGCGAACGGCTGGGACAACGTCATCGTGCGGCTCGGCGACGAGTACGCCGTGCGCTTGCCGCGTCGGGAGCTCGCGGCACGCCTGGTCGAGCACGAGCAGCGGTGGCTTCCGGAGATCGCCGCCCGCGTCGCACCGGTGGTCCCGGTGCCGGCTCCGGTGCGCGTGGGCCGTCCGGCGCTCGGGTACCCCTGGTCGTGGAGCGTCGTCCCGTGGCTCCCGGGAGCACCCGTCGGTGAACGTGCTGCCGGCGTCCAGGCCGCCGAGGCCCTCGCGGAGTTCGTGCGACTGCTGCACGTGCCGGCTCCGGCGGATGCTCCGGCGAACCCGTTCCGTGCGGTGCCGCTGGCGATGCGCAGCGACGCCGTCCTGACGCGACTCGCCACGCAGGACGTGCCCCGGGCCGTGGAGCTGGCAGCGGTCTGGCGGACCGCGGCGGCGTTGCCGACGCACACCGGGCCTCCCGTCTGGGTGCACGGCGACCTGCACCCGTTCAACCTGCTCGTGGACCGCACGCCGGACGGCGACGAACGCCTGTCGGCGGTCGTCGACTTCGGCGACGTGACCTCGGGGGACCCCGCCGTCGACCTCGCCACCGCCTGGCTGACGCTCGATCGGGAGGCCCGCCACGCGTTCCGGACGCTGGTCGCCGCTCCGGACGTCACCTGGGGACGCGCGCGCGGGTGGGCGATCGCGCTCGCCTCGGCGCTCGCGACGTCCGACGAACGCGCCTTCCGGAGCGTCGCGCGGCGCAGCATCGACGCGGTGCTGGACGGCTGAGACCCCGCGGGGCTATCGTGACCGCACCATCCGTGCACAGCCGATCGGAGGGGCCCTCATGACCCTCGAGTTCCGCGTCCAGCACGACGTCGCCACCGACGCCTCTCCCGCCCCCACCCGATCCGAGCGAACCGGCCTCCGCGGGTTCCTCGACCGCCTCGCCGAGCGCCGCGCCGCCGCACGCGTCCGACGGGTCGAAGCCCGGCTGCAGGAACTCGGCGAGCTCGAGCACCTGCTGTCCGACGCGCGTGGCGTCGTCGAACGCGGCTGGATCCAGCACGCCTGGTTCGCGTACCTCGACGAGCACGGCCGGGTGCGGAAGGCCACGAGTGCCGCCGCGATGGACGTGCAGGGGCGGCCCCTCGTCGCCGCCTGCCTGGTCGGCGCGGTCGTCTCGGCCGCCGGCGGGCCGCACGCCGTGCACTCACCGCGGGTCCAGCACTCACTCGACCTGGTCTGGCACGCGCTCGCCGTGGACGAAGGTGCGCCGGTGCTCTGGTGTCCGGCACCCGACGTCCGGATGGGCCGCGTACGTGACCTGACGAGCTGGAACGACGCCCCCGCGCGCACCTCAGCCGAGGTGGCCGGACTGCTGCTCACCGCGGAGCGTGTGGCCGTGCAGGAATCGGCACGCCTGCAGGACGTCGTGGTGGCACGATCGAGGGCATGAGCAGCACCGACGCCGTCCCCGAGGTCCACCCCGCGACGACCACCGGTCTCGCGTCCAGCGGGAACTCGGTCCTTTCGGACGAGGGCGCGTCGTCGGACACCGATCCCCTGGCCTCGGCCGCTGCGGTGAAGCGGACGCTGCACCGGTACCTGCAGAAGCACCGCGCCGCGCTGCTCGGCAAGCTCGACGGCCTGGCCGAACGGCAGGCCCGCTGGCCGGTGACCCCGACCGGTACGAACGTGCTCGGGCTGGTGAAGCACGTCGCCGGTGTGCAGGCCGGGTACTTCGGCGAGGTCTTCGGTCGGCCGCTGCCCGACGCGCCCGCCTGGCTCGAGTCGGAGGACGGCGAGGACATGTACGCGACGCTCGACGAGACCCTGGACGACGTCGTGGCCTTCCACCACCGCAGTGCTGCGCACGCCGACGCGACCATCGAAGCGCTCGACCTCGACGCCCGCGGCACCGTCCCCTGGTGGCCGGAGGAGCACCGCGAGGTCACACTCCACCGCATCCTGGTGCACATGGCGTACGAGACGGCCCGGCACGCGGGGCACGCCGACATCGTCCGCGAGATGCTCGACGGACTGGCGGGCGACGGGGACGGCAACCTGGCCGACAAGAGCCCCGAAGCGTGGGTCCTCTGGCGCGAGCAGCTCGTCGACATCGCCGAGCGGTCCGGCCTGCGGGGCCTGGCCACGTAGCCGATGGCCCCTCACGATCGTTACCGTTCTCTCAGGCTCGACGCTCGAACTGCCCGTTGATCAGGGGTTCTCATCCGGTCATCTGCACAGGAATCGGTCGTCTCCGCTGCGCTTCGTCGTGCGACCGGTCCGTGCCCTGCGTAGCTTTGGCGCAGCTTGTGCCCCGACCCGTGGGCAGTTCGGCCGACCGGAAGGGGAGCGCCCACCCGTGTTCCAGTACGTCGTGGAGCGATGGAGCCAGATCTGGTTCTCGTCGTGGCAGCACTTCTCACTGGTGGTCCAGTGCACGGTGCTCGCCACGGTCATCGCCGTGGTGCTCGCCACACTCGTCTACCGCAGTCCCCGCCTGACCTCCGTCGCGAACGGGGTGTCCGCCATCGGCCTCACCCTGCCGTCCTTCGCGGTCATCGGCCTGCTCATCGTCCCGCTCGGCTTCGGTGTCCTGCCGTCGGTGGTCACCGTCGTCTTCTTCGCCGCGCTCCCCATCCTGCGCAACGCGGTCGTCGGCCTCGCCGAGATCCCGCCGAGCGTGGTCGAGTCCGCGCGCGGCATCGGCATGAGCCGGTTCCGGACCCTCGTGCAGGTCGAACTGCCGATGGCCTGGCCGATCATCCTGAGCGGCGTCCGCGTGTCCGCCCAGATGGTGATGGGCATCGCGGCCATCGCCGCGTACGCGCTCGGCCCCGGGCTCGGCGGCTTCATCTTCTCCGGACTCTCGCGCCTCGGCGGCGCGAACGCCCTGTACTCCGTGGTCGTCGGGGTGGTCGGCGTCGTCCTGCTCGCCCTCGTCCTCGACCTGCTCCTCCTCGGCCTCGGCCGCCTGACCATCTCGAGAGGTATCCGTGTCCAGCACTGACTCCGCCACCACCACCGCGCCCGACGGGGACGTCACCGGCCGCAGCATCCTGCTCGACGAGGTCACCAAGCGGTACCCCGGGCAGTCGAAGCCCGCCGTCGACGGCATCACCCTCGAGATCCCGGCCGGCAAGATCGTCATGCTCGTCGGCCCGTCCGGCTGCGGCAAGACGACGACCCTCAAGATGATCAACCGCCTGATCGAGCCCACCGAGGGCCGCATCGTCGTCGGTGACGACGACGTGACCGGCATCGACGCCGACGAGCTCCGCCGCCGGATGGGCTACGTGATCCAGGCCGGCGGGCTCTTCCCGCACATGACCGTCGCGGCGAACATCGCGATCGTGCCGAAGATGCTCGGCTGGTCGAAGGAGAAGATCGCGGCGCGCGTCGACGAGCTGCTCGACCTCGTCTCGCTCGATCCCGACACCTACCGCGACCGCTACCCCCGCGAACTCTCCGGCGGCCAGCAGCAGCGCGTCGGCGTCGCCCGGGCGCTCGCGGCGGACCCTCCCGTCCTGCTGATGGACGAGCCGTTCGGTGCGGTCGACCCGATCACCCGGCAGCGTCTGCAGGACGAGCTCCTGCGCATCCAGGAAGAGCTGCACAAGACGATCGTCATCGTCAGCCACGACTTCGACGAGGCCGTGAAGCTCGGCGACTGGATCGTCATCTTCACCGAGGGCGCCCACATCGTGCAGTACGACACCCCGGAGCGGATCCTGGCGGAGCCGGCGAACGAGTTCGTCGAGAACTTCATCGGCTCGGGCGCCGGGTTGAAGCAGCTCACCCTGAACCGCGTCCGCGACGTCGAGGTCGTCTCCGCGGTGACCTGCTCCCCCGGCGAAGAGGCGAAGGCCGTCCTGCAGCGCATGCAGGAGGCAGGAGGCCACGGGCACGCCGTCGTGGTCGACCGTCGGCAGCGGCCGATCGGCTGGCCGTCGCGCCGGCAGCTCGAGCGTCTCGACCGGATCCCGGACGGCGTCGACCCGGAGCTGCCCATCGTGGGCGAGGCCTCGACGCTCAACGACGCGCTCGACACCATGCTCGTCTCGAGCGCCGGGGCCGCACTGGTCACCGGTCGGGGCGAGGCGTTCCGCGGTGTCATCACGGTCGAGGTCGTCATGGAGGCCATCACCCGGTCGCGTGCGGCAGCGGCCGACGACCGCGCGTACACGCCGGTCGGCACGAACACCAACCAGATCGAGACGCTGCCGTCCTCGCCGGCCGCGCCCGTGATCGCGCCCTCCGGGGAAGACCTGTGAGTGCTGTCGCCGCCGGGCCCGCCACCGGCGCCAGCACGTCCTGGAAGGGCTTGCTGTTCCAGCCGATCGCGATCCTCGTCGTGCTCGCCGGGTTCGCGATCTGGCTCGCCACGGCGGACCTGACCCCGACCGAGCGCACGACGCTCAACCCGTCGGACATCCTGGCGCTCACCGGCCAGCACCTGGTGCTCACGCTGCAGTCGACGGTGCTGGTGCTCGTGATCGGCATCCCGCTCGGCATCGTGCTCACGCGCGGACCGCTGCGTCGGGCGAGCCCGTACGTGCTCGCCGTCGCGAACTTCGGGCAGGCGGCCCCCGCTGTCGGCCTGATCGTGCTGCTCGCCGCGTGGCTCGGCCTGAACAGCTGGTCCGCCGTGGTCGCGCTCGTGCTCTACGCGATCCTGCCGGTCCTCCGGAACACCATGATCGGCGTGCAGAGCGTCGACTCGCGGCTCGTCGAGGCCGGCCGTGGCATGGGCATGAGCGCGTTCAGCGTGCTGATGCGCGTCGAGCTGCCCCTCGCGGTGCCGGTCATGCTGTCCGGCATCCGGACGGCGCTCGTGCTGCTCGTCGGCACCGCGAGCCTGGCAACCTTCGTCGGCGCTGGTGGCCTCGGGCTCCTCATCACGACCGGCGTGACGCTCTTCCTGCCGAAGGTGCTCGTCGCCGGGGCGCTCCTCGTGGCGCTCCTCGCCCTCTCCATCGACTGGCTCGGCCGCGTGGTCGAGACCGTCGCACGTCCGAAGGGACTCCGATGAACCGCCGTACCCGCCGCCTCCGCCGCGGGGCCGCCGTCGCGCTCGCCGGCACCACCGCGCTCGTCCTGGCCGGCTGCGGCCTGCAGCCCGCGACGTCCTTCGTCCCCGAGGCCGGTCCCGGCACCATCGAGCGCATCGACGACCTGCCGGACGGCGCCCACATCACCGTGACGTCGAAGAACTTCACCGAGCAGCTCGTGCTCGGCAAGATCGCCGTGCTCGCCGCGAAGGCCGCCGGGTTCGACGTCACCGACGAGACCAACGTGCCGGGCAGCGTCGCCGTCCGCGAGTTGATGACCTCGCACGGTGCCGACTTCACGTACGAGTACACCGGCACCGCCTGGCTGACCTTCATGGGCCACGCCGAGGGGATCCCGGACAAGACCGAGCAGTGGGAAGCGGTCAAGAAGGAGGACGCCGGCAACGGGCTCACGTGGCTGAACCCGGCGCCGATGAACAACACCTACGCGTTCGCGGTCCGGGACGAGGCGGTCAAGGAGCTCGACGACGTCAAGACCCTGTCCGACATCGCGAAGCTCCCCGTCGACGAGCGCACCTTCTGCGTGGAGTCGGAGTTCAACTCGCGTGCCGACGGGTTCAAGCCGATGCTCGAGAAGTACGGGTTGGAGCTCGGCGGTTCGGGGGAGAACGGGATCCCCAGTGACAACGTCAGCATCCTCGACACCGGCACGGTCTACACGGCCACCGACCGGGGCAAGTGCAACTTCGGCGAGGTCTTCACCACCGACGGCCGCATCAAGTCGCTCGGCCTGACCGTGCTCGAGGACGACAAGGGCTTCTTCCCGGCGTACAACGTCGCGCCGGTGCTCGACTCGGCCACGCTCAAGGAGTACCCGCAGCTGGCGGACGTCTACGACCAGATCTCGCCGAAGCTCACCGACGCGGTACTGCAGGAACTGAACCGTCAGGTCGACGTCGAGGGACGTGAGCCGGCCGACGTCGCCTTCGACTGGATGGTGAAGGAGGGCTTCATCACGAAGCCGTGACCCGCGCAGCCGTGTCGCGGATCGACGCGACGACGCGGGCGCGGACCTCTTCCGGATCGGAACCCTCGTGCCGCGCCGAACTCCGCAGGCCGGTCATGCACATGCCGAGCAGCATCTCGGCCGCCTGCGGGGTCGCGGCGTCCGGCCCCCAGGCCGGGTCGCGCTCGAGAATCGTGCGCACCGCACCCGTCATCGCCTCGGCCACGGTCGTCATCCGGCTGACCTGGCGGCGCATGAGTTGCGGGAAGCGCACGATGACCTCCTTCCGGGCAAGCCGCTCGTGCTCGTCGCCGAACGACGAGCCGAACACCAGGAACGCCAGGTCGACCACGGCCTGCGCAGCCGGCTCCCCCGCGACGGTCTCGAGGTGCGCCGCCAGGGTCTCGGCGTCCAGGTCGAGCTCGGTGTGCCCGAGGACCGCGTCCTCCTTGCTCTCGAAGTAGTTGAAGAACGTGCGGGGCGACACCTCGGCGCGTGCGGCGATCTGTTCGATCGTGGTGTGGTCGATGTCCTGCTCGAGCGCGAGGGACCGAGCCGCCTCCGCGATGCGGTGGCGTGTCTCGAGGCGCTTGCGGTCGCGCAGACCCATCTCGGTGGCGGGCGCGGTGTCGGGCATGGCCCGACTGTAACCGGAACGTCACATGATCTACAGCAAACGCAAACTTGCAGTCGTGCAGCGGACACTACGGTGGGGCCATGACCACTCCCGTGCTCGAGGCCCGTGACCTCGCCAGGACCTACGGCCGAGGCCCGACGCGGTTCGACGCGCTCAAGGGGGTGTCACTCCAGGTGCACCAGGGCGAGAGCCTGGCGATCGTCGGCAAGTCCGGTTCGGGCAAGTCGACGCTCATGCACCTGCTCGCACTGCTCGACAAGCCGTCGACCGGGCAGGTCCTGCTCGACGGCACCGATGCGGCGACCCTCGGCGCGCGACAGGTGAACCGCACGCGCAACAGCACCTTCGGGTTCGTGTTCCAGCAGTTCTTCCTGACCCCCAAGACCTCGGTCCTCGACAACGTCGTGCTGCCGCTCAAGATCGCGGGCGTCTCCGGAGCCGAACGGAAGCGCCGCGGCATGGCGGCGCTCGACTCCCTCGGTCTGGCCGACAAGGCGAAGAACGACGCCAACGACCTGTCCGGCGGGCAGAAGCAGCGCGTGGTCATCGCACGCGCGCTGGTCGGCGAGCCGAGCGTCATCTTCGCCGACGAGCCGACCGGCAACCTCGACACGAACACCGGGCAGGTGGTCGAGGACATGCTCTTCGGCCTGCAGCGCGAACGCGGGATCACGCTCGTCGTGGTCACGCACGACGAAGAACTCGCCGCCCGCTGCGACCGCAGCGTCAACGTCCGCGACGGACTCATCGTCGGTGGATCGGACGGCACGCCCACCGCCGGTGCCGCCGTCGACCAGCAGGCCACGCACGGAAGGCACTCCGCATGAACTTCCTCGACCTGCTCCGCACCGCGGTCTCGAACACCTTCCGGTCGAAGCTGCGCACGACCCTGACCGTCATCGCGATCTTCATCGGCGCCTTCACGATCACGCTGACCTCGGCGATCGGCACGGGAGTCAGCAACTACATCGACACCCAGGTCTCGTCGATCGGCGACACCGGTTCCCTGACCATCACGAAGGCCGTCGACACCGCGTCGACCGACAGCGGGCCGGCGGAGTACGACCCCGACGAGTCCGGCCAGAGCGTGGACCGCGGCCCCGCGTCGTTCTCGTACCTGTCGCAGTCCGACGTCGACGACATCCGCGCGATCGACGGCATCAAGAGCATCCGTCCCGCGGTCGCGCTCGCTCCGAAGTACGCCGAGCACGATGACGACGGCAAGTACGTCGTCTCGCTGACCGCCAACGCCGGCGAACTCGACGCCGACCTGGCGAGCGGGAAGCAGCTCGACGACGACACCGATGCGAACCAGGTGATCCTGCCGACGAACTACCTGGAGAACCTCGGACTCGGCAGCGCGAAGGCCGCCGTCGGCAAGGAACTCACCTTCGCGGTGGACGACTACCAGGGCAAGGAGCACACCCTCACCGCGACGGTGGTCGGTGTGCAGAACGAGTCGCTGTTCGGCGGCGGTGCCGGGGCGAACGCCGCGCTCACCGACGCGATGCAGGCCGCGCAGGAGATCGGCAAGCCGGACTCGATCGCGACCTCGTACGCCAGCGCCACCGCGACGCTCGACTCCGGGGCCTCCGCGACCACGGTCAAGAAGGCGCTGTCGGACGACGGGTTCCTCGGGCAGACCATCCAGGACCAGCTCGGACAGTTCCAGACCGTCATCAGCGGCATCGTCGGGGTCCTGAACGCCTTCGCCGTCATCGCCCTGGTGGCAGCGGGCTTCGGCATCATCAACACGCTCCTGATGAGCGTGCAGGAGCGCACCCGCGAGATCGGCCTGATGAAGGCGATGGGCATGGGCGGCGGAAAGGTCTACACGCTGTTCTCGCTCGAGGCGGTCTTCATCGGGTTCCTCGGCAGCGCCATCGGAGCCGGTGTCGCGATCCTGCTCGGCACCGGCATCTCGAACGTGCTCGCCGGCACGGTGCTCAAGGACCTGCCGGGCCTGCAGATCATGCAGTTCGCACCGAGTTCGGTGGCGACGATCATCCTCGTCGTGATGTTCATCGCGTTCCTCGCCGGCACCCTCCCCGCACGCCGCGCCGCGCGGCAGAACCCGATCGAGGCGCTCCGGTACGAGTAGCGCCCGGCGTGCATAGTCTCTGACGGGTGGCGGCATTCGGGCGGGACCTCGGCGACGGGTACACGCTGACGCTGCGCGACCTGACGACGGTCGACCCGGTCCTGGAACTCGTGCGCGCGAACCTGGACCGGCTGCGTGCGGCCGAACCGTGGGCGTGGGATCCGCAGGACCGCGAGACCATCGGACTGCACACCGAACGGCTGCTCGGCCAGTTCGCGATGGACCGCGCGCTCCCCTGCGTCATCCGTTCCGACGACCGCATCGTCGGGGTGGCGTCGCTGACCTTCGACCCGTACCTGGGCCAGGCGTCACTCGGCTACTGGGTGGACGCCGGACACGAGGGCCGCGGTGTCGCGGGGCGGGCCGCCGGGGTCCTGGTCGAGGTCGCGCGGGCACGCGGCACCGCACGGCTCGAGATCCGGACCGGCGTCGACAACGTCCGCAGCCGCGCGCTGGCCGAACGGCTCGGGTTCGCCCATGAGGGGACCCTGCGGGGCGCGCTGCCGCTCGGGCCCGTCCGCGCCGACGTCGCCGTCTACGGCCTGCTGCTCTAGGCGCGTCTCCCCCGCCGACGTCTGCGCGCGTCAGGAGCTTTGCGTCAGGAGCTGTGCGTCGCGCCCTGCCAGACCGCGAACACACCGCCGACGACCGCCAGCACGAGCAGCAGGATCCAGACGGCGAGCGCGATGAGGTTCAGGAAGACTCCCCAGCCCGCGCGACCACGGGCGAGCGGTTCGCGGCTGCGCGACGCGACGCCCAGGCACAGCCCGACGATCGGCGCGACGAACGTCCAACCGGCGAGCAGCGAGCAGATCCCGAGGACGAGACTCGCGGTGCCGAGACCGGTGCGGGGGGACTCCGTGTACGTGACCATGCACCCGACGCTACGGAACCGCTCGGGGCGTGTCGTCCCTCCAGGGCGTGATCCGGGTCCACCTGCCGACGGATGGTCACCGGACGCCGGTATCGTCGGAGCATGGCCCTGTTCGGACGACGCAACCACGACGTGCGCGATCGACCCATCAGCCAGGTCGAACTGAAGCGGGCCGTCGACGAGGGGTTCCTCATCGCGAAGGCCGCGGTCACGATCGCGGTCGGCAACCGGATCATCACCAATGCGCTGCGCGACCAGGGGTACTTCGACCACGCGCTGATCGCCGAGGCCGCGCGCGAGGAGCTCCACCGCATGGCCGAGGAGCAGCGGGGCGACGCCGCGCGCATGCGGGAGATCCGGTCGACGTCGAGCAAGTCGAAGGGCCGCTCACGGCACCAGCACGACTACCGCCGGGGTGACGACCTCAAGCTGCGCACGCGTGAGGCGACGTACGAGCAACTCGCGACGATGCTCGACAAGCGCCGTGACGACCAGCACTTCGTCGACGGCATCGTGCTCGCCGCCCGTGCCCGGGCCTGGGACGACATCGGCACCACGGTGGTCGGGCGCCTCGGCTGGGCGCAGCGTCCAGCCGACGACTACGAGATCGGCCGCGACGACCGCCTGCAGCAGATGCTCGACGAGGACTTCGCGACGTTGCTGGCCGAGCACCCCGTGGGCTCGACCCCGGTCGACGCCGACGAGCCGGACGACGCCGACGGCGACGAGGACGGCTCCGACCCGGCAGACCCCGACGTCGCCCGCCCCTGAGCCGGTACTTGAGATATCACCCGAGCGTCGCTAGGCTGATCGGGTAACGCCCCAGGACCATTCGGCACCGCCGGACTCCTGGGGCGATTGCTGTTCCAGAGGGCAGTTCGGGGGGAGCGCGATGATCGATCCAGCGACGTTGCCGGAGTTGCCGCGTCTGCTCAGCGCGCCGCGGTTCGACCGGTACGCGGCTCGGTACGGCGGCCGCGCTGACCTCGGATCTCGGCTGTACGCCTGGAACTGCGAGATCGCGGCTGCGTTCTGGGGGCCGGTCGGGTGCCTCGAAGTGTTCGTCCGGAACGCGATCCACGACCAACTCCGACGATCCCGCCGGGACGACTGGTGGAACGACCCAACGGTGCGGCTCCTGGATCGAGAGCGTCGGGCGGTGACCGATGCCACCCGGACACTCGTCCGCCGCGGCGTGAGCGACCCCGAGCCGGATCAGATCGTCGCGGCCACGAGCTTCGGGTTCTGGGTGGGGCTCACGGACGCTGGGGTCCCGCGAGATCCGTTGTGGAGCTACGAGACGACGCTGTGGCAACCCCGGCTCGTGCACGCCTTCCCCCGGCTGGGGCAGGTGCGCCGAAAGCAACTGCATCGTCGCCTCGATGACGTCCGCCGGTTCCGCAACCGTCTCGCGCACCACGAGCCCGTCCACGCGGCTCCACTCGAACGGATCCGCGATGACATCGTCGCGATCGCGGGGTACGTCGACCACGATGCTGCGGCCTTCATCGCCGGAGCACAACGGATCGACACCGTCGTTGCCCGGAAGCAGATCGCTGTCTCCTCCGGAGCCTCGGTCATCTGACCGGGACCACGCGCAGACACGAGTCCCTAGGCTCGGACCATGGTTGATGCGGTGGTCGTCGGTGCCGGTCCGAACGGACTCGCGGCGGCGGTGACGCTCGCCCGTGCGGGCCTGTCCGTCGAGGTGGTCGAACGGAACGACACGATCGGCGGTGGTGCCCGCACAGCCGAGCTCACCCTGCCGGGGTTCCTGCACGACGTCTGCTCGGCCGTGCACCCGATGGCCCTGCAGTCCGAGTTCTTCCGGCTGTTCCGGATGGAGGAGCGCATCGAGCTCCGTCTGCCCGAGGTGCAGTACGGGCACCCGCTCGACGGGGGTCGCGCGGGCATCGCGTACCAGGACCTCGAGCGGACAGCCGCCGAGCTGGGCGTGGACGGCCCGGCCTTCCGGAACCTGATGGGCCCGCTCGCCCGCGCGGCCGACCAGGTCGCTGACTTCGCCACCGACGCCCTCCTGCACGTGCCGCGCCACCCGCTCACGGTGCTGCGGTTCGGCCTGCGCGCACTCGAGCAGGGCAGCAGCGCCTGGAACGCCCGCTTCCGCCAGGACGCCGCCCCGGCGATGGTGTCCGGCGTCGCCGCGCACTCCATCCAGCACATGCCCTCGCTGTCGACGGCCGCCGCGGCGCTGTCGCTCGGCGCCTACGCGCACGCCCGCGGCTGGCCCGTGCCGATCGGCGGCAGCCAGGCGATCGTGGACGCGCTCGCCGACGACCTCGTCGCGCACGGCGGACGGATCGTCACCGGGCACGAGGTCCGGTCGCTCGGCGACCTCACCCCGGCGAAGGCGGTGCTCTTCGACACGAGTGTCCCCGGCATGCTGCGGATCGCCGGCTCGCAGATCCCCACGCCGAAGCGCGGTGCGCTCCGCCGGTTCCGGTTCGGCAACGCGGCCGCGAAGGTCGACTTCGCGCTGTCCGACCCGGTGCCGTGGACGAACGAGGCGCTGCGCCGGTCCGGCACGGTGCACATCGGCGGGACACGAGCCGAGATCGCGGCGGCGGAGGGCTCGGTCGCGCGCGGCCAGCACGCCGAACAGCCGTACGTGCTCGGCTCCGAGCCGACCGTCGTCGACCCGACCCGTGCGCCGCGGGGCAAGCACGTCTTCTGGGCCTACGCGCACGTACCGGCGGGGTCCGACGTCGACCAGACCGAGGCGATCACGCGCCAGGTCGAACGGTTCGCGCCGGGGTTCCGTGACACGATCCTGCACACGTCGAGTCGGACGGCCGCACACATGTCGGACCACAACCCGAACTACGTCGGCGGCGACATCGCCGCCGGTGCCGCGAGCTTCTGGCAGCTCGTGAAGCGCCCGGTGCTGTCCAGCGACCCGTGGCGGATGGGCGGCGGCATGTACCTGTGCTCCGAGTCGTCCGCGCCCGGCCCCGGCGTGCACGGCATGGCTGGTTGGCGTGCCGCGAAGAGCGCACTCCGGCACACCTTCGGGCTGCCCGACGACGTCGACCTCACCCCGGAAGGCTGATCACCATGGCGAAGAACGTCCGCATCCTGCACTGTGCTCCCGAGGACGTCTTCGACGTGCTCGGCGACGGCTGGCTCTACACGACCTGGGTGGTCGGCGCCTCACGGATGCGCGCGCAGGAGCCCGGTTGGCCGCAGGTCGGCACGCACCTGCACCACTCGTTCGGTGCCTGGCCGCTCGTCATCGACGACGTCACGACCTCGTTGGTGTGGGACCCGCCGCACCGCATGGTGATCCAGCCGAAGGGGTGGCCGATCGGTGAGGCCCGCGTGGAGCTGACCGTGGAGCCGCACCGCAAGGGCTGCAAGGTGACGATCGTCGAGAACGCGGTCGCCGGTCCGGGCGCCTGGGTCCCCGACTTCCTCATGCAGCCGCTCATCTGGGTCCGCAACCACGAGACGCTGCGCCGACTCGGGTGGGTGGCCGTCGGGCGCGCGGCGAACGCCTGAGACGTTCCACGAGACGAACGGGAGGCACGGTGCCAGCTGGCACCGTGCCTCCCGTCATGGCCGTCGTGCCGCTGGCGCGTCACGCCGGAACCGGCGTGTGGGGCCCACCTCCCGTCCGCCCTGTGGGGGCGTCGACTACTCGGCGCGCGAGAACTCGCTGGCGCGCGCCACCTGGTCGTCGGTCAGGGCGACGCCCGTGTAGCGCTCGAACTGGCGTGCTGCCTGCAGCGCGATGACCTCGGCTCCGGTGATGACGTGCTTGCCGGCCTGGCGGCCGGCGCGGACCAGCGGGGTCTCCGACGGGAACGCGACCACGTCGAAGACCGTGTGGGCCGCCTCGATCCGGTCCTGGGCAAAGGCGAGCGCGTCCTGCTGGTCGCCGCGCATGCCGAGGGGCGTGACGTTGACGACCAGGTCGGACTCCCCAGCCTCGCGCTCCTCGGCGACCCACTCGTAGCCGTACTGCGACGCGAGCGCCGGGCCGGTCTGCTCGTTGCGAGCGACGACCGTCAGGCGGTCGAAGCCGGCGCCGCGGAACGCCGCGGTCACGGCCTTCGCCATGCCGCCGGAGCCGCGGAGCAGCACCCGGGACGCGCTGTCGACGTCGTGTGAGGCGAGCAGGGCGGCGATCGCCTCGTAGTCGGTGTTCGACGCGGTGAGCACGCCGTCGTCGTTCACGACCGTGTTCACCGACTGGATGGCGGCGGCGGACTCCTCGACGTGGTCGACGAGCGGGATGATCGCCTCCTTGAAGGGCATCGACACCGAGCAGCCGCGGATGCCGAGCGCGCGGATGCCGGCCACGGCGCCGGGCAGGTCGGTCGTGGTGAACGCCTTGTACAGGAAGTTGAGCCCGAGCTCGTCGTACAGGAAGTTGTGGAAACGGGTGCCGATGTTGCTCGGCCGGGCCGCGAGCGACATGCAGACCTGCATGTCCTTGTTGAGGATGGGCATGGAGCCAGTCTCCCACCGTCGTGCCGATGGAGCGGTCCACGCGGACCGTTCGTCATGCTCGGGGTACCGTCGGACGCGATGACTGAGATCCCGGAGACCATGCGCGCTGTCCGCTTCGACGAGTGGGGTGACCGCTCCGTGCTGCACGTCGCCGAGGTCCCCGTCCCCGAGGCCACCGCCGGTCGGGTGCTCGTGCGCGTCCGCGCCGCCGGCATCAACCCGGGCGAGTCGGCGATCCGCCAGGGGCTGTTCGACGGCGGGTCCTCAGACGCGCTGCCGTCCGGTCAGGGCACCGACTTCGCCGGCATCGTCGTGGCCGTCGGCGAGGGCGTCGACGGCGTCGACGAGGGCGAAGAGGTCCTCGGGTGGTCGTGGGACCGCGCGAGCCAGGCCGAGTACGTGTCGGTGCCGGCCGAACAGGTCGTGCAGAAGCCCCGGCTGCTCGACTGGACCGTCGCCGGCGGGCTCGACATCGTCGCCACGACCGCTGCCGCAGCCGTCCGTGCCGTCGACCCCCGACCCGGCGAGACCGTCGTCGTGTCCGGTGCCGCAGGTGGTGTCGGCGGGTTCGTCACGCAGCTGCTGACGAACGAGGGCATCGACGTGATCGCGATCGCGTCCGAGGCGAACCACGAGTGGCTCCGGTCGAAGCGTGCACGGCCCGTCGCGTACGGCGAGGGCCTGCAGGAGCGGATCACCGAGCTCGCCACCAACGGCATCGACGCCGTCATCGACACGTACGGTCCGGAGTACGTGCACCTCGGGATCGCCCTGGGCGTGCCGGTCGACCGCATCGAGACGATCATCGCCTTCGAGGCTGCCGCCGAGGTCGGTGCGAAGGCCTCCGGCAGCGCGGACACGGCCGACCCGGAGATCCTCGGCGCCCTGGCGATGCAGGTGGCGAACGGCGAGGTCGAGGTGCCGATCGCCGCGACCTACCCGCTCGACCGGGTTCAGGACGCCTACGAGCAGCTGGAGCAGCGGCACACCCGCGGGAAGATCGTGCTCATCCCCTGACGGGCGTCGGGCATCAGGCGTCGGGGGCCCGGCGTCGGGGGTCGTTCAGGGGTCGTTCGGGGGTCGTCCGGGGGTTGTCCCCACCGTGATCCGGGGTACTGCCCGGATGCCCTCGCTCGTCGCCGGTGCGTAGCGTCGTCCCCATGAGCACACTCTCCCGTCCCCGCAACGGCCGCATCCTCGCCGGTGTCTGCGCCGGCCTCGCCGATCGCTTCGGCCTGTCCCGCACCCTCGTCCGGATCGGCTGGGTGATCCTGAGCCTGTTCCCCGGGCCGCTGTGGATCGCCTACGTCGTCCTGTGGTTCGTGGTGCCGGCAGAGGGCAACACCCGGCGCTGATCCTGGAGGCCGAGTTCCGCGGTGAGCGACAGTTCTCGCGCTCGTGAGCCCGTGATCTGTCGCTCAGCCCGAGACTCGGCGCGGCCAGCCCGAGACTCGGCGCGGCCAGCTCGAGACCCGGTCCGTCCGGACGGGTTAGTGTGGCGGCGTGCCGGTCTCCGTCTTCGATCTGTTCAGCGTGGGTGTCGGTCCCTCGAGCTCGCACACCGTCGGGCCGATGCGGGCCGGCGCCGAGTTCGCGTCCCTGGTCGCCGGGCTGCCCGTCGCCTCCGTCGCCGTCGACCTGTACGGCTCACTGGCGTCGACCGGGCAGGGCCACGGCACCCTCGGTGCCGTGGTCGCCGGCCTGATGGGGTCCCACCCCGAGACCGTCGACCCGGACGCGATGACCGGGGCGCTCGACGCCCTCGAACGCGACGGCCTGCTCCGGCTCGACGGTGGGGCGACCGTGTCGTTCCGGATCGCCGACATCGTGCTGCACCCCCTCACGATGCTGCCCCGGCACCCGAACGCCATGCGGCTGCGAGCCCGTGACGGAGCCGGTGCCGACCTGGCTGACGAGACGTACTACTCGATCGGTGGCGGCTTCATCGCGCGCGACGGCGACGGCGAGGACGACGGTGCCGTGGTCGCGGGTGCGGCGATCCCGGTCGACGACCGCGTGCCGTACCCGTTCTCGAGCGGCGCCGAGCTGCTGGCCGCCTGCGCTGCCTCCGGGCTGCCGATCAGCGGAGTGGCGCTCGCCAACGAGTCGGTCACCCGGACCGACGCCGACGTCCGCACCGGGCTGCTCGACATCCACGCCGTCATGGACTCGTGCGTCGAACGCTCCGTCCGCCGTGACGGATGCCTGCCCGGCGGACTTGACGTCCGGCGTCGCGCAGCCACGTGGCACGAGCAGCTCACCCGCGAGGACCCCGACCACGACCCGCTGTTCGCCATGGAGTGGGTGAACCTCGTCGCCATGGCGGTGAACGAGGAGAACGCCACCGGCGGCCGGGTCGTCACCGCACCCACCAACGGCGCCGCCGGCATCATCCCCGCGGTGCTGTACTACGCGCTCACCTACGTCCCCGCGATCACCGCTGCCGACCGGGACGACGCCGTCGTGCGGTTCCTGCTCACCGCCGGTGCCGTCGGGTCGATCTACAAGGAGCGCGCATCGATCTCCGGTGCCGAGGTCGGTTGCCAGGGCGAGGTCGGCTCGGCCGCGTCGATGGCGGCCGCCGGACTCGCCGAGGTCCTCGGGGGCACCCCGGAACAGGTCGAGAACGCCGCGGAGATCGCGATGGAGCACAACCTCGGGCTCACCTGCGACCCGATCGGTGGCCTGGTGCAGATCCCGTGCATCGAGCGGAACGCGATCGCCGCGAACAAGGCGATCAACGCCGCACGGATGGCCCTCCGTGGCGACGGCGTGCACCACGTGTCGCTCGACCAGGTCGTCGAGACGATGCGGCAGACCGGGGCGGACATGTCGACGAAGTACAAGGAGACCGCCATGGGCGGGCTCGCGGTGAACGTCCCGCTCTGCTGAGCACGGCGGCTGCCCGGGCCGCCACCGCTCAGCCGTGCAGGAGCGTGAGCAGTCGTGCGGTCTCGGTGGAGATCGCCTCGCGCCCCGCCGACACGTACTTCCGTGGGTCGACCAGGTCGGGCCGCTCGTCGAGCACGGTGCGCAGGGCACGGGTGAACAGGCCGTTCAGGTGGGTCGAGATGTTGATCTTCGTCATGCCGGCCTGCACCGCGCCGCGCAGTTCGTCGTCGGACAGCCCCGACGAACCGTGCAGGACCAGCGGGACCGGCACAGCGTCACGCAGACGTTCCACCAGGTCGCGGTCGACCGAGGCTTCGCGGGTCTGCATCGCGTGCGAGGTCCCGACGGCGACGGCCAGGGCGTCCACCCCGGTGTCGGCCACGAACGCGGCGGCGTCGGTGGGGTCGGTGCGGACACCCGGAGCGTGCACGCCGTCCTTGCCGCCCACCTCGCCGAGTTCGGCCTCGATGGCGACGCCGGCGGCGTGACACCGGACCGCGAGGTCACGGGTGGCAGTGACGTTCGCCGTGAAGTCCAGGTGCGAGCCGTCGTACATGACGGAGTCCACGCCCAGGTCGATGCCGGCGGCGACGAGGTCCGGGTCCTCGATGTGGTCGAGGTGGACCAGGACGTCGACGTCGGCGGCCCGGGCGATCGCCTGGGTCGCGGTCGTGATCGGTGCGAGACCGCCGTGGTACCGGACGCAGTTCTCGCTGATCTGCAGGATGACGGGCAGTCCGGCCCGCTCGGCCCCGGTGACGATGGCCTCGGCGTGCTCGAGCAGGACGACGTTGAACGCGCCGACGCCGCGGTGTGCCGTGCGGGCGGTGTCGAGCAGGCCCGTCAGGGCGAGGTCGGTGATCATGCTGGGGTCCTCGTTCGGTCGGGGTGGGTCAGGAAGCGGTGGACGTCGGCGGGGTCGACCTCGCCCGCCACCGGGCGCAGGACGGCTGCGGCCCCGTGGGCGGCGGCGGACCGGAGCGCCCGGAGCAGGGTGTCGTCGGCGAACGGGGCACCGGTCCCCGCGTCGACCAGGGCACCGACCAGACCGGCGGTCGCTGCGTCGCCCGCCCCGGTGGGGTTGCCCGAGACGCCGGGCACCGCTGGGACCTCGAGCACGTGGTCCGCGGTGTGGGCGGCGATGCCGTGCGCTCCGCGGGAGACCACGACGACGCCGGCGCCGCGTTCCAGCAACCGGAGGGCGGCGGTGCGTTCGTCCGCGGCGCCGGTGGCCTCGAGCAGTTCCTCGCGGTTGGGCTTGCAGACGGTGGCACCCGCGCCCGCCGCCGCCAGCAGTGCGGCACCGGAGCAGTCCACGACGCTCAGGACGCCGTGCTCACGGGCCGTGGCGACCCAGCTCGCGACGACGTCGGGTGCGGCACCGCCGGGCAGCGAACCGGACACCACGAGAGCGGTGGCGTCGGCGCGGCCGAGCAGTCCGTCGACCGCTGCGGCGACGGCGTCCCACTCGGTGCTGGTGAGCACCGGGCCGGGCTCACCGAGCATCGTCGGGTGGGCGACGTCGTCGACCACGGTGACGGTCGTGCGGGTCGTGCCGGACACCACGACGTCGGTGTGGCCGAGGCCGAGGTCGTCGAGCGCGTCCGAGATCCAGCGGCCGGGCGTCTCCCCGAGGGGCAGGACGGCGTGCGTCGCGACACCGGTCGCCGCCAGGACCCGACCGACGTTCAGGCCCTTGCCACCCGGGTGCCGTGCGACGTCGAGGACCCGCTGGGTCTCGCCGATGCGCTGTTCGGCGACCCGGTACGTGACGTCGACGGCCGGATTCGGGGTGACGACGACGATCACGAGACCACCGCCGTCGGCAGGAGGCACCGCACCGCACCGGTGTCGGGGTCGAGGACGAGGAGGTCGGCGGGCGCGCCGACCGTGAGCGGCGCCGGCCGACCGAGCAGCCGAGCCGCACGCGTGGTGGAGGCGGCGACGACCTCGGGCACCGCGACCCCGCTCGTCAGCAGCCCACGGACGGCGTCGGCGACGGTGATCGTGCTGCCCGCCAACGACGACCCGTCGGCGAGCACGGCGACCCCGCCGCGGACCGAGACCGCGGACCCGGCGATGGTGTGGTCACCGTCGGGGCAGCCCGTCGCCGACATCGCGTCGGACACGAGCACCAGGCGGCCCGGTGCACTCCGCTGGACGAGCCCGATCGTGGTCGGGTCGAGGTGGTGTCCGTCGACGATGCACTCGAGCAGGACGCGGTCGTCGGTCAGGGCGACCCCGACCGGCCCCGGCGTGCGGTGGTGCAGCGGTGGCATGCCGTTGAACAGGTGCGTGACGAGCGTGGCGCCGGCGTCGATCGCGCGGCGGGTCTGCTCGGCGGTGGCGTCGGTGTGCCCGATCGCCACGACGACCCCGGCGGCGACGAACCGCGCCACGGTGTCGAGGGCGCCGGGGAGCTCGGGGGCGAGTGTCACGACCCGCAGCGCGCCGTCGGCGGCCGCCAGGTACGCGTCGACCTCGAGCGGGTCCGGGGCGTGGAGCAGGTCCACCCGGTGGGCTCCGCGGCGGGCCGGGGACAACCACGGCCCTTCGAGGTGCAGGCCCGCCAGCGTGCCGTCCGAGGTGAGCGGTCGAAGGCGCGTGAGGGCTGCGACGGTGTCGTCGTGACGCCCGGTCGCGATCGAGGCGACGAGGGTCGTGGTCCCCCGTGACCGGTGGTGCGCGGCCGCCGCTCGGGCGTCCGCTGCGGAACACGTGGCGAAGTCGTGGCCGAGTGCGCCGTGGGCGTGCAGGTCGACGAGGCCCGGCACGACGGTGCCGTCGACGGTGACCGCGGAGTCCGCGCGCGGCGGTGTGCCGGCACCGACCGCGAGCACGGTGTCGTCGTCGAGCACGATCCACCCGTCGTGCAGGTCGTGGGCGGCGGTCACGATGCGTGGCGCGCGGACGAGCGTGGTCACAGCAGGACCCCGGTCTCGAGCACCCGCCGTGCGAGCAGACCCGCGCCGATGGCTCCGGCGGCGTCGCCGTGGGCGGCCGGCAGGATCTCCGGTGCGCGGACCCCGACGAGCCGCTCGGCCACCGCCGTGCGGAGCGGCCCGAACAGCAGCGGGCCGGACTCGGCGAGTCCCCCGCCGACGATGACGGTGTGGCAGCCGGCGACCGCGGTCGTCCAGGCGAGGGCGTCCGCGAGCACGGCGACGCAGTCGTCCCAGACGGCGGTCGCCACGGGGTCGCCGTCACGCACCCGGAGCATGGCCGCGTGCGCCGATGCCGACCCGGAGCGGCGTGCGACTCCCCCGGCCGATGCGATCTCCTCGACCCGGAGCCCCGCGTGCGGTCCGGACGGGATCAGCACCTGGCCGATCTCCCCCGCCCATCCGCCCCCGGACACGACCTGGCCGTCGACGACCAGCGCGCTGGCCAGGCCGGTACCGACGGGCACGAACGCGACCGATCCGCGCGACAGTGCCGTGTCACCGGCGTGGGTCTCGGCGAGGGCGCCGGCGCGGACGTCGTGGCCGAAGGCGATCGGGACGTCGACACCGCGTCGGACGAGCTCGGCCCGCACGAGGTCGCGGACCGGCACGTCCCGCCACCCGAGGTTCACCGCGAGGACGACGGTGCCGGCGGCTTCGTCGACGACACCCGGCGTGACGAGCCCGACGGCGTCGAGCCGACCGTGGTCGAGTGCCCGCACTGCCAGGTCGGCGACGGCCACGGCCAGTCGGAGCCCCGACGGATCGTCGCGGGGCGTCGGGACCCGGGTCTCGTCCAGGACGAGTCCGTCGGCGTCGGTCAGCCGGGCCTTGGTGCCCGTGCCGCCGACGTCGACCCCGAGCACCGCGCCTGCGCCCGCCATCAGGTGAGGATGACCGACCGCGTCAGCGAACGGGGGTTGTCCGGGTCCAGCCCACGGCCCTCGGCCAGGGCGACGGCGAACCGGTGCACGACGACGAGGCCGGCGATCGGGTCGAGGTCGTGCTGCACGAAGCGCGCACCGGTGGCGGCGACCTCGTCGGCCAGCCCCTGTGGTGCGGCACCGAGCGACCAGACGAGCCGGCCGGGCTGCGCGATGGCGATCGGCCCGTGCCGGTAGTCCATCGCCGGGTAGGACTCGGCCCAGAACTGCGCGGCCTCCCGCGTCTTCAGTGCGGCCTCGAACGTCAGGCCGACGGCGGCACCGCGGCCCACGAAGGAGACCTGTTCGGCGTCGAGCAGGTCGTCGATCGGCAGGGTCAGCGCGATCTCGGCCTGGGCGGCGAGGGCCTCGACGTCGTCGCCGATCGACGCGCGCAGCAGGGCGAGCGCCGTGGTGGCGAACCGCGTCTGCACGACGGAGCGCTCGTCGGCGAAGGGCAGTGCGACCACGTCGTCGGCGACGGCCGCGGCGGGACTGTCCGCGACGGCCGTGATCAGGACGGTGCGCTGCGACGGCAGGGCCTGCAGCAGGTCGACGATCTCGGTCGTGGTGCCCGAGCGGCTGATGGTGAGCACGCGGTCGTACTCGCGCGATGCGGGGTACTCGGAGCCGGCGAAGGCGTCCGTGACCCCGAGGCCGGCCTGCTCACGGGCGACGGCGTAGCTCATCGCGATGAACCAGCTCGTGCCGCAGCCGATGACGGCGACGCGTTCACCGGGCTGGGGGAGCGCGTCCGAGAGGGTCGGCAGGAGTGCTGCGGCAGCGCGCCAGGTCTCCGGCTGGGAGGCCAGTTCGGCGCTCACGAAGGTGTCGGTCATGGGAGCCTTCCGGTCCGGTTCGATCCGGGTGATCGATGATCAGGAAGCGTAGCGAGCGATCGTGCGCGATGGAAGACCAAAGCGTCAATTCCGATCACCGAGCAGTCGCGATGGCACCGTAGGATGGCCGTCATGACCCCCCAACAGCGGCTGAACGCCCTGCTCGAACTGGTGAGCGAACGCGGCAACGTGTCGATCGCCGAGATCGGCGAGCTGCTGGGGATCTCGGCCGCCACGGCCCGACGCGACCTCACGACGCTCGCTGATCAACGGCTCGTCACGCGCACGCACGGGGGAGCCGCGGCACTGGGAGCCGGCTACGAGCTGCCCCTGCAGTACAAGATCGCGCGCCAGGCCGAGGCGAAGACCGCCATCGCCCGCGCCGCCGCGCGACTGGTGCAGCCGGGCGAGACCGTCGGGCTGAACGGTGGGACCACCACGACCGAGGTCGCGCGGGAACTCGGCAAGAGCGAGCGGTTCATCCGTGCCGACGGCGAGTTCGGGATCACCATCGTGACGAACGCGCTCAACGTCGGGTACGAGCTGTCCGTCCGCGCCAACGTCAAGATCGTGGTCACGGGCGGTGTGGCGCGGCGGCAGTCGTACGAGCTCGTCGGCCCGCTCGTCCGCGACACCCTCGACGAGTTCGCACTCGACCTCGTGGTCCTCGGGGTGGACGGGCTCACCGGGCAGTACGGCGCCACGACCATGCACGAGGGCGAGGCCGAGGTCAGCCGGCACTTCGCCTCGGTCGGCCGACGGGTCATCGTGGTCGCCGACTCGACCAAGATCGAGCGGTCGACGTTCGCCAGGATCTGTCCGCTGGACCGCATCGACGTCCTGGTCACCGACCAGCCCGTCCCGCCGGCCTTCGCAGCCGACCTCGCCAGCGCCGGCGTGGAGCTCGTCGTCGCCGACTGAGCCGACGGACGAGCGCCCGGATCCCGGGCGCGACGTTTCGATCGTGTAAAACCCTCCCGCCGTGGACCCATGAGCGATCCGTGAGCGCCTATTGTGCATTCATGATCGATTCGGCATCATGGGCGTCACAATCACGCAAGGGAGCGAGATGAGCATGGGCGTTGACAACGGGATCCTCCGCGTCGCGGTGATCGGGATGGGCCAGCGGTCCGCCATCGCACGGCACGTCGCCGAGGCGGTCGCCGCGGACCCGGCACTGCGGGCGCAGGTCGTCGCCGTGGCGGACGTCACCGCAGCGGGCCGCGAGCGCGGGCGGGCCGAGTACCCCGATGCGCTGGTGGTCGAGCACCACCGGGACCTCACGGGCCAGGTCGACGCCGCGATCGTGACCACCCCGGACCGGACGCACGCCGAGATCGCGATCGACCTGCTCCGCGCGGGCATCGCCGTCTACCTCGAGAAGCCCCTCGCCATCACGGTCGAGGACGCCGACGCGGTCCTCAACACCGCGGCCGAGACGGGCACCCCGCTCTACGTCGGCCACAACTTCCGCCACGCGGCCGTCGTCCGCCTGATGCGCGAGATCGTCGACCGCGGCGAGATCGGCGAGGTCAAGGCCGTCTGGTGCCGCCACTTCGTCGGCAACGGCGGGGACTACTACTTCAAGGACTGGCACGCCGACCGTGCGAACGTCAACTCCCTGCTCCTGCAGAAGGCCAGCCACGACCTGGACGTCATCCACGCGCTCGGCGGCGGGGACACCAGCCGCGTCGTCGGCATGGGGTCGCTGTCGGTCTACGGCGACGTCACCGACCGACGGGACCGCAGCGGCGAGCTGATGGGGGACTGGTTCTCCCACGACAACTGGCCGCCGCTCGCCCAGACCGGGCTGAACCCCGTCGTCGACGTCGAGGACGTCTCGATGGTGATGATGACGCTCGACAACGGCGTGCAGGCCAGCTACGAGCAGTGCCACTTCACCCCGGACTACTGGCGGAACTACACGGTCATCGGCACCGAGGGCCGCCTCGAGAACATCGGCGACACCGGCGGTGGCGTCGTGAAGGTCTGGACGCACCGTCGTGGCTGGGACACCGCGGGGGACCGCGAGTACCCGATCGACGGCGTCGAGGACGGCCACGCCGACGCCGACCTGATCACCATGACCGAGTTCCTGCGGTCCGTCGCCCTCGGCGAACCGACGGAGCTGTCCCCGATCGCGGCGCGCGCCGCGGTCGCCGCCGGTGCCCTGGCGACCCGTTCGCTGCGCACCGGTTCCGTCCCCATCGACGTCCCGCCGCTGCCGGCCGGGACGATCGCGCACTTCAGCCGGCCCGCCACACCCTCCACACGACCCGCTCCGCACCCCACCCACCCCGCCCAGACCGTCGGTTCCTGACGGCCGTGCGAAAGGACCTCCCGATGACCGCACACATCCCCGCCCGAGGAACCGGCGTCCGCCGGATCCTCGTCGGCGCCGTCGCCGCCCTCGGCGCGGCCGCACTCCTCGCCGGGTGCTCCACGTCCTCCGGGGCGTCGAGCTCCGGCGGCGACTACACCGCCGCCGCGAAGGACACCAAGGCGAACCTGACGTACGCCGTCTGGGACGAGAACCAGGTCAAGGCGATCAAGGCCAACCTCAAGGGCTTCAACGAGGAGTACCCGGACATCAAGGTCAGCGTCGACGTCACGCCGTTCGCCAACTACTGGACGAAGCTGCAGACCCAGGGCTCGAGCAACACGCTTCCCGACCTGTTCTGGATGAACGGCCCCAACTTCCAGCTGTACGCGGCCAACGGCAAGCTCGCGCCGATCACCGGCGAGGTCAAGTCCGGCGACATCGACCCCGCGAAGTACTCGAGCGCGCTGAACGACCTGTACACGTACGACGACACCCAGTACGGCGTGCCGAAGGACTTCGACACCATCGGCGTCTGGGTCAACAAGGCCCTGTTCGAGAAGGCCGGCATGGACCTGCCGTCGAAGGACTGGACCTGGGACGACTTCCAGAAGACCGGCGCCGAGCTCAGCGAGAAGCTCAAGGCCGACGGCGCGTACGGCGCGGCCGGCGGGATGGACGGCCAGACGACCTACTACGACACGATCTTCCAGGCCGGGGGATCGGTCGTGAACGCGGACGGCACGAAGTCCGAGTACGCCTCGAAGGCCTCGGAAGCGGGCCTGCAGTTCTGGACGGACCTGATCGACTCGGGCGCTTCGCCGTCGATCAAGCAGCTCACCGACACCACCGCCGACCAGTGGTTCACGTCGGGCAAGCTCGCGATGTACCAGGGCGGCAGCTGGTTCCGCTCGGCCCTGACCGGCACCGCGATGGAGAAGGACATCGTCGTGTACCCCCTGCCGAAGGGCAAGGAGCAGGCGACCGTCATCCACGGTGTCTCGAACGTCGTGTCCGAGGCGAGCAAGAACAAGGCCGCGGCGCAGGCGCTCCAGGTCTACCTCGCCGGCAAGACCGCCCAGCAGCAGCAGGGCGACATGGGCGCCGTCATCCCCGCCTACGAGGGCACGCAGTCCGCCTTCACGAAGACGATGCCGGACGCCGACCTGCAGGTCTTCCTCGACGCCGTCGACTACGCCAAGCCCCTGCCGGTGTCGAAGAACACCGCCGCGTGGAACACCCTCGAGACCAACCTCCTGCCGAACGCCTTCGACGGTTCGACCCCGGTCGACGACGTCGCGAAGCAGCTCGCGCAGAAGATGGACGCCGCCCTCGCCAAGGAACAGTGAGTCCCGAGCCGATGACGATCAACACCGAGCGGCCGCAGGCCGCCTCCACCCCCGCCCGGACGACGCGTTCGTCCGGGCGGGGCGCCCCCGGCCCGACGGCCGGCGGCAAGCGCGCACCCCGACGGACCGACGGCTGGTGGCCGTGGCTCTTCGTCCTGCCGCTGCTCATCGGCGTCGGCACGTTCTACATCTGGCCGATCATCCAGACGTTCTGGTACTCCTTCACCAGCTGGGGCGTGTTCGGCGGTGCGACGTTCAGCGGCGTCGCGAACTACGTCCGGCTCGCCGGTGACCCGCAGCTGTACCAGTCGCTGCTCAACACGATCGTCTACACGGTCATCGTGCTGGCCGGCATCCCGATCGCGGTGTGGCTCGCCAGCTTGCTGAACACCCCGGGCCTGCGGTTCGCGCAGTTCTACCGGGTCCTCTTCTTCCTGCCCTACGTCGCCATGCCGGCCGCGATCGCCCTCGTCTGGCGCATCATGTTCAACGGCGACTACGGCATCGTCAACTGGTTCATCGGACTGTTCGGCATCGACGGTCCGTACTGGATCTCGACGCCCGGGTTCGCACTCGTCGCGGTGAGCTTCGTCGGCCTGTGGTCGTCCCTCGGGTTCTCGATGATCATCCTCGGCGCAGGCCTCAAGGACATCCCACCAGAGCTGTACGAGGCCGCCGAACTCGACGGCGCGAGCCGCTGGCGGCAGTTCCGCTCCGTCACCGTCCCGCTGCTCAGCCCGAGCATCTTCTTCGTGGTCATCGTCACGACGATCTCGAGCTTCCAGCTGTTCGACCTGCTCTACGCCATCCTCGGCAGCACCAACCCGGTGATCCCGAAGACGATGTCGCTCGTCTTCTACTTCTACAGCGCCGGGTTCATCGACAACGACAAGGGCTTCGCGGCCGCGATCGCGATGGTGATCTTCCTGCTCATCGGCATCGTCACGCTCGTGCAGTTCCGCGTCCAACGGAAGTGGGTGCAGGCATGACCGCAACCGTCACACCGCCACGGGCAGCACGCCGGCCCGGTCGTCGCGGCAGCAGCCACTGGTGGATCCACGTCGTCCTCGGCGTCGGCGGCTTCGCGATGGCGTTCCCGTTCGTGTGGCAGATCATCATGTCGCTGTCCACGAACGCCCAGGTGCAGTCCGTCACCCCGACGTTCTGGCCGGGGGAGCTGCAGTGGCAGAACTACGCGCAGGTGTTCGAGCGTCTGCCGTTCCTCAGCCAGCTCGGCACGTCCGTGTACGTCACGATCATCCGCACCCTCGCGCAGATCGTGCTCTGCACGCTCGCCGGCTACGCCTTCGCCCGCATGCGGTTCCGCGGCCGGGCGATCCTGCTCGCGATCGTGCTGTCGATCCTGCTCGTGCCGTCGCAGGTCTACCTGATCTCGCAGTACCAGATCGTGCAGGGGCTCGGATGGCTCGACACCCTGATGGGGATCGTCGCGCCGGGCCTGTTCAGCGCGTTCGGCACCTTCCTGATGCGGACGGCGTTCCTGAACATGCCGCCCGAGCTCGAAGAGGCTGCGCGCATGGACGGCGCGAACCCGTTCCAGACGTTCTGGCGGATCATGCTGCCGCTCGCGCGTCCCTCGATCAGCGTGCTCGCGATCACGACGGTGCTGTGGTCGTGGAACGAGCTGCTCTGGCCGCTCGTCGTCTCGACCCGCGCCGAGGACATGCCCCTCGCCGCAGGCCTCGCGACGCTGTCGAGCGACCGGACGATCGACTACCCGGTGCTCATGGCCGCGAGCCTGATGGCCATGGCGCCGGTGCTCATCATGTTCATCGTCCTGCAGCGGCGGGTGATGGACGGGCTCGCCTCGTCCGGTCTGAAGTGACCGCCGACACCCCCGGCCAGGAGGCCCGTCCCGCGTCCGTCGCGGTCCTCGCCGCCGCCGTGGGGTCGCCGGACGACTCCGCCACGGTGGCGGCCGCACTGGCCGCCACCGTCGCCGACGCGGAGCCCGCACAGCGGGACGCCCTGCTGGTCGCAGCGCTCCGCGCGGCCGTGCCCGGCAACGCGGCCGCGCTGCAGGCGCGGGGGCTCCCGCGCAGCCTCGCCGAGGCGTCCGTGGCGGACGTCGACCGCAAACTCGACCGGTACGGACTGCGCGGCACGGGGGTGGACTGGCTCGTCGCGGTGGCGACCGGCCGCGTGGTGGCCGTGGGGCGCCTCCAGTACGAACTCGGCGACCACCTGCCCGACGGCCGGCCGGCCTGGGGCGTCCACGTCCCGGAGACCGGGCCGCTCGATCCGGACGCCTGCGACCGGTCCTTCGCCCGCGCGCCGGAGGTCCTGCGCGCCCTCGCACCGGCGCTCGCCGCCGACCGGTGGCAGTGCCGCTCGTGGATCCTCGATCCCGGCCTGGCCACGGTGCTCGGTCACGACGCGAACCTGGTGCGCTTCGCGCGACGGTTCCGCCTCGCGCCACCCGGCCCGCACGACGCCGCCGAGGGGGACGAGAGCGTGGCGAAGTTCGTGTTCGGTGTGCCGCTGGCCACCGCGCGCGTCTCGAACGCGTCCGGTCGCCTGCCCCGGGCGGTACTCGACCGGTGGGCGGCGGGCGCGCACTGGACCGAACGGACCGGCACCGCACCCGTCGTCTGATCGCGCGCAGCAGGCAGCGCGTACCGTGCAGCGCATGACGAAGCCCGACCACGACCACCTCGACGACGGCGTGGACATGACGTTCGAGGAACGACGCCAGGACACCTTCCGGCGCATGTCCGGGTCCGACGCGCACGACGCCGACCCCCGGGTCGAGGTGTCCCGCGCCGAGGACGGCGACGTCCGCATCGACGTGGCCGACACCGCAGCCGTGCGCCCCGGCGGTCCGAAGCGCGCCTGAACCGTCACCCGTCAGGCGGTGACGGTGGGGCACGGCATGATCGTTCCGTGCACCTCGTCCTCCGCCGCGTCGACGGCGGCGTCCTCGCGACGCCCCTGACCGACTCGGGGACCGCTGACGGCGAGCCGATGCGCGTGGACGAGTCGGGCCTCCCGGCCTTCGTCGCGGCGCACGACGCCCCGGGCGTGCGCTGGGTGTGGGACGACACCGCACGCTGGTACCCGGCCGTGCTCACCGCCGGTGGACGCGTGGGGCGCTGCGTCGACCTGCGGTTGTGTCGGCGGATCCTGCGCGCAGCGCTGGCCGCGCGCGGTTCCGCACTCGCTGCGGCACCGGCGGACGCGCTCGACGCTCCGGTGGCGGAGGCCCGGGTCGTCCGGCCGACGCAGGCCCAGCTCTTCGACGACGCCCTGTTCACCGCGTCGGTGCCGGACGACGACGTCGACCCGGTCGCCGAGTTCCGGGCACAGCTCGCGGCGGTCGCGGGGTCGACGTCGCCCGGTGCCCTCCGCCTGCTGACGACGGCGGAGTCCGCCGGAGCCCTCGTCGCGGCGGAGATGCTGCACGCCGGGCTGCCGTGGCGTGCCGACGTGCACGAGCGACTGCTCGAGGAGTCGCTCGGGCCGCGCGTCCCCTACGGCGTGCGGCCGCGGCGGCTCGAGGAGATCGCCGCCGTCGTGCGCGAGCGCCTCGACGACCCGACGCTCAACCCGGATTCGCCGGCCGACGTCCTGCGCTCGCTGCGCCGTGCGGGGCTCATGGTGACGAGTACCCGCAAGTGGGAGCTGCAGGAGATCGAGCACCCCGTCATCGAACCGCTGCTCGAGTACAAGCGACTCGCGCGGCTCCTGACGGCGAACGGTTGGACGTGGCTCGACGACTGGGTGCGCGACGGCCGGTTCCACCCGAAGTACGTGGTCGGCGGCGTCGTGACCGGGCGTTGGGCGGCCGACGGCGGGGGAGCGATGCAGCTGCCGAAGGGCATCCGCGGGGCGGTCGTCGCCGACCCGGGCTGGAAGCTCGTCGTGGCCGACGCTGCGCAGCTGGAGCCGCGCGTGCTCGCCGCGATGGCCGGTGACCGAGCGATGGCCTCCGCGGGCGACGGACGTGACCTGTACGACGGCGTCGTGGCCTCGGGCGCCGTCGAGACCCGGCAGCAGGCGAAGGTGGCCATGCTCGGCGCGATGTACGGCGCCACCCAGGGCGAGGGTGGACGGCTCGTCCCACGCCTGGTGCGGGCGTTCCCGCGGGCGCTCGACCTGGTCGAACGCGCCGCACGGGCGGGGGAGCGGGGCGAACCCGTCACGACGTTGCTCGGACGGACGTCGCCCGTGCCGGAGTCGTCGTGGTTCGAGGCGCGGAACCAGGCCTACACGGTCGAAGGGACCCCGGCGATGCAGCGTGCCGTCGAGTCGCGGGCGCGGAGCTGGGGGCGGTTCACCCGGAACTTCGTGGTGCAGGGGACCGCGGCCGAGTGGGCGCTCGCGTGGATGGGGTCGTTGCGGTCCCGGCTCACCGCGCGGTTCCCCGGGGCCGTGACGGACGGCCCGCACCTGGTGTTCTTCGTGCACGACGAGATCGTGGTGCACGCGCCGGAGGAGCACGCCGAGTGGGTGGCGACGCAGATCCGTGAAGCCGCGGTCGACGCCGGTCGGCTGTTGTTCCAGGACTTCCCGGTGACGTTCCCGCTGTCGGTCGCGGTGGTGGGGGCGTACTCCGAAGCGAAGGACTGACCGGTACCTCGTTGCATGGCGTCGTGACGACTCCGTACCGAAGGTCAGACCACCGGGGTGCCGCCGTACTGCTCACGGTGCTGGTGGTGGTCTCCTGGGGGGCCACGATCGCGTTGCCGATCGTCGCCCTGTCGTTGATGCTCCACGTCGAGGCGCCGGCGGAGCGGGCCGTCCCGATCGTCGTCGCGTGGTTCATGACCCCGTTCATGACCGCGGTCGGTGTGACCATCGGGCTCGTCATCCTCCAGCGGTCTCGCCGGGCGAGCAGGCAGTAGTCGCGGCCTCGGCGGTTCCCGGGCGCTTCGGGCAGGCTGGACGGATGGACACCGAACGCGGGGACGCCGCCGACCGCACCGTCGGCGAGGTCGACCTCACCCGCTGGCGCACCCGCGCGGGCCGCGCGACCGCCCAGGGGTGGACCGCGCTCGGCCACCGGTACGGCGCGATGCCGCTCCTGCTCCTCACGCTGGCCGTCGGGATCGGCATCGCCGTCGTCGCGACCTGGCTCGCCTCCGAGGTCTACGACGCCGTCCGCGAAGCCGACGACGTCGCCGTGCTCGACCGTCCGGTGCTCGACTGGGCGCTCACCCTCCGGTCGCCCGTGGGCGATCGTTTGGTCACGTGGTGGACCGACATCGCGGGCACGATCGGCATGCCCATCGTCGCCCTCGGGTTCCTGGTCGGGTTCACCATCCAGCGTCGGGCGTGGACCCCGTTGGTGCTGCTCGTCGCGGCGAGTGGCGGCTCGCTGCTGATGACGATCGCGGGCAAGGACCTCATCGGTAGGGCGCGTCCGCCGCTCTCCGACGCGGTGCCGCCGTACGAGCACTCGCCGTCGTTCCCGTCCGGCCACACCCTCAACGCGACGGTGATCGTGGGCACGATCGTGTACCTGTTGCTCCTGCGGCAGTCGCGGGTCGTCACGCGGGTGTGGACGATCGTCGTCGGGACCCTGTTCGTGCTCTCGGTCGGGGCCTCGCGGGTGTTCCTCGGGCACCACTGGCTCACCGATGTCCTCGCGGCGTGGGCGCTGGGGCTCGCCTGGCTCGCCCTCGTGATCACGGCGCACCGGCTGTACCTGACGGCGCTCCGCCACGGCGCCGAGCCCACCCCGGACGCCGACATCGTCAAGAAGACTTGAACTGCAATCGATCGTGTTCCAGAAACATCTTCGGAACTTGAACAGTCCCCCTCCAAGTTCAATTTTTGATCCGTAAAATGGAACAATGGACCTCGCGCGCTTCCAGAGCAGCCCCGTCGGGCATCTCGTACCGGTTCGTGGAGTCGACGGTCGGACCGGCCGCTCGTACGACCACTTCGGTTTCGTACCGGACCCGCTCGGTGAAGTTCCGACACTGTCGGGAGTGACGTGGACCAAGGTCGCCCGCGCGAACCGGGCGCTCGGGGCGCTTCGGCAAGGATCATCGTTGATCCCGAACCCCGGCATCTTGCGCGCTCCGACTCTCCGGCGAGAGGCACAGAGCACCTCTGCGCTCGAGGGCACGTTTGCACCACTGGACGACGTCCTCGCCGCGGAAGCGGTCGGGAAGGCTGATCGCTCCGCGGCCCTGTCCGAGGTGCTGAACTACGTGGACACCGCCGAGCTCGGGTTCACTAGGGTGCAGGAGCGCCGCGTCACGACCGGTCTCCTCGAAGAACTGCAGTCGGTACTGGTTCGTGGCACGGCCGCAGACACACCGCAGGCTGGACACATCCGGACGGTTCCAGTGGCGATCGGAACGCGAGGAGGTGGTATCGAGGATGCCCGATTCGTCCCGATGCCACCGGGGACGCCGCTGCGGAGTGCGTTGGGTGACCTCCTCGAATGGGTGGACACAGCGCCTCGGCACGACATCGACCCAGTGGTCGCGGCAGCGCTCACGCACTACCAGTTCGAGACGCTGCACCCGTTCAACGACGGCAACGGGCGTCTCGGACGCTTGCTCATCGTCTTGCAGTTCATGCGGTCTGACGTCCTCACAGAGCCGTTGCTGAGCGTCTCGCCGTGGTTCGAGGCCCGGCGAGAGGAGTACCAGAATGCGCTGGCCGCGGTCAGCGCGGAGGGGGCCTGGGACGAGTGGGTCGCGCTCTTCGCCGACGGGATCCACAGTTCCGCGACGGACACCGGAGCACGGATGTCGGATCTTCTGGCGGTGCAAGCGGAGTACCGCGATCGCATCCGAGCAAGCGGGGCGCGGGGCATGGTCCTCGACGTGGCCGACCACCTCATCGGAGCACCGTTCGTCACGGTTCCGATGCTGGCCACTGCTCTGGGAAAGACCTACCAGGCCGCCAGCAACGCCGTCGCTCGGCTCGTCGATCTCGACATCTTGTCCGAGGTCGAGCGGCAGGGAGTCCGTGTCTTCCGGGCCTCGAACGTCGTCCAGGTCACGATGCGGTCGGGGAGCGGTACCGCTCGGTGAGCAGAAGAGGTCGGGTCGACCGCGTGGACCCGACACCTCCTGCTCACCAAGCGCCGGGACTCGACGGATGAGTGGCCCCGTCAGCCGCTACCGGTAGGTTGCCCGTCATGGAAGAACGGGTCTTCGGCGGCAGGTACCGCGTCACGGGCACGCTCGGACACGGTGGCATGGCGTCCGTGTACCGCGCGGTCGACGAGCAGCTCGGCCGCGAGGTCGCCGTCAAGGTGTTCCGCATCGGACCGGTCGACCACGGTGAACGCGCCCGAGCCGAGTCGGAGATCCAGACGCTCGCGACACTGCGCAGCCCGGCCCTCGTCACCCTGTACGACGCCGCCCTCGACGACGCCGACGGGGACTCGTACCTCGTCATGGAGCTCGTGCCCGGCAGCGACCTGGCCACCCGGCTGCGCGAAGGACCGCTCGACCCGACGACCGCCGCCCGCGTCGGCGCACAGGTGGCCGACGGGCTGAGCGCCGTGCACGCCCAGGGCATCGTCCACCGCGACGTGAAGCCCGCCAACGTGCTGCTCGAGCGCGACGGCAGCCACGTCAAGCTCGCCGACTTCGGCATCGCCCTGCTCCGTGACGCCTCGCGCGTGACGGGGACGGGCACCGTGATGGGGACGGCCGCGTACCTCGCGCCGGAGCAGGTGCTGGCGCAGGAGATCACCGGCAAGGCCGACGTCTACGCGCTCGGGCTGGTGCTCCTCGAGTGCATGACCGGCAAGACACCGTTCCCGGGCAGCGCCATCGAGTCCGCTACTGCACGACTCACCCGCAGCCCGGAGATCGACCAGCACTTGCCGACGGCCTGGCGCACGCTCCTGCACGTGATGACCGCGCAGGACCCGTCCGAGCGTCTGAGCGCGGCCGAGGCGGCCGAACGACTCCGCGCCCTGGGCCGCGACGAGCCCGGGGCCGCCACACAGCTCCTGCCCGGTGGTCCCGGGACGCTGACGGCAGCCGGTGCCGGCGCGGCAGCCGGAGCAGCCGCGGCCGGTGCGGCCGCCGCAGCCACGGCTCCGATGGCCGCGCACGCGGACGACGCGACCCGCGTGATGCCGGCGAGTGGTGCCTCCCGTCCGGGTGGACAGCCGGGCGCCGACGACGCGACCCGCGTGATGGACGCACAGCAGCCGAACGCTGCGGACGACGTGTCGACCACCGTCCTCGGTGCCCAGCGCGGCGCCGGCGGCCCGACCGGCGGAGGAGGCGGGGTGCCCCCCGCGGCCCCGCCCGTCCGACCGGGCTCCGGCGACGACCCGGCGAAGCGCGAGAAGCGACGCAAGGGACCGATCATCACGGCGATCGTCGTGGTCGTCCTGGTGCTGGTCGGCATCGGGGTCGCGGTGTTCGCGCTGAACGGCGACGACGACGGCACACCGGCGCCGACGGACACGACCTCGACCGCACCGACCGAGCAGCAGCCCAGCGAGGAAGAACAGCAGCCGAGCGAGGAGCAGCAGCCGAGCCAGGAGCAGCAGCAGCCGAGTCAGCCGGCCGAGCAGCAGCCCTCCGAGCCGGCGGAGCAGCCGTCCGAGCCGGCCGAGCAGCCGAGTGAGCCCGCCGAGCCCAGCCAGGAACCGTCCGTCGGTCCGGAGCCGAGCGCGCCGGTCTCGAACCCGGTGCAGGAGCCGCAGGACGGCGCCGACCCAGCCGACGGCGCGGCCGACACGACGACCGACACGACGACCGACACCTCAGCGGACGCCGGTCCGGGCAACTCGGAGAACGCGCCCGGGCAGAACAAGGGCTGACACGCCGAGCGTTTTCGTCCAGACGCTGGACCAAATACGCTGGACCCGTGCGAGAACTGCAACGGAGCGGTGGGCCGACGACGGCCGTCGCGGCGCGGAACGGTGTCGGCTTCGGATCCTCGGAGGGGTGGCTGGTCGAACGACCATCGGGTGACGGCGCCGTGGCGGCGCGCGTCCCCGGCCTCGACGGTCGGGTGGTCGCAGCCGGCGACGAACTGTCGTGGGTCTGGTTCCCCGAACGCACGCTGCCGCAGGGCGCTACCGAGCCCACCGAGGCGGACCTGCCGCACTTCTGGGACGCCACGGCCTTCACCGTCGACGTCGTCTTCACCGACGGCACACGACTGAGCGAGCACGCGGCCGCGCACGGCGGACGCGCCCGCGACCAGTACGGCGACGCGCTCACGCCAGAGGCGCAGGACGTGGCCCGCAAGCAGTGGGTCGACCAGTGGAACCGTCGCGCGGTGGACCTCACGCCGTTCGCGGGGCTGGTCGTCGACCGACTGGAGGCCCGGATCGGCTCCGACACGCAGCCGTCGGACGCCGACGGGGAGCGTCCAGCCCTGCGCGGCTGGCTCGACGACGTCCGGATCGCCCCGGCACGCCCGGCACCGGTCACGCCGCTCGACCACGTCCGCACGACCCGCGGCACGCAGGCTTCGTCACGGTTCTCCCGCGGCAACAACGCGCCGCTCGTCGGCATCCCGCACGGCGGTGTCTTCGGCCTGCCGATGACCGACGCGTCGAGCAACCGCTGGCCGTACGCCTACCAGGAGCACGCGCGCACCGACGTCGACGGACGGGTCCGACCGGCGATCCAGGCGTTCGCGACGAGTCACATCCCGTCGCCGTGGATGGGCGACCGCGGCGTGTTCCAGGTCATGCCGTCACCGCTCGACACCCCCGACGTCGACCGGGCCGCCCGCGCGCTCGGCTTCGACCACGACGACGAACTCGACGGTCCGCACCGGTACCGGGTCGCCCTCGACCAGGGTGTGACGGCCGAGATGACCGCGGGGGAGTTCGCCCTCGGCTTCCGGTTCACCGGTACCCGCAGCATCGTGCTCGACCACCACGGGTGGCTCTCCGACGTCTCCGTGACCGTGACCGACGGCACCGCGGTGGTCGAGGCCGTGCTCGACGACCGCCCCGGCACCCCGCCGCACCACGTGCACGTCCGGATCCCGCACGTGACCGCGGACCACACCAGCACCGGCGAGCACGAGCTGCGCGGCTGGCTGGCCGTCGACGGCGACGGCGCGGTCGACGTCCTGCTCGGCATCTCGACCGTCTCGATCGAGGACGCCCGCGCGAACCTCGACGCCGCCGCCTCCTTCGACGCCATGTGCACCCGCGCCGAGGCGCTCTGGACGGAGAAGCTCGCGACCCTGTCGTTCGACGGAGCCACCCCGGACCAGCTGGTGAGCCTGTACTCCGGCCTGTACCGGCTGTTCCTCTACCCGAACCGTGCCGGCGAGACCGCTCTGACCGGGTCGCCGCACCACCGCTCCCCGTACGGAGCCGTCCTCGCCGACCCGATCCGCGACGAGCCCGGGCCGGAGGTCGTCGAGGGGCCGTTCACCACCACGAACGGGTTCTGGGACACCTACCGCACCGCCTGGCCGCTCCTCGGACTCCTCACCCCGGAGACCGCCGGCGAGCTCGCGCAGGGCTTCGTCGAGCACCACCACGACGGCGGGTGGACCCCGCGCTGGAGCGCCCCCGGCGCCGAGGACTGCATGACGGGCACCACGAGCGACACCGTCTTCGCCGACCTCGCGGCGAAGGGCATCACCGGGTTCGACCTCGCCGAGGCGTACCGGAGCGCAGTGCGGAACGCGACCGTCCCGCCACGTGACGAGCGCGTCGGACGCAAGGGGAGCCTCCCGGGAGCCTTCCGCGGCCACGTCGACACCGCGACGTCCGAGGGGATGTCCTGGACCCTGGACGCTGCCATCAACGACTGGGGACTCGCTGTCATGGCGGGGCTGCTCGCGTCGCGGGCGGGCACGCCCGCCGACCTGTCCCGGTACGAGGCCGAGGCGGAGTGGTTCGCCCGTCGATCGCTGCAGTACCGGCACGTGTTCGACTCCGAGCGGGGCTTCTTCATCGGCCGCGACCCCGACGGCTCGTGGCGGGTCGGCACCGAGTTCGACCCGCGCGACTGGGGCGACGACTACACCGAGACGAACGCGTGGGGCACGGCCTTCACCGCTCCCCACGACGGCGCCGGCATCGTCGACCTGCACGGCGGCCCGGCGCGGTTCGATGCAGCACTCGACGCCTTCTTCGCGACGCCCGAGACCGGCGCGACCGTCCGCTCCGGCGCGTACGGCTTCCCCATCCACGAGATGACCGAGGCCCGCGATGTCCGGATGGGCATGCTCGGCCTGTCCAACCAGCCGGCGCACCACATCCCGTTCTTCCCGATGTTCACCGGTCGGCACGACGACGCGCACCGCATCGTGCGCGAATCGCTGGAGCGGCTGTTCGTCGGCTCCGACCTCGGCCAGGGCTACCCCGGCGACGAGGACAACGGCGAGATGAGCGCCTGGTACGTCTTCGCGACGATCGGCCTGTACCCGCTGGCGCCGTCCACGGGCACCTACGTGCTCGTGCCGCCGTCGGTCCGCAGGACGGTGCTGCAGCAGCCGGGAGGAGCGGAGACCGTCATCGAGGTCGCCGACGGTTCCGCAGGTGCCTACGTCGCGTCGGTGACGGTCGACGGCTCGCCCTGGACCTCGGTCAGCATCCCGCACCACGTGGTGGTGTCGGCGTCGCGCATCGTCTTCACGCTGTCGTCCGGACCGCAGGGCTGGGCATCGGACACCCGCCCGGTCTCGGCCTCCGAGGTGCACGGCTACCGGGACGCCCCGGTCGACCTGCTGCCCGTCGGGATGTCCTCGGAGGGCTCGTCGCCGCTGGTCGACGACACCGGACGGACCGTCACGGCGCTCGCCGCGGGGGAGTCGGTGTCGTTCGACGTGGACTGCCCCGCTGCGTCGCTGTACACCGTGACGGTGGCGACCCCGGGTTCGTACTCGTGGCAGGTGTCCCTCGGCGAGACGGTCACGGCGGTCGACGGTGCCGAGTTCACGTGGGCCGGGCAGACCCGGGTGTTCCGGATCATCGGCGGCGGTTCGTCGTTCGGCTTCACCGCTGACACCGACGTCGCCCTGACGCAGCTCGAGCTGATCGCGGCGGACGGACAGCGTTGACGCGCTGTTCACCAGGCCGGAGCATGCTCGGCCCATGTCGATGAGCACACCGTTCGATCCGGAACAGCAGGGCGCCGCCAACCCCGTGGACGGCTCCGACGAGGCGGAACTCGAGATCGAGGAGGACCGTGGCGCCGACGTCGGCGAGGACTCCGCCGACCCGACCGCCTCGCCCGTTCGTCACGACGCCGAGGACGAGGCTGGCGGCGGTCCGGTGTTCCGGCGCCCGCAGCCCGGCGACCGACTGCACCCGGGCGACCTCGACGGCTGATCGGAGCTTCTGCGGCGGTTCAGAGGCGCCGCTCAAGGTCGACCGGCATGCTCGTCGGCATGTCGATTGCGAACTCGTTCGATCCGTCCGGTGGCCGTGCGATCCCCGAGGACCAGGTCCGCGAGGACGGACTCGAACTCGACGAGGACCCGGCGATGCTCGGTATCTCCTTCGATGTCGTGGGTGGAGCCTCCGCCGACCCCGCCGCGGTGTCCCCGGTCGACGTTGACGTGCCGTCCCCGAGGTCCGCTGACTGACTCCCGAGCCCCCGAGCCGGTTGAGTGACATTCTGGGGTATCGCGGTGCGGCGGGCCTGTTGTACCATCGGGGGGCGCGTTGCAGTAGCGGCGCGAAGTGAGCTCGGCAGCCTTCCGGACGGTCGGTGAGCCGAGCTTTGCGCTTTCTACGGTCTGGTTGCTGCAGACACGATCATGGGCTGAGCGCGCCGGCGCCAATCGCCACCCTTGGCCTGGCTCCAAGCGATCGCGTCGGCCGCCCACAGAAGCGGCTCGTGGTGCGCGGTCTCGTGTGCGTACGTGAGCGCATCCCGCACCCCGTGTGCATGAACGGCGTCGTAGAGGATCTTCTTGTCAGCGCGCTCGATCGACACGTCTCGCTCGAGTACGATCCGCTCGTGTCCGGCGCTCGCCGCGAGCGCAACGAGCTCACGCAGGCATGCTTCACGGTCGCTCGGCTCGTGCTTGAGGTCGGAGCGGACGATGTGTGCGCGCACTCCGATCTGCTCCAGGGTCGACAGGACGTGACGCCGTCGAGAATCGCTCTCGCTGGTGAAGTGGAGTCGTCGCTGACCGGGCAGTACGAGGGCTCGTATCTTGCGCCGGAGCGTCGTCAGCTCACCTGGGGCAACGATGACGGCGACCATGAGGTAGCCCTTCGTCTTCGACTCGTCGACGAAGAGCGACGTCATCGGCTCGGGTCGGTGGACCGGCCACCGAGAGAACTGGCGGGCTCCGGCATGGGACGAGTCTGCCACTGATGTTTCAGTGGGTCGGGCCGCCTCGCCGCTGCTGGGGAGACGCGCGGTTCACGCTTGCCGGTCTGCGCCGACGCCAGGGACGCGGTACTTGAAGCCGACGTGCGATCCGGTGAACCCGAGGCGCTCGTAGAACCGGTGCGCGTCCGTGCGGGCGGCGTCCGATGTGAGCTGCACGAGCGGGGTTCCGAGCTCCGGTGCTGCGACGTCTGTCACCCACCGCATCATCGCGCTGCCGATGCCGCCGGAGCGGAGCGCGCTGCTCACGCGCACGGCCTCGACGAGCAGCCGGGTTGCTCCTCGACGAGCCATGCCCGGGATCCGGGTGAGCTGCAGCGTGCCGACGAGTCGACCGCCCTCGTCCTCGGCGACCAGCAGCGCGTTCGCCGGGTCGTCGGTGATCGCTCGGAGGGCCGCGGCGTACTGCGGACGGTCCTCCGGGGCGGCGACGTCCCCGCGGGCCGCACTGATCGGGTCGTCGGACAGCAACGCCATCAGTGCGTCGAGGTCGTCGTCGGCCGCGTTCCGCACCACCACCGATCCGGCGTGGGCAGACAAGCGGACGGGCAGGGTGAGGTCGGGGAGCACGACCCCACCCTGCCCGATGGACTCACGGAACGGTGTGCCCCGCGGCGGTGAAGATCCGGTACCACTCCTCGCGGGACAGCTCGACGTCCGAGCCGGCCGCCGAGTCGCGCACGCGCTGCGGGTTCGTCGTGCCGAGGACGACCTGGAAGTGTGCGGGGTGGCGGGTGATCCAGGCGACGGCGATGCCCGTCGGGGTGACTCCGTGCGCGGAGGCGATCTCCTCGAGCACGTCGTTCAGCTCGGCGTACTGCTCGCGGTCGCCGAGGAAGACGCCGTCGAAGAAGCCCTTCTGGAACGGCGACCAGGCCTGCAGCGTGATGTCGTTGATCCGCGAGTAGTTGAGGATGTCGTTGTCGCGGGAGATCGACTGGTCGAGGCCACCCATGTTCGCCGTGAGGCCCTGCGAGATGACGTTGGCGTGCGTGATGCTCAGCTGTACCTGGTTGAAGGCGAGCGGCTGCTGGACGTGCTTCTCGAGCAGGTCCACCTGACCGGGGGTGTGGTTCGAGACCCCGAAGTGGTGCACCTTGCCGGCGGCGTGCAGCTCGTCGAAGGCCTTCGCGACCTCTTCCGGCTCCACCAGGGCGTCGGGGCGGTGCAGGAGCAGGACGTCGACGTAGTCGGTCTGCAGCGCGGTGAGCGATTCCTCGACCGACTCGAGGATGTGCTCGTACGAGAAGTCGAAGTACGCGCCGTTCGGGGTCGGACGGATGCCGACCTTGGTCTGCAGCACGATCTCGGCACGCTCCGTCGGCGACAGCGTCACGGCGGAACCGAACCGCTCCTCGCAGCCGTGCCACTCGCCGTACACCGCGGCGTGGTCGAACATGTTCACGCTCGCGTCACGCGAGGCGCTGTAGAGCGCGCGGATGTCCTCGTCGCTCATGTCGTTGATCCGCATCAGTCCGACGACGACGTCGGATGCGGTGAGGTCCGTCTGTGGCAACTCCAGTGTCTTCACACCGTCGATCCTGCCAGCCGGACCCCGGCGCAGGCAGGCCCTGCCAGTACCCCGGGTCGGCGCACAGAACACCCGATCAGTGGACGGAGAACCCGCCGTCGACCGCGATCGACTGCCCCGTGACGTACGCCGAACCAGGGCCGGCGAGGAACACGGCAGCGGCAGCGAAGTCCGACGCGAGTCCGTTCCGGCCGACCAGCGTCCGCGCGGCGAGCGCTGACACCGCGGCCGGGTCGGAGCCGAGCCGCTCGTTGAGCGGGGTGCGCACGAAACCGGGGATCAGGACGTTGGAGGTGACCCCCTGCGCCGACCAGGCCTCCGCCTGGGACCGGGCCAGTGCCTCTCCCCACCGGCACGGCCGGCCCGCCGCTGGCGCGACGGTCCGGAACCGGCGGCGGGGCCCCGACCGGCCTTGGAGACCCCGTACGCGCCGCTCGCGGCGAACGGACGGTGCGCCTGCTGCGAGCTGATGCTGATGATCCGGCCGTGGCCGCGCGCGGTCATGCCGGGCGCGAGGCGCTGCCCGAGCACGAAGGGTGCGTCGAGGTTCACGGCCATCGTGGCGTCCCAGGTGTCCTCGTGGAGGTCGGCCATCGGCGGCCGGAGGTTGATGCCGGCGGAGTTCACGAGGACGTCGACGTCGCCAGCCGCGTCGGCGAGTGCGTGTGCTCCGGCGCGCGAGGACAGGTCGGCGACGATGCCGTCGGCCGAGCCACCCGCCTGCCGGATCGTGGCGACGGTGGCGTCGATGGTCGCAGCCGTCCGTGCCGCTACCAGCACGTGCGATCCGGCGTCCGCCAGGGCGACCGCGATGGCCTGTCCGATGCCGGAACTGCCTCCCGTCACCAGGGCGGTGCGTCCGTCGAGACCGAAGAGCTGCTGCAGCGACATCCGGCCAGGCTAGCGAGGCCCCGTACGCTGGGCCGGTGCGTGACAACCTGCTGCCGATGCTCGCCTGCCCCGTGTGCGCCGAGCCGCTCGGCCGGGTCGACGGCGGCCAGGTCGGTTGCGCGACCGGGCACCGGTTCGACGAGGCGAAGCAGGGCCACCTGACGCTCCTGCCTGCGAAGCGCCGTGCGCTCACCGCGGACACCCCGGAGATGGTGGACGCGCGGCTGCGGTTCCTGGGGCGCGGGCACTACGCGCCCGTCGAGCGGGCGCTCGCCGCGATCGTCGCGGACGCCACCGCGCCCGGCATCGTGCTCGACGTCGGATCCGGTCCGGGGACCTACCTGGCGCATGCGCTGCGCGCGGCGGACGGGAGGCTCGGGGTCGCGTTGGACCTGTCGGCCGTCGCGATCCGGCGTGCGGCACGCGCCCACGAGCGTGCGGGGGCCGTCGTCGGGGACGTGACCGAGCGCCTCCCGGTCGTCGACGGCGCTGCCGCCGTCCTCCTCGACGTCTTCGCACCCCGCAACCAGACCGAGTACGCCCGCGTCCTGCACCCCGACGGCGTGCTCGCGGTGGTGACCCCGCGGACCGGCCACCTGGCAGAGCTGGCCGAGGCGACGATCTCCGTCGACCCGGAGAAGGAGCGGCGGCTGCACGACTCGCTCACGCCGTCGTTCGTGCTGCGGTCCTCCGACGACCTGACCTGGACGATGGACCTCTCCGCCGAGGACGTCCACGACGTCGTGCACATGGGGCCGAGCCACCACCACGTCTCGGCGGAGCAGGTGTTCGCGCCGACGAGCGTGACCGCGACCGTGACGGTCAGCACGTGGAGCCGCTCGGGCTGATCCTCCGACCGGGTCAGCGCTCGCCCACGTCCCGCGGACTGTCCTGTTCGGCCCGCCGACGGGCGGTGTGGGCTCGCCCGCGCACACGGTCGACGGCCATCCCGATCCGGGCGAGCAGGAGGACGACGCCCAGGCTCCCGGCTCCGATCGGCGTCACGAACAGCCTGAGGTCGATGCCGGGCATCCGCCACCAGTCGATCGACCACGCGGCGACGAGCGCGAACCCGAGCAGGAGCGCGCCCGTCCACCACCACCGCCCGGGGACCCGGACGGTGCCGAGCCCGGCGAGCACGAGGAGCGCCCAGCACCCCTCCGGCGCGAAGGACCGCGGGTCGTTCGTGCCGCAGGTGGACACGGCGCACTCCCACTCGACCTGGTCGGCCACGCTCGCGTACCAGTGGAACAGCAGCGCGGCAGCGACGACGGCGACGAGTGCGACCGGCGGCCCGATCCAGCGCCACACGCTGCCGAACCGGGAGCGGCGTCGGCGAGCGGCCACCCATCCGTGGCCGAGTTCGTAACCGGGCATCGGGCGGAACTCGGGCATGCCAGCACGCTAGCGGCGGCCGGATTCCGTGGGGAAGTGGTTCACAAACGTCCGAGCGTCGGTGCGGCGCGGGACAATCCGGGCCGCACCGCCGCGTCACTCGGTCGGCGCCGCGACGTCGAGCTGCCAGACCACACCGAAGCGGTCGCGGAGCTGCCCCGCGAGTGGCGCCCAGGCCGAAGGGGCGAGCGGCTGCCGGATCTCGGCGCCCTCGGACAGCACGGCCCAGTACCGCTCGATCTCGGCGGTGTCGTCCCCGTGCACGAACACGTAGAAGGCGTTCGATCCCTGGTCGTAGGGCTGCCCGGGCCAGACGTCGAACGCCATGACCCGGAACCCGGCGTCGGTGGAGACCTGGCCGAAGACGACCCGGTCCGCCCAGGCGGGATCGTCGAGGGCGCCCATCTGCCCGTAGGTGGCGGCGGTGACCTCGCCGCCGAAGACCGATGCGTAGAAGTCGAGGGCCTCGCGGGCGTTGCCGTCGAAGTTGAGGTGGGTTGTCGTTTCGATGCTCATGGAACGAGGATGACCGGCAATGCGGTCAGATCATGTCCGCTTCTTCGACGAGGATGATCGACATGGCCGGACCCTCCTCGCGCATGCTCGCGCTGCTGTCGTTGTTGCAGGTGCATCGCGACTGGCCGGGCGACGAGCTCGCCGGGCGGCTCGAGGTCAGCCCCCGCACGGTCCGCCGCGACGTCGACCGGCTCCGAGCGCTCGGGTACCGGGTCGAGGCACTGCGCGGGCCCGCCGGTGGGTACCGGCTCGCAGCGGGTTCGGACCTGCCGCCCCTGCTGTTCGACGACGAGCAGGCCGTGGCGATCGCCCTGGCGCTCGCCGTCGCGCCCGCGTCGGGCGCGGACATCGCCGAGTCGGCTGCCCGAGCACTGGCGACGGTCCGGCAGGTCATGCCCGCGCGGCTCCGGTCGCGGGTCGACGCGGTGCAGGCGGTCACGACGTCCGGGCGGACCCGCACCGACCCGGACGTGCTCGTCGCGGTGAGCGAGGCCGTGCACCTGCACGAGGTCCTGCGGTTCACGTACGCGGGCGACGACGACCTCCGCCCACCCCGCCGCGTCGAACCCCACGCCGTCGTCGCCCGGAACGGCCGCTGGTACCTGCTCGACTGGGACCTCGACCGCGACGACTGGCGCACCCACCGCATCGACCGGATCACCCCGCGGATGCGCACGCGGGTGCCGTTCACGCCCCGGCCGGTGCCCGGTGGTGACCCGCTGGCCTTCGTGTCGGCGCGGTTCAAGGGATCGGCGCAGGCCGACGCCTGGCCGTGCGTCGGTTCGGTCACCATGACGACTGCCGACGCGCGGACGATCACGCCGTACCTGCCCGAGGGCGCCGTCGTCGAACCCCTGTCCGACGAGCGGAGTCGTGTCACGCTCGGTTCGTGGTCCTGGCCCGGTCTCGCCGGAGCGTTCGCGGGCTTCGCGGTCGACTTCGTCGTCGAGGGTCCCGAGAATCTCCGCGACGCCGTCGGTGCGTTGACCACGCGCCTCCGGGCGGCGAGCGCGCGTTAGCGGGGCGCATGCGTCCGCCAGGGCGGCGTGAGGAAACCGTTAGGAGCGGCCTGGAGGCCCGGTGCAGGATCCAGCATCGGTCTCGGCACCACACGTGGTGCCGTCCGCGTCGCCCGGCGCGGACACCGCAGACCTTCTGGAGTCCCTCGTGTTCGACGTGTTCGTCGTCGCCGGTGTCCTCGCCGTGTTCGGCGTGGTGGCACTGATCGCCAAGGGGGTGGAACGGCTGTGATCGGCATCACCATCGCGGCCGCCGTCCTCGGCATCGCCGCAGTCGTGTACCTCGTCTGGGCGCTCGTGCGTCCGGAGCGGTTCTAGTGGGCGCCGTGGGCGCGTCGGGCGCCGCGGACGTCTGGGCGGGAATCGTCCAGGTCGCCACGCTCGTCCTGCTGCTCGTCGTCGCCTACCGGCCGCTCGGCGACTGGATGGCGAAGGTGTTCACACCCGTCCGGCACAACCGGGTCGAGCGCGGGGTCTACCGGCTGATCGGGGTCGACCCGGACGCCGAACAGTCGTGGCCCGTGTACCTGCGCGGCGTCCTGCTCTTCAGCGTCGTCGGGCTGCTGCTCGTCTACCTGCTGCAGCGCGTCCAGGTCGTGCTGCCCGGCGACCTCGGCCTGCCGGCCGTGGGCCCGTCGCTCGCGTTCAACACCGCGGCGTCGTTCGTCGCGAACACGAACTGGCAGTCGTACTCACCCGAGGTGACCGTCGGCTACACCGTGCAGATGGCCGGCCTCGCGGTGCAGAACTTCCTGTCCGCCGCCGTCGGCCTCGCCGTCGCCGTCGCCCTGGTGCGCGGGTTCGCCCGCCGCAAGTCCGGCACCCTCGGCAACGTGTGGGTGGACGTCGTCCGCGGTGTCGGTCGCCTGCTGCTGCCCGGTGCGTTCGTGTTCGCGATCGTGCTCGTCGCCGGCGGGGTCATCCAGTCGTGGGGGAGCGGCACCGACGTCACCACGCTCATCGGTGGCACGCAGCACATCCCCGACGGGTTCGTCGCGTCGCAGGAGGCGATCAAGGAACTCGGCACGAACGGCGGTGGCTACTTCAACGCCAACTCGGCACACCCGTTCGAGAACCCGCAGGCGTGGACGAACCTGGTCGAGGTCTTCCTGATGCTCGTCATCCCGTTCTCGCTGCCCCGCACGTTCGGGCGGCTCGTCGGTGACGACCGCCAGGGCTACGCGATCCTCGCCGTGATGGGCGCGATCTTCCTCGTGTCCCTGTCGGTGATGTCGATCGCCGAGCTCGGCGGTGGGGGGCTCGCGACGCACGCAGCCGGAGCGGCGATGGAGGGCAAGGAGACCCGGTTCGGGATCCTCGGCACCACCCTGTTCGGCACGACGTCGACCGCGACCTCGACCGGTGCGGTGAACGGCATGTTCGACAGCTTCACCCCGATCGGCGGGATGATGGCGATGCTCAACATGATGCTCGGCGAGGTCACCCCGGGCGGTGTCGGTTCCGGCCTGTACGGCATGCTCGTGCTCGCCGTCATCACGGTGTTCATCGGCGGCCTGCTCGTCGGCCGGACGCCGGAGTACCTCGGCAAGAAGATCCGCGCGAAGGAGATGACCTTCGCGGCGCTGTACATCCTGGTCACGCCGACCCTCGTGCTCCTCGCCACCGGACTGTCCCTGGTCATCCCCGGCGTCCGCGAACAGGTACTCGGCACGTCGATCTTCAACCCCGGCAACCACGGGCTGTCCGAGCTGCTCTACGCCTTCACCTCGGGCGCGAACAACAACGGCTCGGCCTTCGGCGGGCTCACCGCGAACACCACGTGGATGAACTCCGCGCTCGGCGTCGTGATGCTGCTCGGCCGCTTCGTGCCGATGGTGTTCGTCCTGGCGCTCGCCGGGTCGCTCGCCGCCCAGGACCGCGTGCCCGAGACCGCCGGCACCCTGCCCACCCACCGCCCGCTGTTCATCGGGCTGCTCGGCGGCGTCGCCGTCATCGTCACCGCACTCACCTACTTCCCGGTGCTCGCACTGGGCCCGCTCGCAGAAGGACTGTCATGACCGTGACCACCGAGCCGGAACCGCGCACCGCAGTGGAGCCGGCCACCCGCTCGTCCGCATTCGGGCCCCGCCAACTGGTGGCGGGCCTCCCGGGAGCCCTGCGGAAACTCGATCCGCGACTCATGTGGCGGAACCCCGTCATGTTCATCGTCGAGGTCGGCGCAGCCCTGACGACGGCAGCCGCCGTCGTCGAGCCCTCGGCGTTCACCATCGCCATCGCGGTGTGGCTCTGGCTCACCGTCGTCTTCGCGAACCTGGCGGAGTCGGTCGCCGAGGGCCGCGGCAAGGCGCAGGCCGACACCCTGCGGAAGACCCGCTCGACCACGAGCGCCCGCCGGGTGCTCGGGTACGCGGCGACCGACGCGGCCGCGACCGGCAACGAGACCGAGGAGGTCGCGTCCGTCGACCTGGCCAAGGGCGACGTCGTGGTCGTGGTCGCCGGCGAGGTGATCCCGGGCGACGGCGATGTCATCGACGGCATCGCGTCCGTCGACGAGTCGGCCGTCACGGGTGAGTCCGCGCCCGTCATCCGCGAGTCCGGCGGCGACCGCAGTGCCGTCACCGGCGGCACCCGGGTGCTGTCCGACCGGATCATCGTGCGCATCACCTCGACCCCTGGTGAGACCTTCATCGACCGGATGATCCGCCTCGTCGAGGGTGCAGCCCGGCAGAAGACGCCGAACGAGATCGCGCTGAACATCCTGCTCGCCTCGCTGTCGATCGTCTTCGTGATCGTCTGCCTGACGATGCAGCCCATCGCGGGACTCGTCGGAGCGACGGTCAGCGTCCCCGTCCTGATCGCCCTGCTCGTCTGCCTCATCCCGACCACCATCGGGGCCCTGCTCTCCGCGATCGGCATCGCCGGCATGGACCGGCTCGTGCAGCACAACGTGCTCGCGATGTCGGGCCGCGCGGTCGAGGCCGCCGGCGACATCACCACCCTGCTGCTCGACAAGACCGGCACGATCACGTACGGCAACCGTCGGGCGTCGCGTGTGGTGCCGGTACCGGGCGTGCGCGAGGCCTCGCTGATGGAAGCAGCAGCCCTGTCGAGCGCTGCGGACTCGACGCCCGAAGGCCGCTCGATCGTGTCGCTCGCTGCCGACGCCGGGGTCACACCGGCCCTGCCGGACGGGGCGGTCGAGGTGCCGTTCACGGCGCAGACCCGCATGTCCGGTCTCGACCTGCCGGACGGGTCGCAGATCCGCAAGGGTGCCGCTGCCGCAGTGCTCGCCTGGGCAGACACCCCCGATGCCGGTCTGGTCGCCGCGATCGATGCCACCGTCGCCGAGATCTCCGACCAGGGCGGGACCCCGCTCGTCGTCGGCCGCCGCTCCGCGGACGGCGCGGTCACCCTGCTCGGCGTCGTGCACCTGAAGGACGTCGTCAAGGACGGCATGGCGGCCCGGTTCGCCGAGCTCCGGTCGATGGGCATCCGCACGGTGATGATCACCGGCGACAACCCCCGCACCGCCGCTGCGATCGCGCACGAAGCCGGCGTGGACGACTTCCTCGCCGAGGCCACCCCGGAGGACAAGCTCGCGTACATCAAGCGCGAGCAGGAGGGCGGCAACCTCGTCGCGATGACCGGGGACGGCACCAACGACGCCCCGGCCCTGGCCCAGGCGGACGTCGGCGTCGCGATGAACACCGGCACGACGGCGGCGAAGGAGGCGGGCAACATGGTCGACCTCGACTCCGACCCGACCAAGCTCATCGACGTCGTCCGCATCGGCAAGCAGTTGCTCATCACGCGCGGCGCCCTGACCACCTTCTCCATCGCCAACGACGTCGCGAAGTACTTCGCGATCATCCCGGCGATGTTCCAGGCGGCGTTCCCCGGGCTCGCAGCACTCAACGTCATGGGGCTGCACAGTCCGTCGTCAGCGATCCTGTCGGCGGTCATCTTCAACGCGCTCGTCATCGTGGCGCTCATCCCGCTGTCCCTGCGTGGCGTCAAGTACCGCGCGGCCGCAGCGTCGTCGATCCTCGGCCGGAACCTGCTCGTCTACGGGCTCGGCGGCGTGATCGTCCCCTTCATCGGCATCAAACTGATCGACCTCGTGGTCGGTCTCATCCCGGGGTTCTAGTCATGGCATCTGCACGTTCCACCGTCCGATCCGCTGGTGTGGCCATCCGTCTCACCCTGCTCGCCACCGTCGTGCTCGGCGTCGGCTACCCGCTCGCCGTCTGGGGGGTCGGCCAGGGGGTGTTCCACGACCAGGCCAACGGCTCGGAGGTCACCGACTCGTCGGGCGCCGTCGTGGGGTCCTCGCTCATCGGGCAGTCGTTCTCCGGCAAGCAGGCTGATCGCTGGTTCCAGTCGCGGCCGTCAGCAGCTGGCGGGGACGGCTACGACGCGAACGCGTCCAGTGGCTCGAACCTCGGCCCGAACAACCCCGACCTGCTCAAGGCCGTCAAGGAGCGGCAGCAGGCGGTCGCGAAGGCCGACGGCGTGTCCGTGTCCGAGGTGCCGGCCGACGCCGTGACGGCCTCGGGCTCGGGTCTCGACCCGGACATCAGCCCGGCGTACGCGTCGCAGCAGGTGGCGCGTGTGGCTGCGGCGCGGGGGCTGTCCGAGGACCGCGTGCGTGCACTGGTGGTGCAGCACACCGAGTCGCGCCAGCTCGGGTTCCTCGGCGAGCCCGTCGTGAACGTGCTGGCCCTGAACCTCGCGCTGGCGAAGGCGTCCTCGTGATCGATCGCGCCCCGCGGTGGTCACCGCGCCCCGACTCACCGGGGCGCGATGACCACACGGGGGCGCGATCCCGCCCTGCGCCCGGCTTCGCGCCCGCTGCGGAACTCGACGCGAGAGGATGAGCACGTGAAGCGCGGCAAGCTACGGGTCCTGCTCGGTGCCGCACCGGGCGTCGGCAAGACGTTCACCATGCTCGAGGAGGGCCGCCGGCTGCTCGACGAGGGCCGGGACGTCGTGGTGGCCGTCGTCGAGACGCACGAACGCGCCGCCACCGCCGCGCTCGTCGACGGCCTCGAGGTCATCCCACGCCGCACCGTGGACCACCGCGGCGTGGAGCTCGACGACCTGGACCTCGACGCGGTGCTCCGGCGAGCGCCCGAGGTCGCCCTCGTCGACGAACTCGCGCACACGAACGCTCCCGGCAGCGCGAACGAGAAGCGCTGGCAGGACGTCGAAGCGCTGCGGGCCGCCGGCATCGACGTCATCTCGACGGTCAACGTGCAGCACATGCAGTCCCTCGGCGACGTGGTCCGCGAGATCACGGGCACCGTGCAGCGGGAGACCGTCCCCGACACCGTGGTGCGCGCCGCCGACCAGATCGAGGTCGTCGACCTCGCGCCGGCTGCCCTGCGCGAGCGGCTCTCCGACGGACTCGTGTACCCGGCCGCCCGGATCGATGCGGCCCTGTCGAACTACTTCCGGCTCGGGAACCTGACGGCGCTGCGCGAGATCGCGCTGCTCTGGCTGGCGGACGAGGTCGACGACGCGCTCAAGGCCTACCGCGCCGAGCACGGCATCGAGCACCGGTGGGAGACCCGGGAGCGCGTGCTGGTCGCCCTGACCGGCGGCCCCGAGGGCGAGACCCTGCTGCGCCGTGGTGCCCGCATCGCCGCCCGCAGTGCCGGGGGCGAACTCGCGGCCGTGCACGTGACGACGAACGACGGCCTGCGCGAGCGGCACCCCGGGGCGCTCGGTGCCCAACGCACCCTGCTCGAACAGCTCGGCGGGACGTACCACCAGGTGGTCGGCGACGACGTGCCGTCGACCCTCGTGCGGTTCGCGCGGTCGATCGACGCGACCCAGATCGTCATCGGCGTCAGCCGTCGCAGTCGGCTCGCCGCGGCCCTGACCGGCCCGGGCATCGGCAACACGGTGATCCGTGAGTCGGGCGACATCGACGTGCACGTCGTCACGCACGAGCGCGCCGGTGGCGGCTTCGCCCTGCCGAAGCTCGGCGGCAGTCTGTCCCGCGGACGGGTACTCGCCGCGTTCGTGCTCTCGGTCCTGGTCGGGCCCCTGCTCACCTGGGTCCTGTCGATCGGCAGCGACCCCGACGCCATCACCGTGGACGTCCTGGCGTACCAGTTGCTGGTGCTCGTCGTGGCGCTCGTCGGCGGGATGTGGCCGGCGGTGTTCACCGCGGTGCTGTCCGGACTGAGCCTCGACTTCTTCTTCGTGCAACCCCTGCACATGGTCACGGTGCAGCAGCCGTGGCACCTCTTCGCCCTCGTCATGTACGTCATCAGTGCCGTGCTCGTCAGCTTCGTGGTCGACCGGTCCGCCAGACGTTCCCGGGCCGCCCGTCGCGCCGCGGCGGAGTCGGGTCTGCTGATGGGGATCGCCGGCAGCGTCCTCCGCGGCGACGACGCCCTACAGGCCCTGCTCGACCGCACCCGCGAGGCCTTCGGGTTCGCCGGTGTCCGGATCCGGCAGGGGAACGAGGAGCCGGCCACGTCGGGGACGTTCGGTGAATCGCCGGACGCGTCCACGAGCCTCCCGTCCGGTGCCGTGCTCGAGTTCGCGGGCGCTCCGGACGACCCGACCCAGCGCCGGTTGCTGCGCGTCGTCGAGCAGCAGCTCGACGCCGCGGTCGAACACCGCTCGTTGACGCGCACCGCCCTGGACGCGGAGCGGATCGCGGCGGCGGACCGCGTCCGCAGCGCGATCCTTGCGGCCGTCGGCCACGACGTGCGTCGGCCGATCGCGGCCGCCTCGGCCGCCGTCCAGTCGTTGCGTGCGTTGGACGTCGACCTGTCCAAGGCCGACCGGGAGGCGCTGCTCGCGACCGCCGACGAGAGCCTCGGTCAGCTGGCGGTGCTGTTGGCGGACCTGTTGGACGTCAGTCGTGTGCAGGCGGGTGTGCTCGCGGTCGCGTCCGGGCCGCTGGCCCTCGACACGGTGGTCGCACCGGCGCTCGACGAGCTCGAGCTCGGGCCCGACGACGTCGACCTCGACCTGCCGGCGGACCTGCCGCCGGTCCTCGCCGACCCGGTCCTGCTGCAGCGGGTCGTCGTGAACCTGCTCGCGAACGCCGTCCGCTACGCACCCGACGGCACCCGCGTGCGCGTCGCGGCGAGCGCCTTCGGTGGCGGGGTCGAGCTCCGGATCGCCGACCACGGTCCGGGTATCCCGTCGGACCGGGTCGACGAGGTCTTCCAGCCGTTCCAACGGCTCGGCGACACCGACAACGAGACGGGCCTCGGACTCGGTCTCGCACTCGCCCGGGGGTTCACCGAGGGCATGGGCGGCACGATCGAGGTCGACGACACCCCGGGTGGTGGGCTCACCGTCGTGGTGCGGCTGCCGATCGCCGGACACGTGGGAGTGGAGCTCCGGTGAAGGTCCTGATCGCGGACGACGACGCGCAACTCGTCCGAGCGCTCTCCGTCACGCTCGCCGCTCGCGGGTACGAGGTCGTGACGGCGAAGGACGGCCGTGCGGCGATCGACGCCGTCATCACCGAACGCCCCGACCTGGTGCTGCTCGACCTGGGCATGCCCCGGCTCGACGGCATCGGGGTGCTCGAGGGCATCCGGGGGTGGTCGCAGGTCCCGGTGCTCGTGCTGTCCGGACGGACCGACTCGTCCGACAAGGTCGACGCACTCGACGCCGGCGCGGACGACTACGTGACGAAGCCGTTCCAGATGGACGAGCTGCTGGCGCGGTTGCGGGCTCTCGGGCGACGCCGTGCCCCGGCCGGTGTCGACAGCGCGCCGACGATCCGGATCGGCGACCTCGTCGTGGACCTCGTCGCGAAGCAGGTCACCCCGGCCAGCGGTCCCGCGATCCGACTGACCCCGACCGAGTGGCGCCTGCTCGAGGTGCTCGTCACGAACCCCGATCGGCTGATGACCCGCGAGATGCTCCTGACCGAGGTGTGGGGGCCCTCGCACGGCAACGACTCCGGGTACCTGCGGCTGTACATGGCGCAGCTGCGGCGGAAGCTCGAGCCCGACTCGGCGACCCCGCGGTACCTGGTCACCGAGTCCGGCATGGGCTACCGCTTCGCTCCGGGAGGGCAGTGACGAAGGCGGTCGGAGCGCTGTCGGGTGACTGGCGGGTCGCTGTCGTGCAGGTGTCGGGTCCGTGTCGTGGTGCGTCGTTCCGGGGATCCCTAGTGTTCAGGGCATGAACGAGATGCGGATCGGGGAGCTGCGGCGACTGCGCGGGTGGACCCAGGAACGACTGGCCGAGGCGAGCGGCCTCGCGGTGCGGACGGTGCAGCGGATGGAGAGCGGCAGCGACGCGAGCCTGGAGTCACTGTCGTCGGTCGCCGCGGCACTCGAGGTGCCCGTGCGGGACTTGTTCGTCACCGACGAGCGGGAGTCCCTCGAGCCCGGGGTGCGCGGACTCGACGAGCGTGCAGAGCAGCAGCAGGTGCAGCGCGACTCGGTGACTCGGGGGTGGCAGTACCTGTACTCGGGCGTGGGCATCGTCGTGACGCTCGGCACCATCGCCCTCATCGGCGCGGGGATCTGGACTGGGTTCGCGATCTTCGTTGTCCCGGTCTACTGGGCCGGGGGCAAGTTGCTCTCGCAGTTCCTGATGGCGACCGTCGTCGAACCCTCACTCGACCGCCGGTACCCACTGTCGCGGTCGCGGCGGGTCACGCCCGGGAACTGAAGGCGGCGAGCTCGGCACGGGTGCGGGCGCCGTGCTTCCGGAGCAGGTTCGCCACGTGGTACTTCACGGTGTTGACGCTGATGCCCAGGCCCTCGGCGATCTCGCGGTTGCCGACGCCCGTCGCGAGCAGCCGCAGCACGTCGCGCTCCCGCGGGGTGAGGTCGTCGTCCGCGACCGAGTCCACCTCGGTCGGTGACGGGTCGAGGGGCAGCGAGATGTCGAGCACCGAGCCCCAGTCCGGTGTGCTCGACACCTGGACGCGGCCGTCGAGGGTGACGACCCGCTCCGCGATCGGCCGCATGGCGTCGTCGTGCACGTCGAGGGTGCCGGAGCCGTCGTCGCGGAGCTGCATGAGCAGGTTCCGGCCGTCGCAGTCCCACTGGATGCGGACCCGCTTGGCCGCACCACCGTCGACCAGGGCGAGCACGGCCGTCCGGACGATGGCCCGGGCCGCGTGGGCGACGTCGCCGGGCAGTGCGCGGCCGGTGGTCGGCGGCTCGACGAACTGCACGTCGAGGTCGCCGAACCGGACGAGTGGGCGCAGGTCGGCTCGGAGGCGCGAGAACGCCCCGGTGACCGGCTCGAGCAGGGTGCTGCGCTGGTGGTCGGTCTCGGTGCGCAGGTCGACGAGCGCGGCAGACGCGATCTCGACGGCCTCGGCCCGCGCGGCGGCGTCGGACACCCGAGGCGACCGGAGCACGGCGAGCACCGACTCGAGGGTGAGCGCCTGACGGTCCGCCTGCTCGGCGACGGTCCGGGCGTGCTCCGAGGCGGCGAGCCGACTGGCGGGCTCGCCACGGGCCTCCCGGTCGGGTGCGATGGCGTCCATGGGAGCCGAACCTACCTGTCCCACCCGTGCGGACGGGGCCACCCGATCGGATGGGATGCCTGCCGACGCGGGTAGCGGTGCGGCGGGCCGCGTGACGGCATGCTCGTGGACATGGCAGAACCCACCGTCCCCGCAGCGTTCGACGTGATCGTGCGCGAGGTCACCGACCTCGCCGCGAACATCGACGGTGCGTCGGCTGAGCGCGCCCTCGACCTGATCGACCGCTCGCACCGTGTCTTCGTGCACGGCGCCGGTCGTTCCGGACTCGCGCTGCGCATGACCGCGATGCGGCTCATGCACCTCGGTCGCGACGTCCACGTCGTCGGCGAGGTCACCACGCCGGCGATCCGGCCCGGGGACGTGCTCCTCGTCGCGAGCGGGTCCGGCACGACCACCGGCATCGTGCAGGCGGCCCGCACCGCGCACGACGTCGGCGCGTCCGTCGTCGCCCTGTCGACCACCGACGACTCCCCGTTGTCCGAGGTCGCGGACGTCACCCTCGTGCTGCCGGCAGCGACGAAGACCGACCGCTCCGGCACGGCCTCGGCGCAGTACGCCGGCAGCCTCTTCGAACAGGCCGTCGCCCTGGTCGGCGACGCCCTGTTCCACACGCTCTGGTCCCGCGGCGGGCAGTCCGCCGACGACCTCTGGCCCCGACACGCCAACCTCGAATGAAAGGCATCCACATGCAGCTCCAGTTCGCCATGGACACCCTGACCACCGAAGCCGCCCTCGAACTCGCCGCCGCGGCCGCGCCGCACGTCGACGTCCTCGAGCTCGGCACGCCCCTGATCAAGAGCGCCGGCCTGTCCGCCGTCACCGCGATCAAGGAAGCCCACCCGGACAAGATCGTCTTCGCCGACCTCAAGACCATGGACGCCGGCGAGCTCGAGGCCGACATCGCGTTCTCGGCCGGAGCCGACCTGGTCACCGTCCTCGGTGTCGCCGGTGACTCGACCATCGTCGGCGCCGTCAAGGCCGCGAAGAAGCACGGCAAGGGCATCGTCGTCGACCTGATCGGCGTCTCCGACAAGGCCGCCCGTGCCCGCGAGGTCGTCGCGCTCGGTGCCGAGTTCGTCGAGGTCCACGCCGGGCTCGACGAGCAGGCGGAAGAGGGCTTCACGTTCTCGACGCTGCTCGACGCCGGCAAGGAGTCGGGTGTGCCGTTCTCGATCGCCGGTGGCGTGAACGCCTCGTCCGTCGCCTCGGTGCAGGAGGCCGGTGCCCGCATCGCCGTCGCCGGCAGCGCGATCTACAGCGCGTCGGACGTCGGCGCAGCAGCAGCCGAGATCCGCGCCGCCATCACCGCGTAGGTTCCGCGGCGCCCGCGCCGCGATGGTGAGCAGAAATCGTCGAGTGCGCACCACGCACCCGACCATTTCTGCTCACCGAGGGACCTCCGCCAGTACCGTCGAGGCGTGACGATCGAGCTGCGCCGGGTGACCGCGGACGACTGGCAGACCTGGCGACCCGTCCGGCTGCGGGCGCTCGCCGACTCCCCGCACGCGTTCGGCTCGACGCTGCAGGACTGGGCGGACGCCCCCGAGCACCGCTGGCGGACACGCCTGTCGATCCCGGGCGCGCTCGACCTGCTGGCCGTCGCCGCCGAGGGCGACGTCGTCGGGATGGCGAGCGGCGTCCCGGGCACCGACGCCGGTGCGCCAGCCGAACTCATCTCCATGTGGGTAGACCCCGCCGCCCGGGGCCGAGGCGTCGCACGTGCCCTGATCGAAGCGATCGCGGAGTGGGCAGCGGCCGCCGGCGGCACGGCGCTCGAACTCTCCGTGATGCCCGACAACACCGCCGCCCGGCACACCTACGAGCGCGCCGGGTTCACCGCACTCGACGAACCGGGCGATCCCCTGCCCGACGGTCGGAACGAGGTCCTGATGCGCCGTACGGTGGTCGCATGACCCGAGTACTGCGGTGGACCGCGTGGATCGTCGCCGTGCTGCTGGTGGTCGTGGTGGTGTTCCTCGTCTGGGCGCACATCGTCATGCAGGGCACCCGGAGCACTGCGCTGCAGGTCTGGCGCGACGACCGTGTGTCGGTCCAGGACGCCGGTGACTCCGTGGTGATGACGCCGACGGGGCAGGCCGACGGCAAGGGCATCGTGTTCATCCCGGGTGCCAAGGTCGATCCGTACGCGTACATGGCGACCTTCCGGCAGGTGGTCGCGAACGGCACGACCGTCGTCATCACGAAGCCGACGCTCAACCTCGCGTTCTTCGACACCCGGCCGCTCTCGACCTTCGAGGCGCACGCGCCGGACGTCGCGACCTGGGCGGTCGGCGGGCACTCGCTGGGCGGGGTCCGCGCCTGCCAGCTCGCGCAGGACGCGGACGGCCTGCTGCTGCTCGGCAGCTACTGCGCGAACGACATCAGCAGCTCGTACATCGACGTGCTGAGCGTCTCGGGCTCGCGTGACGGGCTCTCGACGCCCGACAAGGTCGACGCAGCCCGGCACCTGCTGCCGTCGACCGCGACGATGACCGAGGTCCAGGGGTCGAACCACGCCGACTTCGGCGCCTACGGGGACCAGCCGGGGGACCGCACGGCGACCATCAGCCGCGAGGCTGCCCGCGAGCAGATCTCCTCGGCGATCGAGGACTGGGCGCGCGACCTGCCGCCGGCCCCTGGCCTGCGCTGACCGGGAGGCCCGTGGCGCGTCGCGTCAGCGGATGACGCCCGCCTCGTGGTCGCGTCCAGAGCGTCGCCCGGTGATCCGGGCAACGAAGTACAGCACCACGCCGACGGCGAGCAGGATCGCCGCGTAGAGCCAGACCCGCCCGCTCTGCTGCGTCAGCAGCAGCACGCACGACGCGACGCCGAGCACGGGGACGAACGTCCACACCCGGAAGTGGTCGTGGTCGACGCGGTCGCGGCGCAGCACCAGGACGGCGACGTTCGTGCTGATGAAGACGAAGAGCAGCAGGAGCACGACGGTCTCGGCCAGGACGCCCACGTCGCCGACCAGGGTGAGGAGCATCGCGACGACGGTGGTCGCCACGATGGCGGTCCACGGGGTCTTCCGGTTCGGCAGCACCTTGGCCAACAGCGCGGGCAACAGACGCTGCTCCGCCATGCCGTAGGTCACCCGGCTCGACATGATCATGGTGAGCAGGGCGCCGTTCGCGACGGCGACCAGGGCGATGAGGCTGAAGACCCAGTCCGGGATCGGGACCCCGCTCGCCGACACCACGGCGAGGAGCGGCCCGGTCGAGTCCGACAGTCCGGACGCCGGCAACGCGATCGAGCTGGCGAGGCCGACCAGGACGTAGACGACGCCCGCGGTGGCGAGGGCACCGAACAAGGCCTTCGGGTAGACCCGGCTCGGCTCGCGGACCTCCTCCGCGACGTTCGCCGAGGTCTCGAAGCCGACGAACGAGTAGTAGGCGACGATCGCCGCGCTCAGGGTCGCGAGCGCCGGGTTCGCCTCGGCGGGGAACTGGCCGATGCGGGAGACGTCGCCACCTCCGCCGCCGAGCATCACGGCGACGACCACGATGACGATGACGAGGCCGGAGACCTCGATGACGGTCATCACGACGTTGCTCCGCAGCGAGTCCGAGATGCCGCGGGCGTTCAGGCAGGCGATCAGCGTGAGGAACACGATCGCGGTCGGGACGGGTGGCAGGTCGACGAACGTGCCGAGGTAGTCGCCGGCGAACGCGAGCGACAGACCCGCGGCGCTCGTGACACCGGCCGCGAGCATGCTGAACCCGACCAGGAACGACACGATGGGCGTCTTGTAGGCGCGCTCGGCGAACACCGCGGCACCGCCGGCCTTCGGGTACTTCGTCACGAGCTCCGCGTACGAACCCGCGGTGAGGAGGGCCAGCAGCAGCGCGAGCAGGAGCGGTGCCCAGAGCGCACCGCCCACGTCCTCCGACAGGGTGCCCATCAGGGCGTAGATCCCGGCGCCGAGGACGTCGCCGAGGATGAAGAGGTACAGGAGCGGCCCGGTGATGGCCTGCTTGAGCTTGGATCCGGCGCCGTCGTGCTGGGACGCCGCGGTGTCGCTGGTCATGGTGGAGCCTTCCGTCCGGACCAGCGTGTCGACCGTCGGCTCAGGTAGTTCACAGGCCGCCGGGCGCGGTTGAACACCCGTGCTGGAGCGGTCCTAGACTCGACGAGAGCAACGTCCACGAACCCCGTTCCCTGAAGGGCTGCAGATGACGACGCCGACCCGGCGCACACCCGCGCGACTCGCGGACACGCGAGCGCTCCTGTTCGACCTGGACGGTGTCCTCACCCCCACCGCCGACGTGCACATGCGCGCCTGGAGCCGGCTCTTCACGCCGTACCTCGAGGCGCACGGGGTCGCGCCGTACACACAGGCCGACTACTTCGCGTACATCGACGGCAAGCCGCGGTACGACGGCGTGCGGTCGCTCCTCGAGTCGCGGGGCATCGACCTGCCGCAGGGCACCCCGGACGACGGCCCGGACGACGACACCGTGTGCGGTCTCGGCAACCGGAAGAACGCCGAGTTCACCGCCGAGCTGGACGAGCACGGCGTCGAGCCGTACCCCGGCTCGCTCCGGTTCCTCACCGCCGCGATCGACGCCGGCTTCCACGTCGCGGTCGTCTCGAGTTCCGCGAACGCCGTCTCGGTGCTGCGGACCGCCGGCATCCTCGACCGGTTCACCGTCGTGGTCGACGGGCTCGTCGCCCGTCAGGACGGCCTGGCCGGCAAGCCCGCCCCCGACACCTACCTGGACGCCGCCGGGCGCTTCGGACTGACGGCCGCCGAGTGCGTCGTGGTCGAGGACGCCACCAGTGGTGTCGAAGCAGGCCGGAACGGGGCCTTCGGGCTCGTCGTCGGGGTCGACCGCGGAGCGGGCGCCGACGCGCTGCGTGAACACGGTGCCGACGTCGTCGTGACGGACCTCGCCGACCTGGTCGCGGACCTTCCCCACGCGACCACCAGCACGACGTAGCCAGCGCGCCGGAGGCGAGCCGCGCCTCCCGGTCGAACCGACGTCCCCACGCCACCCTCCCTTCCCACGGAGCACCATGAACCCCATCACCTCGGACCCGCTCGACCGCGTCCGGTACCCGATCGACGAGTGGGCACTCGTCGAGACCGAGTACACCCCCGACCAGCAGGGCGTCGCCGAGACGAACTTCGCCGTCGGCAACGGGTACCTCGGCCTGCGCGGCAACCTCGACGAGGGCCGTGGCGGTGTGCAGTACGGCACGTACATCAACGGGTTCCACGAGACCTGGCCGATCCGGCACGCCGAAGACGCCTTCGGGTTCGCCAAGACCGGTCAGACGATCATCAACGCGCCCGACGCCAAGGTGATCCGGCTGTACGTCGACGACGAACCCCTGGTGCTGGCCGAGGCGGACATTCTCCACCACACGCGGCGCCTCGAGTTCCGCGGCGGCTACCTGTTCCGCGAGACCGAGTGGTCGACGCCGTCCGGCAAGCGCGTGCTGATCCGGTCCCGCCGCCTGGTGTCGTTCACCGATCGGCACCTCGCCGTCATCGACTACGAGGTCACCGTGCTCGACGCGGACGCCTCGATCCTGCTGTCCAGCCAGATCCTGAACCGCCAGGACGTGCAGGACGAGTACCACGCAGGGATGCGGGCAGCCGCGAACGCCTTCGACCCGCGCAAGGCCGAGGCCTTCACCGACCGGGTGCTCGAACCGAAGCTCAAGCGCAGCACCGGCGCCCGCTCCCTGCTCGGGTACCAGGCGTCGAGCTCCGGCATGACGATCTGCGTCGGTGTCGAGCACCACCTCGAGACGGAGAACAGCTGGGACGAGTCGTCGTCGATCGACGACGACCTGGCGAAGCACGTCTACCGCGTCCAGGCGCGCGCCGGGCAGCCGATCCGCCTCGTCAAGCACGTGGTGTACCACACCTCCCGCGGTGTCCCGGTGCGCGAACTCGCCGACCGCTGCGACCGCACGCTCGACCGGGCGCACGCCGAGAACATCGACGAGACGTTCGAGAAGCAGCGCGTCTGGCTCGACGACTACTGGGCACGCAGCGACGTCGAGATCGCCGGGCAGCCGGAGATCCAGCAGGCGGTCCGGTGGAACCTGTTCATGCTCGCGCAGGCCACGGCCCGCACCGACGGGCACGGCATCGCCGCCAAGGGCGTCACCGGCTCCGGCTACGGCGGGCACTACTTCTGGGACATGGAGATCTACGTCCTGCCGTTCCTGTCGTACACGGCGCCGATCGTCGCCCGGAACGCGCTGCGGTTCCGCTACAACATGCTCGACGCCGCACGCTCGCGGGCACGCGAGCTGAACCAGCGGGGTGCCCTGTTCCCCTGGCGCACGATCAACGGTGAGGAGTCGAGCGCGTACTACGCCGCCGGCACCGCGCAGTACCACATCGATGCCGACATCGCCCATGCCCTGATGCAGTACGTGCGGGCCTCCGGTGACACCGAGTTCCTGAAGCGCGGGGCGATCGACGTGCTCGTCGAGACCGCTCGGCTGTGGGCCGACCTCGGCTTCTGGCGCTCCAACGGCGACAAGAAGTTCCACATCGACGGCGTCACCGGGCCCGACGAGTACACGACCGTCGTCGACGACAACCTCTACACGAACGTCATGGCGCGGGCGAACCTGTGGTTCGCGGTGAACGCGTGCCGCGAGCTGGCGGCCGACGACGTCGAAGAGTACGACCGGATGATCCGGCGCACCGGTCTGCGCCCCGACGAGCTCGTCGAGTGGGAGCACGCCGCCGAGTCGATGGAGATCCCCTTCGACCCGCACCGTGGCATCCACCCGCAGGACGCCCAGTTCCTCGACAAGGAACTCTGGGACCTCGAGAACACCCCCGAGTCCAAGCGCCCGCTGCTGTTGCACTACCACCCGCTGGTCATCTACCGGTTCCAGGTGCTCAAGCAGGCCGACGTCGTGCTCGCGCTGTTCCTGCAGGGGCACGAGTTCACCGCGGCCGAGAAGCGCCGCGACTTCGACTACTACGACGCGCTCACCACGGGCGACTCGACGCTGTCGGCGGTCGTCCAGTCGATCATGGCGGCCGAGGTCGGGTACCACGACCTCGCCGATCAGTACTTCCAGACGGCGCTGTACGTCGACCTGGCCGACCTGCACGGCAACACCTCCGACGGCGTGCACATCGCGTCGACCGGTGGCATCTGGGGTGCGCTCGTCAACGGGTTCGGCGGCATGCGCGACCACGGCGGCCGGATGACGTTCAACCCGCGACTGCCGCGGCACTGGGACTCGCTGACCTACCGACTGACCGTGCGCGGGTCACGGGTCCGGGTCGACCTCGGGCAGGACGCCATGACCTTCACGGTCGAGACGGGTTCGGGCTTCACCGCCTGGGTGCACAACCAGCAGTGGGACATCGAGGCCGGCGAGCCGACGGTGGTGCCGTTGCCGCACCAGGGGCCGCGGATGTCCGGGCACGCACCGACCACGAGCGACATCCAGGGCACGCTCCGCGCGGACGGCTCCGTGATCACGGCGTCGATCCCGACGATCTCGCTCCAGCGCGACTTCGACGTCGACGAGACGACCGCGTAGGGCGTCACGTCGGCTGTCGGCTGTCGGCTGTCGGCAGGGGCCCGCTCGGCCCGGTCAGCTCGCGACGAGCTCGACCTTGAAGCGGTCGGCGTCCTCCAAGAAGGCAGCACGGTGGTCCGGTCCACCCGCGAACGGGTGCCGGTCCTCGTACAGGCGGGTCCACCCGTGCCTCGGTGCGTCCGTCCACAGTTGCTCGACCTGCTCGGCATCGCCGGCGTGGAACGCGAGGTGGCTCAGTCCGGGCCGTCGACGGTCGTGCGTGCCGTCGAGCGGTGCGGCCTCGAGCACGACGTAGACGTCTCCGAGTCGCCAGCTCCGGCCTGCTGGCCACTCCTGGAACGGCGTGTACCCGAGCTCGCCGAGCAGCCAGCCCCACGCCCTGCTCGCCGTGTCGAGGTGGGCGGTGCGGAGCTCGACGTGGTGCAGGGCTCCCCGGGTCACAGGAGCTTCCGGAGCGTGTTCGTGTTGCGCGTCGTGGTCGTGCGCTTGAAGCGTGCTGCTCCGGCCCGCTTCGCGAACACGGTGTCCGTGCTCGACCCCTTCGGGCAGGACCAGTACACGACCCCGTCACCCCGGGCGACCTGCTCGACCGTGGTGTCCAGCGCGAGGTCGGCGAGCAGCGCATCGAGGGCGTCGTCGTCGGAGCCGAACACCACGTAGTCGTGCCGATCGTCGGCCCGGTCGAACGGGAACCCCTCGACGATGCCTGCGAGGCGGTCGTGCCGGACGAGCACGATCCACGCGTCGTAGCCGAAGCGCTCGCGGAGCGCCTGCTCGATCGTGGCCTTCAGGGTCCGCGCGTCGGCGTCGGTGGCGAACACCACGTTGCCGGACGCGAGCACCGTGCGGACGTCGTCGAAGCCGAGCCCACGGAGCAGTTCCGCGAGGTCGGCGTTCTTGATCGTGATGCCGTTGACGTTCACTCCGCGCAGCAGCGCGATCCACTTCGCCATGCCGGAACCGTAGCGTGACGGTGGCCGACCCAGACGGTCAACTGCACAAGAAGCATTGCGCAAGAGATCTTGTGCATCTATCGTCAAAGCATGACCGTACGCAGACTCGACGACGCCGCCCACATGCGCGCTCTCGCCCACCCGACCCGACTGCGGATCGTCGGGCTCCTGCGCTCCGGAGGACCGCAGACCGCGGCGATGCTCGGTGACGAGATCGACGAGGCACCCGGCACGATCAGCTACCACTGCAAGCGTCTGGCCGACGCGGACTTCATCGAGCCTGCGCCGGAGCTCGGTTCGGACCGGCGGGAACGGTGGTGGCGTGCGACTGCGGACCACACGTCGTGGGACCTCGCCGATGCGCTCGACGACCCGGAACGGATGCTCGCCACGACGGCACTCGACCACACCGTCGCTGATGCGTACGCGGCCGAGTACGGGCGGTTCATCGACCAGGCGCCGGTGCTCGGTCGTGAGTGGGTCGCGGCGTCGACCAGTTCCGACGAGGTGCTGCGGCTGACCGCCGAGGAACTCACCGGCCTCGGCGCCGAACTGCGTGCCGTCGTCGAGCGATGGACGGCCGTGAGCGGCGCGCACACGCCGGGTGACGGGTCGGAGCGCGTCATCGCCGTCACGCAGAGCTACCGGATGGGGCGACCGTGAACGCCCGGGCACGGTTGCGAGCACTGCTCGCGGTCCAGGTCGTCTCGCGGACCGGCAACGTCGTCACGACCGTCGCAGTGCCCTTCGCCGTGCTGGCCCGGGGCGGCTCGGCGACGGACGTCGGGATCGCCGCCTTCGCCGCGACGGTGCCCATCGTCCTCGGCGGGGCGCTCGTCGAACGGGTCGGGTTCGTCCGTTCGAGTGTGGCGTCGGACCTCGTCAGCGGTGTGACCCTGCTGGCGATGCCGATCCTCGCCTGGACGGTGGGTCTGCCGTTCTGGGCGCTCCTGGCGCTCGTGTTCGCGAGCGGCCTGTTCGACCTGCCGGGGGAGTCCGCACGTCGGGTCCTGCTCCCGGGTCTCGCACGATCGGCCGGCGTTCCGCTGGAGCGCGCGGTCGGTCACTTCGAGGCGTCCCAGCGACTCTCGGTGCTCATCGGCGCGCCGCTCGGCGGGGTGCTCGTCGCGGCCGCCGGACCGATGGCCGCACTCGTCTGCACCGCGGTGGCGTTCGGCATCGCAGCGCTGCTCGCTGCGGTGCTGGTCCGGCCGGCGGACGGCGACGGAGCGACCGCGACCGCTGATGCGGCTCCGACCAACGGGTACTGGCGGGACATCGCCGAGGGCTTCCGGTTCTGCGTCCGCGACCCGTTCTTCCGGCTCGTGATCGCCCTCGTGCTGGTCACGAACCTGCTCGACGCGGCCCGGTCGACGACGTTGCTCCCGCTCTACGCCGCCGACACACTCGGTGGGGCGCAGGCGCTGGGCTTCGTGACGGGGACCTTCGGCGGTGCGGCCTTCCTCGGGTCGGTGGCCTTCGGGTACGTCGCACACCGCGTTCCCCGTCGGATCACGTTCGTCCTGTGCTTCGTGCTCGCCGGCGGGCCCTCGCTCCTGGTGCCGGCACTCGGCCTCGGGCTGCCGTGGATGCTCGCCGCGTCGGCGCTGTCGGGACTCGCCGCCGGGTCGCTCAACCCGATCCTCGGCGCCGTCGAGCTCGAGCGCATCCCGGAGCACATGCGCGCCCGGGTGTTCGGGCTGCTCGGAGCCGGCTCCTGGGCGGGGATCCCGCTCGGCGGACTGCTCGCCGGGTTCGCGGCCGAGGGCGTCGGTGTGCAGGCGACGTTCGGGGCGGTCGTCGTGCTCTACACCGTCGTGACGCTCGCGCCGCTGACGGGTGGCGCCTGGCGTCTCATGGAACGACCGGCTCCGGAGCGGGCGCCGGTCGACCGCGTGACGACGTAGTCGCACCCGGGGTGGCGCTCACGTCCACGTCCGAGCGACGCCCCAGCCGCTGCCCTCGGGCACGATGTCGACCACCAGCGTGTCCCCGTCGTCGGCCGTGGCCTGGAAGCGCCAGCCGACCGTGCGCTCGGGGGCGTGGGTGATGGCGGTCGGCAGCTCGGCCCGCGTCACGGTCAGACGGGTCGGGGTGTCGCTCACCCGCCAGCGGCGCCCGCCCCAGACCAGCCGGCTCGGTGCGCCCTCGGACCACCACACCGTGGCAGCCGTCTCCGTGATCATCATCGGGTCTCCTCGTTCGAACGTGTGTTCGAATGCTAGGTCGCAATCGAACGGCGAGCAACTGGGTTGTATTCAGAACGCGTTCTGAATACGCTGGATACATGACCTTGACCGCCCCTCCCCGCTCGCGTCGTGCCGTCCAGTCGTCCGACCTCTCGCGCCATTCGAGAGAAGTGTTCGCTGCAGCTGAAGAAGAGCCGCTCGAGGTCACGCGGCGTGATGGGAAAGCGCTCGTGCTCACCACGAAGGAACGCTCGGACGACGACGACGCGGTCCTCGAGATCGCTGCGCAGTTGATCGCTGCAGTGACCGTCAACGAAGGGCTGCCGCTCCACGATCGACTCGCCATCCCGTACCCGTGGATCAAGCTCCTGAGTCGAGACGACCAGCAGCGGTTCGCACGCGAGATCGTCGACGTGGCTCGTGGATCGTTCTCGCTCCGGCAGCCGCGGGCCTTGCTCGTCGAGATGCAGGCGTGGCGCAGCAGTGCCGAGGCGATCGCGGCGGGCTGGAGCACCGGCGAACCCGAACTCCTCGAGCAGCCGATCGTCCTCGACGCGCCGTGAAGCCGAGGTCAGTCGCGGCACTGGTGTCCCCCGACCGGTACGGACGACGGAGTTCACGGTCGTCCTGGGCACGCGCTCGGCAGAACACGGATGGCGAGACGTCCTGGCGACACAGCGGAACGCAGTCGTGTCGGCCTGGGAGCGGTTGACCAGCGATCCCTTGTCCGAAGACCTGGCCTGCCATGCGCTCCGCGGCGCACTCGGCGTCGTCCGGCACTCGGGTCGCGAATGGACGCGTCGGCAACTCGAACTGAAGCGGGGCGCGCGAATCTGGTTCACGGTGGACGAGGCCGAGCGCGTCGTCTGCATCACAGACGTCCACACGCGTCACCCGAACGAGACGAAGTGACTGCGCCTGACCTCGGACGCCTTCGTGTAGACGGGGAGCATGACGAACGACGATCAGGGCCCCGACGCACAGCACCAGGTCCCCGAGGGGGTCTCCGACGCCACGGTCGAGGCGCTCGGCACACTGTCGGCCGCGGTCGAGGTCATCGAGCACGCCCGCGGCCTGCTCTACGGCTTCCACCGCATGACGGGCACCGCCGACCTGAACCTCGGCGAGGCCGTCGAGCAGCTCCGGAAGGCGGGCCACACCGAACTGGCCGACCGCATCGACACGGAGCTGGTGGGCCGCAACGTCATCGCCGGCCGCTGGACGTTCCAGGTCGTCGAGGACTACGACGACGGGTACTACGCGCTCGCGAAGGAGCTGGAGCGCACTGCGCGGGACGAGCTCGTGCAGGGGCGCCGCCACCTGTTCGAGGCGGGCATGAAGGAGGACCGGCGGTCCGGCGGTCGACGCCACCACGAGGCGACGCCGAGCGACCTGCCGGACTGAGCACGGGCCTCCCGGCCGAACGTGTGCGGGAGGCAAGCGCACCGCAGAAACGGACCGCGCGGTCCGCCCCGGCCTCAGCCGACGCCGAGCAGCGCCTCGAGCGGCCCTCGTGCGAAGTACAGCAGGAAGCCCGCGGCGACGACGTAGAGCAGCCACGACACCTCGCGGCCCCGGCCGGACAGCAGCTTGATGAGGACCCAGCTGATGAAGCCCACGCCGATGCCGTTCGCGATCGAGTAGGTGAGCGGCATGACGACGATCGTCAGGAACGCGGGCAGGGCCGACCCGAAGTCCGTCCACGAGATGTCCGCCACCTGCGCCACCATCAGGGCACCGACGACGACGAGTCCGGCGGCGGCGACCTCGAGCGGCACGACCTGCGTGAGCGGGGTGAGGAACATCGACGCCAGGAACAGCAGGCCGGTGACGACCGACGCCATGCCGGTGCGTGCGCCCTCGCCGATGCCGGCGGCGGAGTCGATGAAGACGGTGTTCGACGACACCGAGGCGCCACCGCCGGCGATCGCGCCGACGCCCTCGACGACGAGCGCCGACTTCAGGCGGGGGAACGTACCGTCGGGCTTCGCGACGCCGGCGGCCTTCGCCAGGCCGGTCATGGTGCCCATCGCGTCGAAGAAGTTCGTGAACACGAGGGTGAAGACGAGCATCGACGCGGCCAACGGCCCGATGCGGCTGAACGCGCCGAACAGGTCGGCGTGGCCGACGAGCGACAGGTCGGGGAACGCGAAGAGCGCGCTCGGCAGGCCGGGGGCGTTGAGGTTCCAGCCGGTCTTCGAGTCGACCGAGGTCGGCACCTGGAAGATCGCCTGCAGGATGATCGCGATGATCGTCGTGGCGACGATCCCGATGAGCAGCGCGCCCTTGACCTTGCGGGCCATGAGCGTGCCGATGATGACGAGGCCGATCAGGAACACGATGGTCGGCAGGGCGCCGACGGAGCCGTCCTCACCGAGCTGCAGGGGCGGCGACGCGAGCCCGGACGAGCGCACGAAGCCCGAATCGACGAGGCCGATGAAGGCGATGAACAGGCCGATGCCGACGGTGATCGCAGCCTTCAGCTGCGCCGGGACGGCGGTGAAGATCATCGTCCGGATCCCCGTCAACGCCAGGACCACGATGATCACGCCGTTGATGACGACGAGTCCCATCGCCTCGGCCCAGGTGACCTGCTGCACGACGCTGACGGCCAGGAACGAGTTGATCCCGAGGCCCGCGGCGATGCCGAACGGCAGGTTCGCGATGACGCCCATGGCGATGGTCATCAGGCCGGCGACGAGGCCGGTCGCGGCGGCGACCTGCGCGTTCTCGAGCCAGCCGCCGGAGACGTCCTTGGCGGCCTGGTCGGCGCTGAACCCACCGAGGATCAGCGGGTTGAGGATGACGATGTACGCCATCGTCACGAACGAGACGAGTCCGCCTCGCACCTCGCGCGGGATCGTGGATCCGCGCTTCGTGATGGAGAAGTATCGATCGAGGCCGGTCGCGAAGCGGTTCCGGGTCGGGGTGTCGGTCTGCGGGGCGCTCACCGCGCAAGTTTAAAGCCTGCTGGGTTTCCGGCATGTCACAGGATCCTCACAGGGCGCGAAGGGTGCGCCGATGTCCGACCGGGAGGCCCGACCCGCGTGATCGGGGGACGTCACGCCGTGCGCCGGCTCGCGTTCTCCGGCCATGGCTGGTGTTGGATGGTCCGGTGACGTCACGCATGGACCGTGCCCGCGTCGAGGCCGCGGTGCGCGAACTCCTGCTCGGCATCGGCGAGGATCCCGACCGCCCCGAACTCGAACGCACACCCGCTCGGGTCGCCGACTCGTACGCCGAGTTCTTCGCGGGCATCGGCACGGATGCCGTTGCCATCGCCCGCGACGGCACCGTGCACGCCGAGGACGGCGAACGCGGCCGACTCGTCATCGTCCGCGACGTGAAGTTCCGGTCCGTCTGCGAGCACCACCTGCTGCCGTTCCTCGGGGTCGCGCACCTGGCCTACGCGCCGGGCGACCGGCTGATCGGGCTCGGCACCCTCTCGCGTGTGCTCGACGCCGTGGCCTCGCGCCCACAGCTGCAGGAACGACTGGGCGAGCAGGTCGCCGCGACGATCGCCGAGGGGCTCGGCGCCGAGGGGGTCCTCGTGGTCCTCGACGCGCAGCACCAGTGCGTGACGACCCGCGGGGAGCGCCAGACCGGGTCGACGACCGTCACGGTCGCGGCGAACGGCTCGCTGGCCGACGCCGCGGGCCGGGCCGAGGCGATCGCGCTCATCGGTGCGGGGCGTGTGACGGACACCGCGCACCCGGAGCGTGACGGGGCGGACGCGTGACGGGCCTCCCCGACGGCACAGTCGGCCCGCCGTTGGCGCGTCGCGCCGGAGCCGGCGTGGTGGGTCCACCGAGCGCGGCTGGACCCGGCTGGGTGGTGCCCGACCTGCGCCACCCGGTCCGCACGATCGGACGCCGCTCGTTCGACTTCGACCACCGCATCGCCGTGATGGCGATCGTGAACCGCACGCCCGACTCGTTCCACGACCGCGGTGCCACCTTCGAGCTCGACCGCGCCGTCGCCGCCGCCGTCCGGGCTGCCGAACAGGGTGCTGACTGGGTCGACATCGGCGGCGTGAAGTTCGCTCCGGGGCCGGAACTGCCCGCTGCGGACGAGGTCGACCGCGTCGTCCCCGTCGTCGAGCAGCTCGCCCAGGAGTCCGACGTCACCATCAGCGTCGACACGTTCCGCCCCGAGGTCGCCGCGGCGGCGATCGCGGCCGGGGCGAGCGTGGTCAACGACACCACCGGCCTGTCCGATCCGCGGATGGCGGCCGTCGTCGCGGACTCCGAGGCGACGATCGTCATCACGCACTCCCTCGCCGAACCCCGGCGGCCTCTCGCAGCGCCGCCGCAGTACGACGACGTCACGGCGTCCGTCGTCGGGTTCCTGCGGGAGCGCGTCGACCGGGCGCTCGCCGCGGGGATCCCGGAGTCGCGGATCGTCGTCGACCCGGGCCACGACCTCAACAAGAACACCGTGCACACGCTCGAGGTGACCCGGCGCCTGCCCGAGGTCGTGGCGCTCGGCTACCCGGTGCTCGCGGCGGTGTCGAACAAGGACTTCGTGGGGGAGTCGCTCGGACGCCCGCGCGGCGAGCGCCTGGCGGGGTCGCTCGCCGTCGCGACGGTGAGCGCGATGCTCGGGGCGCGGATCGTCCGGATGCACGACGTCGCCGAGAGCGTCGACGCCATGCGCATGGTCGAGGCGACGCTCGGCTGGCGAGCCCCGGTGGAAGCACGGCACAACACGTGAACGTCCTGCCCCCGTCGATCGCGGACCTGTCCGACGACGACCTGGTCGACCTGTACACCGCAGGTGCGTCGGCGCCGTGGCTGCGGGTGAACTTCGTGGCGACGCTCGACGGGTCCGCCTCGGCCGCCGGGGTCTCGGGGTCGCTCGGCGGCCCGGACGACCTGCGCGTGTTCGACCTGCTCCGCCGGGTGGCCGACGTGGTGCTCGTCGCCGCGGGCACCGTGCGCGACGAGGGCTACGGGCCGATGGTCCTGCACGACGCCGACGTGGCCTGGCGTCGGGCGCACGGCATGCCCGACCACCCGGTGTTCGCGATCGTCTCCAGGTCGCTGTCGCTCGATCCTGCTTCGCGGGTGTTCACCGAGGCCCCGGTCCGGCCCGTCGTCCTGACCTCCGCGGCTGCGACGGCGTCGGACGCCGGGGTCGCGCTGTCGTCCGTCGCCGACGTCGTGCCGTGCAGCTCCGCGGCCGATCCCGAGTCGGTCGACGTGTCGCTCGTCCGCGACGCACTGGTGGCGCGGGGGCTCGGCACGATCCACTGCGAGGGCGGCCCGTCGTTCCTCGGGTCGCTCATCGCCGCGGACGCCGTCGACGAGCTGACCCTGACGATCGATCCGTCGCTCGAGGGCGGCACCGGGCCCCGGATCGCCCGCGGCGGTTCCCCGGAGCTGCGGCGGATGCGCCCCGCGCACGTGCTCCGCGGTGCGGGTGACGTGCTGCTGACCCGGTACGTCCGGGCGGAGCCGCCCGCCCGAGTCTCGGCCTGAGCGACACTCCTCGCGCTCCGGAGGCCGAGAAGTGTCGCCGGAGACGAGACTCGGGGTCGACCGCCCGAGTCTCGGAGCCGCCCGCCCGAGTCTCGGTGCCGGTCGGCCGCGTCGGCTAGGGTCGGGCGCGTGATCGACATCGTGGCGTCCGGGGTCCTCTTCGACATGGACGGGACGCTCGTCGACTCGACCGCGGTGGTCGAGGCGACCTGGACCCGCTTCGGTCAGGACCGCGGCATCGACCCGGCCGACATCCTCGCCTTCTCGCACGGCCGTCAGGCGATCAGTACGATCGAGCACTTCCTGCCCGACCTGGACCGCGACGAGCAGCTCCGCATCGCCGCGGCACTGGTCGCCGAGGAGAGCGCGAGCAGCGAGGGCATCTTCGAGATCCCCGGTGCCGCCGCCTTCGTGGACCGGCTCCTCGACGCCGGGGTCCCGGTGGCGCTCGTGACGAGCGCACCGCGCGACCTGGCCGCCGGCCGGATGGCGGCAGCGGGCCTGACCATGCCGACGGCGTTCGTGCCGTCCGAGGACGTCGAGCACGGCAAGCCGCACCCCGACGGGTACCTGCGGGGTGCCGCGCTGCTCGGTGTCGCGGCCACCGACTGCGTCGCGTTCGAGGACGCCCCCGCCGGCCTCGAGTCGGCCATCGCCTCGGGAGCGACCACGGTCGTCGTCGGCCCGCACGAGTCGGACGTCACGGCCGGGCTCTACCGGGTGTCGGGGTACGACGGCATCACCGTCGAGGCCGAAGGGTCCGCTTTCCGCATCCGCGGCTGAGGACCCGCTGCGTCCTGCGGGCACGCCCAGCGCTCCCCGACGACCCTCGGGTGTGCGGCCGGAACCACCGGGCCGCACGTGCGGCCGGAACCACCGGGCCGCGGAAGGAGCGACCATGGCAACCCTGGACGGCAAGAAGGTCCTCGTCATCGCGACGAACTACGGCGTGGAGCAGGACGAGATCGTCGTGCCCGTCGACCAGCTCCGCGAGCGCGGCGCGACGGTGACCGTGGCGGCGCAGGACTCCGGTTCGATCGCGACCCTCGTCGGCGACAAGGACCCCGGCAAGTCCCTCGACCCCGACACCACCATCGCCGGTGTCAACGTGACCGGGTACGACGCGCTCGTGGTCCCCGGCGGCACCATCAACGCGGACACCCTGCGACAGGACAACTCGGCGGTCTCCCTGGTGACGGCGTTCGTCGAGGCGAACAAGCCCGTCGCGGCGATCTGCCACGGCCCGTGGACCCTCATCGAGGCCGGCGTGCTGCGCGGACGGACGATCACCTCGTTCCCGTCGCTGCAGACCGATGTCCGGAACGCCGGCGCCGAGTGGGTCGACCAGGAGGTCCAGGTCGACGGCGGCATCATCACCTCGCGGAACCCCGACGACCTGCCGGCCTTCGTCGACGCGATCGAGAGCGCGCTGACCGCGTGAGCACGGTGCGCTGCCGCTGACGGCGCCGCTGTCAGCCCAGCGCGACGGGGCGGGTCGTCCGGAGCACCGCGGGTCCGAGGGCGAGCACGCCGTCGGACTCGGGGTCGCACCGCACCCCGCCCCGTCCACGCATCGCCCGGAACGCCCCCGGAGCCACCTCGTGGTCCATCCAGGCGCACGGGTTCGCCGGCCGGTACCCGCGGAACAGCACGGCACCGCTGCCGGGGCTCTGCAGGGAGAACGGCTCGCCCCGCAGCGCTTCGACGTCGGCGCCCCGCAGGAACACGTTCCGCCGGGTCGCCACGGGATCGACCGGCACGCCGAGTGATCGTCCGACCTCCTCGAGGCCCTCGAGCCCGATGACCGTCACCGAGGCGTGCACGTGCGCCCGCGCCGCGAAGTAGCGGTCGCCGACGATGCCGAGGCCGGCGCGGAGTCCGATGCGGTCGCGCAGCTCGTCCGGGTCGTCCGACCGGACCGGCAGGGCACCGTCGGCCGGTCTGCCCTCGTAGCGGTGGCGGCGCGACACGAGCAGCAGTGCGATCTCGACGTCGGTCCGGAACGGCAGGTCGGCGGAGTCGGCGAGCACGTCGGAGCCGACCCGGTGGTCAGACCCGGCCACGTCGTCTCCGGAGGTCACCCGCCCAACGCTAGCCGGGCCTCCCGGTCGACCGTCGTCGGTGCCGCGGCGCCGAGGTTCCACAACACGCCGTCGGTGTGGCGCCGAGGTTCCACGGGTGGGCACACGGAGCGCCGACATGCCGAGATCTCGGAACGTCGGGCCCGCCCGGACCACGCGACGCGCCACGCAGGCGCGCCCGCACGCGACTGCCGCGCCGTCCGATTTCCGCCAGTCGCGGTCGGTGGTGCGTGTCAGGCTGGGACCGTGACCATCCCCGGAACCGACCAGCTGCACGCCGAGCGCTACCGCGTCGTCGCCTCGCGCGACGCACGCTTCGACGGCCAGTTCGTCACCGCCGTGCACTCCACCGGCATCTACTGCCGACCGAGCTGCCCGGCACGCACGCCCCGCGAGACCGGCGTCACCTTCTACCGCACGAGCGCGGCGGCGCACCTGGCGGGCTTCCGCGCCTGCAAGCGCTGCCTGCCCGAAGCGACCCCCGGCAGCCCCGAGTGGGACCTGCGTGAGGACGTCGCCGGTCGCGCCATGCGCCTCGTCCTCGACGGTGTCGTCGAACGCGACGGCGTCCCGGGGCTCGCCGCACGGGTCGGCTACTCCGAACGCCAGCTCAACCGCATCATGACGGCCGAGCTCGGCGCCGGACCGAAGGCGCTCAGTCGCGCGCACCGCGCCCAGACGGCACGCACGCTGCTGACGTCGTCGGACCTGCCCATCGCGGACGTCGCCTTCGCGGCCGGGTTCGCGAGCGTCCGCCAGTTCAACGAGACCGTCCGCGAGGTCTTCGCCGTCACCCCGTCCGAGCTGCGCGCCCGTCGGACGCTCCGTCCCGCGTCCGACGGCGCACTGCACGTGCACCTGCCCGCGCGGCCGCCGTTCGACGCGCAGGGGCTCCTCGACTGGCACGCACTGCACGCCCTGCCAGGGCTGGAGCAGGTGGACACCGACGGATCCGGTCGGGTCACCTCGTACGGGCGACTGCTCGACCTGCCGGGAGGCCCGGGCTGGTTCAGCGCATCGGCCGCGGTCGCGGGGGCGCACGGCTCCACCGCAGCCGGTCGCGGCACCGGGATCGACCTGCGGGTGCGCGTCACCGACCTGTCCGACCTGCCGACGCTCGTCGCCCGCGTCCGGTCGTACTTCGACCTCGACGCCGACCCGGTCGCCGTCGACGCGGTGCTCGGCTCCGTGCCCGAGCTCGCTGCGGCCGTGCAGCGGGTCCCCGGCCTGCGGCTGCCCGGCGCTGTCGACGCGCACGAGATCGTGTTCCGCACCCTCATCGGGCAGCAGGTCTCCGTCGCCGCGGCCCGGACGGCCCAGACGCGGCTCGTGGCGGCGCTCGGTCCCGCCGTGCCGTCGGCGATCCTGCCGGACGGCCTGCTGTTCCCGTCCGCCGAGGTCATCGCCGCCCGCGGCCACGAGGTACTGCGCGGTCCGGCCGCCCGCGTCGACACGATCCTGCGGGTCGCCGCGGCGCTCACCGATGGGTCGCTCGTCATCGACGGCGGACAGTCCCTCGACGAACTGCGCGAGCGGTTGCTGGCGGTGAAGGGCATCGGGCCGTGGACCGCCGACTACGTGGCGCTCCGGGTCCGGCACCACCCCGACGTGTTCCTCCACAGCGACCTCGCCGTGCGCAACGGTGCACAGGAACTCGGACTGCCCGGTTCGGCGCGCGAGCTCTCCCTATGGTCGGAGCAGGTGGCGCCCTGGCGGAGCTACCTGACGATGCACTGCTGGCGACCGATCATCGACCGCGCGATCACGACGGCCGCCGGTGCACGGGCGCACGGCACCGACCGTGCGCGGCACGCAGACAACGATCCTCGGAAGGACGAACGATGACCGACGCAACCATCCAGACCCTGGACACCCCGGACGGGGCCTTCACCGTGCTCGAGGACGCCGAGGGCCGTGTCCTCGCCTCGGGCTGGACCGACTCCGTCGACCGGATCCTCGGGCGGCTCGCCGACCGGTACCGACCCAGTCGCATCGTCGACGGCACGGTCGCCGCTGCCGACGCCGTGGACGCCTTCTACTCGGGCGAGGTCGAGCACGCCATGCAGGTGCCGGTGCGGCAGTTCGGCACCGACCTGTTCACCGAGGGGTGGCGGCAGCTCCGCCGCATCCCCGCCGGCGGCACCCTGACCTACACCGAGTTCGCCGGGGCGATGGGTCGTCCGGACGCCGTGCGGGCCGCCGCCAGCGTGTGCGCACGGAACGCTCCCGCACTGTTCGTGCCGTGCCACCGGGTGCTGCGATCCGACGGCACACTCGGGGGCTTCGCATGGGGGCTCGACGTCAAGCGATCGTTGCTCGAGCGGGAATCAGTCGGCACCACGGCGCTCGTCTGACCCGCGTCGCGCCGGACCGGTCAGCTCCGCGGGGCGCCGAGTCCGTCGAGGTGGAGCTCGACGAGCGACAGGACCCGCGCGGGCGTCCTGGCCGCCGGATCCCACGTGTGTTCGACCGCGAGTCCGTCGACCAGGGCGTGGAGTCGGTCCGTCTCGTCGATCCGGTCACGTTCGGGGTCGAGCGCATCGACGGCTCCCAGCGCGTCGAGTGCTCGCGCGCAGACCCTCCCGACGCCGTCGTTCAGGCGTCGAGCGCTCTCGGTCAGGTGCTCGTCCGTCCGTGAGAGCACCCCGAGTTGGACCTGGGCGAGGATCTCGGTGGTGCGTTCGGCGTCCAGCGGGAGCACCTGCGCCAAGATGTCGACGGCGAGCGCTCGGCCGGTCGACCGCAGCGCCGACAGTCGTGCGGTGACCCGTTCCTCGATGATCGTCAGGCAGTGCTCACGGAGTGCGTCCTGCGTCGGGAACAGCCGTCGGAGCGACGCGGCGGCGATGCCTGCCTCATCGGCGACGTTGCGGACCGACAACGCGACCAGTCCGTCGCGTTCCAGGATGCGCAGGCAGGCCGCCGTGACGATCGCGACCCGTTCCTCGACGTCGACGCGGACTGGCACCCGGTCAGCCTACGGCCGGGCCGCGGGTTCTGCCGGCCCCGCGCGGGGTGGTGCGGGCTTGCGCGGCCAGAGCGTGTAGCTGATCGCCCAGAGCACCTCGATGGCGAACACCAGGCCGAGCAGTGCGAACGTGCCCTGCAGTTCGGCGGTGCGTTCCGGATCGGCGACGAGGGCGATGAGCGCTCCGAGGATCCCGCCGGCGATCAGGACGGCGAGCCCGGTCCGCGCGACGTCCCCCCAGCACCGGGCCGTGTAGCGCCGTCCCGACAGACGCTCCGGGGCGGCCCCGCCGGCGAACCGGTGGGTGAAGCGGACGTCGGCCCAGGCGATCATCCGGTGGCCGTAGGTGACCGAGACCCCGATGTAGATCGCCGCCAGGCCGTGGTGCCACGAGGCGGTGCCGCCGCCGAGCAGGTCGACGGCGACCAGTGCGAGCAGCACCAGGTCGACGAGCGGCGCGGCCGCGAGCAAGCACGCGCCGGCGCGCGGGAGTCGCAGGACGTACCGAGCGGTCAGCCCACCGAGGATCGCGATCCAGAACGCGACCTCGCAGACGATGATGGCGATGAAGGTCACGACGGTCCGCCCTTGATTGAGTACGGGTGTGCTCAATCAGCATTCCACAGGTCGACGGCTCCGTCGAGGGTGGACTCGGAGCCGTTCTCCCCCTGGTTGCGGGTGGTGACGTGGGAGCGCTCCGATGCCATGCTTCGAGGACCGACCCGCCCGGTCCGTCCCGAGGACCCGACGCAGCGCCGTCGTACTCGCTCGGAAGGCCTCAATGGACCAGCACGTCGACCGCACGGTCGTCTCCGCCGACGGCACGGTGATCGCCGTGTCCGACGCGGGGACCGGTCCGGCGCTCGTCGTGGTCGGTGGCGCCTTCGACCACCACGGCACCCCCACCGTCGAGCACCTGACCGGCGCGCTGCAGGACCGCTACCGGGTCATCACGTACGACCGGCGGGGCCGTGGTGTGAGCGGCGACACCACCCCGTGGACGATCGAACGCGAGGTCGAGGACCTCGCGGCCGTCGTCGCGAGCGTGGACGGACCCGTCGCCGCGCTCGGGCTCTGCGTGGGCGCGGGGGTGGTCCTCCGGGGCCTCGCCGCCGGTGTCCCGCTCGGGGGTGCCGTGCTGTGGGAGCCGCCGTACCGCGCGACGGTCGACCCGCACGCCGACGACGTCGTCTTCGCCGACCTGCTCGACGAGCACGTCGCCGCAGGCCGTCGTGCCCAGGCCGTCCGGGCGTTCCTCGCGCACGTCCTGGGGGTGCCGATGGGGCAGATCTCTGCGCTGCGGCTGAGGGGTGCGCTCTGGCGGTCCCTCGTCGTCGACGCCCATGTGCTCAGCCGCGACGTGCGGGTGCTCAACGGCCTGGCGATCCCGGAGCGGGTCGCAGCAGCGGTCGGCGTCCCGGTGCTCGTCGCCGCGGGCAGCGACGGCCACGAGTGGATGCGGCAGGCGTCCCGAGCGGTCGTCGAGGCCGTGCCGGGTTCGGACTACGTCGAGGTCCCCGGGCAGGGCCACGTGCCCGACCCGGCTGCGATCGGCGCCGTGCTCGACCAGTTCACCGCGAGGGCGGTCACGCGGGGCTGAGAGGATGGTGCCGTGAACCAACCTCGTCTCGGTCTCCTGCTCGACGTCGACGGGCCCATCGCCAGCCCGGTCTCCCGCACCATCGCGATCCCGAGCATCATCGAGGACCTCGTCGCCCTCGCCGCCGAGGGCATCCCCGTCGTCTTCAACACCGGCCGGAGCGACGCCTTCATCCGGAGCGAGGTGGTCGGTCCGCTGCTGGCGGGTGGTCTCGCCGAGGGTGGCCGCGTGCACGCCGTCTGCGAGAAGGGCGCCGTCTGGTGCTCGATCGGTCCGCAGTACGAGGGCGGCATGAGCGAGCTCACCGTCGCCGACGACTTGGCGCTCCCGCGCGACTACGCCGACGAGATGCGCGAGCTCGTCCGCACCGAGTACGCCGACCTGGTGTTCTTCGACGAGACGAAGCGCGCGATGGTGTCCATCGAGCAGCGGGTGGAGGTGCCGAACGCCACGTACCTGGCCCGGCAGCCCGAGTTCGACGCGAAGGCGATGGCGGCCCTCGAGCGTCGCGGCCTGGGCGTGCGCCGTCTCGACGACGTCCGACCCGACGCCGACGGCGCGGTGCAGTGGCGGATCGACCCGACGATCATCTCGACCGACGTCGAGTCCGACCGCAGCGGCAAGGACATGGGCGCCGAGCGGTCGCTCGAGCTCCTGGCGCAGGACGGCGAGCTGCCCACGGCCTGGCGCACGATGGGCGACTCGCGCAGCGACTACGCGATGGCGGACTGGCTGCACGCGAACGGTCACGAGGTCGCGCACGTCGACGTCCGTCCCTCGGACGGCGTGCCGGCGACGCCGTACCCGGTGCTCACCGCACCCGACGGGGTGATCCACGACGAGGCCGGAGCGCGGTTCCTGGCGGACTGGCGCCGATCCGCCTGAGCCGAGCCGGGCCTCCCGGTCGACCCGCCCTGCCCACGGAACCTGGTTCCCGCGCGCCGAGCGGCTCCGCTGTTTGCGTGTCGGGGTGGTACACCAGTACTGTCACGGGGTCCGCCGCCCAGCCGATGACGGGATCCACCCCATGGCAACGAAGCTCCGCATCAAGTCGATCGAGGCCTCACTGGCCGACTCCGAGGAGCAGGGCCGGTCCCTGAAACGCTCCCTGAAGACGTTCGACATCGCCGCGATGGGCATCGCGGTCGCCGTCGGCGCCGGCATCTTCTCGGTCGGCGCGAACGCCGCCGCGAACTTCGCCGGGCCCGGCGTCATCATCTCGTTCCTGCTCGCCGCCGTCACGTGTGGTCTGGCGATCATGTGCTACGCCGAGTTCGCCTCGACGATCCCCGTCGCCGGCTCGGCCTACACGTTCACCTACGCCACGATGGGCGAGCTGCTCGCCTGGATCGTCGGCTGGGACCTGATCCTCGAGACCCTCACGGCGAGTGCCGTCATCGCGAAGTACTGGGGCATCTACCTCAGCACCGCGTTCGACGTCTTCGGCGTGAGTCTGCCGAGCACGATCCAGCTCGGCCCGATCCCGTTCACCTGGGGACCGGTCCTCATCGTCGGCATCTTCACGGTGCTGCTCGCATTCGGCACGCGCCTGTCGTCGCGGGTCTCGGCGGTCATCACGATCATCAAGGTCGCCATCGTGGTGTTCGTCATCGTCGCCGGTGCGTTCTTCGTCAAGGCCGCGAACTTCACCCCGTTCATCCCGCCGTCGGAGCCCGCCAAGGGTGCCGAGGGCAGCGTCTGGACCCAGTCGCTCGTGTCCTGGTTCACCGGTTCCGAGCCCGCGCAGTACGGCGTCTTCGGGCTGCTCGCCGCGGCGTCGCTCGTGTTCTTCGCGTTCATCGGCTTCGACGTCGTCGCGACCAGCGCGGAGGAGACCGAGAACCCGCAGAAGACGCTGCCCCGCGGGATCTTCATCGGCCTGGGCATCGTGACGCTGCTCTACGTCGGCGTCAGCATCGTCATCACCGGCATGGTCTCCTACCAGCGCCTGGCGCAGGAGGACGCACCGTCCCTGGCCTCGGCCTTCGACATCGTCGGGTTGCCGTGGGCGGCGGGCATCATCGCCATCGGCTCCCTGATCGGCCTGACGACCGTCGTCATGGTGCTGTTGCTCGGGCTGTCGCGCATCGTCTTCGCGATGAGCCGTGACGGTCTGCTGCCGCGCTGGTTCTCGAAGACGAACCCGAAGACGCAGACGCCGGTGCGCGTCCAGGTCGTCGCGGGCGTCGTCGTCGCGCTGCTCGCCGGCTTCACGGCGGTGGACAAGCTCGAGGGCATGATCAACATCGGCACGCTGTCGGCCTTCGTGCTGGTGTCGATCGGCATCATCGTGCTCCGCAAGTCGCGCCCGGACGCCCCGCGCTCGTTCCGGGTGCCGTGGTCGCCGGTGATCCCGATCCTGTCGGCCGTGCTGTGCTTCTGGTTGATGCTGAACCTCGAGGTCGAGACCTGGCTGCGGTTCGTCGTCTGGCTCGTCATCGGCTTCGCCATCTACTTCGGTTACAGCCGCCGCAACAGTCGGGTCGGCAAGGGCCAGCAGTAGCGATCGCCTGCCTCTTAGGCGCCGACGACCAACAGGACGCCGAAGGTCAGCATCACGACGGCGACCAGGCCGTCGAACACCCGCCACGTCAGCGGCTTCGCGAACAGCGGCCGGAGCAGTCGCCCGCCGAACCCGAGCGCACCGAACCACAGGCAGCTCGCCGCGACGGCACCGACCGTCCAGAGCCAGCGGTCGTCCGGGCCCTGCTGGTTCGCGACGGACCCGAGGAACACCAGCGTGTCCAGGTACACGTGCGGGTTCGCCCACGTGAAGACGAGCATGGTCACCACCGCCGTGCGCATGGTCACTGCTTGGCCGGGAGGCACGGTGCGCGTCCGCCCCGCCACCACCGTCGCGGTGCGGTCGGGTCCACTGCCCGCGGCCGACTCCGGCACGCCGTCGTCCGCCGCCTCGACGGTCACGCGCATGGCGTCGCGCGACGGCCGCAGTGCCCGTCGGGCGGCGAGCACGCCGTAGGTCACCAGGAAGGCCGCCCCGACGAACCGGACCACCACGAGCGCCACCGGGAACCGCTCGACCACGGCCCCGACGCCGAGGACCCCGGCGACGATGAGCACGGCGTCCGACACCGCGCACACGACGACCGCCGCCGTCACCACCCGCAGGCCCGAGCTGACCGCCAACCGGAGCAGGTAGGTGTTCTGCACACCGATCGCGACGATCAGGGCGAGTCCGGTGCCGAGGCCGGCGAGCAGGGGGAGGAGTGCGGTCACGTCCACGACGGTAGATGCGCCATCGCCTGTAGACCAGCTCACGTTCCTTCAGCACCGTAAGCTGCACTGCATGATCCGGTTCCAGCGCGAGCACCTCGAGACCCTGTTGGCCGCCGTCGACCACGGCAGCCTCGACGCGGCCGCCCGGGCCCTGGCGATCACCCCGTCAGCGGTCTCACAGCGCATCAAGTCGATGGAGCAGCAGGTCGGCCGGGTCCTGCTGCAACGGACGACACCGGTCACCCCGACAGCCGACGGCTCGGTCGTGCTCCGGCACGCACGTCAGGTGCGGTTGCTCGACGACGAGACCGCCCGCGCACTCGGCGAGACCAATGCCGACGGTGTGGGGTCCGCGGTGCCGTCGATCCCGCTCGCCGTCAACGCCGACTCGCTCGGCACGTGGTTCCTCGACGCGCTCGCACTCGTCCGTGTCGACACCGAGGTCGTCTTCGACCTGCACCGCGAGGACCAGGACCGCACCGCCGAACTACTGCGAGCCGGCACGGTGATGGGTGCCGTGACGGCCGAGGCGGACCCCGTGCAGGGCTGCTCGTCGGTGCCGCTCGGCATCGACCGGTACCGGGCGGTGGCGTCGCCGGCGTTCGTCGACCGCTACCTGTCCGACGCCGACACCGAGCGGCGGATGCTGAGCCGCCTCGACCGGGTGCCGCTCGTCGACTACGACCGTGATGACGACCTGCAGCAGGGCTACCTCCGCCGGGTGCTCGGCCACGCGCCCTCCGGTCCACGCCACTTCGTCCCGACGTCGGCCGACTTCGCACGGGCGGTCTCGCTCGGCTTCGGGTGGGGGATGCTGCCCGAGGCGCAGTGCCTCGATGCCCTGGCACGGGGCGAGCTCCTCGAGCTCACCCCGACGCGCCGGGCCGACGTCGCCCTGTGGTGGCAGCGGTGGAACCTGGCGTCGCCGCTGCTCGAGCGGGTGACGGAGGCCGTGCGATCGACCGCCGCCGAGCGGCTGCACCCCGTCACCCGGTGAGCACGCCGGTGCTCCTCCCTGCGCCCGCGGCTCAGGTCTGGCAGCGCGGGCACCAGTAGGTGTCCCGCAGGGTGAGCTCCGAGTCACCGAGGTCTCCTCGCCGGATCCGGGTGCCGCACCGCAGACACGGCTTGCCCGCGCGTCCGTAGACCCAGAACCGACGCCCCGGGCGGTCGATCCCCGTCGTCACCCGGTGGCTGCGGTCCCGGTTCGCCAGGATGAGTCGGCTCGCCAGGGCGATCGTCCGGCTGGCGTCGTGCACCTCGGCCACCGGGCGGGTCGGCAGGACCCCGCGCAGGAAGCAGAGCTCGTTGCGGTAGACGTTGCCGAGGCCGGCGAGCACCCGCTGGTCGAGCAAGGCAAGCCCGACCGGACGTGCAGGATCCCGCGTCAGGTTCTCGAGTGCCAGGTCGGCGTCCCAGTCGGGCCCGAGCAGGTCCGGGCCGAGGTGTCCGACGACCTCGGACTCCTGGTCGCGGGGGATGACCTCGAGCACCCCGAGCGTGAACCCGACGGTCGAGACGTCCTCGGCGTCGAGGATCGCCCGTGCCTGGTGCGCCGGACGTCGCCAGCGCTCACCGGGGGCGTAGACGTCCCACCGCCCCTCCATCTTCAGGTGGGAGTGCACGGTCAGGTCCCCGATCCGGTGCAGCAGGTGCTTGCCACGGGGTACGACCTCGTCGACGGTGCGACCGACCAGGTCGACGGTCGCGAACGCGGGCACCCGGAAGTCGCTCCGGGTCAGGACCTTGCCCGCGAGCGCCGTGTGCAGCCGGTGCGCCGCCCGGTAGACGGTGTCGCCCTCAGGCACGGAGCCGGAGTCCCTGCGGTGTGGCGGTGAACCCGGCGTCGCCCAGCGCGGTGCCGAGCGGGGTACCGAGCACGAACTCGCCGTCGACGCGCTCGACCGCGAGCTTCCGCAGCCCGGTGCGCACGATGCCCGCGATCGACGCCGCTGCGACGGCCAGGTCGGCGGGGTCGTCGGTGAAGGTCAGCACCGACTTGCCGCCCCGCTCGACGTACACCGCGAGCCGGCCGTCGACGGTGGTGACGAGCGCTCCGGCCTTGCGCCCGGGCCGGTGGCCGCGGGAGCCGGTGGTGGCTGCGGCCGAGGTCGCCGGCGCTGCCGGTGCTGCGGCGTCGGCACCCGTGTCGTCCGTGTCGGCCGCCGCGCGGTCGTCGGACGGCCAGGGCAGCGATGCTCCGTACGGGTTCGCGGGGTCGGTCGCGGCCAGGGTCAGTGCCTCACGCTTCCGGTCCGGGTCGACGCGTTCGTCGTCGTCGAGGTCACGGGCGTAGGTCCGCAGCCGGTCGATGGTCGGGCCCGTGGCGAACTGTGCTGCCCCGAGTCCCTCGATGAAGTAGCCGCGCCGCGCCCGCCCGGACTCCTCGAACCGCGAGAGCACCCGGTACACGCCCGCGAACCCACCCCGGACCCCCTCGACCTGGACGGCCCCGCGGGTGACGACCCCGTAGCGCTCGAGCAGCTGCTCGGCGGTCGCCGCGGCCCGCACGGTCGAGTCGGACTCGGCCAGGGGGAGCAGGGACCAGCGACCGCCGACGGATGGCGGGCCGGACTGCGTCGGCATCGTCGGACGTCGGCGCCCGCGGTACGCACGAGCCCGCGGGGCGCTGCTGCTCTTCGCCTTGCCGCCGAGCATCGAGCGGAGCGGAGCGAACGTGTCGTTCGTGATCTGTCCGGCCCAGACGAGGTCCCACAGCGCCGTCGTCAGGGCCGGGTCGTCGGTGCTGCCGACGGCCTGCCCGAGCTGGCGGAAGAAGTACGCGCCGCCGCCGGCCAGGGCACCGAGCACGTCGCGCTGCAGCTCGGTGGTCTCGTCGCCGGAGGGCTCGGCGAGCGTCGTCGATGCCGTCTCGGCGAGGTGCAGGCGCACCCACCCGTCGTTGCCGGGCAGGGTCCCGCCGCCGGACCACAGGACCTCGCCGGTGGCGGTGAGCTCGTCGAGCATGTTCGTGGAGTAGTCGGTCACCCGCGCGGGCAGCACCAGGGTCTCCCAGGCGCTGGCGGGCAGGGCGACGCCGGCGAGCTGGTCGATCACCTGCAGGACCCCGTCGACCCCGCGCAGGCCGCCGCGGGCGCCGGGGGTCTGCACGTGCTGCCAGGCGGGCAGGAAGCGCGCGAGCGTGTCCGGCGACACCGGCTCGACCTCGTGGCGGAGCGCGGCGAGGGACTTCGTGCGGATCCGGCGCAGGACCTCGGCGTCGCACCACTCGGCGCCCTGCCGATCCGGGCGGAACTCGCCCTCGACCACACGCCGGTCGGCGACCAGACGGCGCAGGGTGTCCTGCACGACGGCGACCCCGAGGCCGAGGCGCCCCGCGGCCTCCTGCGCCGAGAACGGCCCGTGCGACCGGGCGTAGCGGCCGACCAGGTCACCGAGCGGGTCGGCGACGGGTTCGACGAACGCGGTCGGCACGCCGATCGGCAGCGGGACCCCGAGGGCGTCACGCAGGCGCGAGGCGTCCTCGATGACGGCCCAGCGGGTGGACCCGGCGTGCGAGAACGACAGGACGCGGCGGTCGCGCTCGAGCGCGGTGAGCACGGTCTGTACCTCGGTCGCAGCGGCGGAGCGGTCGTCCGACGCCGCCAGCCAGCTCCGGTCGACGGCTTCGTCGAGGTCGAGCGCGCCGACGAGCCGCAGCACGTCGACCAGCCCCTCGGCGTCGCGCGCCCGGCGGTCCGGCGACAGCCGCTGCAGATCCTGTTCCACCGAGGCGATGACCGCCGGGTCGAGCAGCTCCCGCAGTTCGGCGCGGCCGAGCAGTTCGCCGAGCAGGGTCGAGTCGAGCGACAGTGCCGCGGCTCGGCGCTCGGCGAGCGGGGAATCGCCCTCGTACATGAACGCGGCGACGTACCCGAACAGGATCGACCGGGCGAACGGGGACGGCGTCTCGGTCTCGGTCTCGACCAGGCGGATCCGGCGGCCGGCGATCTCGTCGGCGATGCCGAGCAGGGCGGGGACGTCGTAGACGTCCTGCAGCACTTCGCGCACGGTCTCGAGCACGATCGGGAACGACGGGTACTTCCGGGCCACCTCGAGCAGCTGCGAGGCCCGCTGTCGCTGCTGCCACAGGGGCGATCGCTGCCCGGGGTTCCGACGGGGCAGCAGCAGGGCGCGCGCCGCACACTCGCGGAACCGCGCGGCGAACAGCGCCGAGCCACCGACCTCGTCCGTGACGAGTGCCTCGAGGTCGTCGCGCTCGAACACGAACAGGTCGGCACCCGGCGGTTCGGCGTCGGTCTCGGGGATGCGCACCACGATGCCGTCGTCGGCGGCCATCGCGTCGCCGTCGATGCCGTGGCGTTCACGCAGCCGTGCCGCGACCGCCAGGGCCCACGGCGCGTGCACCTGCATGCCGTACGGCGAGTGCAGGATGAGCCGCCAGTCGCCGAGTTCGTCGCGGAAGCGCTCGACCACGAGCGTGGTGTCGTTGGGGACGTGACCGGTGGCCGCGCGCTGGTCGCGCAGGAAGGTCAGCAGGTTCGTGACGGCACGCTCGTCGAGACCGCCGGCGGCGACCCGGGCTCGGGCGTCGTCGTCCGAGGCGCCCTCGACCTCGCGCACGAACGCCCCCGTCGCGCGACCGAGTTCGGCGGGGCGGCCGATGCCGTCACCCTTCCAGAACGGCACCCGACCGGGCTGTCCGAAGGCCGGGCTCACGATGACCCGGTCGTGGGTGATCTCCTCGATCCGCCAGCTCGTCGCGCCGAGGGCGAAGACGTCGCCGACGCGCGACTCGTAGACCATCTCCTCGTCCAGCTCGCCGACGCGCGACGCCTTCTCGCCGACCATGAACACGCCGAACATCCCGCGGTCCGGGATCGTGCCGCCGCTCGTCACCGCGAGCCGCTGGGCGCCGGGGCGTCCGGTCAGGGTGCCGTGCACGCGGTCCCACACCAGCCGCGGGCGGAGTTCGGCGAACTCGTCGCTCGGGTACCGTCCGGTCACCAGGTCGAGCGTGGCGTCGAACGCCGAGCGGGGCAGGCCGCTGAACGGGGCGCTGCGTCGGACCAGGTCGAACCAGTGCTCGACGTCGACGGTGTCGATCGCCCCGGCCGCGACCGTGTGCTGCGCCAGGACGTCGAGGGGGTTCGCCGGCACCGAGATCGACTCGATCTGCCCCGTGACCATCCGTTCCACCGTGACCGCACTGTTCACGAGGTCGGCGCGGTGCTTCGGGAAGAGCACCCCGCGGGAGATCTCGCCCACCTGGTGCCCGGCACGGCCGACGCGCTGCAGGCCGCTCGCGACCGAGGGCGGTGCCTCGACCTGGACGACGAGGTCCACCTCGCCCATGTCGATCCCGAGCTCGAGCGAGCTCGTCGCGACCACGCACCGCAGCCGACCGGACTTCAGGTCGTCCTCGATGATGGCGCGCTGGTCCTTCGACACCGAGCCGTGGTGGGCGCGGGCGAGCACGGGCACCGCGGTGTCGGAGCCGCCGCCACCGGTCTGCCCGGATGCGCCGATCACCTGCGCGGGCGGCCGCTTCGTGCCCTGGGGCGCGACCGCGTGCGCCGAGGTCCGCGCGGGCGACTGCGGGCGACCCCGCGCCACCGGCAGCCCGTCGTCGGCCGGCGAGACACCCGCCGGCACCAGCGCATCGCCCATCGCGGCCGAAGCCGGAGCCGCCGAAGCGAGGACGCGCTCTTCGTGGATCTCGTTCAGCCGCGCGGTGAGTCGCTCGGCCAGGCGCCGCGAGTTCGCGAACACGATCGTCGACCGGTGCTCCTCGATGAGGTCGACCACGCGCTCTTCGACGTGCGGCCAGATCGAGCCGTTCGAGGGCGCGTCGGACGCGTCCGCACCGACCGGCGGAGCACCGAGCTCGGCCATGTCGTCGACCGGCACGACGACCCGCAGGTCGAAGGTCTTCTGCGCCGGCGGGGCGATGATCGTCACCGGCGCCCGACCCCCGAGGAACCGCGCGACCTCTTCCGGCGGCCGGACCGTCGCGGACAACCCGATGCGCTGCACCGGCTTGTCGAGCAGGTCGTCGAGCCGTTCGAGCGAAACGGCCAGGTGTGCCCCGCGCTTGGTCGACGCGACGGCGTGCACCTCGTCCACGATGACGGTGTCGACGTTCACCAGGGTCTCGCGCGCCTGCGAGGTGAGCATGAGGTACAGCGACTCCGGCGTCGTGATGAGGATGTCCGGCGGCTGGCGGAGCAGCTTCTGCCGGTCCGACGACGGGGTGTCGCCACTGCGCACCCCGACGGTGACCTCGGGTGGTTCGGTGCCGAGCCGCCGGGCCGTCTGCGTGATGCCGACGAGCGGGCTGCGCAGGTTCCGCTCGACGTCGACGCCGAGGGCCTTGAGCGGCGAGACGTACAGGACCCGCGTGCGCTGCTTGGCCGGGGGCCGGTCGGTCGCGCTGATGAGCCGGTCGATGGACCACAGGAACGAGGCGAGGGTCTTGCCGGAGCCGGTCGGCGCGATGACGAGTGCGTGCTGCCCCGTCGAGATGGCGTCCCACGCGCCCGCCTGTGCCGGGGTGGGGGCGTCGAACGCACCACGGAACCACTCCGCGGTCGCGGGGGAGAAGCGCTCGAAGACGTCCGTCATGGTCCGTCCCATCCTGCCCGTCACCACCGACAGCAGGCCGAGCGGGGAGTACCCCTTGACAAGACGACAGTTAGCGATCTATCGTAAACACATCGCGATACGACGAAGACGAAACCAGTCAGACCGATCGCGAGCCGACTCAGCAACAAGGAAGGACGCACCATGCGCCCCATGCACAACGACAACGACAGCAACCACCACCCGCGCGGCCCCCGTTTCGGCGGCGCGCGGCAGCACCACGGCGCCGGCTTCCCCGGCCGCGACCGCGGTGACCACGAGCACGGCGGCCGCGGCGGCCGTGGCTTCGGCCCGGGCTTCGGGCCGGGCATGGGCTTCGGCCCCGGCTTCGGTGGCTTCGGCGGACCCGGCTTCGGCCGCGAACGCCGCCGCCGCGGTGACGTCCGCCTCGCGATCCTCGGCCTGCTGGCCGAGGGGCCGCAGAACGGCTACGCCGTGATCAAGACCATCGCCGAGCGCACCGGCGGCGCCTGGAAGCCGAGCCCCGGCTCGGTCTACCCGACGCTCCAGCAGCTCGTCGACGAAGACCTCGTGGTCTCGTCGGGCGACGGCCGCAAGACGCTCTTCGAGCTCACCGACGCCGGCAAGGCCGAGGCCGAGGCGAAGGCCGACGAGATCGCAGCGGCACTCGACGCGGCCCCCGGGATCCCGGACGCGCAGCGCGAGTTCTTCGAGGCGCTCCGGAAGACCATGGGCGTCCTGCAGATGTACCGGACGACCGCGACGGAGGACCAGGCCAAGGCCGCCACCGCCAAGGTCGACCAGCTCCGCAAGGACCTGCTGCAGATCCTCGCCGACTGACGTCGGAACCCACGAACGGGAGGCACGGTGCCAGCTGGCACCGTGCCTCCCGTCGATCGTCTGGTCCCGCCCACCGCGAGACTCGGCCTGAGCGGCATCACTCGCGCTCGCGAGCGCGAGTGATGTCGCCGAGCCCGAGTCTCGGGGCTCCTACGCGCCGTCCATGAACGCCGCGACGTCCGACAGCTCCGCTGCCGACACCGCGTGCGGCAGGCCCTGGTACGTCCGGTCCGTCACGGTGGTGTTCGCCGCCGCCCACGCCTGCGTCCGCGCGGTGGCCTCGGCCGGGATCACCGGGTCGAGGTCGCCGTGTCCGAGGAACACCCGCGGGCGGACGGCGGCGACGGCCACGTCACGCGAGTCCGTCACCCCCGGCACCACGAACCCGGACAGCGACACCGCGAACGCGAACGCTGCGGGCCGTGCACGCAGCAGCTGCAGCGCCATCGACCCGCCCTGCGAGAACCCGAGCAACCCGATCCGCGGGTGGTCGGCGGCGACGGAGTCGACCCACGCGAGCACCTCGGCGACCGCGGCGTCGACGGGCTCGAGTGCGGGGGAGCCCGGCGTCCCGAGCGGGTACCAGCTGAACCCCTGGCCCCACGGCATCGGTGCCCGCAGTGACGCCATCGTCCAGGCCGCCGGCAGCGCGGGGGCGAGTCCGAGCAGGTCGCGTTCGTTCGACCCCACCCCGTGCATGGTCACGAGCAGCGGTGTCCCTGCGCGTTCTTCCGCGGGACGGGTCCACTGCACCAGGTCTGCATCGATCATGTGGACAACGCTAACCATCCCCAAGTCCCGCGCCTTCCGCCGAACTCGACGCCGTCCCTGGTAGACACGGTGCATGGCCTCGTTGCAAACCCCCGACCCCGACTCCGGCTGGCTGTCCGACGAGGAACTCGCCAACGCGCGTCGTCGACTCCCCATCTGCTACGTCGAGGCGATCCCCGTCCGCACCGACGGGCTCGGCGTCGTGACCGAGGTCGGGGTGCTCCTGCGCGTGGCCCCGAGTGGCTCGATCGTCCGCACCCTGGTGTCCGGTCGCGTGATGTTCGGCGAGTCCATCCGCACGGCGCTCTTCCGTCACCTCGAGAAGGACCTCGGCCCGATGGCGTTCCCGCAGCTGCCCTCGAGCCCGACGCCGTTCACGGTCGCCGAGTACTTCCCGCTGCCCGGCGCCTCGGTGTACACCGACGAGCGGCAGCACGCGATCTCCCTGGCCTACGTCGTCCCGGTGACGGGCACGTGCGAGCCCCGGCAGGACGCCCTCGAGCTCACCTGGATGACCCCGATGGAAGCCGCGTCGGACGGCGTCGCCGACGACATGGAGGGTGGCCGCGGCGCCCTGCTGCGCGCGGGCCTCGCGTCGGTCGGCGCGCTCATGTAGCGACCGGCCCGGAGCCCGGACACAAAGCACCCGGACACGAAGCACCCGGACACGAAGCACCTGAACACGACGAAGCCCCCGGATCCGATCGGATCCGGGGGCTTCGCAGCGCGGTGCTTGACCGGCTTGTTACTTCGTGTCGCGGTCGCTCTTGAGGCTGTCGGCGACGCCGGAAGCGGCGTCCTTGACGTTCGTACCCGCCTGCTTGGTGTCGGCCTTGACCTGATCGGTCTTGCCCTCAGCCTTGAGGTGGTCGTTGTCCGTCGCGTTCCCGACGGCCTCCTTGACCTTGCCTGCCGCCTTCTCAGCGGCGTTCTTGATGTCTTCGATCCCAGCCATAGGCACTCCTTCCAACAGCGGACGTTTCCCCGTCAGCCGCTTGCGCGGCATCCGGTGAAGGAGAACCTACGCCCCGGGGGCGCCCGCTTCGCAGGCGCCGCCAAGGTTGTCCCCCGCTGGTCAGCGCGGGCCGGGTCGACAGGTCAGTGGCGGTCGGCAGCGCCGGCCGGACGGGAGGCACGGCGCGACGAGCCACGACGGCCCCCGCCCGACTCCTGGCCGGCTCCACGGCCCGCGGCGTAGCCACCGTCCGAGGACCATACGGCAGAGGACCCACCGCGCACGGTGTCGCTGCCGGCGCGACGGCTGCCGCCGCTGCGGCGACCACCCGTCGAGCCCGCGCTCGCGGCGGCGGAGCGCCCGGTGCCCTCGGAACGTGCGCCGCGAGCCGGACGGCCCTGACGGCCCCCGGCCGAACCGACGGACTCGGAAGCCGAGCCGGCACGCGCGGGCTGACCCGAGCCTCCCGGACGGCCGCCGCGACCACGACGACCACGGTCACCGGCGGAATCGGCGGAGCGCTGCTTCGGCTGACGCTGCTGCTGCGCGGGCTGGTCCTCGGCGACGTGGCGGATCGGGGCGACCTCGCCGACGAGCGTGGTGACCGCCGGCGAGGTCGCGGTGACCTGCTGCGGGGTGACCTTGATCGCTGCGGCACGCATCATCTGCGCGACGTCGCGACGCTCGGCGGGCATCGTCACCGTGACGACGTCACCGGACGAACCGGCACGGGCGGTGCGGCCCGAGCGGTGCAGGTACGCCTTGTGCTCGGTGGGCGGGTCGACGTGCACGACGAGCTCGACGTTGTCGACGTGCACACCACGGGCGGCGACGTCGGTGGCGACGAGGACGAGGGCCTCGCCGGACGAGAACTTCGCCAGGTTCCGCTCACGGGCGCCCTGCGACAGGTTGCCCTGCAGGTCGACGGCCGGGATCCCCTGGCTGCTGAGCTGCTTGGCGAGGCGCTTGGCGTGGTGCTTGGTGCGCATGAAGAGGATGCGGCGACCGTTGCCCGAGGCGAGGGTGCTCACGAGGTGCTTCTTCGCGTCGGCGTCGGCGACCTCGAACAGGTGGTGGGTCATCGCCTCGACGGGGCTGTTCGCCTCGTCGACGGAGTGCATCACCGGGTTGTGCAGGAACTTCTTGACGAGTTTGTCCACGCCGTTGTCGAGCGTGGCGGAGAACAGCAGACGCTGCCCCTGCTCGGGCGTCGCCTGCATGATCTTGGTCACGCCGGGCAGGAAGCCCATGTCGGCCATGTGGTCGGCCTCGTCGAGGACCGTCACCTCGATGTCACCGAGGTTGACGTGGCCCTGCTGCATGAGGTCGGCGAGACGGCCAGGGCACGCCACGACGACGTCCACGCCGCCGCGCAGGGCGTCGACCTGACGGCCCTGTCCGACGCCACCGAAGATGGTCGTGGTGTTGAGGCCCATGGCCTTCGCGAGCGGGGCGAGGGCGACGTCGATCTGGGTCGCGAGCTCACGGGTGGGGGCGAGCACCAGGGCGCGCGGGCGGCCGGCGCGGCGCTTGCGGCCACTGGCGGCGAGGCGGGCGACGAGCGGGATCGCGAACGCGATCGTCTTGCCGGAGCCGGTGCGGCCGCGGCCGAGGACGTCCTTGCCCTGCAGGGAGTCGGGGAGCGTGTCCTCCTGGATCGGGAACGCGGTCTCCTTGCCCTGGTCGGCGAGGACGGCGACCATCGGCGCGGGGACGCCGAGGTCGGAGAAACGGAGGTCATTGGTGGTCATGGTGACCTTTCGAGCCGGATGAGACCGGCTGTGGGCGCGCTCTGAGGCAGCGCGCGGGCGGGATGCGCGCCAACAGAGGTGGCTGGCGCAGTCGCCGCAGCAGAGAAGCCTGGGCACCTTCGGGAGGTGCTCGATCATCGACCAGAGGATCAGTGGAACGTGGTCGGGAGTTCGGGGCGTCCGTACGACGCACGAGACGATCGGCGTCTCGAGTACCACCAGCATAGCGTGTGGACCCCGCAGAACCCAGGACCGGTCCGTTCGCCGTGCGCATGCGAGGATTCCCGGGTGCGTACGCGAACCGTCCTGATCACCACCGCGATGGCCCTGGTGGCCGTCCTCGGCACGGCCGGCTGCGCCGAGGCTGCTCCGACCAGCGCTGCGGCGAGCTACCGCAACCTGCCGACCTCGGGGCGCCCGGACTACCAGCTCGGCGGCTCCTACACGCCGCCGTCCGGTGTGACGATCGTCGAGCGGGACAGCACCGCGAAGGCCGCGAAGGGCAAGTACGACATCTGCTACGTCAACGGGTTCCAGACGCAGCCCGAGTCCGCCCGCACGTGGACGAAGTCGTACCCGTCGGCGATCCTGCGCGACCGGGCCGGCAAGCCGGTGTCCGACCCGGGCTGGCCGGACGAGATGCTCCTCGACACCCGGACGGCGGCGAAGCGCGCGCTCATCACGAAGGTGCTCGCGAAGTCCATCGCCCGCTGCGGCGACCGCGGGTTCGACGCGGTCGAGTTCGACAACCTCGACTCGTGGACCCGGAGCGGGAAGCGGCTCACGCGCGCCGGCAACCTGGCGCTCGCCAAGTCACTCGTCGACACCGGGCACCGCCACGGCCTGGCCGTCGGGCAGAAGAACACGCCGCAGCTCGGGGCCTCCGGCCGGAAGCAGACCGGGTTCGACTTCGTCGTGGCCGAGGAGTGCGTGCAGTACCGGGAGTGCTCGGCGTACACGAAGGCCTACGGCAAGCGGGTCATCGACATCGAGTACGCGGACACCCTCGAGCGCTCGTGGGGCTCGGTGTGCGGGCTGAAGAGCCGCCCGGCCATGACGATCCTGCGCGACCGCGACCTGGTGACCCCGAAGGACGACGCCTACGTCTTCGAGCACTGCTGAGCGCGGGTTCCTTCCCAGAACGCCCGCGATGGAACGTCGAATCGGGCGTACCGGGCCGGAACTTCCGACCAGGTACGCCCGGAAGCACCAGGTACGCCCCCGAAGCCCCGCGCCTACGCGGGCCAGGCGTCCTTGAGCGCGGTGGCCGCCTGGTCGGCCGACAGACCCGCCGCGCGGGCAGCGGCTGCGAGCGCACGTGCGGCGTCGGCGACCGCGTCGGGCACCTCGGCCGGCCGCACCACCCGAGTACCGGCACCACGCGCGGTGTGCACGAGCCCGGCCTCCTCGAGCAGCTGGTAGGCCTTCGCGACCGTGCCGGCCGCCAGCCCGAGCTCGTCGGCCAGCCCCCGCACGCTCGGCAGCCGTTCGCCGTCGACGAGGTACCCCGCGCCGATCTGCGCCGCGATCTGCGAGCGGACCTGCTCGAAGGGCGGCACGCGTCCGCCGGCGTCGAGTGCGACCAGTCCTGCCATGCGTTCCACCCTAGAAGTCGTACTGCTCGCCGACCGGGATCGGCACCGGCACGGTGTTGCCCGGAGGCGCGAGCGGACACGCCCACGCCGGGTCGTACGCGCACGACGGGTTGTACGCGAAGTTGAAGTCCAGCACGAGCGAGTCGGCGTCGTCGCCGCCCAGGTCCGAACCCTTGATGGTGTCGAGCAGGTAGCGTCCGCCGCCGTACGTGCCGCGGGCCTTGCCGGCGCTGGAGTCCTTCACGGGGACGAACAGCCCGCCCGCGTAGCCGCCGTGCGACCAGACGTCGAGCGTCCCGACGCCCGGGACCGTCACGACGCCGAGGCGGTCGAAGTGCACGGTGCCGTCGGTTCCGGTCTCGTAGTCGAACTCGGCGGGCTCGGCCGGTTCGATGGGCATCTGGAACCGCCAGGCGGGGTCGTAGTCCGGAACGGGCAGCGACTCGAAGTCGCGGGCGTCCTCGTCCAGGAGCGGCGACGCGGGGTGCTCCGCGAACATCGCGTCGCGGGTCTCCCGCCACAGTGCGTGCGCCGTCTGGGGGTCCGGCGTCGCACGGACACGGCGGTACAGGTCGAACGTCATGCGCCGCCAGTCCACGGTCGCCAGCGTGCTGCGCACACGGTCGTCGGTCGTCGGCTCCTGGGGGCGCGTCTGGCTCACGTGGTCGAGGCTACGCCCGCTCCGCGGTGGACGGGAGGCCCGACTCGCCTCGGTCAGGCAGCATCCGTCCGCCAGGTGGGCGCGAGCGCACGCATCCGGTACGCCCGCCACTGCCAGATGACCCACATCCCCGGCCACAGCAGTGCGCCGAGGGCCCACGGCCGCATCCGGTAGGTCAGGCGGTCGATGAGCAGCGTCCGGTCGCCAGGAGCCGGCGCGACCGCCATCCGGTGGCGCATCGTCATGCGGCCGAACAGCCCGCTCGTGCCGCCGCCGTTGTCACGCTGCACGGGGACGCCGTCGATCTCGTACAGGTCGAGGTCGACGTGCGTGTCGCCGCTCGGAAGCAGGCCGAACGCACTCGCGGTGATCGGGTGCGGGTGCCCCGGTTCCCACCGCTCCGGGAACCCCTCGGGGCTGCGCGAGCGGTACACCAGGAACGGCTTCGTCACCGCGACCATCACGGACGGGGACAGCAGGGCATCGCGCACGGCGTCGACCGGCGCATCGAGGACGATCCGGATGCCGACGTGCATGCCCAGGACCCTACGCTCGCGGCTGACGACCACACTCGGCAAATGTGAAATACGAGTATGTGAGTGTGGACAGCATGCGAACCACTCACCACCGCCTCCCCCTGCTCGCCGCCCCAGCCGTCCTCCTCCTCGCCGGCTGCGCGGCCGGAACACCTCCCGAGGCCGACCCGCACGACGCCGGCACGTCGTGGTCGTACGAGGGCGCCGGGTCACCGGAGCGCTGGGGCGCTCTCGCTGACGAGTACGGCACCTGCGGCACCGGCGAGCGGCAGTCCCCGATCGACCTGCCGGCAGCTCGCGGTGGCGCCGACCTCGACCTCGTGGGCTCGGGTGCTGTCCGGGGGCTGACGGCGGACAACGGGCACACCGTGCAGTTCACCGCTGACGACGGCGCCTCGACGACCGTCGCCGGCGAGGAACTCGACCTGGTCCAGATGCACTTCCACGCGGGCTCGGAGCACACCGTCGACGGCGAGCCGGCCGACGCGGAGTTCCACTTCGTGCACGCCGACGACCGCGGAGCCCTGACCGTCGTCGGGGTCCTCGCCGAGCGGGGCGCGCACAACCCGGCGTACGAGAGCTACCTCGCCGGGGCGACGGCAGGGGCGGGTCGCGAGAGCACCGTGGACGTCGAGGCGATGCTGCCTGCGTCGCGCTCCTTCGCGACCTACGAGGGCTCGCTCACCACGCCGCCGTGCACCGAGGGGGTGCGGTGGATCGTGCTCGAGGACCCGATCGAGCTCGGCGCCGACCAGCTCGCCGACCTCGAGGCAGCGCACGTCGAGAACGCGCGTCCGGTCCAGCCACTGGGCGACCGGACGGTCCGTCACACGCTCTGACGGTCAGGCGTGCCGGGCGGACCGGCGGCGCGACCCCTCGGCGCGGTCGTGCCGCCGGAGCCGCTCGGCCAGGGACAGCCGGACCGCCGGCCACTCCGAGGCGATGATCGAGAACACCACGGTGTCGCGGAGCGTGCCGTCGCGGCCGATCGAGTGGTTCCGCAGCACGCCGTCCTGCTTGGCGCCCAGACCGGCGATCGCGGCGCGGGACTGGTGGTTGTGCCAGTGCGTGCGGAACTCCACCGCGATGCACTGCCAGGCCTCGAACGCGTGGGACAGCATCAGCAGCTTCGCCTCGGTGTTGATGCCCGACCGCTGCGCCGACTTCGCCAGGAAGGTGCTGCCGATCTCGACGTGCCGGTTGCCCGGGTCGATGTTCATGAAGGTCGTCGAACCGACCACGCGACCGGTCGGGCGGTCCCGCACCGCGAAGGGCACCATGCGGCCGGCCTCGTGCTCGGCGAGGCGGCGGTCGATCTCGTCCTCGACCTGGGCCGGCGCGGGCACCGAGGTGTACCAGGTGCGCCACAGATCGCCGTCGGTCACCGCTGCCCGCAGGTCGTCCGCGTGCTCCTGCGACAGGGGCTCGAGCGTCACACGGTCGCCGGTCAGGGTGGGCGCGGGGGCGATCTCCATGGAAGTGCATCCTACGGTCGTCGACCATGGTGGAGCCTGTCGGGACGGCCACCCTGTGGAGAGGGACAGCATCGTCCGGGCGGCTATCGTGACGGACGTGGCAGAACGCACCCAGGAGCAGTACCAGGTCCGGTTCGCGTGGGGCACCGGTGGTGCGGCACGCATCGTCCACGGCGCACACCTCGTCGTCTGGGTGGACGTCCTGCCGAGCTCGCCGGACGCGGCGGCGCAGCGCCGCGCGCTGCGGAACGCGACCGCCCAGCTGCCGGACGGTCCGGAGGTCGTGCTCGGCCACCTCGGCAACGCGAGTGCGATCGCGGAACGGGTGACGGGCCTCCAGGCCGATCGCGGCGACCGGTGCGTCGTCGCGGTCGTCGCCGCCGGGCTGCACCATCCCGGAGCACTGGACGACGCGGCCGAGGCCGCGGGCGAGACCGTCGACGTGCCCGACGCACCGGACTTCGCCGTCGAGGACCTGCTCGCCGCCGGCGCCGTCGTCGACGCACTCGCCGCGGTCGGGATCGACCACACCTCGCCGGAGGCCGCCGCGGCCTGCGCGGCGTACACCGGGCTCCGGCGCGCGGTGAAGCACCTGGTCACGGCGTCCGAGAGCGCGGCCGTCCTCGGTCGCGAGCAGGCGCACGCGGCGCTCGCCGTCGGACCGGACCTCGTCGTCCTGCGGGAATCGCGGGGCCGGGCGTAGCGTTCGGGCGGACAGGGACCGGAGCGCCGCCCAGGCCGTCCGGCACCAGCGAGCGAAGGAGCAACGCATGAAGGCAGTCGTCGGCGACACGGTGATCGCGGAGGCCCCGGAAGAGGACCTCATCAAGATCGAGGGCAACTGGTACTTCCCGCCGTCGAGCGTGAAGTCCGAGCTCTTCACCGAGAGCCCCACCCAGTACCACTGCCCGTGGAAGGGCGACACCCAGTACTTCACGGTGAACGTGGACGGACAGGCGCTGCAGGACCGCGCGTGGTCCTACCCGACGCCGATCCCGTCGTCGTTCGACCGCGTCGGCAAGGACTACTCGGGCTACGTCGCGTTCTGGAAGGACGTCACGGTCGTCGAATGACGACCGTCGTCTCGGCGCTCACTGCGTCAGCGTGAGCACGATCAGCGCGACGTTGAGCGCCACGATGACCGCCGCGATCACCCACGCCACCACGCGGGTGGTCGCGGCGTTCACGTCCGTGCCCATGATGCTGCGGCGCGACGTGTAGACGACCAGCGGGACGATCGCGAACGCGATCCCGAAGCTCAGCACCACCTGGCTCACCACCAGCAGCATCGTCGCGTCGGCACCGATCGCGAGCAGCACGATCGCCGGCACCAGGGTGATCACGCGCCGCGCCACGAGCGGGATCCGGACGTGCAGCAGCCCCTTCATGATCTCGGCGCCGGCCATGCAGCCGACCGAGGTCGAGGCCAGTCCGGACGCCAGCAGCCCGACCGCGAAGAGCACCCCGACGACGGGCCCGACGTGGTCGGCGATCGCCCGCTGGGCACCGGGGATCGAGTCGGTGCCGGCGACGCCGGGCAGCGTCGCCGCGGCCAGGACGAGCATGCAGATGTTCACGCCGCCGGCGACCACGAGCGCGAGGCCGACGTCCCACCGGGTCGCGACGAGCACGCGGCGGCGCTCCGGGCCGGCGGGTACGTCGCCGTGCCGGTCGCGCGCGAGCGCCGAGTGCAGGTACACCGCGTGCGGCATGACCGTCGCGCCGAGCATCGACGCCGCGAGCATCACCGACTCGGAGCCCTCGAACCGCGGCACCAGGCCGCTGACGAGCTGGGCGGGGGAGACCTGCGCGAAGAGCAGCCCGGCGCAGAAGCCGACGGTCAGGATCGCGAGCATCGCCGTGACGACGGCCTCGAAGGTGCGGGTCCCGCGGCGGCTGTGCAGGGTCAGCAGGAGCATCGAGACCACGCCCGTGATGAGCCCGCCAGCGACGAGCGGCAGGCCGAAGAGCAGGTGCAGGGCGAGTGCGCCGCCGATCACCTCGGCGATGTCGGTCGCGGCCGCGACGATCTCGGCCTGCCCCCAGAACAGCAGTCTCGGGGTGCGACGCATCCGCAGGCCGAGGTGCTCCGGCAGGGACTTGCCCGTGACGACGCCGAGCTTGGCGGACAGGTACTGCACGACCACGGCGCTGGCGTTCGCGGCGACCAGGACCCAGAGGAGCAGGTAGCCGTACTTCGCCCCGGCGGTGAGGTTGGCCGCCACGTTGCCGGGGTCGACGTAGGCGATGGCCGCCACGAACGCCGGGCCGAGCAGGGTGAGGCCCGCGGCGCGGCGGCGCGGCGTGCCGGAGGGCTGCTCGGTGGTCCTGGCGGCGGCGGTGTCGGTCACGGGACCAGCATGCCAGAGAATTCGGTGCGCCGAATCTTTTTTTTCGCGCTGCCTTGTCGGCTGATTGGAGGGTGGTCAGACCGCTGCGCGCCGAGCGCGGTGCGCGCGGACCTTTGCGCGGTTCCCACAGCGCTGCATCGAGCACCAGCGGCGCGTCCCGCCCCGCGAGGAGTCGTAGAAGACCAGCGCGCAGTCGTCCGCCGAGCAGCGGCTCAGACGCGTCGGCCGGCCGTCGGCCTCGACGTCGTCGAAGCCGACCTCGGTGAACAGCGCGACGGCGTCGCGCGCGACGCTGGACAGTGCCTGGGCCAGGCGGACGCGGTTGGCTCCCGCACGGCGTCGGCCACCCGGGAGGCTCGGGGGCACGTCCGGCAGGGCGGCGAACAGGTTGACGGTGTCGATGTCGTCGGGCGCGGGGCGCGTGCGGCCGGTCCCGGCACGCAGGCCCGCCGCGACGGCGGTGCGCTCGGCCGCGGTGGTCGCCGGGCCGGGGGCCGCGGCGACGGCGAGTCGGGCGATCGCCGCGCGGAGCGCGCGGGCGTCCTGCAGCTCGCGCGCGCTCGCCCCGACGTCGATCGGTTCGGTGTGGTCGCTGAGCCACTCGTCCAGGTCCGCCGGGCTCGCGAGCAGCTCACCGAGCTGCGATCGGGGACGCCGGCCGTCCGGGTCGTCGGCGAACCCGCCGGTGTGCGCGAAGTCCAGGGCGATCCGACCGGCGTCGAAGAACCATGTGGATCCGGCGTCCGTGCGGATGTGCTGCCCCGTGTGCATCCGTCCAGGCTAACGGGTTACCGGCGCGCCTCCGAGCGCGGACGGACTCATGCGGTAGTCGAGGCCACCGTTGACGGGGTGTCAGCCTCGCTCCGGCGCCGCCAGACGATGGCGTTGCGCGCATCGAACCGGCGGGAGCACCGGGCGCAGGCGAGCTGGCGGGTGGGCGTCCGGTAGCGGAAGTGCTCGTGTCCGGCGGGACAGGTCCCGATCCACGGTGCGAGCTCGCTGGCGATCGGACCGTCGTGCAGCCGCGACCCCGTGTACCCGATGGCGGCCGCGGTCCGCTTCCACTTCGGGCCGTGGCCCGCACGAGCGCCGGCGAGGGCGTGGGCGACCTCGTGCAGCAGGACCTGCTCGACGTCGTCGTCCGAGAACCGTGTCGCCAGGTGCCGGCTGACGGTGATGCGCTTCCGGGCGAAGTCGCACTGTCCTGCCCGGGTCTTCGCGTGGTCGAACCCGAAGGCCCATGAGCCCGCGCCGAGGTGCTGGGTGATGAGTGCCTCGGCACGGGAGCGGACCGTCTCGAGTGCGGTCACTGGTCGGCGCGGGGGTCGGCCTGGCCCTTCTTGGCTGCCCGGGCGGCGATCCGTCCCCAGATGTCGTCGGCCTCGGTGCGCGCGGCGTCCGGCGCCCCGAGCACCCGGCGGCGGATCGGCGGCACCTGCTTGACCGGCTCGGCGACGCGCATGGTCGGTTCGTCGTCCTCCGCGCGGCGGGCGGCGACCTCGCGGGCCGTCCGTGGCTTGTCGGCGGGTTCGGCGGGATGCGTGATCGAGGCACGCATCGCCGCCTCGACCGCGGTGCGCAGGGCGTCGGTGCGCTCGGACGGGGCTCCGGCCTGACGGAAGGCCTGGTAGGCGCGGGACAGTGCGGCGCGGGCCTCCTCGAAACGGTCGTTCTCGAACAGCGACCAGCCCTCGATCTCGGCGGCGGCACCCTCGAGCTCCGGCCACTCCTCGGTGGCTGCGGTGTCGCGGGCCAGGGCGGCCTCGGTCGCGGCACGCTCGTGGCGCCCGAGGTCGTGCAGGATGTGCGCGCGCCGGATCCGGGCGGCGACCTTGTCCTGGCGTTCGCCCGTGAACATCGCGAGGCGGAAGACCTCCTCCGCGACGACGAGGGACTCGTCGAGACGGCCGAGCAGACGGAGCAGCTCGGCGCGTTCCGCGAGCGCCTCGGTGCTGCGGCTCTGACCGAGGTCGCGCAGACGCTGGTGCACGGCGTCGACGTCGACCGCCGGCCGCAGGCTGATGGGCGCGAAGGTGCTGCCCGGGCTGACCCCGGCCGTCACGGGAGCCGCGTGGCGCGGTTCACGGGACGGGTCGGACGGGTCGGGCTGCTGACGGTCGTCGGGCGGGAGGGACATCGGTTCGAGGGTAGCCGCGCTCTGCCGGGAGCGGCCGGTGCGACGCGCTCAGGCTTCGCGCCGGTGGACGCGGAACGGCCCGCCGTGCCGGAGCACGACGGGCCGTTGCGGACCGGTTCAGCGGATCAGGACATCCCGCTCGCGGCGACTGCCGCGATGCCGATGGCGATGGCGAACGCGATCACCGCGACGACGGCGAGGACGATCGCGAAGACGCCCCAGGCGCGCCCGCGCTTGGTGACGGCGGCGATGATGCCCTGCACGATCGCCCACAGGCCGAGTGCGGTGCCCAGGTAGAACATGAGGGATCCGGTGACGGCGCTGGACGACGTCATCAGTTCGGTGATCTGCGAATCACTCGGCGTCGCCCCGCTGTTCTCCATCGAGTCGCGGAACGCGTCGGAGCCACCGAACGCCTGTCCGAACAGGTACCCGCCGATGACACCGACGACGAGCGCCGCGAGGCCGACGACGAACGCGATCACGCCGAGGGTCTTCTTCTTGGCCTTCGGCTCCTCGTAGCTCTGCCAGGCGGGCGAACCGGAGCTCGCGGGCGCCGCGGCGTACGGCTGCTGGCCGTACTGCTGCTGGCCGTACTGGTCCTGCTGCTGCCCGTACTGGTCCTGCTGCTCGCCGTACTGCGGGGCGGACTGCCCGTACTGCGGGGCGGACTGCCCGTACTGCGGCGTCGGCTCGCTCCGCTCGCCGTACCGCGGTGCGTCGGCGGCGGGCTGCTGCTGCGGGGCTTCGCCCCAGCGCGGCGCCTGGCCGTCGCCCGTCCGGTCCTGGTTGCTCCGGTCGTCGTTCGTCATCAGGGGATCCCATCGCTCGGTCGCGCACCTGCGCGGTCGTTCAGACCATCCTGACAGCCGCATCCGCCGAGTGTCCGGCAACGGCCTGGCGCGCCGTCCCGTCGTCACCGCGGGGTCAGGCGCCGAACACGCTCCGGTTCGGCTCCGGTGACGCCACGGCCGTCGCGTCGGTGACGATCGGCGCCCCGGCGATGAACGCCCGCAACTCGGCACCGTGGACGACCTTCGCCGGCATCGGGTCCGACGAGTACCGCCGCGGCATCTCGGCGATCGGCAGCTCGGTCGGCGAGCCGAGCAACACGATGTTCCCGAACCGTCGCCCCTTGAGCATGCCGGTGTCCGCCACCGCTGCGACCGACGGCAGCACGGCCTGCAGCGTCGACGCCTGCCCCCGCGCGAACGCGAGGCCCGCGCCGTCGGCCACGTTCACGGCGACGATGCCGGTCGGTGACAGGAACGCAGCGACCTCGCGGTAGAACTCGATGCTCGTCACGTGCGCCGGGATCTGCGAGCCGCCGAAGACGTCCACCACCGCCAGGTCCACCGTGCCGCGCAGCCCGGAGGGGAGCTTGCCGAGCACCTCGCGCGCGTCGCCGTACCGCACCCGGATCGACGCACCGCGGGGGAACGGCAGGACCTCGCGGACGTGGTCCACCAGGTCGCGCTCGAGCTCGATGACCTGCTGGCGCGAGCCCGGCCGGGTCACCGCGACGTACCGGGGGAGCGTCAGGGCGCCGGCGCCGAGGTGCAGCGCCGTGACCGGGCCGGACGGCAGCAGGTCGATGGCGTGCCCGATCCGCCGGATGTACTCGAACGCCAGGTGGGTCGGGTCCTCGAGGTCGACGTGCGACTGCGGAGTGCCGTCCACCACGAGCGTGAAGGACCCCGGGCGGTGCCGGTCCGGCTCGACCACCGAGTACCCCGCACCGATCCGGAACCCGTCGAACGCATCAGCCATGCCGTCAATCGAACACCACCCGACCGGCACCACGATCACCACCCGGGCCCCCACCCCTGGTTGGTGTGCCCGCGGGCGCCCCGGAACGAGGCTGGATCCATCGGTCGGGAACGTCCCGCCGGGTCACCTCGAAAGGCACACCATGTCGGTCCAGCTCCTCGTCAACGTCCTGATCGGCGTCGCACTCGTCGGCTTCCTCGGGTACCGCCAGGCCACCTGGCAGTACCTCGACCCGGCGCGCATCTGGCGCACGCCGATGACCATGGCGATCGTCGGCGTGGTGGTCCTGGCGCAGTCGGGGGCGACGATCACCACGACCGACGTCGTGTTCCTCGGCATCGAGGCCCTGATCACGATCGGCGTCGGCCTGACGATGGGCACCATCACCCGGTTCCGCACCGTCGCCACCCCGGACAGCAAGGGTCGGACGATCCAGTCCCGCACGGGGTGGCTCGGGGCGTCGCTCTGGATCGTGCTCATCGCCGTGCGCGTCGGCCTCGACGTGCTCGGCGGCCACCTCGGTGCGCACCTGCTCACCTCGACCGGCGCGATCCTGCTCGTGCTCGCCCTGAACCGCGCCGCACGCGCCGTGGTCATCGACCAGCGCATCCCGCGCGGACACGGCGGAGACCAGAGCGACCGCGGAGACCGGACCGCCAGTGGCCGCACCACCCGCGGCATGATGGTGCGGTGACCCTGCTGAGCGGACAGGACCCGACCGACCTCCCCGGGGGTCGGTCCCGTTCGGCGACCGCCTGGGGACTCAACGCCCTCGGCATCGTGATCGTCGGGTTCTGGTTCGTGAAGAACGGACTCGAGCTGCAGCCCCCCGCGTGGGTGTGGGTGCTCGGTGCGGTGGCGCTCGCCGCGTGGGCACTCCGTGAGTTCGGCCGGACGCCGCAGCTGCTCGTCGTCGCGGGCACGGTGATGATCGTCGCCGGGTCCCTCACCGTGGTGGCGACCGACTCGCTCATGATCGTCCCCGTGATCGTCGGGCTCGTCCTGCTCGGCGCGAACCTCCGGGTGCCGGTCTGGGGCGCAGCGGTCGCCGCGGTGGGGGCGGTGGTGGTCATCGCCGTCTGCGCGAGGATCGAGCACGCCTCGGTCCAGTTCGTCCTCGGCACGAGCGGCGGGCTGTTGCTCGGCGTGCTCATCGGGTTCAGCCGCCGGCAGTTCCGGGTCGCGGCGCAGCGTGCGCGGCAGGCCGAGCGGGAACAGCAGCGGGCACAGCTCCTCGCCGACCGGTCCCGGGCCTCGCGGGACATCCACGACGTCCTCGCGCACTCGTTGGGCGGTCTCGTCCTGCAGCTCGACGCGGTCGAGGCCCTGCTCGAGGCCGGCCGGGTCGACGACGCGACGAAGCGCGCCGGCGAGGCCAGGACCCTGGCGGCGGACGGCCTGGCCGAGGCCCGCCGAGCCGTGCACGCGCTGCGCGACGACGCGGACGCCGAGCCCGACGCCACCCCGGACCGCGCCACCACCCCGGACCGCGCCACCGCCCCGGGCGCCTCCACCCCGGACCAGGCCACGGCACTGCAGCCGGCCACGCGGACGCGCGGCGCCGACCTGACGGACGCAAGCCGGGCCTCCCGGCCGTCCGACGACGACAAGCCGGGCCACACCGACAGTGCCCGCACCGACCGCACCGACCTGACCGCCCTCGTCGACGCCCACCGCTCGTTCGGCGGCACCATCGTGGTGCAGGGCGACGCGACCCTGGCCGCACTCGACGAGGCGCACCGCGCCGCCGTCGTCCAGGTCGTCCGCGAGGCCCTCAGCAACGCTCGCCGACACGCCCCCGGCCGCCCCGTGTCGCTGTCCGTCATCCGCGACGGCGACGCCGTGGACGTCGTCGTGGCCAACCCGCTCACCGGCGGCGGTCAGGGCCTGATCGGGATGCGCGAGCGCGTCGAGGAGCTCGGCAGCGGCGCGACGGTCGAGGCGGAGCGGTCCGACGACGAGTTCGTCGTCGCGGTGCACCTGCCGATGGACGCCGGGGTCACCACCGAGGGGGATGCCGTGGTCACCACCGAGGGGGAGGCCTCGTGACCATCCGTGTCCTCGTCGTCGACGACCAGGCGATCGTCCGCGACGGCCTGGTGACGGTGCTGTCGCTCGTGCCGGACCTGCAGGTGACGGGTGAGGCCGCCGACGGTGCCGAGGCGATCGCGGCGGTGGACCGTGACGCTCCCGACGTCGTGCTGATGGACCTGCGCATGCCCGGTACCGACGGACCGACGGCGACCGCGCGCATCGTGGCCGACCACCCGCAGGTGGCGGTGCTCGTGCTGACGACCTACGCGGACGACGAGTCGATCGTGACCGCGCTCCGGGCGGGTGCGCGCGGGTACCTGACGAAGGACGCCGGACGGACCGAGATCGCGACGGCGATCCGGGCGGTCGCGTCGGGGCAGTCGACGTTCGACGCGACGGTGGGCGCGCGGCTGGTGGCGCAGCTCGCCGGCGGCGGCGGGGCGACGGGGTCCGCACCCGCTGTGCCGGCGCTGCGTGACCGGTTCCCGGACCTCACCCCGCGCGAGGCCGACGTGCTCGAGCACATCGCGGCGGGCCGGACGAACCCGCAGATCGCGGCGGAGCTGTTCCTGACGGTGCCGACGGTGAAGTCGTACGTGAACCAGGTCTTCGCGAAGCTCGGGGTCGCCACCCGTGCCGAGGCAGTCGCGCGCGTCCTGCGCTGACCGGTCCTGGCCGGTACGTGAATGCGTACACATGGACGGCCAGCGGACGCCAAGACTCGTTCCGTACTGTTCATCCGGTCGTCACGCGGAACCGCGTCGATGCGTGCTGTGCCCCACACCTCGCGCGTCCGCCCTCCCGACGTGACCACGACGTGCCGTCGAGCGCCCCCACCGCTCGAGCGTGCGCGCCGTCGGCGCGCGTCAGCGTGCCCCTTCCGGTCACCCGCGCGCGCTGGCCGTGATCACATCGCACCCGTCATGTAAAATACGGGATGCAACACTCCGCCGAGCCGCAGGAGACCCGCATGACCGCCGACACGATGAGCGTGCCCACCGCACGCCTGGCCGCACCGACGACCCGCGCCACCACGCGCACGACCGCGAGCCGGACGACGCGGGTGCCCCGCGCCTCCCGTCCGGCCCACGCCGACCACGAGACGGCGCCCACCTGGATGCGCGTCGTCGGCGCGGTCCTGCTCCTCGGCGGGCTCGGGCTGACCGCGGCGGTGACCGCCTGGCCCGGCGACGCACCGGAGACCGCACTCATCGTGCCGGCGCTGGTCGCCGTCGTGGCGGGCGTGCTCCTGCTGCTCGCGCGGGCCGGGTTCGCCGTCACCGACACGCACGTCACGCTGCACTTCCGGCCGCTGCCGCCACGGCGCATCGCGCGTCGGCGCATCACCGACGTCCGACTCGTCGAGGCGGACGCCCGCACCTACGGCGGCGTCGGCCTGCGGATCGGTCGCGGCGTGCGCGCCCTGATCCTCACCCCCGGACTCGGGATCGAGCTCACCGACGACCGTGGCCGCGTCACCTTCGTGCGCACCCGCCGCCCCGAGGACGCCTTCCGTGCGCTGGCGGGACGGCAGGTGCGGCCGGGAGGCTCGGGGCACGTCGAGCGCGAGCGCCTCGGCTGAGCGCACGGCCGGGTCCACTGCGCGGGGCGGGTACGCAAGTCCGTTGCGGGCCGTTGCGGGCCGTTGTGGGCCGTTGTGGGCCGTTGCGGGCCGTCGCGTGCGGGCGCGGGCCGGTCGCGGGCTGGGAATTCCGCGGGCACGCGGCGGCTTATACACGCCACTGCCGAATCTGGTCAAGCCAGGACTGGACAGCACGACTCGGCGCGAACTATGATGGCAGTTCGCGCTCCCTGGCATCCGTGTCGTCATATTGCGGTCGACGCAGAGTTCTGAGTTGTACAAGCTCAACTCGCCCTGGTGCAGCCGGACCCGTATATGGCGGCGGGTCCCGCTCACGGAGATCATCCCACACGTGCACCGACGTTCCGCGTCAGGCACGCGTCGGCGTGGTCGCAGGGCATGAACTCGCGGGGATCGCCGAGCGATCATCTACTCACCTACATGCTGCTCGTCAGTATCGGCCCGACGGGGCCTACGGAGGTCACACCCTTGGCTGCTGCGCCCAACGCATCCACCAACCCCAAGAACGGTCGCAACCACTCGCGACTCTCGTTCGCCAAGATCACGGACACCCTCACGGTTCCTGATCTGCTCGCACTCCAGACGGAGAGCTTCGACTGGCTCGTCGGCAACGACGTCTGGAAGGCCCGTCTCGCAGAGGGACAGGAGCAGGGTCGCACCGACCTCGCCCTGCACTCCGGGTTGGAGGAGATCTTCGAGGAGATCTCCCCGATCGAGGACCTCGGCGAGACCATGCAGCTCTCGTTCACGGCGCCCGAGCTCGAGGACCCCAAGTACTCGATCGACGACTGCAAGGAGCGTGGCAAGACCTACGCCGCACCGCTGTACGTCAACGCCGAGTTCATGAACCACATGACGGGTGAGATCAAGACGCAGACGGTCTTCATGGGCGACTTCCCGCTCATGACCGAACGCGGCACGTTCATCATCAACGGCACCGAGCGCGTCGTCGTGTCGCAGCTCGTCCGTTCGCCCGGCGTGTACTTCGAGCGCCAGCAGGAGAAGACGTCCGACAAGGACATCTACTCCGCTCGCGTCATCCCCTCGCGTGGTGCGTGGCTCGAGTTCGAGATCGACAAGCGCGACCAGGTGGGCGTGCGCATCGACCGCAAGCGCAAGCAGTCGGTCACGGTCTTCCTCAAGGCGCTGGGTCTGACCAGCGAGGAGATCATGGAGGAGTTCCAGGGCTTCGCCTCGATCGAGTCGACCCTCGAGAAGGACGCCATCCTCACGAAGGAAGAGGCGCTCAAGGACATCTACCGCAAGCTGCGCCCGGGCGAGCAGGTCGCTGCCGAGGCCGCGCGTGCGCTGCTCGACAACTTCTACTTCAACTCGAAGCGCTACGACCTGGCGAAGGTGGGCCGCTACAAGGTCAACCGCAAGCTCGGGATCGACGCCCCGCTGTCCGACTCGGTGCTGACCGTCAAGGACATCGTCGCGACGATCAAGTACCTCGTGTCCCTGCACGCCGAGAAGACCACGCTGAACGGCGTGCGTGACGGCGAGCCGGTGCAGCTGCGCCTCGACGTGGACGACATCGACCACTTCGGCAACCGTCGCATCCGCGCCGTCGGCGAGCTCATCCAGAACCAGGTCCGCACGGGTCTGTCCCGCATGGAGCGCGTCGTCCGCGAGCGCATGACCACGCAGGACATCGAGGCGATCACGCCCCAGACGCTCATCAACGTGCGTCCGGTCGTCGCCGCGATCAAGGAGTTCTTCGGAACGTCCCAGCTGTCGCAGTTCATGGACCAGAACAACCCGCTCGCGGGCCTGACGCACAAGCGTCGTCTCTCGGCCCTCGGCCCGGGTGGTCTGTCCCGTGAGCGTGCCGGCGTCGAGGTCCGTGACGTCCACCCGTCGCACTACGGCCGCATGTGCCCGATCGAGACCCCGGAAGGCCCGAACATCGGCCTGATCGGCTCGCTCGCGTCGTTCGGTCGGATCAACTCGTTCGGCTTCATCGAGACCCCGTACCGTCGCGTCGTCAACGGCGAGGTCACGAAGACCATCGACTACCTGACCGCCTCGGAAGAGGACGAGTTCGTCGTCGCGCAGGCCAACGCGCCGCTGACTGACTCGTTCCACTTCGCCGACGACAAGGTCCTCGTCCGCAAGAAGGGTGGCGAGGTCGAACTCGTCGCCAAGGGCGAGGTCGACTACATGGACGTCTCGCCGCGCCAGATGGTGTCGGTCGCGACCTCGCTCATCCCGTTCCTCGAGCACGACGACGCGAACCGCGCCCTCATGGGTGCGAACATGCAGCGTCAGGCCGTCCCGCTGCTCCGTTCCGAGTCGCCGCTCGTCGGCACCGGCATGGAGGGCTACACCGCGATCGACGCCGGTGACGTCGTCACCGCCGACAAGGCCGGTGTCGTCTCCGAGGTCTCGGCCGACGCCGTGACCCTGCAGCTCGACGAGGGTGGCACGCAGACCTTCTACCTGCGCAAGTTCGACCGCTCCAACCAGGGCACGAGCTACAACCACCGCGTGGTCGTCTCGGCCGGCGAGCGTGTGGAGCAGGGCGAGGTCATCGCCGACGGTCCCGCGACGGAGAACGGCGAGCTCGCGCTCGGCAAGAACCTCCTCGTCGCGTTCATGCCGTGGGAGGGCTACAACTACGAGGACGCGATGATCCTGTCGCAGAACCTCATCAAGGACGACACGCTCTCCTCGATCCACATCGAGGAGTACGAGGTCGACGCCCGCGACACGAAGCTCGGCAAGGAGGAGATCACCCGTGACCTCCCCAACGTCAGCCCGGACCTGCTGGCCGACCTCGACGAGCGCGGCATCATCCGCATCGGTGCCGAGGTCCGCCCCGGCGACATCCTGGTCGGCAAGGTCACGCCGAAGGGCGAGACCGAGCTCTCCGCTGAAGAGCGCCTCCTCCGCGCCATCTTCAACGAGAAGTCGCGCGAAGTCCGCGACACCTCGCTGAAGGTGCCCCACGGTGAAGAGGGCACGATCATCGGCGTCAAGGTGTTCGACTCGCAGGACGGCGACGACGAACTCGGCTCTGGTGTCAACCAGCGCGTGGTCGTCTACATCGCCCAGAAGCGCAAGATCACCGCGGGTGACAAGCTCGCCGGTCGTCACGGCAACAAGGGCGTCATCTCGACCATCCTCCCGGTCGAGGACATGCCCTTCCTCGCCGACGGCACCCCGGTCGACATCGTCCTGAACCCGCTCGGCGTCCCCGGCCGCATGAACTTCGGCCAGGTCCTCGAGATCCACCTCGGTTGGCTCGCCAAGCAGGGCTGGAACGTCGAGGGCATCCAGGAGTGGGCATCGGCCCTCCCCGAGGCAGCGCACAGCGCCGCTCCGGGCACGAAGGTCGCCACCCCGGTGTTCGACGGTGCGTACGAGCGCGAGATCGAGGGCCTCCTCGACTCGACCCTCCCGAACCGCGACGGCGAGCGCCTGATCGGCTCGTCCGGCAAGGCGCAGCTCTTCGACGGTCGCTCCGGCGAGCCGTTCCCCGAGCCCGTCTCGGTCGGCTACATGTACATCCTCAAGCTGCACCACCTGGTCGACGACAAGATCCACGCTCGTTCGACGGGGCCGTACTCGATGATCACGCAGCAGCCGCTGGGTGGTAAGGCGCAGTTCGGTGGCCAGCGATTCGGTGAGATGGAGGTGTGGGCGCTCGAGGCGTACGGCGCCGCGTACGCCCTCCAGGAGCTCCTGACGATCAAGTCCGACGACATCCTCGGCCGCGTGAAGGTCTACGAGGCGATCGTCAAGGGCGAGAACATCCAGGAACCCGGCATCCCCGAGTCCTTCAAGGTCCTCATGAAGGAGATGCAGTCGCTCTGCCTGAACGTCGAGGTCCTCTCGGCCGACGGCCAGGCGGTCAGCCTGCGCGACAACGATGACGAGGTCTTCCGCGCTGCGGAGGAGCTGGGCATCAACATCTCCTCGCGGTTCGAGTCGTCGTCCGTCGACGACATCTGATCCCGCCCGTACATCGAAGCCTGAATCAAGCAAGAGAGAAGAACATTGCTCGAAGCAACTTCCTTTGACGCCATTCGGATCGGCCTCGCGACCGCCGAGGACATCCGTCAGTGGTCGTACGGCGAGGTCAAGAAGCCGGAGACCATCAACTACCGCACCCTGAAGCCCGAGAAGGACGGTCTGTTCGGCGAGCAGATCTTCGGTCCTTCCCGCGACTGGGAGTGCGCCTGCGGCAAGTACAAGCGTGTCCGGTTCAAGGGCATCGTCTGCGAGCGCTGCGGCGTCGAGGTCACCAAGTCCTCGGTCCGTCGTGAGCGCATGGGCCACATCGAGCTCGCTGCCCCCGTCACGCACATCTGGTACTTCAAGGGCGTCCCGTCGCGCCTCGGGTACCTCCTCGACATGGCGCCGAAGGACCTCGAGAAGGTCATCTACTTCGCGGCGTACATGATCATCGACATCGATGAAGAGGGCCGTCACGCGGACATGCCGGGTCTCGAGAACGAGATGCGTCTCGAGATCAAGACCCTCGAGGGCCAGCGCGACTCGATCATCGCCGACCGCCTCAAGAAGCTCGAGGACGACCTCGCAGCCCTTGAGGAAGAGGGTGCGAAGGCTGACGTCAAGCGCCGCACCAAGGACACCGCCGAGAAGGAGATGTCCCAGGTCCGCAAGTCGTTCGACGAGGACATCACCCGTCTCGAGCGTGTGTGGGAGGACTTCCGCAACCTCAAGGTGGGCGACCTCAAGCCCGAGGACGCCGTCTTCCACGAGCTCCAGGACCGGTTCGGGATCTACTTCGACGCCTACATGGGCGCCGAGGCGATCAAGCTCCGGCTCGAGGCGTTCGACCTGGCTGCCGAGGCCGAGGCGCTGCGTCTGCAGATCGCCGAGGGCAAGGGCCAGAAGAAGATCCGCGCGATCAAGCGTCTGCGCGTCGTCAGCTCCTTCCTCGCCACCGGCAACTCGCCGGCAGCGATGGTGCTCGGCGTCGTGCCGGTCATCCCGCCGGAACTGCGCCCGATGGTGCAGCTCGACGGTGGCCGTTTCGCCACGTCGGACCTCAACGACCTCTACCGTCGTGTGATCAACCGCAACAACCGTCTCCGCCGCCTGCTCGACCTCGGTGCCCCCGAGATCATCGTGAACAACGAGAAGCGCATGCTGCAGGAAGCCGTTGACGCGCTGTTCGACAACGGTCGTCGTGGACGTCCGGTCACGGGTACCGGCAACCGCGCCCTGAAGTCCCTGAGCGACATGCTCAAGGGCAAGCAGGGTCGTTTCCGCCAGAACCTGCTCGGCAAGCGCGTCGACTACTCGGGCCGTTCGGTCATCATCGTCGGCCCGCAGCTGAAGCTGCACCAGTGCGGTCTGCCCAAGCAGATGGCGCTCGAGCTCTTCAAGCCGTTCGTGATCAAGCGCCTGATCGACCTGTCGCACGCGCAGAACATCAAGTCGGCCAAGCGCATGGTCGAGCGTTCGCGTCCGCAGGTGTGGGACGTGCTCGAGGAGATCATCCGCGAGCGCCCCGTGCTGCTGAACCGTGCGCCGACGCTGCACCGTCTGGGCATCCAGGCGTTCGAGCCGCAGCTCGTCGAGGGCAAGGCCATCCAGCTCCACCCGCTCGTGTGTGCTGCGTTCAACGCGGACTTCGACGGTGACCAGATGGCCGTGCACCTGCCGCTGTCGGTGGAGGCCCAGGCCGAGGCCCGCATCCTGATGCTCGCCTCGAACAACATCCTGAAGCCGTCCGACGGCCGTCCGGTGACCCTGCCCGCACAGGACATGATCATCGGTCTGCACCACCTGACGACCGTCCGCGAGGGCGCCGTCGGTGAGGGCCGTGCGTTCTCCTCGGTCGCCGAGGCGATCCTGGCCAACGACCAGCACACGCTGCACCTCAACGCCATGGCGAAGATCCGCATGACGGGTGTCCACTTCGCCGAGGGTGAAGCTCCCGAGGGCTACGAGCAGGGCGACACCGTCCTCCTCGAGACGACCCTGGGCCGTGCGCTCTTCAACGAGACCCTCCCGGCGAACTACCCGTTCGTCCAGAAGGTCACCGACAAGGGCGTGCTGTCCGCGATCGTCAACGACCTCGCCGAGCGGTACTCCAAGACCGAGACGGCCGCTGCGCTGGACCGGATCAAGGACGCCGGCTTCTACTGGGGCACGCGCTCCGGTGTGACCGTCGCCCTGTCGGACGTCGTGACGCCTCCTCGCAAGAAGGAGATCATCGCGGGCTACGAGATCCAGGCCGCCAAGGTGCAGGGCGAGTTCGACAAGGGTCTGATCACCGACTCCGAGCGTCGCGCCGACCTGATCAAGATCTGGACCGAGGCCACCAACGAGATCGCGCAGGAGATGCGGGACAACTTCCCCGTCGACAACACGATCAACCGCATGGTGTCGTCGGGTGCTCGTGGTAACTGGCTGCAGGTCCGCAACATCGCGGGTATGCGTGGTCTGGTGAACAACCCGAAGGGCGAGATCATCGCCCGCCCGATCATCAACTCGTACCGCGAGGGCCTGACCGTGGCGGAGTACTTCATCGCCACCCACGGTGCTCGCAAGGGTCTTGCCGACACCGCGCTCCGTACCGCGGACTCCGGGTACCTCACCCGTCGTCTCGTGGACGTCTCGCAGGACGTCATCATCCGCGAAGACGACTGCGGTACGACCCGTGGCCTCGAGCTGCCGATCGCGACCGTGGACGCCGACGGCAAGCTGGTCCGCGACCCGCGCGTCGAGAACACCGTGTACTCGCGCACCCTGGCCACCGAGGCCGTGGACGCCAAGGGCACGGTCGTCGCCGAGGCTCGCGAGGACGTCGGTGACGTGCTCCTCGAGAAGCTGCTGGCAGCCGGAGTCGAGAGCATCAAGGTGCGCTCGGTCCTGACCTGCGAGTCGGCCGTCGGTGTCTGCGCGAAGTGCTACGGCCGTTCGCTCGCCACCGGCAACCTGGTCGACATCGGTGAGGCAGTCGGCATCATCGCCGCACAGTCCATCGGTGAGCCCGGTACCCAGCTGACGATGCGTACCTTCCACACGGGTGGTTCGGCCTCGGCCGACGACATCACCCAGGGTCTGCCGCGTGTCACGGAGCTCTTCGAGGCCCGTACGCCCAAGGGCGCGTCCCCGATCGCCGAGGCCCCCGGCCGCGTCGTCGTCGAGGACACGGACAAGGGCCGTCGGATCATCCTCACGCCGGACAACGGTGACGAGCCGTTCATCTACCCGGTGCTCAAGCGTGCGACGCTCCTCATCGAGGACAACCAGCACGTCGAGCTCGGCGAGCAGTTCATCGCCGGTACCGTCGACCCGAAGGAAGTCCTCCGGGTCAAGGGTGTCCGAGAGGTCCAGAAGCACCTGGTCAACGGTGTGCAGGACGTCTACGGCTCGCAGGGTGTGCCGATCCACGACAAGCACATCGAGGTCATCGTCCGTCAGATGCTCCGCAAGGTCACCGTCGTCGACCACGGCGACACCGACCTGCTGCCGGGTGAGCTCGTCGACCGGTCGCGTTACAACATGCTGAACCGTGCGGCGCTGCAGGAGGGTCGCAAGACCGCTTCGGCTCGCCAGGAGGTCATGGGCATCACGAAGGCGTCCCTCGCGACCGAGTCGTGGCTGTCCGCCGCTTCCTTCCAGGAGACCACCCGCGTGCTCACGCAGGCGGCCATGGAGGGCAAGCAGGACCACCTCGTCGGCCTCAAGGAGAACGTCATCATCGGTAAGCTCATCCCCGCCGGGACGGGCCTCAGCCGGTACCGCGACGTGGACGTGAACGCGACGGAAGAAGCGAAGGCAGAGCGGTACCCCAACCGCATCTTCGCGGACGACTCGTCGTTCTCGGACGCCGACCTGAGCTTCGTCGACTTCGACAGCTTCTCGTCGGACGACTTCACGCCGGGCACCTACAACTGAGTCTGATGTGATCCCACGAAGGCCCCGTCTCCGCAAGGAGGCGGGGCCTTCGTCGTGTCGTCACCACGTGACGGACGGGAGGCCCGGTGCCAGGCCGCCACGGGCCTCCCGGCCTGCGGGCGGTGGCGTCTAGAGCGCGCGGTCCGCGCCGTTGTCGCGTCCCGATCCGCGACCCGTCTCGTCCACGAGCGAGAACAGGCTGAGGACGTTGCCGTCGGGGTCGCGGACGTCGAACCAGTTCACGGCGCCGTCGACGCACTCGACCGGGCCGATGTCGATGCCGAGTGCACCGATCCGGGCGTGCTGCGCGCCGACGTCGTCGACGCCGAACCGGACGCTCACCGGGTTCTCCTCGGCGGAGTCGTCTTCGTAGAGCTGGATCCAGATCCCGCCGACCTCGTACTCGGCGACACCGTCCTCGGGTTCGAGGTCCGGTTCGGTGCGCTCGAAGACGGCGCCGTACCAGAGGCAGGACGCCTCGATGTCGGTGACGGGCAGCCCCACGGTCACGCTCGTGATGTCCATGACTCATCATGGTCCCGGTCGGGCCTGCTCGTCGAGGGGCTTTCCGCGGCGTCTCGCTGCGCGACGGAACTGGCAGGCTGGAGGGATGGCGACCCTGCGCGAACGGATCACGGCCCCGGCACACCTCTCGTTCCCCACGCCGATCGGCGGCTTGACGTTCCGGGCCGGCGGGCTCGACGACGTCGGGGCGATGCACGCCGTCGCGGTCGCGTCAGCCGCGGTCGACGACCCGCACGCTCGTCCCTCCACAGCTGACCTCGAACGGTCGTTGTCCACCGATGGGCTGGACGTCACCAGGGACACCGTGGTGGGCGTCGATGCTGGAGGGCATGTGCAGGCCTACGGCATCGTCATCGACGTCCCCTCCCGCGTCACCGCTGCGCGCGCCGTGCTCGACGGGGCGGTCCACCCCGACCTGCGCGGGCAGGGGATCGGACGGCGGCTGCTCGCTTGGCAGGTCGGCCGGGCACGGCAGCGCCTGGCGACGCTCGACGTCGACCTGCCGGCGACGCTCGACGTCGGTGGGCGCCGGGGGTCCTCGGCGCTCCGGCTGGCGGCGCACCACGGCTTCGCGCCGGTGCGCACCTGGCTCGACATGCAGGTCGTGTTCGACGACCGCGGTCCGGACACCGACGGGGTGCCCGTGCTGGCGGACGGGTTCGTCCTGCGGCCCGTCACCGCGGACGACATCGAGCCGCTCCGGACGGCCAAGAACGACGCCTTCCGCGACCACTGGGGTTCCCAGCCGATGGTCGCGTCGGACTGGCGGGGGTTCCTCACCTCGGACAAGAGCCGGCTGGACCTGTCGCGGGTCGTCGTCGGTGCCGACGGTTCGGTCGTGGCGTTCACGATCGTCGAGGTGGAGCCCGACGGGTTCGCTGCCCGGGGCCGTTCGTACGGGTACGTGCACTGGGTCGGCGTCGTGCGTGCAGCTCGGGGGACGGGGCTCGCCCCGATCGTCCTCGACGCCACGCTGCAGGCGATCCGCGCCGACGGGTTGTCCGCGGCGGTGCTGCACGTCGACGCTGAGAACCCGAGCGGAGCCGGGCGCATCTACGAGCGACTCGGGTTCGTCGCCGGCGAGGTCCACGTCACCGCGTCGACGTCGCTCTGACCGTCGCGTCGGGGGTCCTGGACCCCAGTTCTGGGTGCATCCGGCCCCCCTCCGCCCCCTCCTTCTGGGACTGCGGCCGACGACTGACGCAGAAGTAGCGTGGTCGAGCGCCACATCCCTGGTGGTGCGCAACCCGACCACGTCTCGCCGCGCGCGAGTCCAAGGAGGCACAGGACGCATGGCGACCCTGTCCGAGATCCTCATCCTGAACGGCGCCCTGCCGATCGAGCACCTCGACTCGATGACGGGCGACGAGGACCTCGACGAGCGCGCGATCCGCGGACTGGTCGACCAGGGCGTCGTGAGCGAGGCGCAGTTCATCACCGCCCGCGCGGCGTCGAACAACTCCCGCACCGTCCCGTTGACCGACTACCCGGTCGACGGCACCGCGGTCTCGATCCTCCCCGCTGCGCTCTGCCGGCGCCACGGCGTCCTCGGCGTCGGGTTCGAGGGCGAGCTGCTCATCCTCGCGATGGTCAACCCGACGAACGTGCTGGCGATCGACGACGCCCGCGCTGCGTCCGGCCGGCCGATCAAGCCGCTCCAGGTCGACGAGCGCGACCTGCTCACCGCGCTCGACCGCTACCTGCGTGCCGACGACGAGCTCAACGACCTGACCTCCTCGCTCGAAGAAGAAGCCTCGGTCAGCTCCTCGGCCCAGGTGGACCTGGCCGACGGTGCCCTCGACGACGTCCCGATCGTCCGCTTCGTGAACCTGCTCGTGTCGCAGGCGATCCAGGACCACGCCTCGGACATCCACATCGAGCCCGGCGAGCACGAGGTCCGGATCCGCTACCGCATCGACGGTGTGCTGCACGAGATGGCCCCGGCGCCGAAGAACATCCAGAACGGCGTCATCAGCCGTCTGAAGATCATGAGCGACATCGACATCGCCGAGCGTCGCAAGCCGCAGGACGGCCGCATGTCGGTCCGCCACGGTGGCCGCCAGATCGACCTCCGTGTGGCGACACTGCCCACCGTGTGGGGCGAGAAGGTCGTCATGCGGATCCTCGACAACACGAACACGTCGCTGACCCTCAAGGACCTCAACCTCCTCGAGCAGAACTTCCAGGCCTACCAGCGGTCGTACTCGAAGCCGTACGGCATGATCCTCGTCACCGGGCCCACCGGCTCGGGCAAGTCCACGACGCTGTACACGACCCTGAACGCGGTCGCGAAGCCCGAGATCAACGTCATCACGGTCGAGGACCCGGTCGAGTACCGGATGGCCGGCATCAACCAGGTGCAGGTCAACCCGAAGGCCGGGCTGACCTTCGCCTCGGCGCTGCGCTCGATCCTGCGATCCGACCCCGACGTCGTCCTGCTCGGTGAGATCCGCGACCACGAGACCGCCCAGATCGCGATCGAGGCATCCCTCACCGGACACCTCGTGCTCTCCACCCTGCACACGAACGACGCCCCCTCGGCCGTCACCCGCCTGACCGAGATGGACATCGAGCCCTTCCTGGTCGGCTCCGCCCTGGACTCCGTCGTGGCCCAGCGTCTGGCGCGACGGCTGTGCGACCGGTGCAAGGCACCCGCCGTGTACGAGGCCGAACAGCTCCGCACCCTCGGGTTCCTGCGCCCCGGCGACGAGGTCCCGGCGTTCTTCGCCCCCATCGGCTGCGCGGTCTGCTCGAACACCGGGTACCGCGGCCGCATCGCCCTGCACGAGGTCATGACCGTCACCGAGGAGATCGAACGCCTCGCCGTCTCGCGCGCCTCGAGCGCCGAGATCAGCCGCGTCGCCCAGGCGCAGGGGATGCTGACGCTCCGCCAAGACGGTTTCGAGAAGGTCAAGCTCGGTCTCACGAGCGTCGACGAGATCCTGCGCGTGGTCGCGTAGTCACGAGAGAGCGCAGCACATGACCGACTCCGTGTACGACATCACGCACCCCGGCGACGAGCCCGTCGCCGGCTGGCACCCGGGCAACCCCGGCACCGAAGTGGGCTCCCGCCGTGCAGCACGTCTGGCCGCCGCCGCAGCGTCGGCCCCTCCGGAGCAGGTGTACGACCTCGGGGACGACACCGCCGGATGGCCGGCACCGTCCGGATCGCCCGTCGCCGTCCCCGTCGCGCAGCCGCTCGCCGCTCCGGCGACGCCGCCCGCCGGGGTGCCGTCGTCGACTGCGACCTACGGCTACGCCGAGGCGCCGACGCAGCAGCTCCCCACGGCGCCAGCGGCCCCGGCGAAGACCGCCACGATCGGTGGCGACATCGAGTTCTCGCGCCACGCGCGCGAGGTCGCCGACCCCGACCTGATCACCGCACTCGCCCAGGTCGTGTACCAGGGCGCATCCGACCTGCACGTCACCGCCGACGCCCCGCCCACCGTCCGCGTCGACGGCTCGCTCCGTCCCGCAGTCCCCGGAGGCGCGTGGTCGCGCGGCAAGGTCATCGCCGCACTCAAGACGATGCTGTCGGTCGAACAGGCCGGCCAGTTCGACCAGGAGCAGGAACTCGACTTCGCGTACTCGCTGTCGCCGGAGTACCGCTTCCGCGTGAACTTCTACCAGCAGCGCGGCAACTGGGGCGCGGCCTTCCGCATCATCCCCACCAAGATCAAGACGCTCAAGCAGCTCGGCATCCCCGAGCACGTCGGCGACTTCGCCGGCCTGCCCCGCGGACTCGTCCTGGTCACCGGTCCGACCGGCTCCGGCAAGTCCACGACCCTCGCCGCCCTGATCGACCTGGTGAACGAGAGCCGTGCCGACCACATCGTGACGGTCGAGGACCCGATCGAGTTCATGCACGAGCACAAGAAGGCGATCATCAACCAGCGCGAGGTCGGTGCCGACACGCACTCCTTCGCCGCAGCACTGAAGCACGTGCTGCGTCAGGACCCCGACGTCATCCTGATCGGGGAGCTCCGCGACCTCGAGACCATCTCGGTCGCGCTCACCGCGGCCGAGACCGGTCACCTGGTGTTCGCCACCCTGCACACGCAGAGCGCCCCCGGCACGATCGACCGCGTCATCGACGTCTTCCCTCCACACCAGCAGGGCCAGATCCGCACGCAGCTCGCGGCGACCCTGCAGGGCGTCGTCTGCCAGACCCTGGTGCCGAAGGCCAACGGCGTCGGCCGGGTCGTCGCCACCGAGATCATGACGATCACCCCCGCCATCGGCAACCTGATCCGCGAGGGCAAGACCTACCAGATCACCTCGGCCATGCAGGCCGGTCGTGACCTCGGCATGCACACCATGGACCAGGACCTCGCCGAACTGGTCAACGTCGGCACGATCTCGCGCAAGGCCGCGATGGAGAAGGTGCACGACGAAGAGGGCTTCGACCGGCTGGTGCAGCGCGTCGAGTCCCCGTCCGACTCCTCGGCAGCCGCGATCGCCGCCAGCGGGATCGACTTCGGCGACAAGTTCTCCGGAGGCTACTGATGTCCCTCGCATTCGACTACCGCGGGCGCGACGGTGCCGGCAAGCTCGTCAAGGGCCGTCTCGACGCTTCGTCCGAAGGAGCGGTCGTCCAGCGGCTCCGGGGCATGGGCGTCTCGCCGATCGCGATCACGGAGTCCAAGGCCGGCACCGGCCTGCAGACCGAGATCAAGATCCCGGGCTTCGAGAAGGGCGTCGGTCTCAAGGACCTCGCGATCATGTCGCGCCAGGCCTCGACGATGCTCACCTCGGGACTCTCGCTGCTGCGCGCGCTGTCGATCCTCGCCGACCAGACCGAGAACAAGAAGCTCAAGGACATCCTCGGCAAGGTCCGCGACGACGTCGAACGCGGTGTCTCCTTCTCCGAGGCCGTGGCGAAGTACCCGGTCGACTTCCCGCCGATCATGATCAACATGATCCGTGCGGGGGAGACCGGTGGGTTCCTCGACCAGGCCATGGACTCCATCGCCACCAACTTCGAGAAGGAGCACAAGCTCCGGACGACGATCAAGTCGGCGATGACCTACCCCGTGGTCGTCCTCGTGATGTCGTTGCTCGCCGTCGCGATCATGCTCATCTTCATCGTGCCGATCTTCCAGGACATGTTCTCGTCGCTCGGCGGCAAGCTCCCCCTGCCGACGATGATGCTCGTCTACCTGTCCCACGCCATGCGGTACATCGCGATCCCGCTCGCCATCGCCATTGCGGTCTTCTGGTTCTGGTGGCGTGCGAACAAGAACACCGATCGGGTCCGCGCCTTCGTCGACCCCATCACCCTGAGGCTGCCGGTGTTCGGTCCGCTGCAGAAGAAGATCGTCATCGCACGGTTCTCCCGGAACTTCTCGAACATGATCGGCGCCGGCGTGCCCATCCTGCAGGCATTGCGCATTGTTGGCGAGGTCTCGAACAACTTCGTCGTGAAACGCGCGCTCGACAATGTCGCAGAAGCCGTGCGAAAAGGCGAATCAATTGCTGAACCCTTGTCCAAGGAAGCAGTCTTCCCGGCAATGGTGACGCAGATGGTCGCCGTCGGTGAAGACGCCGGATCGCTCGAGATCATGCTCGAGAAGATCGCGGTGTTCTACGACGCCGAGGTCGAGGCGACCACCGATGCCCTGACGTCGCTGATCGAGCCGCTCCTGATCGCGTTCCTCGGGGTCGTCGTAGGCGGCATGATCATCGCGCTGTACATGCCGATCTTCCAGATCACCAACGTCGTCCAGAACGCTTCCTAGTCATTCCACCCCCATGCGGGGGCGGTGCGCAATTGCCGCATCCCCCGCACTGGGGGTGTTTCGCACCCCGGGTGCCCCCCGTTCTCGGGATTCCCCGGTGGATTGCCCCCCGAATACGCTGATGTGCGGCGGCCGAGCAAGCCCCGAAACAATTCCTCCTCATTCCCCGCAGAATGGAAACAAACATGTACTTCGCTCTCATGGGCAAGCTCGACGCTCGCCGCAAGGGTCTCCTGAAGGACGACGAGAAGGGCTTCACCCTCATCGAGCTCCTGGTCGTCGTGATCATCATCGGCATCCTCGCCGCGATCGCCATCCCGGTCTACATCAGCGTGCAGAACAACGCGAAGAACTCGGCTGTGAAGTCCGACATCTCCAACGCGAAGACCGCGGTCGTCACCGTGATGACGAACGGAGCGACGAGCACCCTCCCGGCATCTCTGACCGCGGATCAACTCACGTCGGGCGACTACAAGGCCGCGGGGAGCACCTCTGGCGTTGACACGACCCTGACCTACACGGTGACCAACGACAAGAGCGCGTTCTGCATCCAGGGGAAGAGCACTTCCACCGGGAAGACCTTCGGCGCCACCGACGCGTCGGGCGTTGCTGAGGGTACGTGCAGCGCAGGCGTCTTCACGAAGGCCTCCTCGTAACCAGTCCCGGATGGGCTGTGGTCTCCGGATCGCAGCCCTTCTGGGCGTCTCGGCAACCGACACGAGGAAAGGAACGCCATGATCTCGCGCATCGCCGAGCGACTGCGTTCCGCCCGTGAGGACGAGGACGGCTTCACCATCATCGAGGTGATGGTCGCGATGACGATCTTCGCCGTGATCGCCGCCGGCATCGCCGCCGGCATCACTGCGTCGCTCGTCCTCTCGAAGGACACTCGCGCTCGCGAGGTCGCGTCGACGGTCGCGATGGAGGACATCGACAGCCTCCGCGACCTTCCCAGCATCTTCGACATCAAGAGCGGCACCGCGACCCCGACGGTCGGCAACCAGACGTTCGCGTTGACGCGGGAGGTCTCCTGGACGCGTTCCTCCGGCAGCGCGACCGCATGCGGAACCGGTGACGGCTCCCTGTCGTACAAGGCCGTCACCGTCACGGTCAGTTGGAAGACGAGCGCGTCGTCGTCCGGTTCGCAGCAGGTGACGATGTCCAGCGCGATCGCCCCGCTCACGAACATCAACTCGGACACCACGGGCTCGATCCTGATCGGCGTCACGAACGCGAACGGCCTCGGGGTCTCGGGAATCGTCCCGACGATCACCGGTCCGGACGGCGTCACCGTCCCCGCGACGGACGCCGAAGGGTGCACCTACGTCTCCGGTGTCGCACCCGGCACCTACACGGTGAAGGTCGCCCGGACCGGGTACGTCGACACGAACCAGCAGTCCAGCCCGTCATCGCAGACGGTCACCGTCGCTGCTGGCGCATCCGGAGCGGCTGCGTTCAGCTTCGACGCGGCGGCGAAGTACACCTTCGGGTACACGACCACACCATCGGTCGGTGCGGTCCTCCCCACGAACATGCCGACCACGCTCATCAACCCGGCCTCGGGGACGACACAACTGACGAACACGGCTGGGTCCGCATCATTGTTCCCCTTCGGGGTCGGCTACCGGGCGGTTGCCGGCACCTACGTCGTGGATGCGTCGGGCTCCGCGTCCTCGACGACATGCCTCGCCCCCGAGCCGGGATCCTGGACGACCCCCAATGCGAAGGGCAAGGTCGGAACGCCGTCCGAACCTGCGAACAACACGTCGACCGTCTCAGTGCAGATGGGCGCGGTCAAACTCTCCAAGCTCACCGCTGGCCAGTACCTGACCGCGAAGACCACAACGCCAGTGAACGGTGACCCGGGCTGCGCCGTGGGCATGACCCTGCAGTTCCCCGTGCTGAAGGCGGACACCGCGACGATTGCGCTGCCGTGGGGCACGTGGAGGCTCTACTCGGGGTCGTCGGCCGGTTCCACGACCAACGCCCTGACGCTCAAGACGGAGAACGCCGCCATGGTCACCAACGGGGTCGTCACCGGTGGCGCCGTCATGGTCGACCCGCGGCCGGCCAGCTGATGCGCGCGCTGCTCCGCCGTCTCCACCGCGACCAACGCGGGATCACCCTCGTCGAACTCCTCGTTGCGATGCTCATCACGTCGCTGCTCCTCACCCTGGTCGGCAGCTTCTTCGTGTCGATGCTCAAGGCGCAGCGGACCGTCTCCTCGGTGAACGAGAGCACTCGCCAAGGAACGACCTCGATGACGCAGGTGAGTCGCTACCTGCGCGAAGCATCGCGGTGGCAGGTCACGAAGACGACGAACCGAGCGGCGTTCGAGAGCGCCTCGGCGACGAGCATGCAGTTCTACTCCGGCGTCGATCTCTCGACGTCTCGCGCCGGACTCACCAAGGTCACCATCGACGTGCAGGGCACCAAGCTCCGCATGCAGCTGCAGCGTGGAGACTGTCCTGCGGGCGGGTACTGCACGTTCACCGGCACGACGAAGACCGTCGTCCTGGCCGACGTCGTCCGGACGAGCGGCGCCAACAGCGCCCTGTTCGGCTACGTCAACGCGTCGGGGGACACGATCAGCCCGACGTCCGCCACCCTCGACTCGATCCGGTCCGTCGACGTCACACTCAAGGTGGCATCCGCATCGGGCACGACGGCGAACGACACCACGTTCCAAGCCACCATCAACCTGCGCAACCTCGACTACGGCGCAGCGACGGAGTCATGATGCTCATCCGTACCCTCCGCGCTCTCCGCGCCCTGCGCGAACGCGACGACGAACGCGGTGTCGCTCTGGCGGCGGTCATCGGCCTCGGCGCGGTACTCATGATCGTGCTGTCGCTCGTCGTCGCCACCGCGACGAGCGGTGCGACGAAGGCGGCGAACGACGACGACTACAACAAGGCCATGGCCGCGGCGTACGCAGGCCTCTCCGACTACCAGGGTCGCCTCGCTGCGGACAACTCCTACGTCAACTACGGCGTCCGCACCGCGTTCTCGAGTACGAGTACCTACTCCCTCGACAGCACCAACAAGGCATTCGGGACCGCACTGGGCGGGACCTGGGCCCCGGTCGTCGGCAGCACCGACCAGTTCTTCCGGTACGAGGTCGACAACTCCGACTACGCGAACACCGGCAAGGTGCGGCTGCGGGTCACCGGCAAGGCGGACACCGCGACCCGCACGCTCGTCGTCGACCTCCGCGGCGACGGGTTCGTCAACTACCTCTACTTCACCAACTACGAGTCGCAGGACCCGAGCCTCACGGGCGAGACCGTCACGGGCGGATCGGCGCGGTGCACGTCAGCGCACCGCAACGACAGCAACTGGAACCAGACCACCAGCTGCAACGCCGTTCAGTTCGCCTCCGGAGACACACTCGACGGTCCGGTCCGGACGAACGACGTGATCACCGCCTGCGGTGCGACCTTCAACTCGACCGTGCAGGACACGGGCGCCGCCGGCTTCTTCTACACCAGCAAGGAAACTGCGATCAGCTCGGCCTGCAGGACCTCGACGAAGTTCAACGGCGGCCCGATCACGACCGCCGGCACGCTGCCGATGCCGAGCACGAACGCGAACATGAAGCAAGAGGCCCGGACTGACATCCCGGACAAGGTCGCGAAGCCCGGGTGCGTCTACACCGGACCGACCTCGATCACCTTCCTGGCCGGGGGCAAGATGCGGGTCGTCTCGCCGTGGACGAAGAAGACCCAGCTGACCGGGGCGACGAACGGCACGATCACCGGTGGCAGCACCAATGACGCGCTGTGCGGATCCGTGTCGGCACTCGGTGGTTCGGGTGCGGTGATCCCGACCCTGCCGTCCAACCTCGTCTACGTGCAGACGGTTCCGAGCGTCAGCGGCGATCCGAACTACTGGGCCGCCAACACCACGCCGAGCGGGACGGTGAACGGAACCGTGACCTCGGGGTCACCGGTCTACTGCCAGCAGAACGTCAAGAGCGGGAGCGGGAGCAACGCGACGACGACCTCCGACTACGGCAACGGACTCGGGTACCCGAAGAACAACGAGTTCACCGGGAGCCTCGGTGACTCCGGGTACTACGGGTGCCGGAACGGCGACGTCTTCGTGTCCGGGTCGTTCGGCGGGCAGATGACCCTCGCGGCCGAGAACTTCGTGTACGTCACCGGCAGCATCGTCTACCAGAACGGCCGGAGCTCGGACGACATGCTCGGCATCGTCGGCCAGAAGGCCGTCTCGATCTACAACCCCATCTCGTGCTCCTCGGGAACCAGCAGTGCTTGCTCCACGTCGAACGGATCGTCCGCGAACCTCGCGGCCACCACGAACATCGAGGTCGACGCCGCGATCGCGAGCAACCTGGGGACCTTCAACGTCCAGAACGGCGCGTTCGGGGCGAACCTGGGCACCCTCACGATCTACGGTTCGATCGCGCAGCAGTTCCGAGGATCGGTGCGCACCTCGTACTCGGGCGGCAGCAGCTGGTCCACGGGCTACGCGAAGGTGTACTCCTACGACCGACGGCTGAAGACGTCCGCCCCGCCGAAGTTCCTGCAGCCCGTCTCGACCACCTACGGCGTGACCACGGAGACCGAGTCCGCCACGGCCTACCGCGCCGACGGCACCCCGACGGGCAAGTGACCATGACCGTTCTGTCGTCCGTCGCACCGTTCGTCACCGTTCTCGTCGGGCTGCTCGGACTGGCGATCGGCTCGTTCCTCAACGTCGTCGTGTACCGGGTGCCCGCGGGGATGTCCGTCGTCGCACCCGCGAGCTCGTGCCCGGGCTGCGGGCACGAGATCCGCCGTCGGGACAACGTCCCGGTCGTCTCCTGGCTCCTCCTGCGCGCCCGGTGCCGCGACTGCAGCGCGCCCATCTCGGCCCGCTACCCGCTCGTCGAGGCCGCCACGGGCCTCCTGTTCGTCGTGGTGGCGATGTTCTCGATGCTCGCTCCGTGGTCGCCGTTGGCCGGCCTCGACGGCACCCGGGGACTCGTCCGCGGCGCGTTGTTGCTCGCCGCGTTCCTGTACTTGATGGCGATCAGCGTCTCGCTCACCCTCATCGACCTCGACACGCACACGCTGCCGAACCGCATCGTGCTGCCGGCCTACATCGTGCTGCCGCTGCTCCTGCTCGCTGCGTCGGCGGTCTCCGGTGACTGGGCTGCTGCGCTCCGGGGCCTCATCGGTCTCGTCGTCCTCGGGTCCGTCTACCTGGCGCTTGCGCTCGCAGTGCCCGGCGGGATGGGACTCGGAGACGTCAAGCTCGCTGGCGTCCTCGGCCTCGTGCTCGCGTACCTCGGATGGGGACCCCTCGCAGTGGGTTCTTTCGGGGCGTTCCTGCTCGGCGGTACCTTCGCAATCGTCCTCCTGGTCGTACGCCGGGCGGGCCGCCGGAGCGGGATCCCGTTCGGCCCCTGGATGCTCGCGGGTGCCTGGCTCGGCATCGCCGTCGGAGCGCCGGTCTGGGACCTCTACCTGGGTGTGCTCGGGCTCGCCTGACGTCGGAACCACGACGCCGCACCGCACCATCAGACCGACCCGAAGACGGTCACGGAAGGACCAGCAATGCCGAAGAGCATCGTCGGCGTCGACATCGGCGCCGCAGCGATCCGCGCCGTCGAGGTGCAGGACGCCGATCGGCCGAAGCCGACCATCGTGCGGTTCGCCGAGGTCCCGGTCCCCGAGGGCGCCACGCGTCAGGGGGAGGTGGTCGAGCCCAACACCGTCGCCGGTGCGCTCCGCCAGCTCTGGTCGATCGGACGCTTCCGGTCGAAGGACGTCGTGCTCGGTATGGGCAACCAGCGTGTGCTGTCGCGCGACCTGACGGTGCCACGTGCACCGATCGCACAGATCCGCGAGTCCCTGCCGTTCCAGGTGCAGGACATGCTCCCGGTCCCGGTCGGCGACGCCATCCTCGACTTCTACCCGACGGGTGAGGGTTTTGGGGAGAACGGCCCCACCGTCACCGGCCTGCTCATCGCCGCCGTGAAGGACGCGGTACTCGCGAACGTGCGCGCCGTCCAGAACGCCGGCCTCAACCCGGTCGGCGTGGACCTCATCCCGTTCGCGTTGGCGCGGGTGCTCGCTCCGACGAGCAGGCGGGGAACGGTGGCCATCGTCGAGTGCGGTGGCAACACGACGACCGTGGTGGTCGTCACCGACGGGGTTCCGAAGTTCGTCCGCATCATCCCGACGGGTGGCGATGACGTCACGCGGATGCTCGCTGGACGGATGTCCATCAACGAGAACGCTGCCGAGGCCGTGAAACGACACCTCGGCATGGACCCGCTCACCGCGAAGACGGGAGACGACGCGCTCGCCGTCGCTGCAGTCCGCGAGACGGTGGGCGAGATGCTCGCAAGTCTGCGGAACACGATCAACTACTTCGCGAACACCCACCCGGAGGAGCCCGTCGCCGAGATCCTGCTCAGCGGTGCGGGAGCGGCCCTTCCCGGATTCGCGGTCGCGTTGTCGGAGTTCACCCGGACGCCGGTCCGGTTCGGTGCTCCCTTCGCCAACGCGGCCGTCGCGAAGTCGGTCCGGACTGAGGACCTGCACGCGCACGGCACGTCGATCGCGGTCGCCTGGGGACTCGCGGCCGGAGGGAAGGCAGCATGAGCCAGACGACCAAGTCGATGCTGCCCACGGTTGCTCGTCGACGCGGCAACGCGGACAGCGCCGCCGCCCGGGTGGCGGTGGACAGTGCCGAGCGTGTCAGGCGGCAAAGTCGGGGCAACGCGAACGAGATCGTGATCGGCAGACGTCCCAGTGTGGACCTGCTGCCCACCGAGGTACTCGCCGATCGCCGAGCGCGCAGGGTGGTCCGCCGCATGTGGGCCGGTGTCGTCCTGGTCGCCGTCCTCGTCGGCATCGCGATCGGCGGCGCCGATCTCCTCGGCACGCAGGCGCACGACGACCTCACCGATGCCCAGAACCAGACGCTCTCCCTGCTGCGACAGCAGTCCCAGTTCAAGGACGTCCGCGACACCGAGACCGGGACGGTGCTGCGCGAGGCCGCGCAGTCCGTCGGCGGTTCCACCGAGATCGCATGGCAGCCCTACCTGACGTCGCTGAAGTCCTCGCTGCCCGCCGGCGTCGCGATCACCGGCGTGGCCATCGACTCGGCGACCCCGCTCGAGGCGTACGCCCAGGCGGACACTCCCCTGCAAGGGCAGCGCGTCGCGACCCTGACGATCGACGCCCAGAGCCCGACCCTGCCGTCGGTGCCGGAGTGGCTCGATGCCGTGAAGGGGTTGACCGGCTTCGTCGACGCGACCGCGAACTCGGTCACCCTCGACGAGACGACCGGCACCTACACGGTGAACATGACGATCCACGTCGACGATGCCGCCTACGACGGCAAGTACCAGGACAAGGGCGAGTGAGATGACGCGCAACCGACTCAACATGCTGGTCGCCGTGGTGGCGATGGTCGTCGTCGCGCTCGCCGGGTTCTTCCTCGGTGTGCAGCCGCAACTCGCCCAGGCCGCGAACGACCGGGTCGAGCAGACCTCGGTGGACGCGACGAACCGCACGACGGCGGCGGAGTTGGCCCGGCTCAAGGACCGCGCAAAGTCCCTGCCGGCGCTCAAGGCCGAGCTCGCGAAGCTCACGGCCTCGGTGCCGTCGGGAGCGAACATGTCGTCCTTCTACGGAGCGGTCGACGGGGTCGCCGCCAGCTCCGGCGTCAAGGTCTCCGCGATCACGACGTCGGACGCGGTCGCCTACACCGCACCCGTGTCGGCTGGTACCGCCACGGACGCTGAGGTAGCCCCGACCGACGAGGCGACGGCAGACGCGACGGCCCCGGCGACGGCCGAACCCACCGCCGCGACCACCACGCCGCTGACCGACCCGGCGATCTCAGGCGAGAACTTCTCTGCCATCCCGGTCTCCGTGTCGGTCGACGGGTCCTTCGACCAGGCCCTCGCGTTCGTCGGTGGACTCCAGGACGGAGCCCGTCTCTTCCTCGTCAACACCGTCTCGTCGTCGGCCACGCAGGACTCCACTGACCAGGCCGCAGCCGCTTCGACGACGTGGACCTTCGGCGGGTACGTCTACGTCCTGACGACCGAGGCGAGCGCCTCGGCGAAGGGCTGATCCGACCCCCTCCCACTGGGGTGTGACGCGCCACGCCGACCCCTCTTCCGCGACACCCGTCGCTGTGCGTACGATGCTCACGACGCCGTGATCGCGGCTGCTCATCCCCTCTCGAACGGTCGGCTCGAACCGGCCGTTCCCGTCGTGCCCGGAGTCGCGCGTGTTGGTCGGAATCGTGGAATTCTTTGGTTGGTTCGGCGCCGTAACTGTGTTGGCAGGTTACATTCTCTTCTCCACGGGGAAGCTCCCGAACGGGCCGGTGTACCAGCTCTTCAACCTCGTCGGTGGGCTGGCCGTCGCCGTCAACGTGGCGGCGCACCACGCGGTGCCGTCCACCATCGTCAACGGCATCTGGGCGATCGTGGCCGTGGTCGTCCTGGTGAAGATGGGACGCGCCCGTCGCGCGGCGAAGCGCGGCGAGCCGGCGGCCTCCGAGGCGACCGTCCTGCACGCCGAGCCGGCGTCCACCACCGGCGTCCTGCCGATCATCGGCCCGGCCCTGCGTGACCACGAGCCGGAGGAGCCCTCCGAGGCGGACGCAGCCCCGGGCCTCCAGGCCGCACCGGCCGCCAGCACGACGCAGGCCGCTCCGATGACCGAGACCGTCCCGATCATCACCGCGACGATCGCTCTCGCCCTCGTCGCCGCAGCGCAGCAGCAGGTGGACCACGCCGACCACGCGGAGCGGACCGAAGCCACCCGCTGACCGTCCCGGCGGCGATACGATCACCTCATGTCCCGGTGGTTGATCGCGACGATGACGTCCGTCCTCTTCATCGCGCTCGTCGTCGCCGTCGCGGGGTTCGAAGCGCTCCTCGCCGACGTCGAGGCGATCGCGCAGCCGGACGCGACCCCGTACCTCGGCCCGGCCATGGTGATCGGCGCCGCAGTGGTGGTGTTCCTCGCGACAGTGGTCGGCGCGCGAGAGGGCAACCCCGGTGTCACCGGCCTGGTCGCCGCCGCGACCGCCTACCTGGTGATGCTCGGCGTCGGTGCCGTCGGGTACGCGGCGATCCGTCGCGACCTGACCGAACTCCTCGTCTTCCCGGCCGGCTACGCGCTCGGACCGTTCGTCGTCGGGTCCGTCGTGGTGGCGCTCCTGTCGGTGATCGGCGGGATCTCCATGGCCCGGCACCAGGCCCGGACGACGGGCTCGACACCCACGGCGGGGCAGCGGCAGGAGCCGACCGTCGCGGGTGACGACACCGTCGGGCGGTAGTCTGCCCGGGCAGGACGCATACGCAACGGGGGAACGATGAGCGACGAGAACACGCCGGATCCGGACCAGCAGGACGGTTGGGGAGCCGTGCCGTCGGTGGCGTCGATCCGCGGGACGCACGAGGGGCCGGCAGGCGCCGGGTTCACCACGCCCGCGCCGCGCGCTCCGCGCCGGAAGCTCCGCCGTGGCCAGCTGGTCGGGATCATCGCCGGCAGCACCGCGGTCGTGCTGTTGCTCGTCGCCGGTGTCGTCGGGTTCTCGGTCGGCTCGGCCACCCACTCGGCCGACCGCCCCGTGCGGGCGTTCCTCGACGACCTGACCGCGGGGAAGGTCACCGACGCCCTCGACGCAGCGGGCATCGACCGGACGAAGGCCGACGTGCTCCTGACCGACGCCGCGTACGCGAAGGCGACCGCGAAGGTCACCGGCTACCGGGTGGCTGCGACGCGCACGGACGGCGACACCGCCACCGTCCGCGCCTACCTGCGCCAGGCCGGGCGGGACGTCGCGGCGACCTTCACGCTCGACAAGACCGGCACCGACTGGGGCGTGTTCCCGGTGTGGGAGCTGCAGGCGCCGGAGCTCGGCAGCGTCGACGTCAGCGTCCGGGGTCCGTCCGGTGCCTCGGTGCAGGTCGCGGGCACGTCGACGAAGACCCCGAAGGACGGCACGGTCGGTCTCCGCGCCCTCCCCGGCACCTACGCGGTCACATACGACGGCGGCAAGTGGACGAAGGCGACTGGTGGCAGCGCCGTCGTGGGCGGGTTCGGTGGCAGCGCCTCGACGCCCGTGCAGATGACCGCGACGCTCACGAACGCGGGGGACCAGGCAGCGAAGCGGGCCGTGGACGCCTGGGTGGACGGCTGCATCGCCTCGAACGACGCCGCGCCGGCCGGGTGCAGCTTCTACGCGTACGGCGAGAACCCCGCGTACACGTACACGAACGAGAAGTGGACGCTCGAGTCGCGGCCGACCGTCGCCGTCGGCAGCTGGACCACGAACGGATGGCTCGTCTCCACCACCACGTTCGGCCGGGCCACCTTCACGGCGGACATCGCCGGCGCGGGCGGCACCGGGACGGCCACGGCAGGGCCGCTCAACGTCAACGCGAGCGGGTACATCACGGGGTTCTCGAGCTCGGGCGCGACGTTCCGGTCGGCGGTCGGCAATGGGTCCTCGGACACCGGCTCATGACGGTGTCCGGCGTGGTGCCGGCCCGGATTGATTTCGTCCCGTTACGCGGGTAGTCTCTTCTGGGTGTGCGCCCTCGGGCGCGCCCGAAAAGTCCGGCGAGCGAGATCGCCCAGTCGGACCACTCCGTCCCCCCGCAGGTTCCTCCGCCGTCAGGCGGTCATCAGCGTGGGACGAGGAAGCCGGCGGATCGCGCCGGCCAGAGAGCACGAGCGAAGAACCAGGAGAACAGTTGCCTACTATTCAGCAGCTGGTTCGCAAGGGTCGTACGCCGAAGGTCACCAAGACCAAGGCGCCCGCCCTGAAGGCGAACCCCCAGCAGCGTGGTGTGTGCACCCGCGTCTACACCACCACCCCGAAGAAGCCGAACTCCGCACTGCGCAAGGTCGCTCGTGTGAAGCTCTCGAACGGCACCGAGGTCACGGCGTACATCCCCGGTGAGGGCCACAACCTCCAGGAGCACTCGATGGTGCTCGTCCGTGGCGGTCGTGTGAAGGACCTCCCCGGTGTGCGGTACAAGATCATCCGTGGCGCCCTGGACACCCAGGCCGTGAAGAACCGTAAGCAGGCTCGTAGCCGCTACGGCGCGAAGAAGGGTTGAGTTAGATGCCTCGTAAGGGTCCCGCCCCCAAGCGTCCCGTCGTCGCCGACCCGGTCTACGGTGCGCCGATCGTCAGCCAGCTCGTCAACAAGATCCTGCTCGACGGCAAGAAGGGCCTCGCCGAGCGCATCGTCTACGGTGCACTCGAGGGCGTCACTGCCAAGAACCAGCAGGATGCTGTCGTCACGCTCAAGAAGGCGCTCGACAACGTCCGTCCGACCCTCGAGGTCCGCAGCCGCCGCGTCGGTGGCTCGACCTACCAGGTCCCGGTCGAGGTCAAGCCGCACCGCGCGAACACCCTCGCGCTCCGCTGGCTGACCTCGTACGCCAAGGCCCGTCGCGAGAAGACGATGACCGAGCGTCTCATGAACGAGATCCTCGACGCGTCGAACGGTCTCGGTGCCGCGGTCAAGCGTCGCGAGGACACGCACAAGATGGCCGAGTCGAACAAGGCCTTCGCCCACTACCGCTGGTAGTCCCGGCACCGTCCGGGCACCGGTGGTCAAGAACCCCGGCGCCCGGACGGCCGCCAACCTCTCCTACAACTCTTCCGGAGGAACCCTGTGGCACAGGACGTGCTCACCGACCTGAACAAGGTCCGCAACATCGGCATCATGGCGCACATCGATGCCGGCAAGACCACGACGACCGAGCGCATCCTGTTCTACACGGGCATCACGCACAAGATCGGTGAGGTCCACGACGGCGCTGCCACGATGGACTGGATGGCGCAGGAGCAGGAGCGCGGCATCACGATCACGTCGGCCGCGACGACCTGCTTCTGGGACAACAACCAGATCAACATCATCGACACCCCCGGTCACGTGGACTTCACGGTCGAGGTGGAGCGTTCGCTCCGCGTCCTCGACGGTGCGGTCGCCGTCTTCGACGGCAAGGAGGGCGTCGAGCCCCAGTCCGAGACCGTGTGGCGTCAGGCCGACAAGTACAACGTCCCGCGCATCTGCTTCGTCAACAAGATGGACAAGCTCGGCGCGGACTTCTACTACACCGTCGACACGATCATCAACCGCCTCGGTGCGGAGCCCCTCGTGCTCCAGCTGCCGATCGGTTCGGAGAGCTCGTTCGAAGGCGTCGTCGACCTCGTCCAGATGCGTGCACTCACCTGGCGCGGCGACGCCAAGGGTGACGTCGCGATGGGTGCGAAGTACGAGATCGAAGAGATCCCGGCCGACCTGCAGGACCGCGCCGCCGAGTACCGCGAGAAGCTCATCGAGCGCGTGGCCGAGGCGGACGACGTCCTCATGGAGCGTTACCTCGAGGGCGACACCGACTTCTCGGTCGACGAGATCAAGGCCGCGATCCGCGCCCTCACCGTGAGCAGCACGCTCTACCCGGTGCTGTGCGGTTCCGCGTTCAAGAACCGCGGTGTCCAGCCGATGCTCGACGCCGTCATCGACTACCTCCCGTCCCCGCTCGACGTGCCGCCGATGATCGGCCACGACGTCAAGGACGAGGAGAAGGAGATCATCCGCAAGCCCGACGCGTCGGAGCCGTTCTCGGCTCTCGCGTTCAAGGTCGCGGTGCACCCCTTCTTCGGTCGCCTCACCTACGTCCGCGTGTACTCCGGCTCGATCGAGTCCGGCGCACAGGTCATCAACTCGACCAAGGGCAAGAAGGAGCGCATCGGGAAGATCTTCCAGATGCACTCCAACAAGGAGAACCCGGTCGCCAACGTGACCGCTGGCCACATCTACGCGGTCATCGGCCTCAAGGACACCACCACCGGTGACACCCTGTGCGACCCGACCAACCAGGTCGTCCTCGAGTCGATGACGTTCCCGGAGCCGGTCATCGAGGTCGCGATCGAGCCGAACACCAAGGCCGACCAGGAGAAGCTCTCCACGGCCATCCAGAAGCTCGCCGAAGAGGACCCGACGTTCCGCGTCGAGCTCAACGCCGAGACCGGTCAGACGACGATCAAGGGCATGGGCGAGCTCCACCTCGACATCCTCGTCGACCGCATGAAGCGCGAGTTCCACGTCGAGGCGAGCGTCGGCAAGCCCCAGGTGGCCTACCGCGAGACCCTCACGAAGATCGTCGAGCGGTACGACTACACCCACAAGAAGCAGACCGGTGGTTCCGGCCAGTTCGCGAAGGTGCAGATCGCCCTCGAGCCGATGGAGGTCACGAGCGAGAAGGTCTACGAGTTCGTCAACGCGACCTCCGGTGGCCGTGTCCCGCGCGAGTACATCCCGTCGGTCGATGCCGGTATCCAGGACGCCATGCAGGTCGGCATCCTCGCGGGTTACCCGACCGTCGGCGTGAAGGCCATCCTCAAGGACGGCGCGGCGCACGACGTCGACTCGTCCGAGATGGCGTTCAAGATCGCCGGTTCCATCGCCTACAAGGAAGCGGCCCGCAAGGCCGGTCCCGCGATCCTCGAGCCGATCATGGCCGTCGAGGTCCGTACTCCTGAGGAGTACATGGGCGACGTCATCGGTGACCTGAACTCCCGTCGTGGCCAGATCGCCTCGATGGAGGACGCCTCGGGCGTCAAGGTGGTCCGCGCGAGCGTGCCGCTGTCCGAGATGTTCGGCTACGTCGGCGACCTGCGGTCGAAGACCTCTGGTCGTGCGGTCTACTCGATGACCTTCGAGACCTACAGCCAGGTCCCGGCCAAGGTCGCCGAGGAGATCATCGCGAAGAACGCGGGGGAGTGACGCTCGAGCGTCTCTCCACAGGCGGGGGTGCCCGGCGACGGGCCCCTCGTCACCAAGTAAAGTAAAGACACACACCGCGCATCAACGGTCGCGAGCCCATCCAGGGCCGGCCGGGGATGACGCTTCCGAGTCCTGAGGAGGACCCACAGTGGCCAAGGCCAAGTTCGAGCGCACCAAGCCGCACGTCAACATCGGAACCATCGGTCACGTCGACCACGGCAAGACCACGCTCACGGCGGCGATCACCAAGGTTCTGCACGACCAGTACCCGGACCTCAACGAGGCCCGTGACTTCGCGCAGATCGACAACGCTCCCGAGGAGCGCCAGCGCGGCATCACGATCAACATCTCGCACGTCGAGTACCAGACCGAGAAGCGTCACTACGCGCACGTCGACGCCCCCGGTCACGCCGACTACGTGAAGAACATGATCACGGGTGCGGCGCAGATGGACGGCGCGATCCTCGTGGTCGCCGCCACCGACGGCCCGATGCCCCAGACGCGTGAGCACGTGCTGCTCGCCCGCCAGGTCGGCGTCCCCTACATCGTCGTCGCGCTGAACAAGTCCGACATGGTGGACGACGAGGAGATCCTGGAGCTCGTCGAGCTCGAGGTCCGCGAGCTCCTCGGCTCGCAGCAGTTCGACGAGGACGCCCCCGTCGTGCAGGTCTCGGCGCTCAAGGCGCTCGAGGGCGACGAGAAGTGGGTCAAGTCGGTCCAGGACCTCATGGCCCAGGTCGACGAGCACGTGCCGGACCCGGTGCGCGCCACCGACCAGCCGTTCCTGATGCCGATCGAGGACGTCTTCACGATCACCGGTCGTGGCACCGTCGTCACCGGTCGCGTCGAGCGTGGCACGCTCAACCTGAACGAGGAGGTCGAGATCGTCGGCATCCGCGCGACGCAGAAGACCACCGTCACGGGCATCGAGATGTTCCGCAAGCTGCTCGACCAGGCGGTCGCCGGTGACAACACCGGTCTGCTCATCCGTGGCCTCAAGCGCGAGGACGTGGAGCGCGGCCAGGTCGTCGTCAAGCCGGGTTCGGTCACGCCGCACACCGAGTTCCAGGCGAACGCGTACATCCTGACCAAGGAAGAGGGCGGGCGTCACAACCCGTTCTACGCGAACTACCGCCCGCAGTTCTACTTCCGCACCACGGACGTCACCGGCGTCATCACGCTGCCCGAGGGCACCGAGATGGTCATGCCCGGCGACACCGTCGCCATGACGGTCGAGCTGATCCAGCCGATCGCCATGGAAGAGGGCCTCCGTTTCGCCATCCGTGAGGGTGGTCGTACGGTCGGCGCCGGTACGGTCGAGAAGATCGTCAAGTAACTCCGGTTACCTGCCTCAGCGGGGTCGAGCCTTCGGGCTCGGCCCCGCTTTGCCGTTGCCCCGACAGGTCGTGGTACCGCCCACGAGTCACTGACGGCCGCTCACGGCCCTGGCGGGCGGCGGACGGGAGGCCCGGGGTACGCCCGCCACGACGGCGCCGGTCCGCCCCGTACGGCGTCCCAGGCATCGGGGAGTTGGCTCGGACGGGTGACCCGTCTCCGCCGTTCCACGACCTCCGGTCGTGGCTACCACCGTGTCCGGAGCGGACGCGGCTTCTCGTACCGTGACCCCGACGGTGCGACCGTCACCGATGCCGCGGTGCGTCAGCGGCTCGAGGACCTCGTCATCCCGCCGGCGTGGGACGACGTCTGGATCTCGCCGTACGAGAACGGGCACGTCCTCGCGACCGGGATCGACGGGGCCGGCCGCCGCCAGTACATGTACCACCCGTCGTGGCGCGAGCGGATGGACCGGATCAAGTACGACCGCGCGCTGGCACTCGCGGAGTCGTTGCCGGTCGCACGGCGCGGGGTGACGCTGGACCTCCGGCGACCGGAACCGGATCGCCGCCGAGCGCTGGCCGCGGCGTTCCGGATGCTCGACCAGGGATCGCTGCGAGTCGGTTCGGAGCGATATGCCAGCGAGCACGGCAGCCGCGGGCTGTCGACCCTGCTGTGCGCGCACGCCCACGTCTCCGGTGACGACATCGAGCTCGACTTCCCCGGCAAGAGCGGGCAGGAGTGGTCGTCGTCGATCCACGACGCCGACCTCGCGACGGTGATCGCCGGCATGAAGCGCCGCGGGCCGAACGCCCGACTGCTGTCGTTCCGCGAACGCCGCGGTGACGAGTGGGAGCCGTTGTCCGCCGAGGACATCAACGCCTACGTCAAGGAGCGTGCGGGTGACGACTTCACCGCGAAGGACTTCCGCACCCTGCACGGAACGGTGGCGGCAGCCGTCGACCTGGCGCAGACCGGTCCGCTGTCCTCGCAGGCGAAGCGGAAGCGTGCGGTGTCCCATGCCGTGAAGGCCGCGAGCGACGAGCTCGGCAACACCCCGACGGTGTGCCGGCAGAGCTACATCGACCCGCGGCTGCTCGACGCCTACGAACACGGCGAGACCATCGATCCGGCCCGGATCCACGCCGCCGAGTCCGAGGTCCGGGCGCTGCTCTACCGACAATGACCCCGGGAGCGTCCGGATGACGTAGCGTTGGTCGACGTGCCGGACCACCCCACACGGCACGGAAGGACCCACAACAGTCGTGACTGACGAGTGCATCCACGGTTTCCCCACCGAGCTCTGCGACATCTGCGCGCCCCGGCAGCGTGAGGAGTCGGCGATCCCAGCCGCTCCGGCGCCACGGCGGACCCGCATCACCACCAACCTGCGCGTCGACCCGCCGGCCTCCGGCCCCGGGACGTCGCTGCGTTCGCCGACGTCCCTCCGGTCGTCGTCGGCCGACCTGCCCGAGGCTCGGGTGTTCGCGTCGCTGCGTGCGCACCACGTGACCCATATCGACAACCTCGACGGCATCGTCGGGTCCGGCGCCATCCTGGCGGCGGACCAGGCGGAGCCCGCCGTCGACGTCAGCAGCCCCGAGACCCGAGCCGCTCGCGCCGAGGCCGAAGCACCCGACGGCAGCACCATCGCGAGCCACGTCCCCTTCACCCTGTCGCCGGATGCCGTCCGGTGGGACGAGCTCCGCTCCGGCGCCGTCGGGGAGCGGTGGTCCGACGCCGCCCGACGCACGCGCGCGGTGGACTACGTCGTGCTCGTCGTCCCGGTCTCGGCGTTCGGTGACTCGGTGGTCGTCGCCGACCAGGACGCCGACGCCGACGACGTCCGGTTCGCCGTCGGCCCCGACGCCGGGACGAACCTGATCCGCCGCACCGACTTCTCCGACCCCGAGATGCTCGGACTCGAGCTCCTCGCGGGGCCGAGCGTGCCGTTCTCGTCCGTCGCGGTGATCGGTGTCCCGAACGACAAGGCCCGTCAGACGGTCCGTGCGGTGCTCGCCGACCACGGCGGCCACGCGCCGCGCGTGGCGGTCTTCCCGCCGTGGTTCGTCCCCCCGGTGACGGCCGAGTAACCGTGTCCACGAGCGCCCTCCGGACCATCTCCGGAGGGCGCTCCGCGTTGCGGCGGCGACCCGTGCCTCCAGGCCGTCCGATCCGCGTGGATCCGGGGAAGCGAGCCGGTGTCGACACGCCCGGCAATTCGCGACACGCCCGGGTTGCACGTGGGCTCGGGACATGCGAGACTTGTCCGGTTCCGAATTCCCCGCGGGTGCGAGTCCGCAGGATCACTGCTCTGGCAGTGCACAACCCCCCTGTTCAGCAGGGCTGGGTTGGGCCGCAGGCAGCAGAACACGACTCCCCGAGGTCATGACGGACGCGACACTGTTGCGCCCGGAGTGCGAGGAAGTCGATTGCCCACGCTGGACGGCCAAGGTCGCCCGCGCGGTTGACAGGTGAACAGCGGTCATCCCCAGCGGATGCGGCCGGTTGGTTCAGGAAAACAGCACGGTCTGCAGCAATGCGGAGCCGAGCGGCGTCAGGCGGCCTGCGGGTGCGCGGCGCAGAGAGAGGACAAGAGACACATGGCGGGACAGAAGATCCGCATCCGGCTCAAGTCGTATGACCACGAGGTCATCGACACGTCGGCCCGGAAGATCGTCGACACGGTGACCCGTGCCGGTGCGACCGTGGTCGGCCCGGTGCCACTCCCCACCGAGAAGAACGTGATCGCAGTGATCCGTTCCCCTCACAAGTACAAGGACTCGCGCGAGCACTTCGAGAAGCGCACGCACAAGCGGGTCATCGACATCGTCGACCCGACGCCGAAGGCCGTCGACTCGCTCATGCGACTCGACCTGCCGGCAGACGTCAACATCGAGATCAAGCTGTAAGGGGGCTGACCAATGGCGAACTCAACCAAGACCGTCAAGGGCCTCCTCGGCAAGAAGCTCGGGATGACCCAGGTGTGGGACGAGAACAACAAGTTCATCCCCGTCACAGTGATCGAGGTCGGCCCGAACGTGGTCACCCAGATCCGCAACGCTGAGCGCGACGGCTACGAGGCGATCCAGATCGCCGCCGGTGCCATCGACCCGCGCAAGGTCAACAAGCCGGCCGCCGGCCACTTCGAGGCCGCTGGCGTGACCCCGCGTCGCACCCTCACCGAGATCCGGACCAACGACTCCGCTGAGTACACGCTCGGCCAGGAGCTCACCGTGGACGGCACGTTCACGGCGGGCCAGAAGGTCGACGTCGTCGGTACCTCCAAGGGCAAGGGCTTCGCCGGTGTCATGAAGCGCCACGGCTTCCACGGCGTCGGCGCCTCGCACGGTGCACACCGCAACCACCGCAAGCCCGGCTCGATCGGTGCTTCCTCGACCCCGTCGCGTGTCTTCAAGGGCATGCGCATGGCCGGTCGTATGGGTGGCGACCGCGTGACCGTCCTCAACCTCACGGTGCACGCCGTCGACGCCGAGAAGGGTCTGCTGCTCGTCAAGGGCGCCGTCCCCGGTGCTCGTGGCCGCTCCGTCTTCGTCCGCACCGCCGTGAAGGGTAAGTGATCATGGCCACCACGACCGCAACCACGATCGACGTCCTCGACGCATCGGGTGTCAAGTCCGGCACCGTCGAGCTGCCCGCAGCTCTCTTCGACGTCGAGACCAACGTCCCGCTGATCCACCAGGTCGTCACCGCGCAGCTCGCAGCCGCGCGTCAGGGCACCCACAAGACCAAGAACCGCGGCGAAGTCCGCGGTGCCGGTCGCAAGCCGTTCAAGCAGAAGGGCACCGGCCGCGCCCGTCAGGGTTCCGTCCGTGCTCCCGAGCACACCGGTGGTGGCGTCGTCCACGGACCGACCCCCCGCGACTACTCGCAGCGCACCCCCAAGAAGATGATCGCCGCAGCGCTGCTCGGCTCGCTCTCGGACCGCGCCCGCGGTGGCCGCATCTCGGCTGTCGACGGCTTCGTCGAGGCCGACGTGCCGTCGACCAAGGTCGCTCGCACGCTCCTCGAGAAGGTCGCGCCCGTCAAGCACGTGCTGATCGTGCTCGAGTCGAACGACGAGCTGACGCTCAAGTCGATCCGCAACCTGCCGAACGTCCACGCGCTCTCGTACGGCCAGCTGAACGCCTACGACGTCCTCAAGTCGGACGCCGTCGTCTTCAGCAAGAGCGCCCTCGACGCCTTCATCGCGTCGAAGACCGCGAAGGAGATCACCGCATGAGCGGCTTCAACAAGGACCCGCGCGACGTCATCATCTCGCCGGTCGTCTCGGAGAAGAGCTACGCGCTCATCGACCAGGGCAAGTACACGTTCATCGTGGACCCCCGTTCGAACAAGACCGAGATCAAGCTCGCCATCGAGAAGATCTTCGAGGTCAAGGTCGCGAGCATCAACACGCTGAACCGCCCGGGCAAGACCCGTCGCACCAAGTTCGGTCTCGGCAAGCGCAAGGACACCAAGCGCGCCATCGTGACGCTCAAGTCCGGTTCGATCGACATCTTCACGGCTGTCGGCTGAGGACCAGAGGGATAAATCATGGCTATTCGTAACTACAAGCCGACGACCCCCGGTCGTCGCGGCTCGTCGGTCGCCGACTTCGCTGAGATCACCCGTTCGACTCCGGAGAAGTCCCTGCTTCGTCCGCTGCCGAAGACCGGTGGTCGCAACAGCTCCGGCCGCATCACCACGCGTCACATCGGTGGTGGCCACAAGCGCCAGTACCGCGTGATCGACTTCCGTCGCTCCGACAAGGACGGCGTGGACGCCAAGGTCGCTCACATCGAGTACGACCCCAACCGCACTGCGCGCATCGCGCTCCTGCACTACGTGGACGGCACGAAGCGGTACATCATCGCGCCGAACAAGCTCAAGCAGGGCGACGTCATCGAGCAGGGCCCCGGCGCCGACATCAAGCCCGGCAACAACCTGCCGCTGCGCAACATCCCCGTGGGTACCGTCGTGCACGCCATCGAGCTCCGCCCCGGTGGCGGCGCGAAGATGGCCCGCTCGGCCGGCGCCTCGGTGCGTCTCGTCGCCAAGGACGGCCCCTACGCGCAGCTCCGTCTGCCGTCGGGCGAGGTCCGCAACGTCGACGCACGCTGCCGCGCCACGATCGGCGAGGTCGGCAACGCCGAGCAGTCGAACATCAACTGGGGCAAGGCCGGCCGCATGCGCTGGAAGGGCGTCCGCCCGACCGTGCGTGGTGTCGCGATGAACCCGGTCGACCACCCCCACGGTGGTGGCGAGGGCAAGACCTCCGGTGGTCGTCACCCGGTCAGCCCCTGGGGCCAGGCCGAGGGTCGCACGCGCAAGCCGAACAAGCCGAGCGACAAGCTCATCGTCCGTCGCCGTAACGCCGGCAAGAAGCGCAAGTAGGAGTTCAGAAGATGCCACGCAGTCTGAAGAAGGGCCCCTTCGTCGACGAGCACCTGCTCCGCAAGGTCGTCACGCAGAACGAGGCCAACACCAAGAACGTGATCCGTACGTGGTCGCGACGGTCGATGATCGTCCCGAACATGCTCGGGCACACCATCGCGGTGCACGACGGCCGCAAGCACATCCCGGTGTTCGTCACCGAGTCGATGGTCGGTCACAAGCTCGGCGAGTTCGCGCCGACCCGCACCTTCCGTGGTCACGTGAAGGACGACAAGAAGGGCCGTCGCCGCTAACGCGGGGACGCAGAGGAGGAACGAAATGGTGGAGTCGATCGCACGCGTGCGACACATCCGCGTCACGCCTCAGAAGGCCCGTCGCGTCATCGAGCTGATCCGCGGCAAGCAGGCCCACGAGGCGCTCGCCATCCTGAAGTTCGCCCCCCAGGGCGCTTCGGAGCCCGTGTACAAGCTGGTCGCCTCGGCGATCGCGAACGCCCGGGTGAAGGCTGACTCGACGAACAGCTTCCTCGACGAGCGCGACCTCTACGTGAGCCGCGTCTTCGTCGACGAGGGAACGACCCTGAAGCGGTTCCAGCCGCGCGCCCAGGGCCGGGCCTTCCGCATCAACAAGCGCACCAGCCACATCACGGTCGTCCTCGCGACGCCGGAAGAGGCTGAGGCTGCCGCGACGAGCAAGAAGGCGAGCAACTAATGGGCCAGAAGGTCAACCCGTACGGCTTCCGTCTCGGGATCACGACGGACCACGTCTCGCACTGGTTCACCGACAGCAAGAAGGCCGGTCAGCGCTACGCCGACTACGTGGCCGAGGACATCAAGGTGCGCGAGTACCTGAAGAAGACCCTCGACCGCGCCGGTGTGGCTCGCATCGAGCTCGAGCGCACCCGTGACCGTGTCCGCGTGGACATCCACACGGCGCGTCCGGGCATCGTCATCGGCCGCCGCGGCGCCGAGGCGGAGCGCGTTCGCGGTGAGCTCGAGAAGCTCACCAAGAAGCAGATCCAGCTGAACATCCTCGAGGTCAAGAACCCCGAGACCGAGGCCCAGCTCGTCGCGCAGGGCATCGCCGAGCAGCTCTCCGCTCGTGTCGCGTTCCGTCGCGCCATGCGCAAGGGCCTGCAGGGTGCACAGCGCGCCGGCGCCAAGGGTGTCCGCATCCAGGTGTCGGGCCGTCTCGGCGGCGCCGAGATGTCCCGTTCGGAGTTCTACCGCGAAGGCCGTGTGCCGCTGCACACCCTCCGCGCGAACATCGACTACGGCTTCTACGAGGCCCGGACCACGTTCGGCCGCATCGGCGTGAAGGTCTGGATCTACAAGGGCGACATCACGAACAAGGAGCTCGCTCGCGAGCAGGCGAACCAGCGTTCGTCGCGCCCCGAGCGTCGTGGCGGCCCGCGCGGTGAGCGTGGCGACCGTGGCGGCGACCGTCGTGGCGGCGACCGCGGTGACCGCCGCCCGCAGCAGGCCCCGCAGGACGCGCCGGCCGGCGCAGGAGTTGAGGCGTAACCATGCTTATTCCCCGTCGAGTCAAGCACCGTAAGCAGCACCACCCGAAGCGTTCGGGTCAGGCAACCGGTGGTACCAAGGTCAGCTTCGGCGACTACGGCATCCAGGCCCTCACCCCGGCGTACGTGACCAACCGTCAGATCGAGTCCGCTCGTATCGCCATGACGCGTCACATCAAGCGTGGCGGCAAGGTCTGGATCAACATCTACCCGGACCGTCCGCTCACGAAGAAGCCGGCTGAGACCCGCATGGGTTCCGGTAAGGGCTCGCCCGAGTGGTGGGTCGCCAACGTCAAGCCGGGTCGTGTGCTCTTCGAGCTCTCCGGCGTCACCGAGGACATCGCCCGCGAGGCGCTGACCCGTGCAATCCACAAGCTGCCCCTCAAGGCACGCATCATCAAGCGCGAGGAGGGCGACGCATAATGGCGATCGGTTCCAAGGAGCTCCGTCCGACGGAGCTCGACACGTTCGAGAACGAGCGTCTCGCTGACGAGCTGAAGAAGGCCAAGGAGGAACTCTTCAACCTCCGCTTCCAGTCGGCCACCGGCCAGCTGGAGAGCCACGGTCGTCTCCGTGCCGTCAAGCGCGACATCGCTCGCATCTACACCGTCCTCCGCGAGCGCGAGCTCGGCATCCGTGCCACTCCCGCGCCCGTCGAGACCGCCACCAAGGCCAAGAAGACGACGAAGAAGGCTGACAAGCCGGCTGAGTCGACCGAGGCCGAGACCGCCGAGGAGAAGTAATGGCGAACGAAGAGAAGACCTCCGCCGCCCTCACTCGCGGCTACCGCAAGACGCGTCGCGGCTACGTGACCAGCGACAAGATGGACAAGACCATCGTGGTCGAGGTCGAGGACCGCGTGAAGCACGCGCTCTACGGCAAGATCATCCGTCGCACGTCCAAGGTGAAGGCCCACGACGAGCTCGGCACCGCTGGTGTCGGCGACCTCGTCGTGATCAGCGAGACCCGTCCCCTCAGCGCTTCAAAGCGCTGGCGCCTGGTCGAGATCCTCGAGAAGGCCAAGTAGGCCTCGGCCTGCTTCGGAATAGGAGACAGCAGTGATTCAGCAGGAATCCCGCCTGAAGATCGCCGACAACACGGGTGCCAAGGAGATCTTGACCATCCGCGTGCTCGGTGGTTCGGGTCGTCGCTACGCCGGTCTCGGTGACGTCATCGTCGCCACGGTGAAGGACGCCATCCCCGGCGGCAACGTGAAGAAGGGTGACGTCGTCAAGGCGGTCATCGTTCGCACCAAGAAGGAGACCCGTCGTCAGGACGGCTCCTACATCAAGTTCGACGAGAACGCGGCAGTGATCCTCAAGGCCGACGGCGACCCGCGCGGCACGCGCATCTTCGGTCCGGTCGGTCGCGAGCTCCGAGACAAGAAGTTCATGAAGATCATCTCGCTCGCGCCGGAGGTGCTGTAAGCCATGGCGAACATCAAGAAGGGTGACCTCGTCCAGGTCATCACGGGCGCGACGCAGGAGCGTGGCGGCGACCGTGGCAAGCAGGGCAAGGTCATCGAGGTCCTCAAGGACAAGCAGCGCGTCGTCGTCGAGGGCGTGAACTTCGTCACGAAGCACGTCCGCGTCGGCCAGACGCAGCGCGGCTCGAAGACGGGTGGCATCGAGAAGCACGAAGCCTCGATCCACGTGTCGAACGTCGCTCTCGTCGACCCGAAGACGAAGAAGCCGACCCGCGTCGGCTTCCGTACCGAAGAGGTGGAGAAGGGCGGGGTCAAGAAGACCGTCCGTGTCCGCTACGCCAAGAAGTCAGGTGAGACGCTCTGATGACTGACACGACTGCAACGACTGAGGCCCCCAAGGCCCAGCCGCGCCTCAAGCAGAAGTACAAGGACGAGATCAAGGCCACGCTCACCGAGCAGTTCGGCTACGCGAACGTCAACCAGGTCCCCGGCCTGGTCAAGGTCGTCGTGAACACCGGTGTCGGCGAGGCCGCTCGCGACTCGAAGATCATCGAGGGGGCCATCAAGGACCTCACGGCGATCACGGGTCAGAAGCCCCAGGTCAACATCGCTCGCAAGTCCATCGCGCAGTTCAAGCTGCGCGAGGGTCAGGCGATCGGTGCGCACGTCACCCTCCGTGGTGACCGCGCCTGGGAGTTCCTCGACCGCCTGATCTCCCTCGCACTGCCCCGCATCCGCGACTTCCGCGGTCTCAGCGACAAGCAGTTCGACGGGAACGGCAACTACACGTTCGGTCTCTCGGAGCAGTCCGTGTTCCACGAGATCGACCAGGACCGCATCGACCGTGTCCGCGGCTTCGACATCACTGTCGTCACCACCGCGAAGACGGACGACGAGGGACGCGCGCTGCTCCGTCAGCTCGGCTTCCCGTTCCGCTCCAACGAGCAGACGGTCTAAACTACTTCGGGCGGTGCGGGCCGGAGGATTCACGTCCTCCGGCCCGCACGCACGAACACACCGATCCTGGGGAACCGCCCCGGGATCACTCGATCGCTCAGGTCGGCATTCGTGGAACGGGTGTCGAAACCAGGCGAGAAATGGACGAACATCATGACGATGACCGATCCGGTCGCAGACATGCTGACCAGATTGCGGAACGCGAACTCCGCGCACCACGACGCCGTCGCGCTCCCGAGCTCCAAGCTCAAGAAGAACATCGCCGACATCCTCAAGCGTGAGGGCTACATCAGCGAGTGGAAGGTGGAGGACGCCCGAGTCGGGCAGACCCTCACCATCGACCTGAAGTACGGTCCCGAGCGCGAGCGTTCGATCGCCGGCATCAAGCGCGTGTCGAAGCCGGGCCTCCGGGTCTACGCGAAGTCGACGGAGATCCCCCAGGTCCTCGGTGGCCTCGGCGTGGCGATCCTCTCGACCTCGTCCGGCCTGCTGACCGACCGCGAAGCCGAGCAGAAGGGCGTGGGTGGGGAAGTCCTCGCCTACGTGTGGTGATCGACAATGTCACGAATCGGACGTCTTCCCATCGACATCCCCGCCGGCGTGACCGTCTCCGTTGACGGTCAGAGCGTGGCGGTCAAGGGCCCGAAGGGCGAGCTCGCGCTCGTCATCGCGGAGCCCATCCAGGCCAAGGTCGAGGAGAACCAGGTTCTCGTCACCCGTCCGGACGACGAGCGCGAGTCGCGTTCGCTCCACGGCCTGACCCGTACCCTCATCGCCAACAACATCATCGGCGTGACCCAGGGCTACACCAAGGGCCTCGAGGTCGTCGGCACCGGTTACCGCGTGCAGGCGAAGGGCTCGAACCTCGAGTTCGCGCTCGGGTACTCCCACTCGATCACGGTCGAGCCGCCCGCAGGCATCAGCTTCGCGGTCGAGGGCAACAACAAGGTCACGGTCGCCGGCATCGACAAGCAGGCAGTCGGCGAAGTGGCGGCGAACATCCGGAAGCTCCGGAAGCCCGAGCCGTACAAGGGCAAGGGTGTCCGTTACGCCGGCGAGAACGTGCGCCGCAAGGCCGGAAAGTCAGGTAAGTGATCATGGGACTCCTCAAGACACGAGGCAAGAGCAAGGCGGCCGCCAAGGCGCGTCGTCACAACCGTCTCCGCAAGAAGATCACCGGCACCGAGGCTCGTCCCCGTCTCGCCGTCACCCGCTCGTCGCGTCACGTGTTCGTGCAGGTCATCGACGACGCGAAGGGTCACACCCTCGCAAGCGCCTCGACGATGGAGGCAGACCTCCGCTCGTTCGACGGCGACAAGACCGCCAAGGCCCGTCGCGTCGGTGAGCTCCTCGCCGAGCGCGCGAAGTCGGCTGGCGTCGAGGCCGTGGTCTTCGACCGCGGTGGCAGCAAGTACGCCGGTCGCGTCGCCGCGATCGCCGATGGTGCCCGTGAAGGAGGGCTGAACCTGTGAGCGACAACGCGAACACCAACGAAGACGCCAAGACCGAGGCCGTCGAGGCCACGGACGCCGTCGAGACCACCGAGGCGAGCACGGAGGCCCCCGAGGCCACCGAGGCGACCGCTGAGGGCACCGAGGCAGCCGCCGAGGGAACCGACACCGCCGCGAAGGGCAAGGAGGCGGAGGCACCTGCCGTCGCCGAGCGTCCCGTCGAGACCGCTGCCGGTTCCGCATCGAACAACCGCGACTCGGCCGACAACCGTGGCCGTCGTGGTGGCGGTCGTGACCGTCAGCAGGGCCGCGACCGCAACAACCGCGGTGGCGACAGCCAGTTCCTCGAGCGCGTGGTGACCATCAACCGCGTGTCGAAGGTCGTCAAGGGTGGTCGTCGCTTCAGCTTCACGGCGCTCGTCGTCGTGGGTGACGGCAACGGCCTCGTGGGCGTCGGCTACGGCAAGGCCAAGGAGGTCCCCACGGCGATCTCCAAGGGTGTCGAAGAGGCGAAGAAGAACTTCTTCCGCGTCCCCCGCGTCGGCAACACCATCCCGCACCCCGTGCAGGGTGAGGCCGCTGCTGGCGTCGTCCTCCTGCGTCCGGCCGGCCCGGGTACCGGTGTCATCGCCGGTGGTCCCGTCCGCGCCGTGCTCGAGTGCGCCGGCATCCACGACGTCCTGAGCAAGTCGCTCGGTTCGTCGAACACCATCAACATCGTGCACGCGACCGTCGAGGCTCTGAAGCAGCTCGAGGAGCCCCGCGCCGTCGCGAGCCGTCGTGGCCTCGACGTCGAGCGGGTCGTCCCGGCTCGTCTGCTCCAGGCCGAGGCCGCAGCCCTGCGTGCCGCGACCGAGAAGGCAGGTGCGTGATGGCGACGCTGAAGATCACGCAGATCAAGTCCGTTATCAGCGAGAAGCAGTACCAGCGCGACACGCTCCGCAGCCTGGGTCTCAAGCGCATCGGCCGTACGGTCGAGCGTGAGGACAACGCCCAGAACCGCGGGTACATCGCAACGGTGGCGCACCTCGTGAAGGTCGAGGAGGTCGACGCATGAGCGACGAGAAGAACGAGCGCGTGCAGGTGCTGAAGCTGCACCACCTCCGCCCCGCAGAGGGCGCCAAGAAGGACCGCACCCGTGTGGGTCGCGGTGAGGGCTCGAAGGGCAAGACCGCTGGGCGTGGTACCAAGGGCACGAAGGCCCGTTACCAGGTCCGGGTCGGCTTCGAGGGTGGGCAGATGCCGCTGCACATGCGCACCCCGAAGCTCCGCGGGTTCAAGAACCCGTTCCGGGTCGAGTACCAGGTCGTGAACCTGGACAAGATCTCGGAGCTCTACCCCGATGGTGGCGACGTCACCGTTGCGGGCCTGGTCGCCAAGGGCGCCGTCCGCAAGAACGAGAAGGTCAAGGTTCTCGGTCAGGGTGACATCACCGTGAAGATCACGGTCACGGTCGACAAGGTCTCGGCGTCCGCCGCCGAGAAGATCGTGGCTGCTGGCGGCACCGTCTCCCAGTAACCCCCGTCGGCGGCCCGTGCGTTTGCGCACGGGCCGCCGTTACGGTTTCCTTGACAGTGGCCGGCATCCGCCAGCCTGGTCGGCCCTGCCGACCGACACCGGAACGGCCGCGATCGACGGCCCCGGTCCCAGAAGTTCGGAGTCCTCGTGTTCAGAGCGGTCGCGCGCATCATGCGCACCCCTGATCTTCGCAAGAAGATCGGCTTCACCCTCGCGATCATCGCGCTGTTCCGGCTCGGGTCGTACATCCCGGCACCGTTCGTCGACTACGCGGCCGTGCAGAGCTGTCTCGCCAGCGCCTCGTCGTCCGGCGGTCTCTACGACCTGATCAACCTGTTCTCCGGCGGCGCGCTGCTGAAGCTCTCGGTCTTCGCGCTCGGCATCATGCCGTACATCACGTCGTCGATCATCGTGCAGCTCCTGCGCGTGGTCATCCCGCACTTCGACTCCCTCTACAAGGAGGGCCAGTCCGGTCAGGCGAAGCTGACGCAGTACACGCGCTACCTCACGATCGCGCTGGGCGTGCTGCAGTCCACCACCCTGATCACGGTCGCCCGCTCGGGTGCCCTCTTCGGCACGAACGCGTCGTCCTCCTGCTCGTCGATCATCTCGAACGACAGCTGGTACGCGATCATGCTCATGGTCGTCACGCTGACCGCCGGTACCGGCCTCATCATGTGGATGGGCGAGCTCGTCACCGAGCGCGGCATCGGCAACGGCATGTCCCTCCTCATCTTCACGTCGATCGCGGCGCAGTTCCCGTCGGCGCTCTGGGCCATCGAGCAGTCGCAGTCATTCGAGCTCTTCCTGTTCGTCATCCTGGTCGGACTGGTCATCATGATGGCCGTCGTGTTCGTCGAGCAGTCGCAGCGGCGGATCCCGGTCCAGTACGCCAAGCGCATGGTCGGCCGACGCACGTACGGCGGCAACAACACGTACATCCCGATCAAGGTGAACATGGCCGGCGTCGTGCCCGTCATCTTCGCGTCGTCGTTGCTGTACCTGCCGGCCCTGGTCGCGCAGTTCAACAAGCCCTCGGACGGCTCCGAGCCCGCGGCGTGGGTCACCTGGATCGAGAACAACCTCGTCTCCGGCGACAACCTGTTCTACATGGTGCTGTACTTCCTGCTCATCGTCGGGTTCACGTACTTCTACGTGGCGATCACCTTCAACCCCGAAGAGGTCGCCGACAACATGAAGAAGTACGGCGGGTTCATCCCCGGCATCCGTGCCGGTCGTCCGACCGCCGAGTACCTCGACTACGTCCTCACCCGGGTGACGCTGCCCGGCTCGCTCTACCTCGGTTTCATCGCGCTCATCCCGCTGGCAGCACTGGCGCTGTTCGGCGCGAACCAGAACTTCCCGTTCGGTGGCGCGAGCATCCTGATCATCGTGGGTGTCGGTCTCGAGACCGTGAAGCAGATCGACTCGCAGCTGCAGCAGCGTCACTACGAAGGGCTTCTCCGTTGAGCGCACGTCTCATCATCGTCGGACCCCCCGGAGCGGGGAAGGGCACGCAGGCCGGCCGGATCGCCGACTCCTTCGGGATCCCGGCCGTCTCGACGGGCGACATCTTCCGCAAGAACGTCGCGGAGGGCACGCCGCTCGGTGTGCAGGCCAAGGCGATCATGGACGCCGGCGACTACGTGCCGGACTCCCTGACGAACGAGCTCGTGAAGTCGCGCCTGAACGAGGCGGACGCAGCCGAGGGGTTCCTGCTCGACGGGTACCCCCGCACGGTCGGGCAGGTCGAGTACCTCGACGCGCTGCTCGCCGAGCAGGGCACCGGGATCGACGCGGTCGTGCAGCTCGTCGCCGACCAGGACGAGCTCGTCGGCCGGTTGCTGAAGCGTGCCGAGCAGCAGGGCCGCAGTGACGACAACGAGGAGACGATCCGTCGTCGCCAGCAGGTCTACACCGAGCAGACCGCGCCGATCGTCGGCGCCTACGGCGACCGTGGTCTCGTGCTCGACGTCGACGGCCTCGGCGCGATCGACGAGGTCGGCGACCGCATCCAGGCCGCGCTGTCGGCTCGCGGGCTCACCGCGGGCGTCTGACCCGGCGTGGTCCGTTTCCGCAAGCCCTCGATCTACAAGACGCCGGACGAGCTCCGCGCCATGGTGCGCCCCGGGCTGCTGACCGCCGAGGCGCTCGACACCGTGCGTGCGGCGATCCGTCCGGGCATCACGACGGGTGAGCTCGACGCGATCGCCGAGCGGACGATCCGCGACGGTGGCGGGATCCCGAACTTCCAGCTCGTGCCGGGCTACCGGCACACGCTGTGCGTGTCCGTGAACGACGAGATCGTGCACGGCATCCCCGGTGACCGCGTGCTCGCTCCCGGTGACATCGTGTCGGTGGACGCCGGTGCCGAGGTCGACGGCTGGAACGGCGACAGCGCGTTCACCACCGTCGTCCCCGGTGGCGACGCCGAGGTGTCCGCAGCGCGCCAGACGCTCTGCGACACCACGGAACGCTCGCTCTGGCACGGCATCGCGGCGCTCGCCCACGCGAAGAACCTGCACGAGGTCGGTTCCGCGGTCGAGGACGCCATCGACGAGACCGGTGCCTGGGGCATCGTCGAGGACTACACGGGGCACGGCATCGGTCGCTCCATGCACGAGGACCCGCCGGTCTTCAACTACCGCGTCCGCGGTGCCGGTCCGGCGGTGAAGCCCGGCCTGGTGGTCGCCATCGAGCCGATGGTCACCGCGGGCACGATCGACAGCTCGACGGACGACGACGACTGGACCGTCCGCACGATGGACGGTGGGGACGCCGCGCACTGGGAGCACAGCGTCGCGGTGCACGCCGACGGCGTGTGGGTGCTGACGGCCGCCGACGGCGGCGCTGCGGGCCTGGCCCCGCTGGGCGTGACGCCCGTCCCGATCCCGTAGGACGGGCCTCCAGTCCGCTTCGGTCGCCACGGCCAGGAGGCGCGGGTCGTCCCCGCCTCGTCGCCAGCCGCGCGCAGACGCGTCTGCCCAGTGCCCGGAGGGCGCCGCGCCGTCAGCCCTGTCCGGCGGTCAGTTGCCGACGGAGCAGGTCTGCTCGGAGGCGCTCTGCCCGGTGATCGACGAGGGCAGCGGGGTCGACGTCGCCGTGCTCGTGGCGGACGAGCTCGGTGCGGACGACGTCCCCGACGATGCGCCGCTCGACGCGGGCGACGACGACGTGTCGGACGGCGTGGTGCCGGTCGACGGTGCGGTCGTCGCAGTGCCCCCAGCGGTCGGCGACTCCTCGGACGCGCGCCCGGTGCTCGAGTCGCTCAGCGAGGACTTCACGTCGTTCTGCAGCGCCACGTTGAGCGTGTGGGCGGTCTCCTGGTCGACGATCACCCGCGCGCTGTCGTCGGGGTCGTCGGCGACGGGGTACTGCACGAAGAGCATGTTGGCGGTGCTCATGCCGCGCAGTGCCGAGGCGAGGCCGACGAGGGTGCGGGTCTGGGCGAGGCCGTCCGACAGCGTCATGTTCGACAGGGCCGCGCCGGCGAGCTTGTAGAGCGTGATGGGGTTCGACAGGGTGCCGTCGGAGGTGACCTTGCGGAGCAGCGCCGACAGGAACACCTGCTGCGAGCTGATCCGGGCCAGGTCGCTGCCGTCGCCGACGCCGTGGCGGGTGCGCAGGAACGCGAGGGCGTCGGAGCCCTCGAGGTTGTGCGAGCCAGCGGTGAGGTGCAGACCGGTGAAGGTGTCGTCGATGGGCTCCGCGACGCAGACGTCGACACCGCCCAGGGCGTTCGACATCTCGATCACGCCGTCGAAGGTGATGAGCCCGGCGTAGGGGATGCTCAGGCCGGTGAGGTTCTCGACGGTGTCGACGACGCACGAGACGCCGCCGTTGCCGAGCGCCGTGTTGAACATGGCGGAGGTCGAGGCCGGGTAGGTCGTCCCGCTCGCGGGGTTGGTGCAGGCCGGGATCGGCACCATCAGGTCACGGGGGAAGCTGACTGCGGTGAGCTGCTGGTGGTCCTCGGAGATGTGGATGAGCATCGTGACGTCGTTGCGGGCGCCCTCGACGGCCTCGTCGGAGTCGAACTGTCCGACGCGGGTGTCGCTGCCGATGAGCAGGATGTTCGCCCCGCCCTTGATCGCCGTAATGTCGGCGGTCTTCGCGGTGCTCTGGTCGTCGGTGCTGAGCTGCACGGTCTGCGGTGCGGTCGCCAGTTGGGCGCCGGCGATGGCGGCGACGCTCGTCCCGCTCACGAGCACGACGGCCAGCGCCGAGGCCACGACGGTGACGAGCGTGGTCCAGCCGCGACGGCGGGCCTGCTTGCCGTGTGCGGCGAAGGGGCGTCGTGTGGCGTCGGGCACGTGGTCTCCGTTCGGTGGTCCGCGCAGGGTACGTGGGCGGCGGACGTGGCTGCGGAGCAACGCTACGGTCCGGGCACAAGCTCCGGCCCGGAGCGCGCCGTCAAACCACTGTGGAACACTCAGGCACGCCACCGGAAGCCCCAGGTGAGGGGGCGTGCCGTGCCTGCACTTGGCAATTGCGGGTTTACCACATAAGATCGATCTTTGGTGTGTCATGCCCTCTCGGGTGTGGCGACCGACCCGCAGACCGGTTCGGGGATCACACCTGTTCCACAACCAAGCGACAGTGAGGCTATGGCCAAGAAAGACGGCGTCATCGAGATCGAAGGCTCGGTGCTCGAAGCTCTGCCCAACGCGATGTTCCGCGTTGAGCTGACGAACGGACACAAGGTCCTCGCGCACATCTCCGGGAAGATGCGCCAGCACTACATCCGTATCCTCCCCGAGGACCGCGTGATCGTGGAGCTGAGCCCGTACGACCTGACCCGCGGCCGGATCGTCTACCGCTACAAGTGATCCGCGAGCTGGAAAGGAACGGCTCGGCAATCCTGCCGCGCACGAAGCCAGCGAGCACGAGGAAAGAACAATGAAGGTCAACCCCAGCGTCAAGCCCATGTGCGAGCACTGCCGAGTGATCCGCCGCAAGGGCCGCGTCATGGTGATCTGCAAGAGCAACCCGCGTCACAAGCAGCGCCAGGGCTAGTCCCCGGCGCGTGGCCGGCGCCGACGCTGTCCCTCGGACAGCAGGCTGCTCGAGCACGACCCACAACTGAAGATCGACAACGCAGTACCAGAACCCGGTCGCACGACGACCGGGGGACACCTCGGGTCGGAGGCCCGGGCACCGGTACTGCTCCACACCTCCATCGACAACAGGAGCAGCCATCACATGGCACGTCTAGCAGGCGTCGACATCCCGCGCGAGAAGCGCGTGGAGATCGCACTCACGTACATCTACGGCGTCGGCCGTACCCGCGCGGTCCAGGCACTCGCCGAGACCGGTATCTCCGGTGACATCCGCGTCAAGGACCTGACCGACGACCAGCTCGTCGCCCTCCGTGACTTCATCGAGGGCAACTTCAAGGTGGAGGGTGACCTCCGCCGCGAGGTGGCAGCCGACATCCGTCGCAAGGTCGAGATCGGTAGCTACGAGGGTCTTCGCCACCGTCGTGGTCTCCCGGTGCGCGGTCAGCGCACCAAGACCAACGCGCGTACCCGCAAGGGACCGAAGCGCACCGTGGCAGGCAAGAAGAAGGCTCGATAGGAGACCCCGATGGCTACCCCCAAGACTGCCGCGCGCAAGCCGCGCCGCAAGGAGAAGAAGAACGTCGCAGTGGGCCAGGCCCACATCAAGAGCACGTTCAACAACACGATCGTCAGCATCACCGACCCGTCGGGTGCCGTCCTCAGCTGGGCGTCCTCGGGTGCCGTCGGCTTCAAGGGTTCGCGCAAGTCGACGCCGTTCGCGGCGCAGCTCGCTGCCGAGTCCGCTGCGCGTCAGGCGCAGGAGCACGGCGTCAAGAAGGTCGACGTCTTCGTGAAGGGTCCGGGTTCGGGCCGCGAGACCGCGATCCGTTCGCTCCAGGCCGCTGGCCTCGAGGTCGGCTCGATCAACGACGTCACTCCGCAGGCGCACAACGGTTGCCGCCCGCCGAAGCGTCGTCGCGTCTGACGCGAGGAGCAACCGGCCGCGCCCTGCTCGTCCCCTGACGGGGTCGGGCAGGGCCCGCGGCCATTCCTGGTCGTTCGATCGCGCACATCGGTGCGCGTGATCACAACTCAACAGACCCGTCGGGGCCCACGCGGCCCCGTCGTACCGCCAAGTGTCATATAGCGGACACTTCGCCGAAAGGAATCCCACAGTGCTCATTGCACAGCGCCCCACCCTGACCGAGGAGTCGATCTCCGAGCACCGCTCGCGCTTCGTCATCGAGCCGCTCGAGCCGGGCTTCGGTTACACCCTCGGCAACTCGCTGCGCCGCACGCTCCTCTCCTCGATCCCCGGCGCGGCTGTCACCAGCATCCGCATCGACGGTGTCCTCCACGAATTCAGCACCGTTCCCGGTGTGAAGGAAGACGTCACCGAGATCATCCTCAACATCAAGAGCCTCGTCGTCTCCAGCGAGCACGACGAGCCGATCACCGCGTACCTGCGCAAGCAGGGTGCCGGTCAGGTCACCGCAGCGGACATCTCCGCTCCGGCCGGCGTCGAGATCCACAACCCGGAACTCGTCATCGCGACCCTGAACGACACCGCGCGGTTCGAGCTCGAGCTCACGATCGAGCGTGGCCGCGGCTACGTCTCGGCCACGCAGAACCGTTCCGAGTTCTCCGAGGCCGGTCAGATCCCGATCGACTCGATCTACTCGCCGGTCCTCAAGGTCACCTACCGCGTCGAGGCGACGCGTGCCGGTGAGCGCACGGACTTCGACCGCCTGGTCGTCGACGTCGAGTCGAAGCCGGCGATCACGCCGCGCGACGCCATCGCGTCGGCCGGTCGCACGCTGGTCGAGCTGTTCGGGCTCGCTCGCGAGCTCAACACGGCCGCAGAGGGCATCGAGATCGGCCCCGCGCCGGTCGACGCTGTCCTGTCGAACGAGCTGCAGACGCCGATCGAGGACCTCGACCTGTCGGTCCGCAGCTACAACTGCCTGAAGCGCGAGGGCATCAACACGGTGTCCGAGCTCGTCGCCCTGTCGGAGACGCAGCTCATGAACATCCGCAACTTCGGTCAGAAGTCGGTGGACGAGGTCAAGGACAAGCTCACCGAGCTCGGCCTGTCCCTCAAGGACACCGTCCCCGGATTCGACGGCGCCCACTTCTACAGCGGGTACGACGAGGACGAGTCCAACAACTGATCTCGCGCTCACGCGCAAGCGCGCTGACACCGCGCGCACCACTTTCACCACTGGAGAACTGACATGCCGAAGCCCACCAAGGGCCCCCGCCTCGGTGGCGGTCCCGCTCACGAGCGCCTGCTCCTGAGCAACCTCGCCAACGCCCTCTTCACGCACGGTCGCATCACGACCACCGAGACGAAGGCCAAGCGCCTCCGCCCGGTTGCCGAGCGGCTCATCACGTTCGCGAAGCGCGGCGACCTGCACGCTCGTCGTCGGGTCATCGCGACCCTGCGCGACAAGTCCGTCGTGCACACGCTGTTCACGGAGATCGCCCCGCAGGTCGAGGACCGTCAGGGCGGCTACACCCGCATCACGAAGCTCGGCTTCCGCAAGGGCGACAACGCCCCGCTGGCGTCGATCGAGCTCGTCCTCGAGCCGGTGTCGGGCACGCCCGCACCGGTGAAGCGCACCGCGGCTCCGGCCGCCGCCGCTCCGGTCGAGGAGGCGGCTGCCGACGAGACCACCGAGGAAGCCCCGGTCGAGACGGTGCCTGTCGAGGACAGCGAGACGACTGAGGAGTCCGCTCCGGTCGAGTCGGAGACCGAGACCGAGGCTGCTGCCGAGGTCGAGGCCGACGCCGCCGAGAAGAGCGACGACAGCAAGTAGGACCCCGCATCACCACGACGAAGCCCCCGCGACCCAGGTCGCGGGGGCTTCGTCGCGTTCGGGAGCGGCGGCCGTCCACCCCGACGTCCGGAGAACGCAGGACCGTCGCCTTCCCAGTGCGTGCCCCGTAGCGTGTCCGCCCGACAGGGAGAGTCACCACATGGAGTTCCAACACATCGCGGGCGTCGGTCGCCGCGCGTGGCGGTGGAGCCGCACGTCCGGCACGCAGCCGCGACTGCTGCACGCAGCCAAGGCAGCCGGCGCCGCGGCACTGGCCTGGTTCATCGCCAGGCACGTGCCCGGGGTCGCGTCCGACTACCCGTACTACGCACCGCTCGGGGCGATCGTCGCGATGCAGACGACGGTCTACGCGGGGCTGCGCAACGGCATCCAGACGCTCGTCGGCATCCTGCTCGGCATCGCCGTCGCGGGCTTCACGATGATCGTGGGCGACCCGGGGATCCTCGCCGTGGCCCTGGCGGTCGGCATCGGCGTACTCGTCGGCGGGTTCCGGGTGCTCGGCGAGGGCAGCACCTGGGTGTCGACGGCGGCGTTGTTCGTGCTGCTCGTCGGCGGAGCGAACGCCGAGGGCTACTCGTTCGGGTACCTGGTGCAGATGGGTGTCGGCGTCGTCGTCGGCCTGCTCGTGAACTTCCTGGTGTTCCCACCGCTGCACTTCTGGGACGCCGAACGTCGGATCGACGAGGTGAACGCCGTGTTGGCCGATCACCTCGAGGGGCTCGCACACGTGCTGGAGAGCGGCAAGCGCGACGAGGACGCCTGGAACCGGCAGCAGGACAAGCTCGACCGTGCGATCGCCGACGTGCGCGCGCGGGTGTCCGTCGCCCACGAGAGCCGGAAGATCAACCCCCGCGGAGCGCTCCGCGGGTCACGGGCCCGGCTCCAGCAGGACGGGGCGCGCTTCCGGGCGCTCGAACGGGTCGCCTGGTACACGACGGACCTCACCGAACTCGTCGCTCGGTCGGGCCCGGTGTCCGCGAACCTCGGCCGTCCCGACCCCGCGTTCACCGAACCGCTCACCGAGGCGATCCGTCAGCTCGCCGGCGTGATCCGCGGGGAGTCCCCCGAGGACGAAGGCGACAAGGCGATCGAGCGACTCGAGCAGGCGCTCGACGCCTCGCGCGAGAACCCGTCGCACGTCGCGGTGACGGCGTCCGCGCTCGTGGCGCTCCGCGGCATCGTGGAGTCCGAGCGTCGTGCGACGGACAACCTCGACACCCGCACGGGGCCGTCGGCGTTCCACCGTCCGCGCGGCTGACGCGAGGACCCCGTGACACCGGCGCTCCGTAGACTCGCACCGTGACCGTCCCGCCCCGCATCGCCGTCCTCGGACCGGTCACGGTGACGGGTTCGGACGGCCGGCAGGCGCCCGTGCCCGGAGCGCTCGCTCGGGCGTTCCTGACGGCGCTGGTGCTCGCGCGCGGCCACGCCCTGACCACCGAGTCGCTGATCGACGACCTCTGGCCGGACGTGCAGCCGCGGGGTGCCCGTGCAGCGCTGCAGACGCTCGTGTCCCGACTGCGCCGGAGCGTGGCGGACGGCCTCGTGGTGTCGACGAGCACCGGGTACGCGTTGGGCGGCGGCCCCGAGGACGTCGACCTCGCCCGTGCCGAGCGTGCGGTGGGCGAAACGGAGCCGGCAGCGGTCCGTGCGGCCCTCGACCTCTGGCGTGGTGACCCGGGGGCCGACGTCGACGGCGACCTGGGCGCGGCACTCGCGGACCGAGCGGCAGCGCTCCGGCGGACGCTCCGGCGCGCGCTCGGCGGTGCCCTGCTCGACGAGGGCGACGCCGACGAGGCCGCCGCACTCTGGGCGGCAGAGGCCGTCGCCAACCCCTACGACGAGGTCGCGGTCGCCGGCTCGATGCGCGCCCTCGCCGCCGCCGGCCGCACGAGCGAGGCCATCGCCGCCTTCGCGGCGCACCGTGACCGCCTCGCCGACGAACTCGGCGCCGACCCCTCGGCCGACCTGGTGCGCCTCAACGCCGAGTTGCTGCGCCGGTCCGGCCCCGCCACGGGCACCGTCCGCCGCGTCGGCCTGCGTGCTGCGCCGAACACCTTGGTCGGGAGGGAGGCCGACCTCGCCACCGTCTCGGACCTGCTGTCCGCCGGACGGCTGGTCACGATCCTCGGTGCGGGTGGGCTGGGGAAGACCCGCCTCGCGCAGGCGGTCGCCGCCGGCCTGCCGCCGACGCAGGGCGTCGTCGTGTTCGAACTCGCACCGCTCGCCACGGCCGACGACATCGTGCCGGCACTCGGCGCGCTGCTCGGGATCGCCGAGTTCCGCTCCACTCGCTCGCTCCGGGACGCCGTCGCGGCCGACCTGCGCACCCGGGTCGTGCGCGCGCTCGCCGACGGGCCGACCGTGCTCGTCCTGGACAACTGCGAGCACCTGGTCGCGGAGGTCGCCGCCTTCGCCGCGGACCTGCTCGCGACCGTGCCCGCCCTGCGGATCCTGACGACGTCACGCGCGCCGCTCGCCATCGCCGGCGAGGTCGTGGCTCCCCTCGCGCCCCTGCCCGTCGAGGCGGACGGAGCGGCCGTCCGGCTGTTCACCGAGCGGGCGCGGGCCGCACGACCCGGAGCCGTGCTGCCGGTGGACGCGGTGCGCCGGATCTGCACGCGGCTCGACGGGTCACCGTTGGCCATCGAGCTCGCGGCCGCACGCATCCGCGGGATGAGCGCCGACGAGATCGAGCGCCGGCTGGACGACCGGTTCGCGCTGCTGCGCGGCGGTGACCGGAGCGCCCCGGAGCGGCACCGCACCCTGCTCGCCGTGATCGAGTGGAGCTGGCGCCTGCTCGACGACGGGGCCCAGGACCTGCTGACACGCCTGGCGCTCTTCCCGGACGGGCTCGCGGTCGACGCCGTCGAGGCCGTCGCGGCTCCGGACCGCCGGGTGGACGCACTCGACGACCTCGCCGAGCTCGTGGAGCAGTCGCTCGTGCAGCTCGTCGAGCACGAGGGCGAGCCCGTGCGGTACCGGCTGCTCGAGACGGTGCGGGAGTTCGGTGCGGCCCGGCTGGGGGACCGCGGCGCCACCGAGGCCGTCCGTGCGGCCATGATCGGCTGGGGCCGTGGGTTCGCGGCCGAGCGCAACCTGCTCACGATCACGGGTTCTGCACAGCTCGAGCGGTTCCGCGAGGTCGCCCGCGAATCCGACAACCTCGTCACGCTGCTCCGCTGGAGCCTCGCTGCCGACGACACCGCGGCGGTCGCGCACCTGTTCGCGGCTCTCGGCGGCTACTGGTCGCTGCGCGGGGCCCACGGTGAGGTCGTCGCTCTCGGCCCCGAGGTGGTCCCGGTCCTGCGCCGTACCGGACCGGCGGCCGAGGACCGTGCCGCGACGGTGCTCGGACTCGTCGTCACCGGCGGGTCGTCCGCGTTCAGCGACAAGCGCACCGCAGCCCTGGCCGTGTCGACCCTGCGCCGCGTGATGCGCGACGGCACCACCGGGTTCGCGGTGCTCGACGCCCAGGCAGCACTGCTCCTCACCCTGGGGCGACCGGCCGACGGGTACGCCCTGCTCGCCCGCTACCGCGACGACCCGGAGCCCGGTGTCGCCTGCCTGGCGAACATGCTCAGCGCGCCGCTCGCCGAGAACGACGGGGAGTCCGCCGTCGCCCTGCGGTACGCGACCCGCGCCGAGACGCTCTCGCGGTCGAGCGACGACGCCTGGACCACCGGGTCGATCGCCGTCACCATGACCCAGCTCCTGGCGCAGACCGGTCGGCACGCCGACGCACTGCGGTCCGCCGAGGTCGCCCGCGAGCAACTCGAACGGTTCGGGGCCGACGACGACCTGTACGAGATCGGCTGGACCGTCGGCCTCTGCGCCGCGAGCACCGGCGACGTCGTGCGTGCCCGGCAGGTCGCCGACGACCTGCAGCACCGTCCGGTCGAGGCCCGCGGCGGGTTCGACGAGGACCGGGTGCAGATCGGCGTGCTCGCGATGGCCATCGGTGCGGAGTGCTCGCGCTGGGAAGGAGCCCTCGACGACGCGGCGGCGGAGTACGCCCGCGCCTGGGACTCCGTGCTGCCCCTGCGGAAGCAGACGCCGCACTGGACGCTCATGGCGGGCTCGGCGCGGATCGCGGCGCGGGACGAGGCGGCGGTGCGCCGGTCCGACGGAGCCGCGCCGGGCCTCCCGGTCGACGACGTGGCGGTCGCGAGACGCCTGCGTGTCGGTGCGCTCGTGATGCTGCGCGTCCACCCGTGGTGGCTGGACCTGCCCGTGATCGGGACCGCCCTGCTCGGGCTGGCGCTCGCCGCCGCCCGTGACGGACAGCCGGAGCACGCCGCTCGCTGCTGGGGGCTGGCGACCCGACTCGGTTCGCGGCAGGACTTCGGCGTGCTCGCGCACACGCGGATGCGGTCGGTGCTGGCCGACGCCCTCGGCGACGCGGTGCTGGCGGACGCCGAGACGGCCTCGGCCGGATCGAACCGGGCCGAGGCCGTCTCGCAGGCGCGGCTCCTGCTCGAGGAGCTGCGGTTCCGCGTGCGCTGATGGGCGCCCGTCAGGCCTTCCGCATGTACGCGCGGACCGTCAGCGGCGCGAACACCGCGACCACGACCGCTGCGCCGAGCAGGCTGATCCAGAGGTCGACGCCCACCGTGCCGTGGTTCACGAGCTCGCGGACCGCCGTGATCAGGTGCGAGATCGGGTTCACCTCGGAGAACCAGCGCAGCCAGTCCGGCAGGGTGTCCGCCGGCACGAACGCGTTCGACAGGAACGTCAGCGGGAACAGCACCATGTTGGAGATGCCGGAGACGCTCGACGCCGTCCGCGCGACGACGCCGAAGTAGGCGAAGATCCAGCTGATCGCCCACGCGACGACGATGACCAGCAACCCGGCCAGGACGACCGCACCGAAACCGCCGGCCGGACGCAGACCCATGATGATGCCGACCGTGAAGGTGATCGTCGTGGCGATCGCGTACCGGACGGTGTCGGCGAGCAGCGCACCCGCGAGCGGGGCGATCCGGGCGATGGGCAGGGACTTGAAGCGGTCGAAGACACCCTTGTCCATGTCCTCGCGCAGCTGCACGCCCGTGACGATCGACGACGTGATGTTCGTCTGCACCAGGATGCCGGGGATGATGATCGGCAGGTAGCTCGCGACGTCACCCGCGATCGCACCACCGAAGATGTACGTGAACATCACGGTGAAGATGATCGGCATCAGGGTGACGTCGAACAGCTGCTCCGGGGTGCGCCGGACCTTGATCAGGCCGCGGTACGCCATCGTGAGCGACTGCCGGACGGTGGCGCCGAGGCCGGTCGCACCGACGCCGGGGCGCGGGGTGATCCGGGGCGCAGTGGTGCCCGTGGTGGTGATGGTGGTCATGCGATGCTCCCTGCGAGTTCGCGGTCGGTGTTGTCGTTGTCGTCGTCGGTGGTCGCCGGTGCGCCGGTGATCGTCAGGAAGACCTCGTCGAGGGTGGGCTTCTGCACGCTCATCTCGGCGAGGGTGATGCCGGCCTCGCGGAACGACACCAGCAGGTCCGTCACGCGGTCGGGGTCCGACATCGGTGCGGTGAGACGCGAGCCCTCGGGGCTGGCCACCGCGTCGACACCGAGGGTGTTCCGGACGATCGTGCGCGCGGCGTCGAGCCGGAGCGCATCGGTCAGGCGGAGCTGCAACGACGAACTGCCGATCGAGGCCTTCAGCTCGTCGCTCGTGCCCTCGGCGACGACCTTGCCGTGGTCGATGACCGCGATGCGGTCGGCGAGCTGGTCCGCCTCGTCCAGGTACTGCGTCGTCAGCAGCACCGTCGAACCCGTCGCCACGAGCTCGCGGATGGTGTCCCACATCTGCGCACGGGTCCGGGGGTCGAGCCCCGTGGTCGGCTCGTCGAGGAAGATCAGCGGCGGCTGCGCGATGAGGCTCGCAGCCAGGTCGAGCCGGCGACGCATGCCACCGGAGAAGGCCTTGAGCGGGCGCGACGCGGCCTCGGTCAGCCCGAAGCGTTCGAGCAGCTCCACGGCCTTCCGCTTCGCATCCGCGCGGGACAGCCCAAGCAGGCGCGCGAAGATCACCAGGTTCTCGGTCGCGCTGAGGGTCTCGTCGACGCTGGCGTACTGGCCCGTCACCCCGATCAGCGTGCGGACGGTCTGCGCCTCGCGCCGGACGTCGTGCCCGAAGATCCGGGCCTCGCCGCCGTCCGCCTTGAGCAGGGTCGCGAGCATGGAGATGGTGGTGGTCTTGCCGGCGCCGTTGGGACCGAGCACGCCGTAGACCGTGCCGGCCTCCACACGGAGGTCGACACCGTCCACTGCGCGGTTCGTCCCGAAGGTCTTCACGAGGCCGGTGGCCTCCACCGCGAGCGGTGTCGTGGTCATCGAAATGTCCTTTCGTCGATGTCGAGGACGATGGTGCCGCGGGGCGCTCACGCGGCACTGACGTGGCGCTGACATCGCTACCGTGGGCACGTGAGCGAAACGGTGCGACTGCGGCTGGACATCGCGTACGACGGGGCCGCGTTCTCCGGGTGGGCCCGGCAGCCCGGGCTGCGGACCGTGCAGGGCGCGCTCGAGGCCGCCCTCGCCACCGTCTTCACCCGGTGGGGCGAACCGCCACTGCTCACCGTCGCCGGACGCACCGACGCCGGCGTGCACGCCACCGGGCAGGTCGCCCACCTCGACCTGTCCGCCGAGCAGTGGGACGCGCTCAGCGCCAAGCGTGGCTCGGGGCGCTCGCCGCTGGACGGGCTCGTCAAGCGCGTGAACGGCATCGCGGCACCAGAGGGCGACGTCGTCGTCACCCGGGCATCGGTCGCGCCGGACGGGTTCGACGCCAGGTTCTCGCCGCTCTGGCGACGGTACGAGTACCGGATCGCGGACGCCGACGCCCCGCGCGATCCACGTCGTCGCGGGCACACGGTCTGGCACGGGGCGAGCCTCGACCCGGCAGCGATGGAGCGCGGTGCGCTGACGCTGTTGGGGCTGCACGACTTCGCGACGTTCTGCAAGCCGCGCGAGGGCGCGACGACCATCCGGACGTTGCAGGAGTTCCGCTGGGACCGCGAGCCGGACGGGGTACTGGTGGCGCGCCTCCAGGCCGATGCGTTCTGTCACTCCATGGTGCGCGCGATGGTGGGGGCGACCATCGCCGTCGGCGAGGGGCGGTTCGGGCCGGAACGGCTCGTGGAGCTCCGCGTCGCCGAGACGCGGACGAGCGCGTTCAAGACGGCGCCGGCGAAGGGGCTGACGCTGACCGAGGTGGGGTACCCGGCTGATGGGGAGCTCGCGGGGCGGGCGGAGCAGACGCGGGCGCGGCGGGAGTGAAAACCGTCTCGCCACGCGTTACCAGAGCGTTACACTTCAACCTGTAAAACGCTGAAATATGAACGGTCAGTCTGCCAGGATCGTTAGACGGCGAAGAGGCCGCAACGATAGGGGTAGAGCATGAATCGAATCCGTAGTGTCGGAGTGATCGGGGCTATCGTCACCGGCGCGATGCTGAGCACAGTGGGCGCAGCCGCTGCGACGGCGGCACCTGCACCGACGATCTCCGCGTCAACCAACGCTGTCGAGCGTGGCGTTCCGATGTCAGTCCCGATGAAGTCGAGTCCTGTGCCGAGCTCACCCGCTCCGCAGGGGGAGATCTCGACGGACCGGGTACCGATCGGGACGATCGTCAACTGGATCAAGAACAACGCGTCGTCGATCGTCACCGGCATGAAGAACGCGGTCCGGAGCGGCATCAAGGCGTTCAAGAACTGGTGGAACGGCTTGGCGGGATGGATCCGTACCGCGATCACAGCCATCGGGAACCTGAGCGTGACTGAGCTCTTCAGCGGGCTCTGGAACTACTTCTTCGGTTGATCGATGACGGCTGCGGGGAGCGGTGAGACGCTCCCCGCAGCCGTAGCTCGAGAGGAGCGCCATGCTTGAGATGGTTGACGTTCGCCTGCGCGGGCGTGGTCGTCCGCGCCTGGACGGAGTGAGCATCAGGTTCGATCCAGGCGTCGTGTACGGCCTGATCGGTCCGAACGGGGCGGGGAAGTCGTCGTTGATGGCAGTCCTTGCGCGACTGGTCCCGGCCTCGTCGGGAAGGTTGTCGTCGTCTCCGACCCTCGTCGGAGCCGTTCTGTCGGACAACGGACTCCACCCTGGTCGGACCGTCCGCGAGACGATCCGCCTCCGCGGTTCCTATGCGCGAGTGGGAGCGGAAGTCGCGGACGACGCGCTCCGACGAGCCGGTTTGGAGTCCGTTGCGCGCCGGAAGGTCGGTGCGCTGTCTCTCGGGATGCGCATGCGCTTGGCGATTGCTGCGGCGACCATCGGCGACCCCGGCCTCGTGATCCTCGACGAGCCGATGAACGGGCTCGACCCGAACGGGATCTCGTGGGTCAGGGCGGTCATCTCGGACATGCGGAGCCGGGGCGTGACCGTCGTCGTATCGAGTCACCTTCTGAGCGAACTGGCGCAGTTCATCGACGTCGCGGTGATCATCAGTGCCGGAACGATCACTCGCATCGAGTCGATGCACCACTCCGGACGGACGGGCTGTCTCGTTCGAGTCAGTGACCCGGCCGCATTGATCGACATCTTGGGTCGGCAGGGCCACAGGAGCACGGTGCGCAGTGGATGGGTGAGCGTCGATCTGCCTGCGCCGGACGCGGTTCGTGAAGCGGTCAAGAACTCACTCGACGTCTTCGGCGTCGAGGAACGTGCGGTCGACCTCGAGGACCTCTACGCGACGACTTCCAAAGGTGAGTACTTGGCAGGTGAAACGCGATGATCTCCTTCGTCCAGAGCTCACTCCTGGAGTTCCGAAAGCGCACCGATACGCAGGGTGCAATCGCGGCGTACGCGCTGTTGTGTGCGGTGGTCATCGCGTGCGGTGTACTCAGCGTCTCGGTGGTGAAGTCAGCTCCGTCCTTCGGCGCCGGCGAAGTGCTCGTGATCGTCGGTCTCCCAGCGGCCCTCGCATCGGCGATCGTCGGGGTCGTGTTCGGCGTGGGTGACGGTCGGGTCGGCGGGGAACGCGACGGAATTCTCACTGGCCTGTCGCGCGACGCCCTCTACCTCGCGCGCGGATGTGCATGTGTTGCGATGGTGGGTGTTCTGGTCGTCGCGAGCGCAGCTGTGGCCCTTGTCTCGGTCGTGGTGGCCTGCGCGCTCGGCGGTGAGTTGTCGTCTGCGTCCTTTGTTGCGCAACTCGGAGAAGTTGCGGCGCTCGCCCTCTCGGCGGCAGCCCTGGGCTTCGGCATCGGTGCGTCGCTCAGGGGCCTTGCACTCGCTCTCGTCAGTGTCCTCTTGATCATCCTCGTCGTCGATACGTCGCTGGCGCTCGCGGGCTCCTGGTCGGACTTCATCCGGTTCAGCACGATTCAAGCTGGGGTGACTGGCAGTGCCCCCTTCCTGCCTTCGTTGACGTCCGGGCTTCTGTGGATCGGTGTCCCGCTGGTCGGAGGCTGGCTCCGCACCCGTTCAGCGGAGGTGTGACGTGGCAGACCAGAGAACACTCCACCGAAGGCGATCAATCGGCACCGCGACGCTCGTCGTCATCGCAACCCTCGGCCTGTTGGTCGTCGGGGTCGACGGCCAGGCGCCCCTGATCCGACTCGTCGCGACCGGGGTCGCCGTGCTCGCTGGCGCGGCCTCGCTGAGGCTCACGCGCAAGCGGAGCGGCTTGTCGGGCTGGTACGCGATCACCGTTGCCGTGGTGCTCTTCCGGCTCGTGAGCGGAGCGTGACGTGAACGGGGCGCCCGCCCGTGATGTTGCCGAACGCAATCATTTACCTCGACGCAACCTGAGGGACTCCGCAGGTCGGTAGCGTGCGGGCATGCCCAACTCCCTCGGGCGCACTCTGCTGTGCGCCACGGCTGCTGCGACACTCCTCGCGGCCCCGCTCGTCACCGTCACCGCAGCGACCGCGAACCCCGAGGGGAGTGGCCTCGTCATCGAGGAGGCCTACCTGAAGGCCGGCAGCAACGGCGCCTTCTACAACCAGAAGTTCATCGAGATCGGCAACCCGACCGACGCCCCGGTGTCGCTCGACGGCTGGTCTCTGCAGTACCGCTCGGCGACGAGCACCGGCACCTTCTCGACGAGCGCGCTCGAGGGCACCGTGCCGGCCGAGGGCACGTTCCTGGTGTCGATGGCCGGCAACGGTGGGGCCACCGCGGTCGGTGCGGACCTGCCGACGGCGGACGACACCGCGTCGCTGAACCCCTCCGGCACCACGGGCACGATCGTGCTGTCGAACGCCGCCACACCGGTGGCCCTCGCCGCGGGTCCCGTGGCGACCGGCACCGCGGGCGTCGTCGACCTGCTCGGCTACGGCGCCTCGAACACGTACGAGGGCACCGTGCGCACCGTCGAGGGTGCGAACGCCGTGCCGAACGGCCTGGTCCGCCAGGGCACGGCGGACACCGACGACAACGGCGCGGACTTCTCGGTGACGACGACCCTGACCCCGCGGAACGCCGCGGGTGAGACGGCTGCGCCGACCGACCCGACGGAGCCCACCGACCCGACGGACCCGACGGAGCCGACGGACCCCGGCGCCCCTGCCGAGGCCGTGACCATCGCGCAGCTGCAGGGCACCACGGACACCTCGCCCTACGCCGGCAAGACCGTCACCACCGACGGCGTCGTGACCGCGGTCTACGCGTCCGGCGGCTTCAACGGCTACACGATCCAGACCCCGGGGACCGGTGGCGCGATCGACCCCGGCACCCACACCGCGTCCGACGCCGTGTTCGTCTTCTCGTCCGCGACCGCCGGGCTGGTGGCCGAGGGTGACCACGTGCGGGTCACCGGTGGGGTCTCCGAGTACTTCGGCCTGACCGAGCTGACGGTGTCGAACACGGCGTCGTTCGAGAAGCTCACCGACACCGTCGTCGCCCCGCAGCCCGCAGCGGTCGCGTTCCCGTCGTCGGACGCGCAGCGCGAGTCGCTCGAGAGCATGCTCATCGCCCCGCAGGGCTCCTTCACGGTCGCCGACAACTACACGACGAACCAGTACGGCGAGGTCGTGCTCGCCAGCGGCGCCGGCCGGCTCGTCCAGCCGACCGACGTCGGTCGCCCCGGCAGCGCCGCAGCGACGGCCGCCGCGGCGTCGAACGCCGCGCGCAAGGTCACGCTCGACGACGGTGTCAGCACCAACTTCCTGACGAACGCCAACCAGGGCATCCCGGTGTCGTGGCTCACCCAGGGGCCGGTCACCGTCGGCGCGACCGCCACGTTCGAGGAGCCGGTCGTCCTCGACTACCGCAACAGCGGGTGGAAGTTCCAGCCGACCGCGCCGATCACCGGTGCGACCCCGGCGGCCGACCTGCCCGCGTCGTTCTCGAAGGTGCGGCAGGCCGAGCCGCAGGACGTCGGTGGTGACCTCAAGCTCGCTGGGTTCAACGTGCTGAACTACTTCCCGACAACAGGTGACCAGCTCACCGGCTGCTCGTACTACACCGACCGTGCGGGCGACCCCGTCACGGTGAACTCCGGCTGCGACGCCCGCGGTGCTGCTGAGGAAGAGGACTTCCTGCGCCAGCAGGTCAAGATCGTCAAGGCGATCAACGGCCTCGGTGCCGACGTCGTCTCGCTCGAGGAGATCGAGAACTCGGCGCGCTTCGGCCAGGACCGCGACGCCGCGGTCGCAACGCTCGTCGACGCCCTGAACGCCGCCACCGGCGAGGACACCTGGGCCTACGCGAAGTCGCCCGCGACCGTCCCGGCGAGCGAGGACGTCATCCGCCTCGCACTCATCTACAAGCAGGACCGCGTCGCCCCCGTCGGTGAGTCGACGATCCTGCTCGATGACGCCTTCACGAACGCCCGGCAGCCCGTCGCGGACGCGTTCCGCCCCGTCGGCGGCACCGCGGACGACGACTTCCTGGTGATCGCGAACCACTTCAAGTCGAAGGGCTCCGGCACCGGCGAGAACGCCGACCAGGGTGACGGCCAGGGCGCCTCGAACGCCGACCGGGTGCGCCAGGCGAAGGCCCTCGTGACCTTCTCCACCGACATGCAGGCGCAGTACGGCACCGACAAGGTGTTCATGCTCGGCGACTTCAACGCCTACAGCAAGGAGGACCCGGTGGTCGTCCTCGACGACGCCGGCTACACCGACCTCGGCCCGGCGCTCGACGGCACCGAGTACTCGTACGTGTTCTCCGGCCTGAGTGGGTCGCTCGACCACGTGTTCGCGTCCCCGGCCGCCACCGAGACGGTCACGGGCGTGGACATCTGGAACATCAACTCGGTCGAGTCGGTGGGCCTGGAGTACAGCCGCTACAACTACAACGCGTCGGATCTGTACACCGACGACGTGTTCCGCGCGAGCGACCACGACCCGATCCTGGTCGGGTTCGACCTCGATGCTGCCGGCACGGACCCGGGCACGGACCCCGGGACCGACCCGACTCCGGTGCCGACCCCGACCCCGACGCCGGGTGACGGCGGCACGACCCCGACCCCGACGCCCACGTCGAAGCCGACCCCCGCTCCGACCCCGTCGGCTCCGGGGGCGGTGCCGCCGGTGGCCCCGTCGGAGACCGGTCTGACCGACGCGAACCGCGGGAGCGTCTCGGCGCCGTCGTCGGCTCGTGCGGGGGAGACCATCACCGTGACCGTCGGCACGCAGGACGCGGGTGACGTGGTGAACGTGTGGCTGTACTCGACCCCGACGCTGCTCAGCACCGTGACGGTGGCCGCCGACGGGACGGTCCGGGTGACGATCCCGTCGGACACCCCCGCTGGCGCACACCGCCTCGCGGTGACGGCTGCGGACGGGAGCCTGATCGGGTGGACCCCGATCACGATCACCGCTGACGGGCAGCTCGCGTTCACGGGTGCCGAGGGCGTCGGCGCCGGTGCGCTGGTCGCGTTCCTGCTGCTCGCGGCGGGTGCCGGCGTCCTGATCGTCCGCCGTCGCCGTCAGGCGGCTGGGGAGTAGTCCCCACGCGCCGTGGGCGCGAGTGCAGGACGGACGGGAGGCCCGTGGCCAGGCCGCCACGGGCCTCCCGTCCGGCAGTGGCTGCGTTTGACCGACGTGACCCGCGTCGGCTAGGCTCTCACCTTGGTCTGTGCGCCACGCGCGCCGGACAGTCAGATGAGCCCTCCATCCGGGCGTTCCGCCGGCTTCTGCCGCGGGGAACCCCGACCGGAGTGGGATTCACGGACTCCTCACCTCGACACGAAAGCAGCACTCCTGTGACTCGCACGTTCTCACCGAAGCCGGCAGACGTCCAGCACGACTGGATCGTCATCGACGCGACCGATGTCGTCCTCGGCCGTCTCGCCACCCACGCCGCGGCGCTCCTGCGCGGCAAGCACAAGGCCACCTTCGCCCAGCACATGGACATGGGTGACTACGTCATCATCGTGAACGCCGACAAGGTCGCCCTGACCGGTTCGAAGCTCGCGAAGAAGGTCTACTACCGCCACTCGGGGTACCCGGGCGGCCTGACGGCGACCTCCTACCCGGAGATGCTCGAGAAGCACCCCACCCGCGCCGTCGAGAAGGCGATCCGCGGCATGCTGCCGAAGAACACCCTCGGTCGCGAGCAGCTCAAGAAGCTGAAGGTCTACGCCGGCGCGGAGCACCCGCACTCCGCGCAGCAGCCCAAGGCGTACATCTTCGACCAGGTCGCACAGTAGTTCCGGCCACGACGACTTCAAGGACATAGAGAAACTCATGGCTCAGATCGCTGATTCCCTCGACCAGACCCCGGAGAGCTTCACCACGGAGAGCGCACCCGCCGCTGCCGAGGCTGCTCCCCGTCAGATCCTCAACGTCTCCGGCGGTGCCGTCGGGCGCCGCAAGGAGGCCATCGCGCGCGTTCGCCTCGTTCCGGGCTCCGGCACGTTCGTCGTGAACGGTCGCTCGCTCGAGGACTACTTCCCGAACAAGCTGCACCAGCAGCTCATCAACGACCCGTTCAAGGTCCTCGAGCTCCTCGGCTCGTACGACGTCGTCGCCCGCATCACCGGTGGTGGCCCCTCGGGTCAGGCCGGCGCACTCCGCCTCGCCATCGCCCGCACCCTGAACGAGATCGACCGCGAGAACAACCGCGCGACCCTCAAGAAGGCCGGCTTCCTCACCCGTGACGCCCGCGTCATCGAGCGCAAGAAGGCCGGTCTCAAGAAGGCCCGCAAGGCGTCGCAGTTCTCGAAGCGCTAGTCGTCACCGGCTGAAGATCGCAATGCCGCGTCTGTTCGGTACCGACGGGGTTCGTGGTCTCGCCAACGGCGAGCTGACGGCCGCGCTCGCACTGGGTCTTGCCCAGGCGAGCGCGGCCGTCCTCACACACGGACACCATGCCGACGCCCGCCGGGCGTCCGGTCGACCGCGCCCGCGCGCGGTCCTGGCGCGCGACCCGCGCGTCTCCGGCGAGTTCCTCGGGTCCGCTGTCGCGGCCGGGCTCGCCTCCGCCGGCGTCGACGTGCTCGACGCCGGGGTCATCCCCACCCCCGCTGCGGCGTTCCTCGTCGCGGACATCGACGCCGACTTCGGCGTGATGATCTCCGCGTCGCACAACCCCGCCCCGGACAACGGGATCAAGTTCTTCGCCACGGGTGGTCGGAAGCTGCCGGACGAGGTCGAGGACCGCATCGAAGCGGCCATGCACGACCACTCCGCGCCGACCCCCACCGGCATCGACGTCGGTCGGATCACCCGGTTCGCCGACGCCGAGGACCGTTACGTCGTCCACCTGCTCGGCACGCTGCCGCACCGGCTCTCTGGGCTCCACGTCGTGCTCGACTGCGCCAACGGTGCTGCCGCCGGCGTCTCGCCCGAGGTGTTCGTGAACGCCGGGGCCCGCGTGACGCTCATCGGCGCCGAGCCCGACGGTTGGAACATCAACGACGGCGTCGGCTCGACCCACATCGACAACCTGTCCCGCGCCGTCCTGGCTGCCGGTGCCGACGTCGGCATCGCGCACGACGGCGACGCCGACCGCTGCCTTGCGGTGGACGCCGCCGGCAACGCCATCGACGGTGACCAGATCATGGCGATCCTGGCGCTGTCGCTGCAGGAGCGCGGCCGCCTGAAGGACGACACCCTCGTCGCGACGGTCATGTCCAACCTCGGGCTCAAGCGCGCCATGGCCGACGCGGGCATCACCGTGATCGAGGCCGGCGTCGGCGACCGCTACGTGCTCGAGAAGATGAACGAGGGCGACTACTCCATCGGCGGCGAGCAGTCCGGCCACATCATCTTCAACGAGTACGCCACCACGGGCGACGGCATCCTGACCGGGCTGCACCTGGTCGCCGAGATGGCGCGCACCGGGAAGTCGCTGCAGGAGCTCGCCTCGTGCATGACGGTGTTCCCGCAGGTGCTGCTCAACGTGCGCGGGGTCGATCGGCACGGGCTGGCCGACCAGGGCGTGCAGGACGCCGTGGCCGCGGCGTCGGCGGCCCTCGGCGACACCGGTCGCGTGCTGCTCCGTCCGTCGGGCACCGAGCCGGTCGTGCGCGTGATGGTCGAGGCCGCCTCGCAGGACGACGCCCAGCGCATCGCCGAGGAGCTCGCCGCCGTCGTGCAGGAGCGCCTGGCGCTCGACGCCGCGTAGGGGGCTCGGAGGGCGGGGCCGTGCTTGCGCTGCGCGCCGCTTGCGCCGCGCAGCCTGCGCTCGCGCCCCGCTGCGGTCGTTGCGCCCCGACTCTTCGGGGCGCGTCGACCGTACCGGGGCGCAATCCCGCGCCCGCGCTAGATCTTGCGGAGCAGGACCGAGTTCACCTTGTGGTCGGCGGCCTTCTTCAGCACCAGGGTCGCGCGGGACCGGGTCGGCAGGACGTTCTCGAGCAGGTTCGGCTCGTTGATCGCCCGCCAGACCTGGGTCGCCGTCTGCACAGCGTCCGCTCGGGAGAGGCTCGCGAACCGGTGGAAGAACGAGTCCGGGCTCGAGAACGCCTCTTCCTGCAGGGCCAGGAACCGGTCGACGTACCAGGCCTCGATGTCCTTGGTCTTGGCGTCGACGTAGATCGTGAAGTCGAACAGGTCGGACAGCGCGAGCCGCCCGTGCACCGGCGGGGCGAGCACGTTCAGGCCCTCGACGATGAGGATGTCCGGCTGGCGGACGACGATCTCGGCATCCGGCACGATGTCGTAGACCAGGTGCGAGTAGTACGGCGCCCGGACCTCGGTCGCGCCGCTCTTCACCTGGCTGACGAACCGCAGCAGGGAGCGACGGTCGTAGGACTCCGGGAAGCCCTTGCGGTCCATGATCCCGCGACGTTCGAGCTCGGCGTTCGGGTACAGGAAGCCGTCGGTGGTCACCAGTTCGACCCGCGGGGTGTCCGGCCAACGCTTCGTCAGCTCGCGGAGCAGTCGGGCGACGGTCGACTTGCCGACGGCGACGGACCCGGCGACGCCGATCACGAACGGCGTGCGTCCGGCGCGGTCACCCAGGAACGCCGATGTCGACGCGTGCAGGTTCCGTGCGCCGGCGGCGTAGAGCGTCAGCAGTCGCGACAGCGGGAGGTAGACCTCCTGCACCTCCTGCATGTCCAACCGGTCGCCGAGACCGCGCAGCTGCACGATCTCGGTCTCGGTGAGCGACAGGTGCTCCTTGGGTGCGAGCTGCGACCACTCGTGCCGCGGGATCTCCACGAACGGGGTCGGGTGCGCGACGGCGGTCTCCGGGATCGGCATGGGGACGAGCGTACAGACGGGAGGCCCGGGGTACGTGAGCCGGTCGGCTCACGTACCCCGGGCCTCCCGTCCAGTGCTCGGTGCGTGTCCGCAGGACGCGACGCGTCAGGCGGGCAGGGCGGCCTCGATGGCCGCGATCACCTCGGGGGCGTCCGGCTTCGTGGTCGGACGGAAGCGCGAGACGGTGCCGTCGGGTGCGACGAGGAACTTCTCGAAGTTCCAGCTCACGCGGCCGGCCTTGCCGTCCGCGTCCGGGGTCTCCTTGAGCGCCTGGTAGAGCGGGTGGGCGCTCTTGCCGTTGACCTTGACCTTCTCGGACATCGGGAAGGTGACGCCCCACGTGGTGGAGCAGTACTCGTCGATGGCCTCGGACGAGCCGAGCTCCTGCAGGAACTGGTTGCTCGGGAACCCGAGGACCGTGAAGCCCCGAGGGCCGTACTGCTTCTGGAGGGCCTCGAGCTGCTCGTACTGCGGGGCGAGGCCGCACCGCGACGCCACGTTCACGACCAGCACCGCCTTGTCCGCGAACGAGCCGAACGTGGTGTCCTCGCCGTGCAGCGTGGTGATGGCGATGTCGTCGAAGCGTCCCATGGCCGAAACGTTATCCCCAGCCCTGCTGCTTCGCAGGGTGCGCGCTCAGGCAGACCGTAGGATCGCTTCCATGTGTGGAATCGTCGGCTACGTCGGCAGCAACAGCAGCCAGGACGTCCTCCTCGGTGGCCTCCGTCGCCTCGAGTACCGCGGCTACGACTCGGCGGGCATCGCCGTGGTCGACCCCGCGGGGGACCTCGTCTCCGCCAAGAAGGCGGGCAAGCTCCAGGCCCTCGTCGACGAGCTCGAGTCGTCGCCGATCCCGGACGGCACCACGGGCATCGGGCACACCCGCTGGGCAACCCACGGTGGCCCGACCGATGGCAACGCGCACCCGCACCTGGCCGACGGCGACAAGCTCGCCCTCATCCACAACGGCATCATCGAGAACTTCTCCGAGCTGCGCGCCGAACTGCAGGCCGAGGGCATCGAGTTCCGCAGCGAGACCGACTCCGAGGTCGCCGCGCACCTGGTCGGTCGGGCGTTCCGCGAGACCGGTGACCTGACCGCCGCCATGCAGCAGGCCGTGCAGCGACTGGACGGGGCGTTCACGCTCCTCGTCGTGCACGCCGACCAGCCCGGCGTCGTCGTCGGCGCCCGTCGCAACTCCCCGCTCGTGGTCGGCCTCGGCGACGGCGAGAACTTCATGGGCTCGGACGTCGCCGCGTTCGTCGCGTACACGCAGCGTGCGCTGTCGATCGGGCAGGACGAGATCGCCACGATCCGCCCCGACGGCGTCGACGTCATCCGCTTCGACGGCACCCCGGCCACGCCGAGCGAGTTCGAGGTGAACTGGGACGCCTCCGCCGCCGACAAGGGCGGGTGGTCCTCGTTCATGGCGAAGGAGATCAGCGAGGAGCCCGAGGCCGTCGCCAAGACGATCCTCGGCCGCGTCCACGACGGCGCCGTCACCCTGACCGACCTCGACCCGATCGCCGAGCGCCTGGCCACGGTCGACCGCGTCATCGTGATCGCCTGCGGCACCGCTGCGTACGCCGGCATCCTCGGCAAGTACGCCATCGAGCAGTGGGCCCGCATCCCGGTCGAGGTCGAGCTCGCGCACGAGTTCCGCTACCGCGACCCGGTGCTGAACGACCGCACGCTCGTCGTCTCGATCAGCCAGTCCGGCGAGACCATGGACACGCTGATGGCCGTCAAGTACGCCCGCGAGCAGGGCGCGCAGGTCCTGTCGATCTGCAACACCCAGGGCGCGACCATCCCGCGCGAGTCCGACGCCGTGATCTACACGCACGCCGGACCCGAGGTCGCCGTGGCCTCGACGAAGGCCTTCATCGCCCAGGGCGTCGCGCTGTACCTGCTCGGACTGCACCTGGCCACCCTGCGCGGCACGCTCACGACCGAGCAGATCGCGGAGCAGGTCGCGGAGCTCGAGGGCCTCGCCCCGAAGTTGCAGCAGACCATCGACGACGCCGCCGGCATCAAGGACCTCGCGCGTTGGATGGCGGACACCCGCAGCGTCCTGTTCCTCGGCCGCCACGTCGGCTACCCGATCGCGCTCGAGGGTGCGCTCAAGCTCAAGGAACTCGCGTACATCCACGCCGAGGGCTTCGCCGCCGGTGAGCTCAAGCACGGCCCGATCGCGCTCATCGAGCCTGGCCAGATCGTCTTCGTCATCGTGCCGTCCCCGCGTGACCCGCGCTCGCTGCACCCGAAGGTCGTCTCGAACATCCAGGAGATCCGCGCCCGCGGTGCACGGGTGATCGCCATCGCGGAAGAGGGCGACGCAGCCGTGCTGCCCTTCGCGGACGAGGTCCTGCGGATCCCGCTCGCGACCCCGCTGTTCGAGCCGCTGCTCGCCGTGGCGCCGCTGCACATGTTCGGCATGGAGCTCGCCGCGGCCAAGGGCCTCGACGTGGACCAGCCGCGCAACCTCGCGAAGTCGGTCACCGTCGAGTAGTCGCACGATGATCATCGGCATCGGGGTCGACGTGGTGGACCTGGAGCGGTTCGAGCGGGTGCTGTCGCGCACGCCGGCGATGCGTACGCGGCTGTTCACCCCGGCCGAGCAGGTCCGTGACGGCGAACCACGGCCGATCGCGTCACTCGCGGCACGGTTCGCGGCGAAGGAGGCCCTGATCAAGGCCTTCGGGTCCAGCGCGGGGCTCAGCTGGCAGGACCTCGAGGTCGTGTCGGACGACCAGCGCAACCCGTCGCTGACGCTGCACCAACAGGCGCGACAGGTGGCGGATGCGCGTGGCGTGATGAGCGTGCACCTGTCGCTCTCGCATGATGGAGGGATCGCGACCGCGTTCGTGGTCCTGGAGGGGACGGTTCAGTGAGTGCGTTCACCGGGATGACGGTCGACCGTGAGGCCCTGATCGAGAACTACGCGACGATCGCCGAGCAGGTCGCACCGTCCGGTGTCATCGCGGTGGTCAAGGCCAACGCCTACGGCCACGGCGCGCTCGACGCCGCTCGGGCCTTCGTGGACGCCGGTGCCGAGTGGCTCGGCGTCGCGGACATCGACGAAGCCGTCGCCCTCCGTCAGGGTGGCATCGACGAGGACGTCCGGATCCTCGCGTGGCTGCACGCCCCCGACGAGGACTTCCGCCGCGCGGCGCAGTACGACATCACCCCGGCGGTGTCGAGCGTCGAGCAGCTGTCGGCCGCTGCCGATTCCGAGGTCGGCGCCGTGCACATCTGCGTCGACACCGGCCTGAGTCGCAACGGTGCAGTCGAGTCCGAATGGGCCGAGCTGTTCACCACCGCCGGGGCCCTGGCGAGGGGCGGCAACCGCACCCGTGTCGAGGGGCTGATGTCGCACCTGTCCAACGCGTCGCGCACGGACGACCTCGACCAGGACGCCGCACTGCAGCGCGCGCTCGACGGCCTCGCCGCGAACGGGATCGTGCCCGACCTGGTGCACCTCGCCGCGAGTGCCGCGAGCATCGCCGTGCCGGAGACGCGCCGCGACCTGTCCCGCGTCGGACTCGCCCTGTACGGCCTGAGCCCGTTCGCCGATCGCACCTCCGCCGACCTCGGCCTCCGGCCGGCCATGCGTGTGACCGCTGCCGTGCTCCGCACCGTCGACGTCCGCGCCGGCGAGGGCGTGTCCTACGGCTACACCTGGCGGGCGTCGACCGACACCCGCCTCGCGGTCATCGGTCTCGGGTACGCCGACGGCTTCGACCGCGACTTCGGCAACCGGGTCTCGGTCCGGATCGGCGACCGCACGTTCCCGGTGGTCGGACGGGTCGCGATGAACGCCATGCACGTCGACGTCGGCGACGCCGACGTCAGCATCGGCGACGAAGCCGTGCTCTGGGGCGACCCGGCGAACGGCGACCCCGCGGTCGAGGACTGGGCCGCCGCGATCGGCACCATCAACTACGAGGTGGTCGCCCGGGTCGGCCACAGCGTGCACCGGAGGACGACGTGAGCTCCGCACCCCTGCGCCAGGCACGGATCGACCTGGACGCCTACCGCGCGAACCTCGACCTGGTCCGCGAGTGGATGGACCCCGTCGCGGTCATGGCGATCATGAAGGCCGACGCCTACGGGCACGGCCTCGAACCGATCGCGCTCGCCGCGGTGGACGCCGGCATCCGGTGGATCGGTGTGCTCACGGTCCCCGCGGCCCTGCGCCTGCGGTCGATCGGCGTCGGCGAGGACGTTCACCTGTTCACCTGGCAGCACGACCCGGACCTCGACTTCCGCGACGCCATCGACTCGGCTGTCGACCTCGGCGTCTCGAACGTCGCCGAGCTGCAGCGCATCGTCGACGCCGTCGACCAGCGCCCGGCCCGGGTGCACCTCGGCGTCGACTCCGGGCTGCACCGCGACGGCGCGACCCCGGCGGACTGGCCCGCACTCGTCGAGCTCGCCCGCGACGCCCAGCGGAACGGCCGCATCGAGGTCGTCGCCGCGTACACGCACCTGGCCGAGTCGTCCGACCACGAGGACAGTGCCGCAGTCGCCGTGTTCGACGCCGCGATCGAGATCGCGGAGGACCTGGGGCTCGACGTCCCGATGGAGCACGTCGCCGCATCGCTCGCCGGCTTGGAGCGCAAGGAGTTCCGCAAGGACATGGTCCGGATGGGTGCGAACCTGTTCGGCATCCCCGGCGCCGACGGTGTCTCGGCCGCCGACCTCGGGCTCGAACCCGTGATGACCCTGACGGCCTCGGTCGCCAAGACGAAGCGGGTCCCCGTCGACACCGGCGTCTCGTACGACTACACGTACCGCACCACCTCGGAGACCACCCTCGCGCTCGTGCCCGTCGGGTACGCGGACGGCGTCCCGCGTCTGGCGCAGGGCCGCGTCGAGGTCGCGATCGGCGGCAAGCGCTACCCGATCGCCGGCCGTGTCGCGATGGACCAGTTCCTCGTCGACGTCGGCGACGACGACGTGCAGACCGGTGACACCGTGACGCTGTTCGGCACCGGCGAGCACGACGAGATGACGGTCCTCGACTGGGGCCGTTCGCTCGGCACCATCGGCGAGGAGATCGTCTGCCGCATCGGGACCCGCGTGCCTCGGTTCTACGAGGGCCACGACATCGAGGGACGCGTCGGGGAGTACCTGCGGGGCGACCAGTCGTGACCGAGGCCGCACACGTCCTGCTCGACACGGCCATCGACGGCACCGACGCGATGGGCGAGCTCGGAGCGCGGTTGGCCGCTGTCCTGCGTGCCGGTGACCTGGTCGTGCTCACCGGGCCGCTCGGTGCCGGCAAGACGACACTGACCCGAGGGCTCGGCGCTGCACTCGGCGCGCGCGGCCAGGTGTCCAGCCCGACCTTCGTCCTCGCCCGGACGCACCCGACCACGGCCGGCCCGGACCTGGTGCACGTCGACGCCTACCGGCTGTCGGACCCGGTCGAGCTCGACGACCTCGACCTCGACTGGGACGCCGCGATCGTCGTCGTCGAGTGGGGCCGCGGCATGGTCGACGGCATCAGCGACAACGTGCTCGACGTCGAGATCACGCGGGCGACCGGCGCGGACGCGGCCGACCGCGGGGCCGACGAGGACCTCGATCCCGACGACGTGCCCGACGAGCCGCGCCGGGTCGTCGTCACCGCGACGGGGCCGCGCTGGACGGGCGTCGACCTCTGACCCTGCAGCGCGTGGACACCGGTGCGGTCGACGACCTCCGCACCTTCCTCGTCGGTGCCGACCTGACCGTTGCCGGGCTCGACCGTGCTGGCCTCGGCCCTGCCGGTCTCGAGCCGACCGTCCGGCTGTGGGTCGACCGTGCCGACGACGGCCATGTGGTCGGCAGCACCGGGTACGAGACGAGCGCCGACGGTGTCCACGTGCTCGTCCGCAGCGTGGCGGTGGCGCCGCACCTGCGGGGGCTCGGCCACGGCACCCGGCTCGCACGCTTCGCCGTCGACCACGCCGCGGCCACGGGCGCGGGACGGGCGTGGCTGTTCTCGCGGCGCTCCGGTCCGTTCTGGCAGTCGCTCGGGTTCGCCCCCGCCGACCGCGACGACCTGGCGGCCGCCCTGACCGACACGCACCAGGTCCGGTCATTCCGGCGGACTGGGCAGCTCGCGCACGAGGTCGCCTGGTCCCTCGACCTGACCGCGGTGTGAGCCGGCACGGCCGGGCGACAGCGGGCGTCCCGGTGCCGCCCAGCCGGCTCCGGGAGGATGCGGTGTGCCGACGCTCATCGTGACCGCCCACCCGGACCCCGACTCGCTCACGCACCACCTCGCGGCTCGCCTGCGGGACGCCCTGCCGGCCGGGACGGTCGAGACCGCCGACCTGGCGGCCGAGGGGTTCGACCCGCGCTTCACGCTGGCCGACCGGCACACCTACCGGACCGGGACGGACGCCCCGTCCGACGTCGTCGCCGAGCGGCAGCGCATCGACCGCGCCACCGACCTCGTCCTCGTGTTCCCGGTCTGGTGGTGGTCCGTGCCCGCGGTGCTCAAGGGGTGGATCGACCGCGTGTTCGTGAACGGCTGGGCGTTCGACGTCGACCCGGACGGCGGCGTCCGTCGAGCGCTCGGACGGCTCACCGTCCACCTGGTGCCGATCGCGGGCGACGACGCCGGCGTGTACGAACGGCACGGCTACGCCGAGGCGCTCCGGACGCAGGTCGAGCACGGGATCGTCGACTTCTGCGGTGCCCGCCGGGGCGCCACCGTGTTCGTGCACGACTCCGAGACCGAGGACGCCGAGGCCCGTGAGCGCGCGGTCGCGGCGGCGGTGGAGGGTGTCCGCCGAGCGGTCGTCGACCGTGCACCGGCCGGCGACCGGTAGCCTCGTCGCAGATCTGGTCAGCGCGAACGGGGGAACCATGCGCATCGTCCTCGACACCGGCGGCTTCAGCGACGTGGAGGTCGGCACGGTGGACCGTGACGACACCGAGTTGGTGTTCCGGTCGCCCGCAGGAGCGGTCGTGGCACGCCATCCGATGACCGCCGTCGCCTGTCTGGACGTCCGGGCGACCGGCCCGCTGTCGACGCCGGCGCCGGCCGTCGCCACGACGTCCGGAGTGGACGACCCGTCGTCCCCACTGGTGGTCCGGGCTGCACCGACCGGCAACCCGCAGGTCGACGCTGCTCGGCTCGACCGGCCCGCCGCCTACGCGCCGTGGACGCCGCAGGAGGACACCGGGCTCGAGGCGATGACGGCGGCGGGGATGTCCGTGGCGGACGTCGCGATCGTCCTGCGTCGCCAGGACGGCGGTGTGCGGTCACGGCTGCGGCACCTCCGCGAGGCAGCGGACGAGGCCGCGACGGGCGCGACGTCGCCCACCAGCACGGTCCGTTTCGACTAGCCGCCACGTCCCGCACCTCCGCCACGCGGCCCCGCGTCGGCTCAGCCGACCGGGACCGTCTCGCGACGCTTCTGCTGCCAGGGGGTGGCCGGTGCGTCCTCGCCGTTCCAGACCTGCACGACGCCCCAGCCGGCTGCGATGAGCGGGACCGCGAGCAGCGCACCCGTCACCCCGCCGAGCACGGTGCCCGCCGTCAGCCCGACCAGGATGACGAGGCCGTGCAGTCGCAGGGTCTTGCCCATGAGCACCGGCTGCAGGAAGTTGCCCTCGACCTGGTTGACGAGCACGACGATCGCCACGACGACGACGGCCTTCACCGGGCCGAGTGCGACGAGGGTCACGAGGGCGGCCAGGGTGCCGGCGATCGGGGCGCCGATCATCGGGATGAACGAGGTCACGAAGGCCACCACGGCGAGCGGGATCGTCAGCGGGACGCCGAGCACGGCGAGTCCGCTGCCGATCGCGAGCGCGTCGAAGGCGGCGACGGCGGCGGTCCCGCGCACGTACCCGCCGAGCGTCGTCACCACGCGGTCGCCGATCCGACGGGCTCGGTCGTACTGGTCGCCGGTGAACGGGCGGAGCAGGAATTCCCACAGCGCCGGGCCGTCCTTGAGGAAGAAGAACAGGATGACCGCGGTGAGCACCGCCCCGGTCACGAAGTTCGTCACCGCGGAGATGCCGGCGATCGCCCCGGCTCCGAACCGGGCGCTCGTGACGAAGTCGACGACGCCGGACACCGCGTCCTCGATCTGCCCGTCGGTCACCCGGACGGGCAGCTCGTGCAGGAGGTCCTGCAGTTGTTGTAACCCGTCGACCGCCGAGGCCTGCAGCATCGGCCACTGACCGGCGAACGTCGAGACGAGCAGCCACAGGACACCGGCGCCCGCGGCGAGGACGGCCACGAACGCGATCGAGGTCGCCAGCATCGAGGGCACCCCGTGCCGGCGCAGCCAGGCGACCAGGGGGTGCAGCGCCGACGCGATGATGAGCGCGAGGAGCAGGGGGATCGTGACGAGGCTGAGCGTCGTCGCGGCGGTCACGATCGCGCCGAGCACCACGACGATCACGACCGTCTGCATGCAGCGGACCGCGAGCCGCCCGTAGGGGTCGGTCCAGGTGCTCGGTTGGACGGACGTGGGCGCGGGGGAGCGGCGCAGGTGCATGGCGGGGTCTTCCGGTTGGTGCCGACGGGACCCGCACGACCGTACCCGGCGGGCCGCACCTGCCGCGCGGATCCGGTCCCCCGGGGTCAGCAGTCGGTGTCGAGGTGCGTGCCGCTCGTCACTGTTCGACGCGCCGTGTTGCCTCGCGCCGGTCGAGCTCGGCGAGCAGCGTCGCCGTGTTGCGGAGCACCCGCGGGGTGGTCACGACGGTGGCGACGAGCGCCGCGACGAAGAGCGCCGCACCGAACCAGAACACCGGTTGGCCGGTGACGGCGAGCCAGACGGCGAGGGCGGTCGCGGGAACGTACGAGACCGGCGCGGTCCACCGGAGCGGCTGGTGGAGCCGCTGGCGCGCGAGCAACGCCTGCCGCCATCCCGCGGTGTCCGCATCCGGCGGCAGCGTGCCGGTCCGCACCGCCCTGCCGAACGCAGGCCGCTGCGCGACGTCGCCGTGTGTGCGCCGGACCCGCCCGACCCACGACCCCATGAAGACCCCGAAGAAGGCGCCGGCCGCCAGGGAGATCAGCGCTCGCGGTCCGGCCCCGAGTTGCGGCATGGTCAGGAAGGTCGACCCGAACCACGCGGCGGCGAACGCGACGCCCACGACGACGCCCGCTGCCCAGACCGGCTTCTGCTGCATCCACCCCACGGCACCGAGCCTGCCACCGGCACCCGCACGACCGGTGGGAGCGGGATCGCGACGGAGCTCCCTGCCCCCGCGCCGCCTACGATGGACGGGTGCTCCTCGCCATCGACACCTCCGCCGGAACGTCCGTGGCCGTCGTCGACCCGGCCACCGGCACGCCCCTCGCGACCCGTGACACCGAGGACAGCCGCCGGCACGCCGAGGTGATCGGCCCGTTCCTGGCCGAGGCGCTCGCCGAGGCCGGCATCACCGGCGCGGACGTCACGGGCGTCGTCGCCGGCATGGGCCCCGGCCCGTTCACCGGTCTGCGCGTCGGCATCGCCGCCGCCCGCACCTTCGCCGCCGCGGTCGGCGTGCCCGTCCTGCCGCTCGTCAGCCACGACGCGGTCGCGGCCGACGAGCGCGACGGTCGACGGGACGGACCGTTCGTCGTCCTGACGGACGCTCGCCGGCGCGAGGTCTACTGGAGCGCGTACGACCAGACCGGCACGCGCGTTGCGGGTCCGGGTCTCGCCAGGCCCGCCGATCTCGACGAGGCGATCCGTGCCTCCCGGCCCGAAGCGGTGGGCTGGGACCGCGTGACGGCCCTGTCCATCCCTGCTTGGAGGCTCGGATCACTCGCCGCGGACCGCCTGCGGTCCGGCGCGGGGTTCGACCAGGACACCCCCCTCTACCTGCGGGAACCCGACGTCACGGTGCCGGGCGCGCCGAAACGGGTGAAGCAGTGACGGTGCCGGACGGGCTCCGCCTGCGGCGGGCGCATCCGCAGGACCTCGACGACATCATGTGGCTCGAGCACGTCTCGTTCCCGACGGACGCCTGGTCGGCGTCGCAGATGTCGGGCGAGCTGTACTCGCCGCACGGGTACTACATCGTGATCGAGACCGTCGACGACTCGGCTGCGCCGTCGGTCGTCGGGTACGCCGGACTGTCCTCGTTGGCGGGCAACCCGGTCGCCGACGTGCAGACCATCGCGGTCGCAGCCGAGCAGCGCGGCAAGGGACTCGGGCGGGTGCTCTTCACGGAGCTCCTCGACGAGGCCCGTCGCCGCGGTGTGCGCGAGGTGTTCCTCGAGGTCCGCGCCGACAACCCCGTCGCGCAGTCGATGTACACGGCCTTCGGGTTCGAGCACATCGCGACCCGGCCGCGGTACTACCAGCCGGACGGCGTCGACGCGTGGGTGATGCGAGCGGAGCTGCCGGTCGCAGCAGACGCGGCGCCGACGCCGACGCCGACGCCGACGACGTCGACCGTCGGCCCGATCGGACAGGAGGCGCTCGATGAGCGTGGCTGAACCACTGGTGCTCGGCATCGAGACGAGCTGTGACGAGACCGGCGTGGGCATCGTGCGGGGGAGCACCCTGCTCGCGAACGTCATCGCGTCGAGCATGGACGAGCACGCCCGGTACGGCGGCGTCGTGCCCGAGGTCGCCGCGCGGGCGCACCTCGAGGCGATGACCCCGACGTTGCACGAGGCCCTCGAGCGGGCCGGGGTCACCCTCGACGAACTCGACGCCGTCGCGGTCACCGCCGGGCCGGGTCTGGCGGGTGCGCTCATGGTCGGGGTCGGTGCCGCGAAGGCGCTCGCCGTCGCCACCGGCAAGCCCCTGTACGGCGTGAACCACCTGGTCGGGCACGTCGGCGCCGACGTCCTGCGCACGGACGGCAGTGACATCGAGCTGCCGACGATCGCACTGCTGGTGTCCGGCGGACACACCTCGCTGCTGCTCGTGAAGGACCTGGTCGGCGACGTCGAACTGCTCGGCGAGACCATCGACGACGCCGCGGGTGAAGCGTTCGACAAGGTCGCGCGGCTGCTCGGCCTGCCGTACCCCGGTGGGCCGCAGATCGACCGGGCCGCGGCGGACGGCGACCCGAAGGCAATCCGGTTCCCCCGCGGCCTGACGCTGCCGAAGGACCTGGCCGCGCACCGGTACGACTTCTCGTTCTCGGGGCTGAAGACCGCCGTCGCCCGCTGGGTCGAGCGCTGCCGCGACGAAGGGCGCGAGGTCCCCGTGGCCGACGTCGCGGCGAGCTTCCGCGAAGCCGTCGTCGACGTCCTGCTGACCAAGGCCCTGAACGCCTGCCGCGACACCGGCGTCGACCGACTGCTGCTCGGTGGCGGTGTGGTCGCGAACGCCCGGCTGCGGCAGGTCGCCGAGGAGCGGTGCGCCGCCGCGGGGGTGCAGCTGCGGATCCCGCCGTTCGACCTGTGCACGGACAACGGTGCCATGATCGCGGCCGTCGGCGCACGCCTGGTCGCCGAGGGGCACGCGCCGAGCGACCTCGGGATCGCGGCCGACTCGACGTTGCCGGTGACGACCGTCCAGGTCTGAACCGTCCGGGCCCCGACCGGTCGGCCCTCGGGCGCCTGTGGGAGGATTCACGTGGCGTCGGAGAGACCGGGCGCCGAGAGGGGTGGACGGTGTCCGATCAGAACGAGTGGCCGAAGCCGGGCGAGACGACGCCGGGCGGCACGAACGGCGGGCAGCCCGACGGGACGCCCGCACCGGACGCACCGCAGGCTCCTGATGCACCGCAGGCCCCGTCGGCTCCGGAGCAGCCGCAGCAGTCGAACCCGTACGGCCAGCAGCACCCGTCGAACCCGTACGCGGCGCCGCAGCAGCAGAACCCCTACGGGCAGCCGCAGCAGTCCAACCCGTACGGCCAGCAGCAGCCGTCGAACCCGTACGGCCAGCCGCAGCCGTCGAACCCGTACGCGGCTCCGCAGCAGCAGAACCCGTACTCGGCACCACAGGCGCCGCAGGACCCGTACGGCGCCGCCCAGAACCCGTACGGCCAGCAGAACCCGTACGCGCAGCAGCAGGGCGGCCAGAACCCCTACGCGCAGCCGCAGCAGCAGCCGTACGCGCCCGCGGGTGCCTACGGTACGACGGCGTACCAGCCCTACGCGCAGCGCCCGAAGACGAACACGCTGGCGATCCTCTCGATCGTGTTCGGTCTCGCCGCCGTCCCGATGTGGTTCATCGCGATCCTGCTCGGCCCGGCCGGCGCGATCCTCGGCCACGTCGCGCTCCGCAAGATCAAGCAGAACGGTGAGGCCGGCCGAGCGCTCGCCCTGACCGGCATCATCGCCGGCTGGGTGATGACCGGCATCTGGCTGATCTGGATCGCCTTCATCATCTTCCTCGGCGTGATCGGCCAGAGCTCGTACCCCACGTACGACTACGACTCGGGCACCGGCGCGTTCCTCAGCTGAGCCGCTCGCACAGGATCGCGCTGTGCCGGCCCTCGAGCCGGGTGAGCACGAGCGTGACGCGACCGGTCCCGCGCAGCCGCAGCCGCTTGCGGAACTGTGCAGGATCGACGTCCACGCCTCGCTTCTTGATCTCGACGGTGCCGATGCCGTCGGCGGCGAGTCGCGCTGACAGGCGCTTCACGTCGAGCGGCATGGTGTCGAGCACCCGGAAGCCCTGGGCGAAGGGCGTGGTCGCGGCGCGGTCCGAGGTGACGTACGCGATCCCGTCGGAGAGCATGTGGCCGTCCAGGGTGCGGGCGAGGTCGCCGATGAGCCGTGCGCGGATGACGGCGCCGTCCGGCTCGTACAGGTAGGCCCCGAACGGCCCCACCTCGGCGTCCTCGGCGTCTGCCGGGCCGGTCATCTCGGCGATGCCGTGCGCACCGATCACCGTGGCGGCACGGCGGATCCCCGGCCGGGCGAGGGGCCCGAACCACAGCGCGAGCTCGACGACCTCGCGGTCGACGGACGTCCACTGCGCCTCGGCGGTGTCCGGGATCAGGTCGCGATCGATGCCCGGCCCGAGCTTCACGCCGGTCGGGGTGTGCGTGGCGGCCGCGAACACGGTGTCGAGCGAGGGGGACCAGTCGTCCGGGTCGGCCAGTCGGCGGGTGTCGGAGTGGCCGCTCGTCCGACGTGCCGGGTCCATCCAGACGCCGTCCACCGAACCGAGGTCGAAGGTCGCTGCGTCGCCCAGTTCGACCCGGGCGTTCGGCCACACTGCGAGGTTGTGCGTGGCGACCGCCGCGGTGACCTCGTCACGGTCGACCGCCGTGACGTCGAGGTCGAGGGCCGCCATCGCCATCGCGTCGCCGCCGATCCCGCACCCGAGGTCGGCGACCCGGGTCAGCCCGGCCGCGGCGAAGCGCCCGGCGTGCTGGGCGGCGACCTGCAGGCGCGTGGCCTGCTCGAGTCCGGCCTCGGTGAAGAGCATGCGCGCGGCGAAGTCGCCGAACTTGCCACGGGCCTTGAGCCGGAGCTTGGCCTGGGTCAGGACCGCCGCGACGAGCTGCGGGTCGTGCCCCTCGGCTCGGAGCCGCGACACCACCCGGACGATCTCGCCGCCGTCCGAGACGCCGGGGGTACGGTCGAGCAGGGCCATCCCGTCAGGGGTCAGCAGTGCGGCGAGTTCGGCGGCTTCCATGTCCCGATCCTCCCAGGTGCTGGATGTTCCCCTGATGTGCTGGCACTCGGATTGACCGAGTGCCAATGGCCCCCTAGAGTTGGCGTTGGCACTCTCCTCTGCGTAGTGCCAACCCGGTTTTCATCTGTACCGAGTCCGTACCGAGAAAGAAGAGGTCACCGTGGCCGTCAGCATCAAGCCGCTCGAGGATCGCATCGTCATCCGCCAGGTCGAGGCAGAGCAGACCACCGCATCCGGTCTGGTCATCCCCGACACCGCGAAGGAGAAGCCCCAGGAGGGCGAGGTCGTCGCCGTGGGCCCCGGTCGCATCGACGACAACGGCAACCGCGTCCCGCTCGACGTCGCCGTGGGTGACAAGGTCATCTACTCCAAGTACGGCGGAACCGAGGTCAAGTACTCGGGCGAGGACCTGCTGGTCCTGTCGGCCCGTGACGTCCTCGCGGTCGTCGTCAACTGAGTCCAGTACTCCACACGAACGCCCCGTTCGGCCTGTCGGCCGGCGGGGCGTTCGTGCGTCTGCGGGCTCCCGGCGGGTCCGTCGCGTGCCCGCGCTCCGACCGGGAGGCCCGTGGCACGCCCGGCCCGTCGGTGGCCGTTCCTAGGATGGTTCCGTGAGTGAACCGAGTCCCGCGCGACCCGTCCGCAGCGAGGCATCCGTCGGCGTGGTGCAGGCGATCATCGCGTACGGGCTCTGGGGACTCATGCCCCTGCTCTTCGCGGCGATGGCCCCGGCCGGCGCGTTCGAGATCGTCGCCTGGCGCATCGTCTTCGGGCTGGTGTTCTGCGCGGTGGCGATCGCCGTCACCCGCTCGTGGCTCCGCACCCGAACCCTGATGGCGCAGCGGCGGGTGATGGCCGTGATGGGCCTGGCCGCGGTCCTCATCCTGGTGAACTGGACCGTGTACGTCCTGGCGACCACGACCGGCCACACCGTCGAGGCCGCGCTCGGGTACTTCATCAACCCCCTGGTCACGATCGCGCTCGGCGTCGTCGTGCTCCGCGAACGCCTGCGGCCGGCGCAGTGGGCCGCGGTCGGCATCAGCGTCGTGGCGGTCGTCGTGATCGCCGTGGGCTACGGCCAGGTGCCGTGGATCTCGCTCGTGCTCGCCTGCTCGTTCGGCCTGTACGGCCTGGTGAAGAAGCGGGTCGGCGGCACCGTCGACGCGCTGAGCGGTCTGACGATCGAGACCGTGTGGCTGCTGCCGATCGCGGTCGTGGCGCTGGTCGTGCTCGGCGCGACGGGGCTCGGCGGCGGCGTGACGTTCACGAGCGAAGGCTGGGTGCACGTCCTGGTGACGGTGCTCACCGGCCCGGCGACAGCCGTCCCGCTCCTGCTCTTCGCGTCCTCGGCGCGTCGGGTGAGCCTGTCGACCCTCGGGTTGACGCAGTACCTGGCGCCCGTGATGCAGCTGCTCGTCGGTGTGGTGGTGCAGCACGAGGCCATGCCGCCCGCGCGCTGGTTCGGCTTCGGGATCGTGTGGTTGGCGCTCGTGGTGCTGACGGCGGACTCGTTCGCCGCCGCGCGGGCGTCCCGTCGCCGAGCGCTCGCACCTGCTCCGGCCGAGCCGGCCTGACGGACGCACCCCGGGCCTCCAGTCCGTCTGTCCGCGCCGCGCCTGGCCCGAGTCTCGGCGTGTGCGACAGTTCTCGCGTGCGCGACACCGAGAAACGTCGCTGGGCCCGAGTCTCGGCTCCGTGAAGCCGAGACTCGGGCCCAGAGTGGGACCGGTAGTGGTGGTTACTTCTTGACCGCGCCCTGGATGGCGCTCTGGTAGACGGGCTTGTTGGCACCGTCGAACTTGTAGATGCCGATGTAGGCGCTCGACGGGTCGTTGTTGTCGTCGAACGGACCGATGCCGGACGGGCCGGTGTAGTGGATGTCCTTGCCGTCGTCGAGGAGTGCAACGCACTCCTTGAACGTGGCGCACTCGGTGCCGCCGTCCGCGCCGGAGACCGCGGCCATGTTGGCCTGGATGGTGCCCGAGTCGGTGCCCTTGCCCTTCACCGCAGCGAGGGCTGCGAGGACGGTGGCGTCGTAGGACTCCGCCGCGTACGAGTAGTCGGCGAGCGTCTTGTTCGACGACTCCTTGTAGAAGGCGGACAGTTGCTTCTTGAAGTCGTCCTTCGGCGAGGCACCGGGGATGGTGCCCTGGGCGCCGGTCAGGGTGCCCTTGTCGAAGTCCTTCGAGTAGTCGGCCGTGTTGCCGTCGGACATGTAGATCTTCGCCGTGTTCCCCTGCGAGACGAGCTCCGGGATGATCGACTTCGTCTCGTCGAAGGCCAGGACGACGATCGCGTCCGGCTTGGCTGCGAGTGCGGCCGTCACCTCGGACGAGAACGTGGTCTGACCGGGCGGGAACTCCTGGCCCTCGCCCTTGCCGCCGTAGACGACCTGGCCACCGGAGGCCTCGACCGCGGACTGCACCGAGTTGCGGAGGCCCGTGCCGTAGGTGTCGTTGAAGACGAGGAACGCGACCTTGGCGTTGCCGTCACCGGTCACGAGCTGACCGAGCGCCGAACCCTGCACCGAGTCCGGCGGAGCGGTCCGGTAGTAGTACGACGAGTAGCCGGAGAGGTCGCTCGCGGTGTTCGCGGGCGAGATCTCGACGATGCAGTTGCTGGTGAGCTGGTCGATGACGTTGAGCGTGACCGACGAGGACTCGGCGCCGATCGCGACCGGGACCTTCGCGTTCACGAGCTTCGTCGCGGCCGAGCTCGACACGGTCATGTCGTTGCTGTCGCCCGAGTCCGTCGCCGGGTCGATGGTGACGTCCTTGTCGAGGACGCCGCCCGCGGCGTTGATGTCCTTGACCGCGAGGCCGACGCCGGACTCGGCCGGCGGGTTCAGGTACGCCAGCGAACCGGTGAGCGGCAGGATCGTGCCGATCTTCAGCGCGTCGGTGCTGGGGGTGTCGGGGGCCTTGCAGCTGGCGGCGGGGTCCTTCTTCGCACCGCTCGACGCCGAGCTGGACGGGGAGTCGCCGCTGCTGGTGGTGGAACACGCGGCGAGCAGGACGGCTACTGCGCCTGCCAACGCCAGTGCCGTGGTGGCACGGGTGGTTCTGATCATCCGTGGAGCCCTTTCTCTGCGCGGAGGCCGTGCCGCTTCGGGTCGAACGCGGCGCCTCCACTGGATGTCGAGAAACGTAAGGTCCATGTGTTTCGCCCGTGTGACGGGGCGGTACGCAAAAGTGTTTCGTTACCGAGCCGTGATGTTCCTGTGCGGAGGATCAGGGATCGGCACCCCGGACCGGCTCCGCGTCAGCCGTCGAGTTCAGCCACGGAACGCAGCACGCAGAACTCGTTGCCCTCCGGATCCGCGAACACGACCCAGCCGCCGTCGTCGTTCCGGAGGTCGGCGAGCTCGGTCGCACCGATGCCCCGCAGCCGCTCGACCTCGGCATCGCGCGTGCGGTCGGTGGGGCGCAGGTCGAAGTGGATCCGGTTCTTCACGGACTTCGCCTCGGGGACCTGGATGAACAGCACCTGGTGCGAGCCGTCGGGTGCGGTGATCATGCACTCCTCGTGCCCGGGGCCGTTCGGGTCGTCGTCGATGTCGACGTAGCCGAGGACCTGCTTCCACCACTCCGACAGGGCGAAGGCGTCACGGCAGTCGATCGTGGTGTGGGAGACGGCGCTGACCATGCCGTGACACTACTGCCGGCGGACGACGAACGCCCCGCTCCGGTGGGGAGCGGGGCGTTCGGGGTGCAGTCGGCTCAGCTGCGGTAGTTCGGCGCCTCGACGACCATCTGGACGTCGTGCGGGTGCGACTCCTTGAGCCCGGCAGCCGTGATGCGGACGAACTTGCCGCGGGCCTTGAGCTCCGGGATCGTGCGGCCGCCGACGTAGAACATCGACTGCCGGAGTCCACCGGTGAGCTGGTAGACGACGTTGCCGACCGAGCCGCGGTAGGGCACCTGGCCCTCGATGCCCTCGGGGATCAGCTTGTCGTCGTTCGGGACGTCCGCCTGGAAGTAGCGGTCCTTCGAGTACGAGGTCTTCTTGCCGCGGGTCTGCAGTGCACCCAGGGAGCCCATCCCGCGGTACGCCTTGAACTGCTTGCCGCCCACGAAGACCAGGTCGCCGGGGGACTCGTCGGTGCCGGCCAGCAGCGAACCGAGCATGACGGTGTCGGCACCGGCCACCAGGGCCTTGGCGATGTCACCCGAGTACTGCAGGCCACCGTCGGCGATGATCGGCACGCCGGCCTCGCGCGCAGCGAGGGACGCCTCGTACACGGCGGTGACCTGCGGGACGCCGACGCCGGCGACGACGCGGGTGGTGCAGATCGAGCCGGGCCCGACGCCCACCTTGACGGCGTCGACACCGGCGTCGATGAGCGCCTGCGCACCGGCACGCGTCGCGACGTTGCCGCCGATGACGTCGATGTCCGCGAAGGACGGGTCGGCCTTGAGACGACGCACCATGTCGAGCACGCCTTCGCTCTCGCCGTTGGCGGTGTCGACCACGAGCACGTCGACGCCCGCGTCGCGCAGGGCCTCGGCACGCTGCCAGGCGTCGCCGAAGAAGCCGATCGCGGCACCGACGCGCAGTCGGCCCTCGTCGTCCTTGGTGGCGTCCGGGTACTGCTCGCTCTTGTCGAAGTCCTTGACGGTGATGAGACCGCGGAGCTTGCCGTCGGCGTCCACCAACGGCAGCTTCTCGATCTTGTGCTGCGCGAAGATCGCGATGGCTTCTTCGGGGTCGATGCCCTCCATCGCGGTGATCAGCGGCGCCTTGGTCATGACGTCACGCACGAAGGTGGTCGACTGCTCGAACGTCGCCACGAACCGCATGTCGCGGTTGGTGATGATGCCGACGAGGGTGCCGTCCGCCTCGACCACGGGCAGGCCGGAGACGCGGAACTGACCGCAGATCGCGTCGACCTCGGCCACGGTGGCGTCCGGGGTGGTGGTCACCGGGTTGGTGATCATGCCCGACTCGGAGCGCTTGACCTTGTCGACGTAGGCCGCCTGGTCCTCGATGGAGAGGTTGCGGTGCAGGATCCCGATGCCGCCCTGCCGCGCCATGGCGATGGCCATGCGGGCTTCGGTGACGGTGTCCATCGCCGCGGAGAGCAGCGGGACGTTGACGGAGATCCGCCTGGTGAGCCGGGACGCGGTGGACGCCTCGCTCGGGATGACGTCGGTGTGCCCCGGCAGGAGCATGACGTCGTCGTACGTGAGTCCGATGAATCCGAACGGATCCGGCTGGTCCATGGGTCCCCTTCGTGGGCGAGTGAAGTGGTCGAGACACCGAGAACGCAACGGCGGGTTCCGGATAGGACATGGTAACGCGCGTGGGCCGTCCCGCTATTCCGCGTTCCGCCTGGGGGAACGGATCGCGCCCCCGTCGGACGCGTTCCTCCACAACGTCACAGTTCGGGTACGAATCACACAGGGAACGTGTTGGAAACACGGGTGTCACAAAATCCCCATAGGTTCCTCGTCATCCGAACGAGAGGCTCTTCCGTGGGATCCATCACTCCTCCGGGACGGGCGCAGCCGCGTCTGTTCCGCCTCCGCCAGGCGCGACGTCGACCGGTCCTCGCGGCCGTGCTCGTCGCCGCGTTCCTGGCGACCTTCCTGATCGACTGGGCGGTCACCCTGCCGGCCTTCAGCGCCACGTCGGCACCGGCGACCAGTCAGGCCTGCACCGTCAGCCCGACGAACGGGTGCATCCAGGGCACGATCACCGACTCCGAGCGGGAACCGGCCGAGGACGTCGACGTCGACGTCGCCGGGCCCGGTGGCTTCGCCGAGACCGCCACCACGAACGCCGACGGCCGCTGGTCGGTCAGCGTCGACGAGGCCGGCGAGTACACCGTGAGCGTCGACCAGGACACCCTGCCGAAGGGCCAGTACCTGACGAACGCGGCGGACGCGGAACGCAAGGTCCAGGCGACCCTGAACGCCAACGTCGGGCAGATCTTCCAGCTGTCCGACCAGAAGGGCGCCACCACCACGACGGACTCGTCGAGCGTCAGCCCGCAACGGGCCTGGCAGCAGTTCGCCTCGGGGATCCGCCTCGGCCTGCTCATCGCGCTGGCGTCGATCGGTCTCTCGCTCATCTACGGCACGACGGGGCTGTCGAGCTTCTCGCACGGCGAGCAGGTCACCCTCGGCGGGCTGCTGGCCTACGTGTTCGCGAACCAGCTCGGCTGGAACATCTGGGTGACCGGCATCGTCGTCACGCTGCTGTGCGCGGCCACCGGGTACCTGCAGGACGCCGGGATCTGGCGGCCGCTCCGGCGCAAGCGGATCAGCCTCACGCAGCTCATGATCGTGACGATCGGTCTGTCGATCGCCGCCCAGTACGCGTTCCAGTACTTCTTCGGAGCAGCGACCGTCCGGATCCAGCAGGGCAACCCCGAGACCGTCCGGTTCGCCGGGGTCACGCTCACGGTGCAGTCCTACGTGGCGATGGGCATCGCGCTGGTCGTCCTGATCGCCACCGGCCTGTTCCTGGCGAAGACCCGTTTCGGCCGGGCCACCCGAGCAGTGTCGGACAACCCGGCGCTCGCCGCGGCGTCCGGCATCGACGTCGACCGGGTCATCCGGTTCGTGTGGACGCTCGCCGCGGGTCTCGCCGGCCTGTCCGGCGTGATGCTCGGCCTGGTGCTCAACGGCGTGAACTGGCAGACCGGCCTGCAGCTGCTCCTGCTCATGTTCGCCTCGGTGACGCTCGGCGGTCTCGGGACGGCCTACGGCGCGCTGGTCGGGTCGATGATCATCGGCGTCGTCGTCGAGCTCACGAACCTCGTGCTCCCCGGTGACTTCAAGTACGCCACCGCCCTCGTCATCCTCATCCTCATCCTGCTGTTCCGGCCGCAGGGCATCTTCGGCCGCGCCGAGCGGGTCGGCTAAGGGAGCACGCGCATGGACTACATCCTCAACCTGCTGTCCTCGCTCACCCAGGAGGCCCTCGCCCCCACCACGGCGGCGTTCGCCCTGGCGGCCATCGGACTGAACGTGCACTTCGGCCTGACCGGGCTCGTGAACATGGGCCAGGCGGCGTTCCTGCTGCTCGGCGCCTACGGCTTCGCGATCTCCATCACGAACGGGCTGCCGTTCGTGATGGCCGTGCTCATCGCCCTGCTCGTCGCCATCGTGTTCGCGATCATCCTCGGCGTCCCGACGTTGCGGCTCCGCGGCGACTACCTGGCGATCGTGACGATCTCCGGCGCCGAGATCATCCGCATGGTCGGCCGCTCCAGCCTGCTGACCACGACGACGGGTGGCTCCAACGGCATCACCGGGTCGAGCTACCGCGACCCGTTCACCGCCCTGAGCCCGCTGCCGGACGGCACCACGACCATCCTCTGGTTCACCTACGCCAACAACGGCGTCAACGGCTGGTGGATCCGCATCGCCGCCTGGGCCCTCGTCGCGCTGTTCACCTTCGTGCTCTTCCTGCTCATGCGCAGCCCCTGGGGCCGTGTCCTCAAGGCGATCCGCGAGGACGAGGACGCCGTCCGCTCCCTCGGCAAGAACGTCTACTCGTACAAGATGCAGGCGCTCGTGTTCGGTGGTGCGCTCGGTGCGATCGCCGGGATCATCTACGTGCTGCCGAGTTCGGTGCAACCGGACGCCATGGGCCGCTCGATGACGTTCTTCATCTGGACGGCGCTCATCCTCGGCGGTGCCGCGACGGTGTTCGGTCCGGTGCTCGGCGCAGTGCTGTTCTTCGTCGTCCGGCTCTTCATCCGCACCCTGGCCGGCGACTTCATCCCCGACTCGATCATGAACGCCCAGCAGGCCGAGCAGTTCTCGTACGTGCTCGTCGGCGTCGCGCTCATGCTCCTGATCGTGTTCCGACCACAGGGCCTGCTCGGCAACAAGAAGGAGCTGACGTTCAGTGTCTGAGACCTACGGCTACACGAAGGCCGACCCGATCCTCACGGTCGACGGCGTCACCCGGCACTTCGGCGGCATGACCGCCGTGGACGTCGACCACCTCGAGGTCCAGCGCGGCTCCATCACGGCCCTGATCGGCCCGAACGGCGCCGGCAAGACGACCTTCTTCAACCTGTTGACCGGCTTCGACAAGCCGAGCCCCGGCGCCAGGACGCAGTTCAACGGCACCACGCTGCAGAAGACGAGCGCGACCCACATCGCCAACCGCGGCATGGTCCGCACCTTCCAGCTGACGAAGGCGTTGTCGCGGCTCACCGTGATGCAGAACATGCTGCTCGGCGCCCGTGACCAGCCCGGCGAGAACTTCTTCGCCGCGCTGGTCAAGCCGGTGTGGGCGAAGCGCGAGCGGGAGATCACCGCGAAGGCCGAGGACCTGCTCGCCCGCTTCAAGCTCGACGACAAGGCGGACGACTACGCCGGTTCGCTGTCGGGTGGCCAGCGGAAGCTCCTCGAGATGGCCAGGGCGCTGATGTCCGACCCGACGATGATCATGCTCGACGAGCCGATGGCGGGCGTGAACCCCGCGCTGACGCAGTCGCTGCTCGGGCACATCCAGTCCCTGCGCGACGACGGCATGACCGTGCTGTTCGTCGAGCACGACATGCACATGGTCCGGCACATCTCGGACTGGGTGGTCGTGATGGCCGAGGGCAAGGTCGTCGCCGAGGGCCCTGCCGACACCGTGATGGACGACCAGGCGGTCATCGACGCGTACCTGGGTGCGCACCACGACACCGACCTGGGCGACGATTCGCTCCTCACCGAGGAGACCTTCGAGGAACTGGCGGAGGAAGTCGCGGAAGAAGACGCGGCGGACGCAGCAGCAGAGGAGAAGACCCGATGACGGACGCAGTCGACCCCACGAACGCGAGCAGCGCCTCCAGTCCGTCCCAGGCGGCCACGTTGGAACGCGAGCCGGTGCTGCGCGCGAAGAACCTCGTCGCCGGCTACCTGCCGGGCGTGAACATCCTGAACGGCTGCGACCTGGACTGCTACCCCGGCGAGCTGATCGGGATCATCGGGCCGAACGGTGCGGGCAAGTCCACGCTGCTCAAGGCCCTGTTCGGTCTCGTGTCGATCCGTGAGGGCTCGGTCACCCTGCAGGGCGAGGACATCACGAACCTCAAGGCGAACAAGCTCGTCCAGGCCGGCGTCGGCTTCGTCCCGCAGACGAACAACGTGTTCCCGTCGCTGTCCATCGAGGAGAACCTGCAGATGGGGCTGTACCTGCGGCCCCGGAAGTTCGCCGAGCGGCTCGAGGTCATCTACGACCTGTTCCCGGTGCTCGCGCAGCGGCGCGGTCAGCGGGCGGGGTCCCTGTCCGGCGGTGAGCGGCAGTCGGTCGCCATGGCACGCGCGCTGATGATGGACCCGAAGGTGCTGCTGCTCGACGAGCCGAGTGCCGGGCTTTCCCCGGTGCGCCAGGACGAGACGTTCCTGCGGACCCGCCGGATCAACAAGGCCGGTGTGTCGATCGTGATGGTGGAGCAGAACGCGCGACGCTGTCTGCAGATCTGCGATCGTGGGTACGTGCTCGACCAGGGGCGGAACGCGTACTCGGGCACGGGGAAGGAACTCGCGGACGACCCGAAGGTCATCGAGCTGTACCTCGGGACGCTCGCAAAGGACGTCGACGCAGGGCGCTAGCGCGCTGTGTCGACTGCGGGTGCCGCTGTGGGGGTGGTATCCGCGACGGGTGGGGCCGTGCGTGGTCGCTTCGCGCCGCACGGCCCCGCTCCTGCACGTTGGGCCCCGTCGGCTCGCGACGGTGCGTGGCCGGCTCCGGACCGGACGGGAGGCCCGCCCCGCGTCCGCCGGGTCGGTATCGTTCCGCAGGTGCAGAGACTGTCGGCGGGTGCGATGGACGCCCTGGTGTGGGTGGTCTTCATCGCGCTGTTCGTCGGTGCGGCGCTGCTCGTGAAGGTGGCGGCTGCCCTCCTGGTCGTGCTCGTGGTGCTCGCGCTCCTGCTCGGCTTCGTGCTGCGGGTGCTCCGCAAGCGACGGCGGCCGCCGCGCCGCCCCCGCTGACCGCGCGCTGACGCCCGAGTGGTGCGAGGTTCCGGACGTCGTGCGACCCTCGCGACCTCGCACGGAAGACGGAACCTCGCACCAAGCGTGGCGCCCCTCGCACGGTGCGAGGTCGCCAGCCGCTGACCGCACCGTCCGGTCCGTGCACGCCCCCGGACCTGCCCGGTAGGCTTGCCGGGTGAGCGAAGTCGAGATCGGTGCAGGCAAGCGCGGACGTCGGGCGTACGCGTTCGACGACATCGCGGTGGTCCCCTCCAGGCGGACGCGTGACCCGCGCGACGTCAGCGTGCAGTGGTCGATCGACGCGTTCACCTTCGCGTCGCCGATCCTCTCCGCGCCGATGGACTCCGTGTCCTCGCCGGCCACGGTCATCCAGATGGGCAAGCTCGGCATCCTGGGCGTCCTCGACCTCGAGGGGCTGTGGACCCGCTACGAGGACCCGACGCCCTACTACGACGAGATCAAGTCGCTCACCGACGGCAACGTCACGAAGCGCATGCAGGAGATCTACTCCGAGCCGATCAAGGCCGAGCTGATCACCGCGCGCCTGGCCGAGATCCGTGCCGCCGGGGTGCCGGTCGCCGGCTCGCTCAGCCCGCAGCGCACGCAGGAGTTCTCGAAGACGGTCGTCGACGCCGGTGTCGACCTGTTCGTCATCCGTGGCACGACGGTCTCGGCCGAGCACGTGTCGCAGAACGAAGAGCCCCTCAACCTCAAGAAGTTCATCTACGAGCTCGACGTCCCGGTGATCGTGGGCGGTGCCTCGACGTACACGTCGGCGCTGCACCTCATGCGCACGGGTGCTGCCGGCGTCCTCGTCGGCTTCGGTGGCGGTGCTGCGTCCACCACGCGTGCCGCGCTGGGCATCCACGCGCCGATGGCCACCGCGGTCGCCGACGTCGCGGGTGCGCGTCGTGACTACCTCGACGAGTCGGGTGGCCGCTACGTGCACGTCATCGCCGACGGCGGTCTCGACACCGCCGGCGACATCGTCAAGGCGATCGCGGTCGGTGCGGACGCCGTCATGCTCGGTACCGCGCTCGCCCGTGCCACCGAGGCACCGGGCGGCGGCTTCCACTGGGGTGCCGAGGCGCACCACCCGGAGCTGCCCCGTGGCCGCCGGGTCGAGGTGGGCACGATCGCCCCACTCGAGAACGTGCTGAACGGCCCGACCCCGACGTTCGACGGCCGCGCCAACCTCGTCGGTGCGCTGCGCCGCTCGATGGCGACGACCGGATACTCCGACGTCAAGGAGTTCCAGCGAGTAGAAGTGGTCGTGGCGCCGTACCACCAGTGATCCTGGTGGCACCCGCGCACCGACGCGGGTGACGCTTCGGCGCCGACCGTGACCCGGAGGCGACGATGGCGAAGTCCAGCACCACGAAGCAGACCAGTTCGGCCGGACGTCCTGGCGACGTCGTGCCGGGGGCGGGGTTCGACCCCGCGGCCAAGCTCGGCCCCGACGAACGCGCGGCGGCGATCGAGACCCTCAAGACGAAGGAGCTCGACGTCCTGGTCGTGGGCGGCGGCATCGTCGGTGCGGGCAGTGCGCTCGACGCCGTCACCCGGGGCCTGACCGTCGGCATCGTCGAGGCCCGTGACTGGGGATCGGGCACGTCGAGCCGTTCGTCGAAGCTCGTGCACGGCGGCATCCGCTACCTGGAGCAGTTGAACTTCGGCCTCGTGCGCGAGGCCCTCATCGAACGTGGCCTGCTGCTGCAGCGGATCGCCCCGCACCTGGTGAAGCCGGTGCGCTTCCTGTACCCGCTCAACCACCGCGTGTGGGAGCGGTTCTACATCGGCATCGGCATGGCGATGTACGACGCGTTCAGCTGGTCCGGCGGTCGTCCGCCCGGGGTCCCGCACCACCGGCACCTCAGCCGCACGCAGGTGCTGCGCTCGATGCCGTCGCTCAAGAAGGACGCCTTCGTCGGCGGCATGACCTACTACGACGCCCAGGTCGACGACGCCCGCTACGTGGCCTCGCTCGTCCGCACGGCGGCGTCCTACGGTGCGCACGCCGCGAGCCGGATCCGGATCGAGGGCTTCATCAAGGTGGGGGAGCGCGTGGTCGGCGCGCAGGCCCACGACATCCAGACCGGTAAGCGGTTCGAGATCCGCGCGAAGCAGGTCGTGAACGCCACGGGCGTCTGGACGGACGACACCCAGGCGATGATCGGCACCCGCGGGCAGTTCAAGGTGCGGGCGTCGAAGGGCGTGCACCTGGTCATCCCGCGCGACCGGTTCCAGTCGAACATGGGCATGATCCTGCGCACCGAGAAGAGCGTGCTGTTCGTGATCCCGTGGGGCCGGCACTGGTTGGTGGGCACGACCGACACCGACTGGTACCTCGACAAGGCGCACCCGGCGGCGACCGCGGCCGACATCGACTACATCCTCGAGCACGTCAACAAGGTGCTCCGCGTCCCGCTCACCCGAGAGGACGTCGAGGGTGTCTACGCCGGACTCCGTCCCCTGCTGGCGGGGGAGTCCGACCAGACCTCGAAGCTCAGCCGCGAGCACGTCGTGGCGCACACGGTGCCCGGGCTCGTGGTCGTCGCCGGCGGCAAGTGGACCACCTACCGGGTGATGGGCAAGGACGCCATCGACGAGGCCGTCGCCGCGATGGACGGCAAGATCCCGGCGTCGACGACCGAGGACATCCCGCTGCTCGGGGCCGAGGGCTACCCAGCCGCGTGGAACCGACGCGCACGGACCGCCCGCAGCTTCAACGTGCACAAGGTCCGCATCGAGCACCTGCTGAACCGCTACGGCACCCTGGCCACCGAGGTGCTGCAGCTCGTCGAGCAGGACCCCGCCCTGGCCGAGCCGCTGCCGGGAGCCGACGACTACATCGGCGCCGAGGTCGTGTACGCAGCCTCGCACGAGGGAGCCCTGCACCTGGAGGACGTCCTCGCCCGCCGCACCCGCATCTCGATCGAGGCCTGGGACCGCGGTGAGTCGGCGGCCCCGGTCGCCGCGAAGCTCATGGCCGACGTGCTCGGCTGGGACCAGGAGACCACCGAACACGAGGTGTCGAACTACCTGAAGCGCGTGGCCGCGGAACGCGAGTCGCAGCTGCAGCCCGACGACGAGAGCGCGGACCGCGTGCGGCTCGAGGCACCGGACATCGCGTTCGGCTTCGACGAGGACGACGTCGTCGTGGGTGGCGGCCGCAGCAGCGGTGCCGAGGGCGCGAAGGCGTCCGACGAGCAGGTCGTGGGGGAGAAGACGAGCGAGCCGGAGTAGCGACTGCGCATTGCGGACGCGGCCACGGGCCTCTCCCCACCGGCACGGCCGTGACGCCGCTGGCGCGTCGCCCCGGAACCGGCGGCGTGGGCCCCGACCGCGAACACCGGACGGGAGGCTCGTGGTGCGTCCGTCAGGCGGCCAGCGTCCCCGCCACGGTGCGACCACGGCCTCGCTCGCCGACGACGAGCACGACCGGGATCGCGAGCAGCGCCACGAGACTCGTGACGTACAGCACACCGGCCCAGATGGTGTGGTCCCCGCCGCCGATCCCGTAGCCGTCGGCCACGTCCATCCCGAGCTGGAACCCGGAACCGAACACCTGGACGGCGCCGGCGGCCACGATCGCCAGCAGCCAGGCGGCGGCGACGTGCGCCGTCGTCCGCCGGACCAGCGTCACGATCAGGACGGTGACCGCCAACGCGATGCCGACTGCCGCGATGACGAGCACCGCCACGACGTCGGCCCGCACCTGGTACCCCTGCGCGTCGAGGTGGCCGTAGATCGCACCGAGCGACAGCCCCGGCACCGCGCCGAGCGGATCGAGTACGAGCGCGTTGAGCGCCAGCAACCCCGCGTACAACGTGACGACCAGCGTCCCGACGACCCCGACGACGATCCGAGTTCTCCCCATGCGGTGACGATAGTGGCCCGGCAGGTGTGGAATGGCCGGGCACCCCCGGTGGTTATCATCGGGGTACTCGAAAAGGGAGCCATCATGGTCGACGTCCATCGCGTCAAACTCCCCGGAGTCGGCGTGCTGCACAGCTTCTACACCGACGACGGTGGCAAGTGCGGTGTCATCACGCACCGGTCGGGTCACTCCGACCTCATCTCGTTCGCCGACGTCTCCGACGGCGCGGACAAGTCCGAGAAGGTCTCGCTGCGCCTCAGCGAGGGCGAGGCGCACACCCTCGCCGAACTCCTGGGTGGCACCCGGATCACCGAGGGCCTCGACAAGCTCGACGAGATCCCCGGGCTGTCCATCGACTGGTTCTCGGTCGACTACGACGACGCGATCGCCGGCAAGCCGCTCGGCGACCTGCACGACTCCGGCTTCATCGGCCTGACCGTCGTGGCCGTCGTCCGTGGCGACAGCGCCAACCCGGCACCCTCGCCGGACTTCGTCGTCTTCCCCGGTGACACGATCGTCGTCGCCGGTTCCCCCGAGAAGGTCGCCAAGGCCTTCTCCTTCTACCGCAGCGGAGAGCTTGCGGCCGCATCGGCCGAGGCCCCGCGGAAGAGCTAACGCATGCACCTGGGCGGTGAACTGCTCACCATCGGTGTGCTGTTCGTCATCGCCTACGTGCTCGGGCGGCTCGGCAAGACCATCGGTCTGCCGGCGATCCCGATCTACATGATCGTCGGGCTCATCGCGAGTCCGCACACGCCGTGGATCGGCCTGAACGTCGAGTCGCACACGATCGAGCTCATCGCGACGTTCGGGCTCATCCTGCTGCTGTTCAACCTCGGGTTGGAGTTCGACCAAGAGGAGTTCTACGGCAACGCCGGCAAACTCCTCGTGTCGGGCGGCACCTACGTCGTCATCAACATGGGAGTCGGGTTCGCGTTCGGGTTCTCGCTCGGCTGGGGCACCCGGGAAGCCCTGATCATCGCCGGCATGACGGCCACCTCGTCGAGCGCGATCGTCACGAAGCTCCTCATCGAGCTGCGACGACTCGCGAACGACGAGACCCCGATGATCCTGGGCGTCACGGTCATCGAGGACGTCTTCATCGCCATCTACCTGGCGATCGTGTCCGTCGTGCTGTCCGGCGACACCAACGCCTGGGCGGTCGTCGGCAAGCTCGCGCTCGCGTTCGGCTTCCTCATCGTGATGTTCACGCTCGCCCGGTTCGCCGGCAAGTGGGTCTCGAAGATCTTCGCGACGCGTGACGACGAACTGTTCACGGTGCTGTTCTTCGGGCTCGCCGTCATGTTCGGTGGCATCGGCGACCTGCTCGGCGTCACCGACGCCATCGGCGCGTTCGTCATCGGTCTGCTCTGCGGCGCCACCCGGTACCGCGACCGCATCGAGCAGCTCGCACTGCCGATGCGCGACGTCTTCGCCGCGTTCTTCTTCGTGAACTTCGGCCTCGGCCTCGACCTGTCGACCTTCGGCGAGGTGCTCTGGCCGGTCCTCGGTGCGATCGGCATGACGGTCGTGCTCAACGCGGTCGCCGGGCAGATCGTCGCGCGCATGAACGGGTTCAACGTCCAGCAGGGGATCAACACCGCCGTCATCCTGGTGAACCGTGGCGAATTCGCGCTGATCCTCGCGACGCTCTCGGCTGCCGCCGGACTGGAGGCCCGGATCACCGCCTTCGCGGGCCTCTACGTCCTCGTCATGGCGATCCTCGGGCCGCTGCTCGCGGTGAACTCGGAGCGGATCGGCCGCCTCGTGGTGCGCCCCGCCCGCCTCGCCCGCCTGCGCGGGCGACTCGGCGGCCGCCGAGCGGTCGCCGCGGCTGCCGCCGCCGAGGCGGCTGAGGCCGAGGAAGCCGAAGCAGCGTCCGCCGCAGCCGTCCGACGTGCCGAGCGGGACCGCCAGTTCGCGGAGGAGTTCGCGCTCGTGGAGGCCGCTGGCAGGGACGAGCAGGAGAATGGGTCACCGGAGGCGACCGACGAACCCGTCACGTCGCCCGTCGAGATCCCCACCGAGCGCCCCGAGCGTCCGGTCCGACAGCGCGATCCGGAGTACTGATACAGATGTGGGCCGTTGCCCGACGACCGAGGTGGATCGCGCTGCTGTTGCTGGCGCTCGTGCTCGCGGCGGTGTTCGCCGGGCTGGGCAAGTGGCAGCTGGAGCGGAGCATCGCCAACGGCAAGCCGCTGCCGGCGACCACCGAGACCCGCAAGACGCTCGAGGCGGTCACCGCCCCGGAAGAACCCGCGAGCGAGACCATCGCCGGCCAGCGGGTCACCGTCACCGGCACGTTCGTCGCCGGTGACACCACGATCCTGACCGGCCGCACCGGGGGTGGGACGTACCAGACCGTGGGTCACCTGGTGGACTCGGATGGTGGGGCGAGCCTCCCGGTCGTCATCGGGTGGTCCGACCAGCGGTCGGCCGCCGTCGCCGGTGGTGACCGCCTGGCGGACGGGCAGACGCTCACGGTGCAGGGCCGGTACTACCCCGCCGAGTCGCCCGACCAGGACACCTACAAGCAGGCGGAGTACTCCGCCGTGGCGCCCGCGCGCTTCGTGAACACGTGGAAGGCGTTCGACGACCGGATGTACCTCGGGTACGTCGTCGCCGACGGTGCCACCGCGCAGGCCGCCGACCTCGGCACCATCGCCGACCGGGCACCGTCGCGCGAGGTCCAGTTCGACTGGCTGAACCTGTTCTACGCGATCGAGTGGGTCGTCTTCGCCGGCTTCGCGGTGTTCCTCTGGTACCGGTTCGTGAAGGACGCCTGGGAGCGCGAGGAAGAGGAGCGGCGTGAGGCTGCCCTCAGCGTCGACGGGGCCCTTGCGGACCGACGGTAGGCTGGTCGTCATGGCCTTGACCGTCCGAACCCGCGACATCCCGAAGATCCCGGGTGCGGTGAAGTGGTACCGCGTCTCCGCGTACATCACCGGTGTGCTGCTGCTGGCCCTCGTGATCGAGGTCATCATCAAGTACACACCGCTCCAGCTCGAGATGCAGCTCGGCAACGGCCCGTTCTTCGTGCCGAACGGCACGGCCGGCGAAGCACCCGGCACGTTCAACCTGTCGATCGCGATCCTCATCGCGCACGGCTGGCTGTACGTCCTCTACCTCTTCACGGACTTCCGTCTGTGGAGCATCATGCGCTGGAAGCCCTCCCGCTTCCTGCTCATCGCCCTCGGTGGCATCATCCCGTTCATGTCCTTCGTGGTCGAACACCGCATGCAGCAGAAGGCCATGGACACCTACCACGAGCTGATCGCTGCCCAGCAGCGTGAGAAGGAGGCCGCTCGGTGAGCGAGACCGAACAGCGTCCCGTCCTCGTCGTCGACTTCGGGGCCCAGTACGCGCAGCTCATCGCGCGTCGGGTCCGTGAAGCGAACGTCTACAGCGAGATCGTCCCGCACTCCATCACGGCGGAGGAGATCCGCGCGAAGGACCCCGCAGCCATCGTGCTGTCCGGTGGGCCGTCGTCCGTGTACGAAGAAGGTGCACCGTCCCTCGACGGCGACATCCTCGACCTCGGCGTCCCCGTGCTCGGCATCTGCTACGGCTTCCAGGCCATGGCGACCGCCCTCGGTGGCGAGGTCGCGAACACCGGCCTGCGTGAGTACGGCGCGACGTCCGTCGACGTCAGCGGGACCGACAGCGTCCTGCTCGGTGGCCAGCCCGGGTCCCAGGTCACGTGGATGTCGCACGGCGACTCCGTGGCGAAGGCCCCCGAGGGCTTCGAGGTCCTCGCGTCGAGCGCGTCGACCCCCGTCGCGGCCTTCGCGTCCGACGAGCGCAAGCTCTACGGCGTGCAGTGGCACCCCGAGGTGAAGCACTCCGAGCACGGCCAGGCCGTCCTCGAGAACTTCCTGCACCGCGCCGCCGGTCTGCCCGGCGACTGGAACTCGAGCAACGTCATCGACGAGCAGGTCGCCCGGATCCAGGCCCAGGTCGGATCGAACCGCGTGATCGCCGGCCTGTCCGGCGGTGTCGACTCCGCCGTCGCCGCAGCCATCGTGCACAAGGCCGTCGGTGACCAGCTCACCTGCGTGTTCGTCGACCACGGGCTCCTCCGCGCCGACGAGCGCAAGCAGGTGGAAGAGGACTACGTCGCCTCCACCGGTGTCCGGCTCATCACGATCGATGCCGAGCAGCAGTTCCTCGACGCCCTCGCCGGCGTGAGCGACCCCGAGCAGAAGCGCAAGATCATCGGGCGCGAGTTCATCCGCACGTTCGAGGCCGCGGCCGAGGCACTCGTGCTCGAGGCGCGTGGGGACGGTGACGACGGCGAGGTCAAGTTCCTCGTGCAGGGCACCCTCTACCCCGACGTCGTCGAGTCCGGCGGCGGAGCGGGTACTGCGAACATCAAGTCGCACCACAACGTGGGCGGCCTGCCCGAGGACATGACCTTCGAACTCGTCGAGCCGCTCCGTGCGCTCTTCAAGGACGAGGTCCGCGCCGTCGGTCGCGAGCTCGGTCTGCCCGAGGTCATCGTCGGCCGCCAGCCGTTCCCCGGACCGGGGCTCGGCATCCGCATCGTGGGTTCGGTCGACAAGCAGCGACTCGAGCTGCTCCGTGCCGCCGACAAGATCGCGCGCGAGGAACTCTCCGCAGCGGGCCTCGACGGGGAGATCTGGCAGTGCCCGGTCGTCCTGCTCGCCGACGTCCGCTCCGTGGGTGTCCAGGGTGACGGCCGCACGTACGGGCACCCGATCGTGCTCCGTCCGGTCTCGTCCGAGGACGCCATGACCGCGGACTGGACGCGCCTGCCGTACGACGTGCTCGCGAAGATCTCGAACCGCATCACGAACGAGGTGCCCGACGTCAACCGAGTCGTGCTCGACGTCACGTCGAAGCCGCCGGGGACGATCGAGTGGGAGTGACGCTCCCCTGAACGACCGGAGGCCCGGCACGCCCTGCGTGCCGGGCCTCCGCGCGTCCGGGGCCGTGCGCGTGCGTCCGGGCGCGCGTGCGTGCGTGCGTGCCCCGAGGTTCCGAGATCTCGGCATCTCGAGCCTCCCCCGGGGCGCCCGTGGAACCTCGGCGTCGCACCGGCGGCATGTCGTGGAACCTCGGCGCCGCACGGACGGAGCGTCGAATCGAGTCAGGACAACCCTGCTCCGGGAACGACGAAGGGCCCCGGCAGTGCCGGGGCCCTTCGTGGACGCGGTGGATCTAGTTGCGTGCGCTGCTCGCGACGATGGCGAGGATGCGCAGGATCTCGAGGTACAGCCAGACGAGCGTCACGATGAGGCCGAACGCGGCGGTCCACGCGTAGATCTTCGGGGCGCCGCGCTGGACACCGGTCTTGATCTGGTCGAAGTCGAGGATCAGCGAGTACGCCGCCATGACCACGACGAAGATGCCGATGAGGACGCCGAGCGGGATACCGAACAACGTCACACCCATGAGGCCGAAGGCGCTCTGGGTCACACCGGTCCACATCAGGACGAGGTTCACGAGCGAGAACGCCATGTACCCGACAATCGCGATGAGGAAGAAGCGGGTGGCCTTCGGGGTCGCACGGACCTTGCCCGACAGGAACAGGAGCAGCGTGACCGCGAACACCCCGAGGGTGCCGAACACGGCCTGGGCGACGATGCCGCCAGTCTGCGTGAAGTTGTACTCGAAGAAGTTCGAGATCCCGCCGACGAAGAGCCCCTCGAAGAACGCGTACGTCAGGATCAGACCCGGCGACGGCTTCTTCTTGAAGGTGTTCACGAGCGCCAGGACGAACCCGACGATCGCGCCGACGATCCACACGATCGGGGGCAGGTTCCAACCGGCCACCGCACCGACGAGCAGCACGCCGAAGGCGAGCAGCGTCTTGACGATGGTGTCCTCGTACGACATGCGGTCGGTGTCGACCGTCGATGCCGCCGGGCGGTCGTACATGTACTGCAGCTGCTCGGGGGTCATCCCGCCCTGTGCCTGCTGCGGGGTCTGTCCCCAGCCGGCCTGCTGCTGACCAGCGCCGCGCCCGCCCCAGGTGTTGGGTCCCTGGGCGTTGAAGGCGGGGGACTGGTCGAAACCGGGCTTGAAGGCCATGGTGTCCTCTTCCTAGGAGATATGAGTCCTCTCAGCCTAGGTGCGCTCGGTCGCGGAAGGCTGAGGATTCGCGGCGAGCGGACGCGGGCCCGGAGGCCCTGACGACGGCAGCCTATGGGCACCCGCTGCGCGCGCGCCTCGAAGTCGTCGAGAGTCCGCCGTCCAACGCGCCGAGCCGGACGGCAGCGCCGGGTAGAGCCAGGTGACGAGCGCGACCGAGATCGTCATGAGCAGGAACCACGCGACGATCTTCGTCGGGGCCACCGGGTGCCAGACGGCGAGCTGCGCGGGGTAGCTCCAGGCTCCGGCCCAGGTCGCGACGTTCTCGGCGAACCAGATGAACACGGCGACGAGTCCCATGGCGACGAGCACCGGCATGCGCATCGTCGCTCGGTGGATCCGGACGTGCATGGTCGTGCGGGCGAAGAGCAGCACGACGAGTGCGAGCAGGACCCAGCGGGCGTCGGGCAGGAAGTGGTGCCCGAAGAAGTTCAGGTACACGCCGGCAGCGACGACGGCGAGCAGCCACTGCCGCGGGTACCGGTCGAACCGCAGGTCGAACAGGCGGTACACGCGGACCATGTACGACCCGACCGCGCCGTACATGAACCCGGAGAACAGCGGAACCCCGGCGATCACGAACAGCCCGCCGGGTTCGTACGACCACGAGCCCATGTGCGTCTTGAAGACCTCCATGGCGGTGCCGACGACGTGGAAGAGCAGGACGACCCGGAGTTCCCGCACGGTCTCGAGCCCGAACACGAGCATGCCGAGCTGCAGCAGCACCGCCACGACGGTCAGCGCGTCGTTCCGGAACGCCGCCGGCACGGTCAGCGAGGCCACGGCCATCGAACCGAGCAGCAGTGCCCCGAACGCGCACGCCCACGCCTGCTTCGCGCCGAACACCAGGAACTCGGTGACGAACAGCCGGACGGGCCGGTGCGGCTGGTGCCCGGCGTCGAGCAGTCGGCGGGCGGCACGGTCGATCCTGGCCTCGACGGCGGTGGAGAGCGATCGGACGGTCATGCAGTGATGGTCAACGCCGATGCTGAGATGCACGGGCACCGGCCGGGCGCGTGTGTCCCGCGACACAGGACGGTCCGCCGTCACCCTGGCCCAGTAGGGTCGCGCCATGACCCTCGTGATCGCCCACCGCGGTGCGTCCGGCTACCGCCCCGAGCACTCGCGGAGCGCGTACGAACTCGCCATCGAGCTCGGTGCCGACGCGATCGAGCCGGACCTGGTGCCCACGAAGGACGGCGTGCTCGTGCTCCGCCACGAGAACGAGGTGTCCGGCACCACCGACGTCGCGGACCACCCGGAGTTCCGGCACCTGCGCACGACGAAGGCCGTCGACGGCCAGAGCCTGTCCGGCTGGTTCACCGAGGACTTCACCTGGGCCGAGCTGCAGACGCTCCGCACCCGGGAACGTCTGCCCGCCCTGCGGCCCGGGTCGGCCGAGCACGACGGCGAGGAGCCGATCCTGCGCCTCGAGGACCTGCTCGCGATCCTCGACGCCGCGCCTCGTCCGGTCGGGCTGGTCGCCGAGGTCAAGCACGCGGCGTTCTTCGACCGCGCGGGCTTCCCGATGGGCGAACTCGTCGACCGCACGCTCGGTGACGCCGGGTGGCGCCGTGACGAGCGGCTCACGGTCGAGAGCTTCGAGAAGGGCGTGCTCCGCGACCTGCGCGAGCGGCACACGGGTGGTCGGCTGGTGTACCTCCAGGAGGCCCGTGGCAGTGCCGCCGACGAGGTCGCGTCCCACGGATCGCTCGCCCCCACCTACGCTGCGGAGCGTTCCGAGGACGCGCTCGCGTCGTTCGCGACCGAGTTCCACGGCATCAGCGTCGACCTCGGCACGCTGATGGCCGGGGTGGACAGCGTCGCGCTCGAGGACCCGACGCCGGTCCGGAGCGCGATCGTCGACCGTGCGCACGCCGTGGGCCTCGCGGTGTACACGTGGACGCTCCGACCGGAGAACCGGTTCCTGCCCGGGCCGCTGCGCCGCGGTGGGGACGTCGCGGCCTTCGGCGACTGGGAGCGCTGGTACACCTCGGTGATCCGGACCGGCCTCGACGGGGTGTTCGCGGACCACACCGACCTGGCGGTCCTCGCCCGGTCGGCTGTCGGGGGTCCCGCTTAGACTGTCCCGAACATGACGATCGTGCTCGACCCCTTCGAATCGACGCCCGAGCCGGGCGCCGGTGCCCGTGCGTACGAAGACCCGTTCACCGCGGGTCTGAACCCCCAGCAGAAGGAAGCCGTCGAGTACCGCGGCGAGTCCCTGCTGATCGTGGCCGGTGCCGGATCCGGCAAGACGAGCGTCCTCACGCGCCGCATCGCGTTGCTGCTCGCCAACCGTGAAGCCTGGCCGTCGCAGATCCTCGCGATCACCTTCACGAACAAGGCCGCGGCCGAGATGCGTGAGCGCGTCCGGGCCCTGGTGGGTGGCGAGTCCGACGGCATGTGGATCTCGACGTTCCACTCGGCGTGCGTGCGCATCCTCCGGCGCGAGGCCGAGCGGTTCGGGTTCGCGCAGTCGTTCACGATCTACGACTCCGCCGACTCCAAGGCCCTGCTGAAGCGGATCATCAAGGACCTCGAGGCGGACACGCTCGGACTCACGGTGGGCGCCGCGGCGTCGAAGATCTCGAAGCTCAAGAACGAGCTGCAGGACATCGACTCGTACGCGCGCAACATCAACGTGAACGACCCGCAGGAAGTCATGTTCACCGAGGTCTTCCGTCGGTACACGAACGACCTGCGCCGGGCGAACGCCTTCGACTTCGACGACCTCATCGGCCAGACCGTCTTCCTGTTCCGGGCGTTCCCCGAGGTCGCCGCGCTCTACCAGCGGCGCTTCCGCTTCATCCTGGTCGACGAGTACCAGGACACCAACCACGCGCAGTACTCCCTGATCCGCGAGCTCACCCGTCCGGTGCCGGTCGAGCAGGTCGACAAGCTCGAGGACTCCGGTCAGCACGTCGCCCGCATGCGCGAGCGCGACGGGTCGATCGCCGGAGCGTCGCTGACCGTCGTCGGCGACTCGGACCAGTCGATCTACGCGTTCCGCGGGGCCGACATCCGCAACATCGTCGAGTTCGAGCGCGACTTCCCGAACTCCAAGGTGATCCTGCTCGAGCAGAACTACCGCTCGACGCAGACCATCCTCGACGCCGCGAACGCTGTCATCGCGAACAACTTCGACCGTCAGGCGAAGAACCTGTTCACCGACGTCGGCGCGGGCGAGAAGATCGTCGGCTTCACCGGGTACACCGGCCACGACGAGGCCCAGTTCGTCGCCGACGAGATCCAGCGCCTGCGCGAGGACGGCATGGACTACCGCGACATGGCGGTGTTCTACCGGACGAACTCGCAGACCCGTGCGCTCGAGGAGATCTTCATCCGCGCCGCGATCCCGTACCGGGTGCTCGGCGGCACGAAGTTCTACGAGCGCGCCGAGATCAAGGACGCCATGGCGTACCTGATCACCGTGGCGAACCCCGCCGACCCGATGGCGCTCCGTCGTGTGCTCAACGTGCCGAAGCGCGGCATCGGCTCCGTCACCGAGACGACCCTGCAGCGCTACGCCGACGAGCACGAGACCACGATGCGCGACGCCCTGCGGCACGCGGGCGAGCTCGGCTTCGGGCCGAAGGTGCGGAACGCCATCACCGAGTTCGCGGCGCTGCTGGACTCCGTGTCCGAGAAGGCCCCGACGCAGCCGGTCGTCGACACCTTGACCCAGCTGCTCGACGGCTCCCACCTGCTCGAGAACCTGCGGAAGTCGCCCGACGCGCAGGACGCTGCCCGAGCCGACAACATCGACGAGCTCGTGGCGGTGACGCGCGAGTTCCAGAAGAACAACCCCGAGGGCACCCTGACGGACTTCCTGACCGAGGTCTCGTTGGTCGCGGCGGCGGACGAGCTCGACGACTCGTCCGGCACCGTGTCGCTCATGACACTGCACACGGCCAAGGGGCTGGAGTACGAGGCCGTGTTCCTGACCGGGGTCGAGGAAGACCTGCTGCCGCACCGGATGTCCGCGAACGAGCCGGGTGGTCCCTCGGAGGAACGCCGGTTGTTCTACGTCGGCATCACCCGCGCGAAGAAGGTCCTGTTCCTGTCGCTGGCGATGACCCGCGCCCAGTTCGGTGACGTCAACGTCGCCATGCCGTCGCGCTTCCTGCAGGAGATCCCCGAGGGGCTCATCGAGTGGAAGCAGTCGCCGGGCATGGCGAACAGCCGTGGTGGCACGCAGCCCCGTGCGCTCAACGCGAAGCGCGAGGGCGGCATCGGCGGGGGTGGTGGTGGCTACCGCGGAGGCGGTGGCTGGGGCGGTGGCTCGTACGACCGCGCGGCCGCTGCGTCGAAGACCCGCCCGAAGACCGAGTGGGCGAACCGGGTATCCGGCCAGGTCCGCGACAACGGCGACATGGAACTCGTCGCCGGCGACCGGATCAAGCACGTCGACTTCGGCGAGGGCACCGTCTCGGCGGTGACCGGCCAGGGCGCGAAGCGCATCGCCGAGATCGCGTTCGACTCCGCGGGCCGCAAGAAGCTGCTCATCAAGATCGCGCCGATCGAGAAGCTCTAGCCCGAGCCGGCTGAACGTCCGTACACCCCGCCGGTTCCCCGGCGGGGTGCGGTCGTCGTGGGCATTGGAGCGTTGCGCCACGCCCGAGACCTGGGAGTCCACCCCTGTTCGGGTGACACCAAAAAGCAGGTGAGGTTAGCCTTACCTAACGTGACACCCATCGAACTGCTGACCACTGCCAACGCCGAGCGCTACCGGTCGACCGTCGGGTCGACGGTCGACCAGCTCGCCGACCGACTCGCCACCGTGGACCGCCCGACGACCGCGACCGCCCCTGGTGCGCTGCACGACCGGGTACGCGCGGTCGACCTGGACGCCGCTCCCGTCGGGACGGAACAGGCGCTCGCCGAACTCGACGACCTGTTCGTCCGCGAGGCCGTGTGGTTCCACGACCCCGGCTACCTCGCGCACCTCAACTGCCCGGTCGCACTGCCCGCGGTCGCCGCCGAGTCCGTCCTCGCCGCGGTGAACCCGTCGGTCGACACCTGGGACCAGTCCCGCATCGGCACGGACATCGAACGCCATGTGATCGACTGGCTGGCCCGTCGTGCCGGGTTCACTGCCGGCGACGGGGTGTTCACCTCGGGCGGTTCGCAGTCCAACCTGCAGGCGCTGCTGCTGGCGCGCGAAGCGGTCGGCGTGGCCGGAACCGTGTTCACGACGGCGGAGACCCACTTCAGCATCGCGAAGTCGGCACGACTCCTCGGTCTCGAGGCCGTGGTCGACGTCGCCACGGACGACGCCGGTCGGATGCGGCCGGCAGCCCTCGCGGAGGCGATCGCCGCGACCCGGGCAGCGGGCGGGACCCCGATCGCGGTCGTCGCGACCGCCGGCACCACCGACCGCGGGGTCATCGACCCGATCGAGCCGATCGCCGACGTCTGTGATCTGGAGGGCGTCTGGCTTCACGTCGACGCCGCGTACGGCTGCGGACTGCTCGTCTCCCCGACGCGTCGGCACCTGCTCGCCGGCATCGAGCGGGCGCGCAGCGTGACGACCGATCTGCACAAGTCCTTCTTCCAGCCGGTGTCCTCGAGTGCACTGCTCGTCCGTGACCCGGCCGACCTGCGCCGGACTGCCTGGTACGCCGACTACCTCAACCCCGAGGACGCCGCCGAACCGAACCAGGTCGACAAGTCGCTGCAGACCACCCGCCGCTTCGACGCCCTGAAGCTCTGGGCGACGCTGCGCGCGACCGGGGCCGACGCGATCGGCACCGCGTTCGACGCCGTCATCGACCTCGCCGCCGCCACCCACCGGATCGTCGAGGAGCACCCCGACCTGGTGCTCGTCGCCCCGACGCAGCTCAGCACCGTGCTCTTCCGCTGGCAGCCGGCCGGGGTGACCGACGAGCAGGCCGACGCGCTCGTCGCCCCGATCCGTGCGGCCCTGCTCGCCGAGGGCCGGGTCCTCATCGCGAAGACCGTGATCGACGGCCGACCCTGCAACAAGCTGACGCTGCTCAACCCCGAGACCACCCCGGCGCAGATGCGCGCCTCGCTCGACCACGTCGCTGCGACGGCGGCACGCGTCCGCGCGACCACCACCGCCCCGGAAGGAGCGATCCGATGAGCCACGTTGGGCAGCCCGTCCACGACCTGATCGGCATCGGCATCGGCCCGTTCAACCTCGGCCTCGCCTGCCTCACGGACCCGCTCGACGACCTCGACGCGGTGTTCCTCGACGCCGCCGACGGCTTCGCCTGGCACCACGGCATGATGCTCGACGACGCCACGATCCAGGTGCCCTTCATGGCGGACCTGGTGACGATGGCCGACCCGACGTCGCCGTTCTCGTTCCTCGCCTGGCTCAAGGAGACCGGCCGCCTGTACCCGTTCTACATCCGCGAGGACTTCCACCCCCTGCGCAGCGAGTACGACGCCTACTGCCGGTGGGCTGCCGACCGGCTCGACACGCTCCGGTGGGGCCGGTCCGTCACGGCGGTCGAGCACGACCCGGCGACGGACGTGTTCACGGTGCACGCCGAGACCGATCAGGGTCCCGAGACGTACCGCGCACGCCACGTCGTGGTCGGCATCGGCACGGAGCCGTCGGTCCCCGACCCGCTGCGCGGGATCGCCGGGCCGGCGATCCACTCCGCCGAGTTCCTGCCGAACCGCGACGCGCTCCGCGGTGCCGCCTCGATCGCGGTGATCGGCAGCGGGCAGTCCGCTGCCGAGGTCTACCGTGAGCTGCTCGAGGACCTGCGCCAGGACGGCTACCGACTCGACTGGATCACCCGGTCGCCGCGGTTCTTCCCGATGGAGGACACGAAGCTCACGCTCGAGATGACGAGTCCGGAGTACACGGACCACTTCCACGGCCTGCCCGAGGACGCTCGCGATCGACTCGGTCGTGAACAGCGCGGGCTCTACAAGGGCATCAGCGCGGACCTCGTCGACGAGCTCTACGACCAGCTGTACCGCATCAGCGCTCGAGGGCCGATCCCGACGACCCTGCGCACTGAGACCAGTGTCGTCGACGCCGAGTGGCTCGCCGACCGGGGGACGTACCGGCTGACGCTCCGCCACGAGCAGCTCGGCGAGTCCTACGAGCACGAGGTCGAGCGGCTGGTCCTGGCGACCGGCTACACCCCGCGGGTCCCGCGGTTCCTCGACCCCGTCGAGCACCTCGTCGCCCGTGACTCCCGTGGTCGACTGGCCGTCGCGCGCGACCACCACGTCGACACCCTCGGCGGCCGCATCTGGGTGCAGAACGCCGAGGAGCACACGCACGGCCTGACCGCGCCCGACCTCGGCATGGGTGCGTGGCGGAACGCATCGATCATCCGGTCCGTCACGGGTCGCCCCGTCTACGGCCTGGAGGCCCGGATCGCCTTCCAGGAGTTCGGCCTGCCCGCCACGGACCAGTCCACCGCCGCTCCCGCCGGTGCGCACCGCGCGCCGGCCCGGCAGGCGACCGAGCGCACGGAGGTGCCCGCATGAGCGCGCACGTGACGGGTACCGACGTGACGGGCACCGACGTGACGGGCACCGACGTGACGGGCACCGACGTGACGGGCACTGTACTGGCCGGTGCGCCCGAGGTGCCGGTGTCTGCCGGAGTCGCTCCGGGCCTCCTGACCGTCGAACCCGTGGACCCGGACCGCGACGCCGCCGTCGTCTGGTCGTGGCTCACCCACCCGGCGTCGTCGTGGTGGGAGATGGGGCACCTCGACGTGGCGGGCGTGCGCGACTACCTGACCGACGTGCAGGCCGACCCGGCGCAGGCCGCGTGGCTCGGCCGACGCGACGGGGAGCCGTGCTTCCTGGTCGAGACCTACGATCCCGCCGCCGTCCTGCTCACCGACGTGTGGGCGGCGGAGCCGGGCGACGTCGGCATGCACCTGCTCGTCGCACCGGTGCCGGCCGGCGGCCGCGTGCACGGACTGACGAGCGCCGTGATGCGCGCCGTCGTCGAGCACTGCCGCGACGTCCTCGGCGCATGCCGGGTCGTCGTCGAGCCGGACGTCCGGAACACCGCGGTGCAGGCGAAGAACGCGGAGGTGGGCTTCCGCGCGCTGCGCCAGGTCGACGTCGACGGCAAGCGGGCACTGTTGTCGGTGCTCGACACCGACCGGATCGGCGTGCCCGACGACGACGGGCCGGCCTCGCACCTGCGACCCGAGCACCTGGAACCCGCCGAACGGCACCTGGTGGCGAAGGCCATCGCCGAGTTCACCCACGAGCGGCTGATCGAACCCGTGCCGGACGGGGACGGGTGGCGGCTCGACGCGGGGGACTCGACCTACCGGTTCCGCGCACGGCAGCACGTGCTCGAACACTGGTCGATCGACGAAGCGTCGCTGACGCGCACTCGCTCTGGGATGCCGGCGTCGCTCAGTGCGCAGGACCTCGTGCTCGAACTGCACGAGGTGCTCGGGATCCCCGACGAGCTGCTCGGCACGTACCTGGAGGAGATCGCCTCCACGCTCGCCAGCGCCGCGGCGAAGCACCGGCGCGGCGGCCCGTCCGCTGCGCAGCTCGCGCGTGGGCGGGCGGGCGATTCCGTCGAGGCTGCCGTCGCCTCGTTCCAGGACGTCGAGGCGGCGATGACCGAAGGACACCCGGCGTTCGTCGCCGCGAACGGGCGGATCGGGTTCGGGCTCGACGAGTACCGGGCCTTCGCGCCGGAGGTCGGCGGCCGCTTCCGCTACCGATGGCTCGCCGCCCGACGCCAGCACACCCACCTGGCGCTCGCCGCGGACCGGACCGAGCGCGACCACTGGTCGGCGGAGCTCGACCCGCAGACCATCGTTGGGTTCCGGGCCGTGCTCGTGTCCCGCGGCCTCGACCCCGACGACTACGTGTGGATCCCCGTGCACCCCTGGCAGTGGCAGCACCGGATCGCCGTGACGTTCGCACCCGACCTGGGCCGGCAGGACCTCGTCGACCTCGGCGAGGGGCCGGACGAGTACCAGCCCCAGCAGTCGATCCGTACCGCGTTCGACCGCTCGGACCCGACGCGCTCGTACGTGAAGACGGCGCTCGCCGTGCAGAACATGGGGTTCCTGCGGGGGATGTCGCCCGCGTACATGCGGAACACCCCGGCCGTGAACGACTGGGTGGCCGGGGTGGTTGCTGCCGACCCGACACTCGCGTCGGTCGGGTTCTCGGTGCTCCGCGAGCACGCCGCCATCGGCTACACCGGCGACGCGTACCACCGGGTGGACGTGTCGTCGCCGCAGCGCAAGATGCTCGCGGCCCTGTGGCGGGAGAGCCCGCTGCCGCGGGTGACGGACGGCGAGCGACTGCTGACGATGGCGGCGCTGCTGCACCGGGACGCCTCGGGCAACGCCGTCGTCTCAGCGCTGATCGAGGCGTCGGGGCTGCCTGCCGACGAGTGGGTGCGGCGCTGGCTCGACGCGTACCTGTTGCCCGTCGTGCACTGCCTGACCGTGCACGACCTGGTGTTCATGCCGCACGGCGAGAACCTCGTGCTCGTCCTCCGCGACGATGCCGTTGTCCGTGCCGTCATGAAGGACATCGGGGAAGAAGCAGCGGTGCTCGGGCGGCACGACGATCGTCCCGTGCCCGCCGACATCGACCGGATCGTGCACCCGGTGTCCGACGACGAAGCCGCGCTCGCAGTGTTCACCGACGTGTTCGACGGGGTGCTGCGGTTCGTCGGCGCCATCCTCGACGACGACGGGGTGCTGCCGGAGGGCCGGTTCTGGCAGGTCGTGGGGGAGTGCATCGACGCGCACGCCGCCGCGCACCCGGACCGCCGGCGGCCGCTGGACCTGCGGGTGCCGACGTTCGAGCACTCCTGCCTGAACCGGCTGCAGCTGCGGAACACGCTGTCGATGGTCGACCTGGCAGACCAGTCGTCGTCGCTCATCCGGGCGGGGGCGATGGCGAACCCGATCGGGCGGTAGGGGCTGAGCGGCGGACGGCGGACCTACTCGGTGCGAGGTTGATCACTCGGTGCAGCGCAAGAAGCGCGCACGGAGTGGTCAACCTCGCACCAACCGGAGCAGCGACGAGGCTCTGGTCTTGCAGAGGACTTCATCTGCCTGGCTGTGTAACAAATGTATTTCAGAACATCACCGGTCAGTGGATGATCCTCTACTGTCGTGCGAGCAGGCCGCCGACGGTGGCGGCCCACGAACCGGTAGGGGTCGCAATGTCGAAACTGCGGAACACGTTCACTGGTGCAACGCTCGCTGGCACGCTCGTCGCGGGAGGGCTCGTTGCTGCGCCCGCGGCATCGGCAGCTGAGGTGCCAAGGCCCGTCGTCAATGTCGGAGCAGACCACCTGGAGGTCACGCCAGCGTTGGTGAATGAGGCCATCGCGGAAGCGCGTCGGGCGGGGGCAGTCAAGCGCGAGGACGTGCAACGGGACGGGACTCGTTCGGTCACCATCGACGGAGGCGACGGGTTCGAGTTCACGCTCAACGAGACAGACCCGCGGCAGCGCCTGGGCTTCGGGTCGGACAATCGCGGCGTCTACGTCGCCTTCAATACGTTCGACCAGAACGTGATCATCGGCGGGGCGGGCGCGGCACTGCTCGTCGGCATCTGCGCGCTCGGGCCGGCTGCTTGTGTGGTCGGCAACGCCGCGGTCATCCTCGGCGCCTCCTACCTCGCCACGCACAGCAAGTGCCCGAGCCCGAAGTCGGTTCGCGTGTACCCCGTCACCAAGAAGTCGTCCCGTTGCGTCTAGGCGGAAGTCGGCACGCCATGACGAAGTTCCTGCGCAGCGTTCCGTTCGCTGTCGCGTTCGGTATCGCACTCGTGATCGTCGGAGCAGCGGTCGCAAGCGCCACGGCGGGCACGCCGGGCCGTGCTCTCGGAGGTGTCGCCCTCGGGCTCGCAGCCGGTGGAGCCGGATGTTACGTCGGCTTGACGATCCGGTACCGTCGCCGACGCTGATCATCGACGGGAGCGCTCTGTGCTAGTCGGCGCGGAGCGCTCTCGTCCGCGGACATGGCTGTGGTCCGCGTCGATGGCCCGCTGCTGGGAAGCTCGTGCGTGCACACGAGTGGGGACGAGGTCACGGTCGACATCGGGGACGTCGTCGACGCGGATCAGACCTGGCGCGGTGCATGCCGGCCAGTCAGGCGGATCCGAGGCGCCGGACTGTTGCTCGGCGGGGCGGTCCTTGTCGGGGGAGTCGTCGTCGCGGACCGGCCGAGTGACCGCGGTACCGCAGCGGCCCTGGTCGGCACGGTGCTGGTTGCCGCGGGGCTCGTCGTCCTCGGGTACCTGGTCACGCGACGCCGGCTTCGGCTGGCCCGAGCCGCGCGGACGACGGCCATGGATGCCGGTGTCGCTCGTGTCCTCACGCAGGCGCGGGCTGCTGGCGTCCCCGAACTCGACCCTGCCAGCGTTCGACGTGTGCTGGTCGAGACCGACAACGGACCGGGGCCCTGGTACGACCCGAAGCTCGGCCCGGACACGTGGCCGGTGTGGCGCATGCTGACCGCCGACCCCACGGCGAGGGTGTTCGTGGTGGGCAGGAAGTCCGACAACGCACGGACGCTGACGATCACCGTCCAGTCCGCGAAGCCGTCCTGGTGGCAGCAGGACTGACCGGGAGCGGACTCGACTACGGCTGCAGGCGGGTAGCCGACCAGGCGCCGTCGGCGAGCACGTACTGCAGGCGGCGGTGCATCCGGTCGCGGCTGCCGTGCCAGAACTCCACCACGTCGGGTTCGAGCCGCCAGGCCACCCAGCCGGCGGGCCGCGGTACGGCGTCGTCGGACTCGTCGAGCAGCACGTTGGCATCGTCGATCAGGTCCTGCAGCGTCCGCGGTTCGAGCACGGCGGACTGGTCGGCGATGGCGGTGGCAGCACGGGACTTCGGCGAGCGATCGGCGAACAGCGCGTCGGACTCGTCGTCGGGCAGCTGCACCGCGAGGCCCTCGAACCGGAGCTGCTGCATGGTCTCGCGCCAGTAGACCTGGAGCGCCGCGTGCGGGTTGTCGGCGAGCTGACGACCCTTCGGGCTCAGCGTCGAGGTGCCGAACACGAGCCCGCGGTCGTCGAGCCGCTTCACGTCGACCGTGCGGGCGGACACCCGGCCATCCGCTCCGGCCGTGGCGAGGGTCATCGACTTCGGCTCGGAGACGTCGCGTTCGTCCGCGGCATCCAGCCACTGCTGCGCGAGGTCGAGCGGCGACGCCGGGGGTGCGTCGAACTCGGGCAGGTGCAGGGAGTCGTCACCGGACAGGGAAGAGGACATGGGCCCACCCAACCGTGCTCAGTCCTGCCACGTCCAGGCTGCCGGGGGACGCCCGCCCCGGGGTCCCGCACTCGCTGGGAGGTCGACCCGGGCAAGCGCGGTGTTCGTACGGAGCGTCCGGTTGAGGTTGCCCGGGTCCGGTGTGGTTCCCGTCAGGGCGATCCGCAGCCGAGCGGCGTCCGCCGTGGTGAACGGATCGCCGAGCAGCGCTCGCGTGAACGGCAGGTCAGACCAGAGGAGGACCCGTGCACGCTCGAGCGCCGAGTCGACGATCCGGTCGTGGTCGAACGGCAGTCCGAGCGGCAGCGCGCCGACGTCGTGCCACGTTGCGTCGGCGTGCGCTGTCGGGTCGATGACCGCGAGGAACGCGATGCTGATCGCGGAGCTCCGTGGATCGCGGTCGGGTCCGTCGAACGCGCCGACCTGCGCGAGGTGGCGCACCGCTGCCGGGCCGACGCCGGTCTTGGTCCGCAGGGCGCGCCGCGCACCGTCGGCGAGGATCTCGGTGCCGTCGAGGAGCACGCCGGGGAGCGCTTCCTGTCCGGCGTACGGTGCGTACGCCCGACGCGCGGTGGCGACCCGTAGACCGTCCGTCGTCACGAAGGACACCGGGACGACGTCGATCGCGATGAGCGGTTGGTCGCGGATCGCCGCTGCGGCATCGGTCACGCGGTGGCCCCCCGGCGGGTGGCACGAGCCGAACGCTCGTCGCGGAGCGTCTGGCGGACGTCGGCGAAGGACTGGAGGCGCGTGAAGCGGCCGTCGACCCACACCGGCTGGAGCAGGCTGGTCGCCTCGTCGTCGGCCGTGGCCTGGTCCGTCTGCCGGATCTCGCCGGTCTCGTCGCGGTGCAGGGCGATGCGGCCCTTCGCGCTCTTCTTGCCGCTGCCGGTCTTCGGGTCCTTCTGGATGTCGACGGGCTCGCCGTCGACGAGTGCCCACGTGGCCTTGACCGCGCTGCCGAGGTTGTCGCGGGTCATGTACTGGTAGGTGTACGACCCGATGCCGAGCACGATGTTGTCGCTCGAGTACCCCTTGGCGGCCAGGCGCTCGTATATGCGACGGGCACGGTCGAGCGTGATGCTGTCGCCGTAGATGACGCCGATGTGCTGGTCGAGGACCTTGAAGCCCTGCTCGTTCACGGTGTGCCCGAAGATCTCGTCGAGCAGTTCGACGACGCCCTTCTGCTCGTGGCTGCGGTCGGCGGCGAACAGTTCCGCCTCGTCGACGCCGTGCACGGTGCCGGTGACGATGTCGACCGGGTCGCCCGAGTCGGGTCGGATGACGAGCTTGCCGTCACGACCGGTGATGCGGTCCTTGAGCTGCGGCAGGGTCTCGGTGATGACCTTGAACAGGTCGAAGCCGTCGCTGACCGCCGAGACGATACCCGTCGGGTACACGTCGAGGATCTGCTCGAAGGTCGCCAGCTCGCCGTCGGCGCCGCGGACGCACATCACGCTGTGCTCGGTGGCGGGCACGCTCGCGGCCACGAGGCCGTTGTCGCCCGGGTAGTAGCGGTCGATGAAGTCGAGCGACGGCATCGAGTCCGTGCCGAGGAACGACAGGAGGTGGCCCGCGCCACCCGCTGCGGCCGACTCGATGCTCGACTGCCCACGGAACGAGAAGTCGTGCGCGGCGAAGTCGATGCCGGCCGGGACCGCGCCGGTGCGGGCGGCCCAGCCCTCCATCAGGTCGCGGTACTCGAGCGCCTTCGTCGCGACCGTCGACGGGTGCCAGATCGACGCCGACAGGGCGGTCTCGATGTAGTTGGGCAGCCAGTAGAACTCGTCGATCGTGTTCTCGACGGTGAGGGTCGCGACACCGATCGGGGCGAGGGTGCCTTCGGGCAGCGCACGGATCTCGAGGGGCAGGTAGCCGAGGCGGTGCAGGGCCCGGACGTGGTCGGTGCCGATGTGGTTCGGGCCGAAGTAGTTCTGCAGCGCTTCGTCGAAGAGCCGGACGACCTCGTCTTCGTCCGCCGCGAAGAACGGTGCCCAGGCCTCGACGAGCGAGCGCTGGATGAACGCCTGCAGCCCGAAGACCACGGCGTGCGTCGACTCGGGCATGTGCGCGTTCGAGCGGTTCGTCCAGTTGATCAGGATGCGGGTGGTGCCTGCCGGGTAGACCTGCCGGTGCGAGTGCTTGTAGCCGTCGACGGCCAGCAGTGGCGCGATCGGGCTTGCCGTGGTGATGCGCGGCTCGATCCCGGTGCTCGTGCTGGTCGTGGTGCTCGTGGTCTGCGTCATCGGATCTGCTCCGTCAGGTAGGGGGTGAGTGCGATCGTGCGCAGGCCGTCGATGGCGTTCTGCGCGGGGTACGAGTCGGTGGTGACGATCTCGCCGAAGTGGTCGGCGAGCTGTGCTGCCCGGCCGGAGAAGACGCCGTGCGAGACCCAGAGGCCGAGGCGTTCCTTGGGCAGGCCCGTCGAGCCGGCGAGGCCCATGAACGTGCCGCCGCCGTCGCAGATGTCGTCGACCACCAGGAACCGTCCGGTGTCCGGCAGGGGTTCGCAGGTGAAGCCGTCGAGCTTGCCGGTGTCGGGGTTGCGGTGTTTCTCGGCCCGGTAGAGCGGCAGCCCGCACGCCTCGGCGACCGCGGTGGCCCGGGGGACCGCGCCCTTGTCCGGAGCGATGATGCCGGTGTACGGGTCGCCGCCGTCGTACCCGGGTGCGCTGACCACCGCGTCACGGACGACCTGCTCGCTCGTGACGACGGTCAGGTTGTCGACGAGTCCGACGATGACCGGCGAGTGCGGGTCGAACGCGATGACCTGGTCGAGGCGGAAGCCGTTGAGGACGTCGGCGTAGACCTTCGCGCCGAACGGCAGGCCGCGGTCCTGCCGGGCACCGGGCAGGTAGGGGACGAGCGCGACCGACTTCGATCCGCGCTGCCGCACGGCGTCCGCCCACATGCCGAGCATGATCAGGTCGTCGCCGTTCGCGCCGCGCAGGGTCGCGATCTCGGTGAGGCCCCCCGGCTCGGCGGTGTCGTTCGCGACCTTGACGTGGGCTTCACCGGCGGGGAACCGCATGGTGGAGAACGTCGCTGTCGTCTGGTTGCCCTGGGCGTCCCAGGTGCTGAGTTCGACTGCCATGGTTCGACCGTACCACGGTAATTGTCAGTTGGACAAGAACGGTTCTTCCCGAACGATCCGGAGGTGCCCGGCACCGCTGACGAGCACCGTGTACCCCACCCCGTCGGCCGTGCTGTGGAAGGTCGTGTTCGCCCCCTGGTCGTCGTCGCGCCCCGTCGGGACGCGACCGTGGTCGGGCCAGAACATGGCGTCGATCGCTGTCGCCGGCACCATGCCGAGCCCCTCGATGTGTCGCCGCAGCGCTTCGACGTGCCGTTGCGGGGTGAGCGCTGCCAACTCGGTGGGTCGGAATCCGGTTGTCGGCAGGCCCTGCGCGCGGGTGTCGAGCAGCACCTCCACGTGCACGCGGGTCCGTCCGGTGTAGCGGCGTCGGAACCGTCGGACCTGCACCACGCCAGCCTCGTCGACCCCGATGTCGACGAGGTCCGACCACCGCACACCGTCCTCGTCCGCACCGACCGTCGTCACGAGCCGCACACCGTCCGGTTCGTCGGACAGCGCTTCGGCGTCGTCCCATTCGTCTGGTCGCAGTGCATCGGCGACCAGCGAACGTACGACCTGCCATCGCTCGTCGCCGGGGCGTCGACCACCGAAGAGTGCGGCACGGAGGCGGCCTCTCCGGCTCCGTGCGACGGCGAGTTGCTCGCACGGTGCAGAGACCGACACCACCTCGTCGGCGTCCTCGTACGCTGCGGCAGCAAGATCGAGTGGCGCGACCCCGACCGCCACGCGCTGCTCGGCCACGGTCGCCAGATGCTCGGTAGCGGGCGCGAACACGTCGACCACGTCCTCCGAACGGGGAGAACGCCCACGTCGGAGCCGGTAGGCGCGGAGCCCCCCGCCCTGGTCCCTCGCCATGCCGCTCGGCCAGACGTCCACCCGTGCACCCTCGATGCCGAGCAGCCAGCCGCGTTGTTCGAGCTCCATCCGCACCGTCGACAGGGCCTCGAAGGCGTCGTCCTCGACGGCGACGTGCCCGACACCGTCGACGACGACGGTCACGGAGTAGCGAAACCGGCCGTCCGCGCCGGACGGCTCGGAGCTCACGGTGATCATGGCTGGCGTCGTCTCGCCCTGGCGGTGCGCCGTTCGCGCGTACTCGGTCATCCGGGCGTCGATGCCAATGTCGGCCAGAGCAGGTTGCGGGCGGCCGTGCGCCAGGCACGGGGGACGGCGTCGAGGGAGTCGACGACGGTGATCTCCGGGTGCGGGCGTCGCCCGAGGGCCTCGACCGCTCGCCTCCGCCATCCGTCCGGGTCCGGGTCGATGACGACGGTGCAGCTCGCACCGCCCGTCGACGCCTCGAGGAGCATCCATGCCGAGTGCGGCCGAGCCAGTCTGCTGACGACGTCCCCCCAGATCCCGTTGGCTGCCGACAGCTCGAGGACGCGGACGCCGGACGGTGCGAACGGGAGCAGCCCTGGGCACCATGGACGCTGCTCCGTGATCGGGACGCCGTCGCCGTGTCCTTCGGCGGCGTCGACCTGCACGACGAAGCGACCGCTCCGCTCGTCCTCGAGCAGAGACTGCCGGGTCACCGGCCGCGTCGCGACGCCCCGCGTCGCCGGACGGTTCTCGGCGACCGAGTACGCGAACTCGACACGAACACCCCGATCGTGCGGTTCGGTGGCGGGGCGATCATCGGACTCGATCGCCAGGTAGAGGTCGTTCGGAACCGGCACGGCCCGGACCGTCGTCTGTCGGGTACTCGCGCGCCAGGTCACCATCAGGACACGTGGCTGTCGGGCCGCCCGAGCACCCACGCCTGCTCCGGTGAGGACCGGCGATCGGTCACGAAGACGGGCAGGGGCACGAGCGATGCGGCCTGGACCCGGACGCGTCCGAGTTCGTCGGCGTCGTCCGTGTCGACGACTACCACGATCCGCTCGGACGCCCGTTCGACGATGACACCGACCGTGCTGATCGCCGCCCCGCCGTACTGTTCGCGGAAGTCGGTCACCGCCGGGTACTGCTCCGGCTTCGGGGCACCGACGACGACGTCGAAACCCGCCGGGAACGGGCTCGCCGCTCGGATGAGTGCCGCCGTGGTCCATGCGTCGAGTTCGAGGGGCATCGTCGGCCCCGCCGCCAGCGTCAGCGGGACGCCGGATCGGCCGGCCTGGTCGAGGAGCACCCCCACGGGCAGACCATCCGGTTGCGGGCTGACGACTCCGTCCACGATCACCGCGGGGATCATCGACGTGATCGCCAGGTCGCGGGGTGAGAGCACCGGCGCGCGGTCCCGCGATCCACCGACGATCCGGTCCATGTCCTCGGGCAGCAGGACCTGCTCGTCGGGCTGGCCGGGCTGGAGCAGGAGAGCCACGTCGGCCGGGGCCGCGCGGAGCGCCGACCACAGCGTCGTGTGCAGGAGGACCGCGTCGTCCGGGGCCGCGGCCTGAGCCTGTTGCTGGTCGAGGAACGCGAGCGCGACGGCCTGGGGCGACTCGTCAGCCGGGGCGATGACCGCCGGGACGCCGTCCTCCGTCGCCAGCATCCACAGGTCCGTGTCGACCGCCCGTCGCCAGGCCGTGAGCTCGGCCGGCTCGCTCAGATCCACGGGCCTTCGAGTTCCCGTTGCGCGGGAGTGGCCTTCTTCCGCCAGCCATCGACGATCTTCGTCCATCGGTGCAGTGCCTTGGTGGTCTGCTTCGAGGGCGATGCAGCATTGTCGGTCTCGAAGGAGAGGACCTGGTCGAAGTACCCGGTGTCGCCGTAGCGCGTGAGTGCGGCTCCGGGGCCGATCTGCGAGACGACTTCGGCGCCGCGGGGGAAGGTGAAGAGCCCTTGTGCCATCGAGGGTTCGTTGCGGACATCCACGAGTCGGCCGAGGTCACTCGACCGGATCACAGTGGTCGTCAGCGAGCCGTACGCGAGCAGGCGCGGCGGAGTCCCACCGGCGCGGGTGTCGACGCGCCCGTCGATGTGGTCGTTGAGCAGGAACTGGTGACGTGCGCCGACTCGGACGTCGACTTCGGGGTCGAGCGCGTCGAGGAGCAGCGCCAGGAGTTTCGCCCGTGCGACGAGATCCGGGAGCGTTGCGTCAGGGGACCACCGAGGCGCCGTGCCGTAATCGATGACCAGCCGGCCGTCATCGGAGAACGACCGATCGGCGACCGGTCCCACGACGAGGACGTCCGGGAAGTCCTCGTGGATCATTCGTTGCTCCCGACGAGCGGCTGCGTGTAGGCCACCGCGCGCCACGGTGCGTGCAGGGCTCCGCGCATACCGACCGACTCGGTGATCGACCGAACGCTCGGGTCCATGCCGGAAGGCCCGCCTGCCGGGAACGGCGATGGGCTGTCGGTCGCCATGCCGGAGTGGAAGTACTGCGTTCCACCGCCGGCGCCGAACTGCGGGTTGGCCTGCGCCGTGCCGACGGCGTACGGCTGGTCCGCTCCGATGTGTGCGACTGAGACGTCTTCACGGTACGGGGTCGGGTAGTCGAAGTTCGCGCCGACCTGGGCCGATTCGTGGAACGCGGCGGAGTCGCCGCTCGGGGCGTTCGGGACGGCGTAGCTCGCCGACGGGCTCTGCATGCCGGACGGCGTCGAGGCGAACGCGTCGACCTGCGCATGCGGGCCGGTCACGTTGGTCATCGAGTCGACACCGTAGTAGCCGTCGCCGCCCTGCCACAGCTGGCTGGCCCGGGCCGGATCCGTCCGAGCGATGTCGGACACGTGGGCGTTGTAGGCGCCGCTGACGGTGCGGTTGAAGGCGCGGTCACTCGCGGTGAAAGCGTCGGTGAGGCGCTCGACGATCGGCTTGCCCTGCGACCCCACGAAGCCGGTGTGCAGTCCCCTCGCCGCATCGACGGCGCTGTGCACCATGTTCGCTGGGGTCAGGTAGCGCACCTGGAGCGCCATGCGCTCGAGTCGCCGCGTCGGGTTTGACGCGAACTGCTTCACCGCCAGCGGAAGCTCCTTGAGCGCCATCACGCCGTAGCGGCCAGCTCCGCTGAGGGTCCGGGCGGCGAGCGAGCCGAGCGATCCGGTCGAGCGGGCGAGCGAGAACGCCTTGCGTGCGTCGCCGGCTGCGGACAGGAGCCGTCCGGCGGTGGTGATGCCCTTCATCCCCGGGATGCAGTCGAGCAACGCGAAGGCGAGGTCCCACCCGTCGGCGGTGCCCTTCGACATCTTGTACAGGGTGTCGGCGAGTACGAGCAGGGCTGCGCCGAGCACGATCCAGGCGAGTGGCCCGCCGATGATCATGACGATGATCCCGCCCACCGCCACGACGACCTTCGCGACCGAGACGATGGTCTCCCACGCCTCGGACCCGAAGATCTTGTCCCACGTGGACTGCTTCCCCAGCCCCGCGTCGGCCGCTTCACCGATCTTGGTGGCGGTGCGCTGCTCCGCGTCCTGCCAGTCGCCCTTCGCGTCGGCGACGAGCCGCTTCGCCGCGTCGATCCGGGACTGCGCCGCCGCGATGTCGCCCTGCGCGGACGACACGGACCCCTGCGCGACGGAGGCGTTGTCGGACGCTGCCCGCAACTGCGCCGGCGACGGCACGTCCACCCCGTCCGGCACCTCGGAGCCGGCCGGGTACTTCTCCGCGACCTTCGACAGGTCGGACGATGCCGACTGGTAGTGCGACAGGGTCGACTGCGCGTCGGCGAGCCGGTCCTGCGCCGCGGCGAGGTCCCCGGAGGCGTCCTTCGCGTCCGCGAGCGCACCATCAGCCCGGTACTGGGTGTCGTCGACGGTGTCCGCCCACCCCGACAGGGCGGTCGCGGCGAGTTCGTAGGAGTCGACGAGCTTGGTCAGGTCCGACGGGGTGTCCTCGATCGCGTCGACGAACACGTCGGCGGCTTCACCCTCCCAGTCGGTCAGCCACCCGGAACCCTTGACGGACTTCAGCCGGGTCGAGGCGTCATCGGCTGCGTCGGAGATGCGCTGGTACTCCCGCGACATCATCCGCAACGTCGACGGATCACCCTTGACCGGGTCGTCACCCTGATCGACGACATCCCACCCCGACGGCCGCCCCATGACTACTCCGCCCTCGAGGCAGCGGGTCCGCCGCCGCCGTTCTCGTCGTTGACCTGCAGCGCCTGTGCGAGCTGCTCGTCGGTCTCGGTGTAGGTCTCGACGGACGCGCTGAGCATGTCCGCCAGCGCCTTCGTCGAGTCGCTGATCTTGTCGCGCTTGTCGCCCCAGCGGTGGTCGAAGTCGTGCAGGGCGTCCTGCACGGTGCCCGAGCCGATCTCGTCGTCGGACGCGTCGACGCGCTTGTGCGCCTGTTCGAGCGTGCTGTGCACGGTCGACAGGTCGGTCTGGAGCTCCCCGAGCCCCATCAGGTCAACGAGCAGTCTCGAAGCCACGGAACAATCCCTCCCCGATCACGAACCGGCAGCCACCACCACCGGAACCGCGTCGACCCCGTGCCCCACGCGATCGCGGGACACGGGGTCGTCAACGGTGTCAGCCCTTGAGGCCGGAAGCGAGCGACTCGTCCGTCTCGGACAGGGTCTGCGACGCCTTCGACAGGAACGTCGACAGGCCCTCGAGCCCCTGGACGGTCTGGGTCACGCCACGGTTGAACTCGTCGTAGGACTCGCCGAACGCGACGGACGACTTGTCGGTGACGTAGCCGTCGGAGATGAGCTGCTGGATCTTGCGCTGCAGGGCGGAGAGACGGTCTTCGATGTCCGCCTGACCCGCCTTGAGGTCGGAGGCTGCTGCCTCGAGGTCTGCGTACGAGACGTTGATGTTCGCCACGGTGTGACTCCCTTTCCCCGGAGTTTCGTCATGTCCCCCCAACGGGGCGTGTTGCAGGGGACATTACCATCGTCCTGCGACATGTAGTCAATGCTACGGGGGATGCCCATGACCTTCACGTTCACGATGGTCGACCGCGAGAGCGGTCAGACCGCCAACGTCTACGTCGACGGGGACGACACCCGTGCGGTCGGCGAGCTCGTCGCCGAGGCCGAACGCCTCATCGCGACGGACGTCGTGGCCTCCGGACGGACCCCGGCGTACTTCGTCGGGGAGCAACCGCTCGACCTGTCCGCGACGGTCGCGGAGTCCGGTGTGCGCGAGGGCGTGGTCGTGGCCCGCAGCCTCGAGCAGGTGCCGCCGCAGCCGCTCCGTCCGCTGACCGACGCCGAGATCCGGATCGTCTCGGGCCTGCACGCCGGCACCATCGTGCGGGTGGGCACCGGCACGGTGACGATCGGTACGGCGACGAACGCGACGGTGCGCATCCCGGTGAGCACCACCGCCGAGGTCGAGGCCGAGGCCACCGGAGCCGAGACCGTACCGGAGGTCGCCCTGCTCGTGTCGGTCACGGCCGACGGCGCGAAGGTCCGTCCGGCGAACGGCTTCGCCGGGGCGGTGCTCGACGGTGCTGCCGTCACCGAGGAGACCGACTGGCCGGAGACCGCGCAGCTGGCGATCGGCGGGGTCCTGCTCGGCTTCGGTCGGGCGCCGGACCGTGGGGCGCACCTGTCCCTGGCCGACGACGGCATGTCGCTCGAGTACAACCGCCCGCCGCGCATCCTGCCGCCCGACGAGCACACCCGCTACCAGCTGCCGGCCCCGCCGACCGAGCCCCCGGCGCGGGCGTTGCCCATCCTGATGGCGCTGGCGCCGATGGGCATGGCCGTGATGTTCGTGTCGACCACCGGTCGCTGGATCTACCTGCTCATCGCCCTGCTGTCGCCGATCCTGATGATCATCACGGGCCTCCAGGGCCGCCGTCAGGGCAAGAAGACGTACCGCCAGCGGATCGTGGAGTACGAGGACACCAAGGCGCGCATCGAGGCGGACGCGACCGAGAGCCTCCAGTCCGAACGGGCGCGCTGGATCGCGAGCGCCCCCGACCCGGCTGCCGTCTACGAGACGGCGGTCACGCCGCTGCCGCGCCTGTGGGAGCGGCGCCGGACCGACCCCGACCACCTGCTCGTCCGCGTCGGCACGGCGACGCAGCGGTCCGAGGTGACCATCGAGGACCCGGAACAGCTGTCGCACAAGCGGACCGTCGCGTGGGACGCGACCGACGTGCCGGTCCGGATCCGCCTGGCGGAGCGCGGCGTGATCGGCATCGCCGGTCCGGACGACGACGCCCGCCGGCTGGCGAACTGGGTGGTCGCGCAGCTCGCGACGCTGCAGAGCCCGAAGGACGTCACCTTCACGCTGCTCACCGACACCACCCGGACCGCGCTGTGGGAGTGGATGTCCTGGTTGCCGCACGTCCGCCGCGACGGCGCCGACCAGCCGATGACGAGCATCGCCTCGAACGCGGCGACGACCGCGCGGGCCATCGCCGAGCTCGCGGCGGTCATCGACGCCCGGAAGGAAGCCGGCATCGGCAAGAAGACCCCGCCGGCAGACGAGATCGTCGTCGTGATGGACGGCGCCAGGCGCCTGCGAGCGATGCCGTCGCTCGTGCAGGTGCTCAAGGAGGGGCCGTCGGTCGGGGTGTTCAGCATCTGCCTCGACCTGGACGAGCGGCTCCTGCCCGAGGAGTGCGACGCCGTGGTCGTGGTCCGCGACGACCGGATCCGGGTCACGCAGCAGCGCAGCGAGCGCATCGACGACGCCCGACCCGACCTGGTCGACCAGGACTGGCTCGAGTGGGTCGCCCGGTCGCTGTCGCCGATCGTCGACGCCAGCCCGGACGTGCAGGACGGCGCCATCCCGTCGTCGGCCCGCCTGCTCGACGTGCTGCAGCTCGAACCGCCGACGTCCGAGGCCGTGCAGGCCCGCTGGTTGCTCGGCGGACGCAGCACGACCGCCGTCATCGGCGCCTCGATCGACGGGCCGTTCGCGATCGACCTGCGGAACGACGGTCCGCACGGACTCGTCGCCGGCACGACCGGTTCCGGCAAGTCCGAGCTGCTGCAGACGATCGTCGCGTCGCTCGCCGTCGCGAACCGGCCGGACGAGATGAACTTCGTGCTCGTCGACTACAAGGGCGGTGCGGCGTTCAAGGACTGCGTCGACCTGCCGCACACGGTCGGCATGGTCACCGACCTCGACACCCACCAGGTGGAGCGGGCGCTCGAGTCGCTCGGCGCAGAACTGCGCACCCGCGAGCACGCCCTCGCCGAGGTCGGCGCGAAGGACCTCGAGGACTACCAGGACCTGCAGGCGAAGCGCGCCGCGTCGGGCGACGCGATCCCGAGCCTGCCGCGGCTGCTCATCGTCATCGACGAGTTCGCCTCGCTCGCCCGCGAGCTGCCCGACTTCGTCAAGGGCCTGGTCAACATCGCCCAGCGCGGTCGGTCGCTCGGTATCCACCTCGTGCTCGCCACCCAGCGCCCCGGCGGTGTCGTGTCGCCCGAGATCCGCGCCAACACGAACCTGCGGATCGCGTTGCGCGTCACCGACCAGTCGGAGAGCCAGGACGTCATCGGCGCGAACGACGCCGCGCGGATCGCCAAGACGACGCCCGGTCGCGCGTACGTGCGGCTCGGTGCGGCCTCGTTGCTGCCCTTCCAGTCCGGTCGGGTGGGTGGGCGTCGGCCCGGCACGGACGACCAGGAGGCCCGGCCCGCCCTGGTCCGCGAACTCACCTTCGCCTCGTACAGCGAACCAGCCCCCCGCCCGGCAGCCGTCGAGGCCGCCGCCAGCGACGTGGAGGTCACCGACCTGAGCGTCCTCGTCGCGTCGATCGGCGACGCCACCCGCGCCCTCGGCACCCCCGAGCAGCGGAAGCCGTGGCTGCCGCCGCTCGGTGCGGTCGTCGGGCTCGACGACGTCGAAGCCGCCGGTGCCGCCGGTGCCGCCGAGCTCCCGCCGCTCGCCGTGGCCTGGGGCGTCGAGGACCACCCCGCCGACCAGCAGCAGCGCCCCGCAGTGTTCGACCTCGACGCCGACGGCCACCTGTTCGTCATCGGGTCGCCGCGCTCCGGGCGCAGCCAGACGCTCCGCACCCTGGCCGGTGCGATGGCCCTGCGCCTCGGCGTCGGCGACGTGCACATGTACGGGATCGACTGCGGCAACGGCGCCCTGCTCGCGCTCGGGGCCCTGCCGCACTGCGGTGCCGTGGTGCAGCGGCACGAGCCCGACCGGGTCTCGCGGCTGCTCGGCATCCTGCTCCGCACCGTGCAGGAGCGCCAGGCGGCCTTCGCGAGCGGCGGGTACTCGTCCATCGCCGAGCAGCGGTCCGACGAGCACACCACCCCGCTGCCGCACGTCGTCGTGTTCCTGGACCAGTGGGAGAGCTTCATGGCGACCCTGGCCGACGCCGAGAACGGTGCGCTGCACGACGCCGTCCAGACGCTGCTGCGCGAGGGCGTCGGCGTCGGCGTGCACCTGATCGTCTCCGGTGACCGCACGCTGACCTCCGGCCGGATGTCGAGCCAGGTGGAGCGGAAGCTGCTGCTCGCCCTGGCCGACCGCGGCGACTACAACTACGAGGGCATCAACGGCAAGAAGCTGCCGGAGTCGATCCCGCCCGGCCGCGGCTTCCGGAACGCCACCGCGACGGAGACCCAGGTCGCCGTGCTGCCCGGCGGCCTCGGCGGACGCGACCAGGCGGCGGCGATCCGCGGCATCGGCGACGAGGTCCGCGCCCACGTGCCGGCGACCGTGCCGAAGCCGTTCCGGATCGACGTGCTGCCGCGGTCCATCACGTTCGAGGAGGCCGTGCGGTACCTGCCCTCGGCGGACGCCTCGGTCGGCCGGGTCGCGCTCGGCGTCGGCGGCGACGAGCTCCGGCTGTTCACCCACGACTTCGTGCAGGACACCCCGGTGTTCATCGTCGCCGGCAGTCCGCGCTCCGGCAAGAGCACGGCGCTCGTCGCGATGGCCCGGCACGTCCTGTCCGCGGGTGGGTCGGTCGTCGCGGTCACGCCGCGGGACTCCCCGCTCCGGGCACTCGAGGGCGCACCGCGCGCGACCGTGGTCACCGACGGTGGGATCGGGGCCGAGGGGCTCTCCGCCGCGATCGACACCGGGTCGGACGGCTTCACGCTCGTGCTCGTCGACGACGCCGAGGCGCTCAAGGAGACCCCGGCCGAACCGGTGTTCCGGGCGATCATGGACTCCGACCGGGGCCGTTCGGTCGGGCTCGTCATCGCGGGCGACGTCGAGGGCGTCGCGAGCGGGTTCCGTGGCTGGCAGGTCGACGCGAAGAAGGCCCGTCGCGGGATGCTGCTCGCGCCGCTCAGCACCGTCGACGGCGACCTGATCGGCACGAAGCTGTCGAAGAGCCTGGTGACGCAGGACCGGGTGCCGGGTCGTGCGCTGCTCAACGACGCCGACCAGGCGCTGCGGCTCGTGCAGGTGCCCGCCGACTGACGGGGACGGCGCGACGCTGGCGCGCGCCAGCGTCGCGCCGCAGCGCCGCTCGGCGTCAGCCGAGCGGGGCTTCGCCGACCAGCGCGGTCTGCGGCTCGGCGCGCAGGGTGTGGCCGCCGAACACGACCACGTCGCCCGGCTGCACCACGGTGCGCTGCGCCGGTGGCACCATCGTCGCCGGGAACCCCGGCCGCTGCAGCTCGACCCCGTTCGCCGACGCCGTGTCGAGCACCCAGAGCGAACCCTCGGCACCGAAGCCGAACTCCAGGTGCGTGCGGCTGAGCAGCTTGTCCGGGTCCTCGAGCGCGATCATGTGCGCGTAGCCGCCGTCCGGGTGGGCGCTCGCCGGGTCACGGCCGATCAGCCCGCCACCGGACACGGTCACCCGCTGGTGGTCGTCGAGCACCAGGACGGCCGCCGCGGTCTGCCGGGCCGGAGCCGCGTCGCGGCGAGCCGTGCCACCGGCGGAGCCCAAGGGACGCCCGGGCAGCTGCGCGACGGTCGCCCGCACCCGGTCGGCGCTGGCGCGGGGAGCCGGCGGCGGCGTGACGACCGCGCGGGCGAGTTCGCCGCGCTGCGCCATCCGCGCGAGGTCGTCGCCGGTGACCCGCTCCACGACGGGTTCGACGGGCTTCCGGCGCTTCCGGAACGGCCAGATCCGCATCAGTCGACCCCGCCGCCGACCGTGGCCGAGTCGATGAGCTCGAAGGTGTCGGTCACGGTCTCGAACAGTTCGTACAGCGGCTCGGCCAGGTCGGTCGCGGGCGAGGACACGCTCACCAGGGCGACCTGGTCGCCCGCCGGCACGAACGTCTGCATGAGCACGACGTCGAACGAGCCGCGGCCGTCCGGCGCCTGCACGGTCGAGACGCCCCAGACACGCGGCACACGGCCGACCCGGGGGACCTCGTGCACGTCGACGTGCATGCCGTCGTCGTCACCGCCGAGCGCGGCGACGTGGTCGGTCAGGGCGGCGAGCGGGTCGCCGCCGGCTTCGGGAGCGGGCAGGACCGTGACGGTCAGGGCGCCGGAGACGATGCCGTCCTCGCTCGGCTCGGCGAAGGCCGCGCAGTACCGCGCACCGCTGTCCCATGCCGACCGGGCGAACCGACGGAGGGCCCGGACGATCTCGGTGCGGTGGTCCCAGAGCTCGCGCTGGTCCTCGATGCGCTCCTGCACGAGGGCGCTGATCCGGTCGTCGCGGCGCTCCGGCTCGACGGGCAGCTCGAACCAGGAGCGCGGGACCGTGATGGCGAAGTGGTCGACCGACATGCCCGCTACCGTACCGTGGCGTGTCGCCCGGCCGTCCGGCGCATCGCCCGCAGCAGCAGCGGACCCGGCAGCCGCAGCAGGGCCCCGGGCAGGACCGACCGCACCCCGCTGACCACGGCGACCGTCCGCTGGAACCGACGGTGCTCACGCGGCCCCCACGCGAACCCGTACGCGGTCCGCAGCCGCTCCGGCAGCATCCCGACCGTGACGATCCGGACGAGCGGCATCGCGGCACGCACCCAGAGCGGCGCGAACCGCGGGTGGAGCAGGTCCCGCACCACCCCGCGGGCGTCGTCGGTGACCTCGAGCCGGTCGAGGGCGTCGGCCCAGTACTCGTCGAAGGCCGCGACCGAGGTCGGCCAGCGCTCGGCGGGCACCCGCAGCGTCGTCGCGATCGGGGCGTACGCGGCGAGCACGGCCTCGGCGCGTTCCGCCGTGACGGGAGCGCCGAACAGGTCGTGCGCCCGACGAGCCGAGTCGAACAGTGTCGCGGCCACCCACAGCTGCCGGTCGACCTCGTCCGCGCCGGTCACGGGCGCGTGGGCCCGGTTCACGAAGCCGGCGGCGATCGCGGCGTCCTGCTCCGTGCCGGAGACGACGGCGTACACGAACATCAGGGTGTGGGCCAGCCGCTGCTGCGGTCGACGGGCGAAGTCCGAGTGCCGGCGGACGCCCGCCGCGACGACCGGGTCGGCGATCTGCAGCAGGATGGCGCGGCCGCCCGCGGCCACGGGTGTGCTGTCACCGAGGAACCGACGCAGGTTGCGGTCGTGGACGCGACCGGACGACGGACGGGAGGTGGGCTCCACCAGCCGGTTCCGGCGCACCGCGCCAGCGGGGTGACGGCCGTGACTGGAGGGACGTGGCGGGCACGGCACCGGGCCTCCAGGCCGTGGGGTGGTCACGGTCCACCCCGTCGGCGTCGCGCCCGCAGGACGGGGACGAGATCAGCGGCGATCGCCGCGACGAGCGCGACCGCGCCGGTCACGAGGGCGGTCACCAGGTACGTGCCGTCGACCCGGACGTCGCCCGTCAGGGCGAGCAGGGTCGCGACGAGCCAGATCGCGGGGAGCGGCCAGTGGCGGCTCGGCGCTCCGGTGACGACGGCTCCGACCACCGCGACCGCGAGGAGCGGGACCCACCGTCCTGCCGGCTCGGACTGCGCGGCGAGGTGTGCGGAGGCCGCGACGAGCAGCATCGCCGCGATCGCCACCAGTCGGGCGGCCGACGGCATGCTGCGGACGCTGGCACGGACACGACGGAACACGGCCCGATGCTACGGGCCGTGTTCCGCGGATCGCTGGGGGAGGCGCTGATCAGGGGATGCGGATCAGAGCGGCTTGGTGCCGAGGTCGTCACCCAGGTCCGGCCGGTCCTCGTCGGCGTCGTGCTCCCACAGGTCGGGGGAGCCCTCGCGCGGGGAGCCGCCGGTCGGGCCGTCGTCGGTGCCGTCACCGGGCTGCGGCTCGACGGTCTCGCCGGCGACGGCGTCGTTCGTCACGGTCTCGAGGGACTCCTCGGACTCGTCCACCTCGTACGGGCCGACGTGCTCGCGGTCGATGTCGTCGTCGCGGCGCTGCTGGGCCTCGAAGTCGTCGACGGGGCTGATGCCGGGATCGCTCATGGTGTCCTCCTGGGTGTGGGTGGTGCCGGGTGTCAGATGGTGTTCAGGCGCTGACGAAGTGGACGTCGCCGGAGCCGAGCGCGAGCTGCTCCGCCAGACCCTTCTCGTCGGTGGCGCCCCAGCGTTCGGCGATCTTGCCGTCACGGAACTTCGAGACCTGGATGCCGCGGATCTCGAAGGTGCGACCCGTCGGCGCGTGGCCCTGGAACGGACCGGTGTGGGTCCCGCGGATCGTGAACACCGCGGTGATGAAGTCGTCCGTGACGACGAGCGGGTCGGGCTCGAGCGTGAGGTCCGGGAACGCGGTGGTGAACTCGGTCCAGAAGTCGACGATCCCCGCGAGGCCGGGCTGCTGGTCGGGCGCGGGGTCGTGGTCCACGACGTCCTCCGCCCAGACCTCGGGGAAGCGGTCGAAGGCCCGCGCCTCCAGGATCTCGCCGAGTCGTTCCTGCGCCTGCTGGTTCCGTTCCGCGGTCATGCGGGGTCCTTCCGTCGGGGTCTTCCGGTGTACGCCGGTCCCCCTGGGACGACCCGGAACGCCGGGGGAGTTCACCTCGACGTCACCTGCTCGTCACGAGGGACGTGCACACTGCCGGTGCTCGGGGGAGTGGAGCGCGGTCGCCGACGGGTGGTCGAGCGACCGCGCCTTCCCCTGCGTCCCGCGCCGCCCGTTGTCTCGACGTCCATGTCGCCGCGCTAGGCTGCGTGACGGCCGTTGTCTCGACATCGAGCGACCCTCGATGTGGAGTGCGCGACCGGGAAACCGATGCCGATCGCACGAACCGTGCGGGAAGAAGAACAGCGTGGATCTTTTCGAGTATCAGGCCAGGGACCTCTTCGAGTCCTACGGCGTCCCCGTCCTCCAGGGGATCATCGCCGACACCCCGGAAGAGGCGAGAGCGGCGGCCGAGGAGATCGGTGGCGTCGTGGTCGTCAAGGCCCAGGTGAAGGTCGGTGGGCGCGGCAAGGCCGGCGGCGTCAAGGTCGCGAAGACCCCCGACGAGGCGTTCGAGCACGCCCAGGCCATCCTCGGGCTCGACATCAAGGGCCACACCGTGCAGCGCGTCATGATCGCCCAGGGCGCCGACATCGCCGAGGAGTTCTACTTCTCCGTGCTGCTCGACCGGGCCAACCGCTCCTACCTCTCGCTCACCAGCGTCGAGGGCGGCATGGAGATCGAGCAGCTCGCCGTCGAGAAGCCCGAGGCGCTCGCCCGCGTCGAGGTCGACCCGCTCACCGGGATCGACGCTGCCGCCGGTCGCGCGATCGCCGAGCAGGCCGGGTTCCCGGCGGAGCTCGTCGACCAGGTGGCCGACGTCTTCTCGAAGCTCTACGACGTCTACAAGGGCGAGGACGCCACGCTCGTCGAGGTGAACCCCCTCGTCCGCACGGGCGACGGCCAGATCCTGGCGCTCGACGGCAAGGTCTCGCTCGACGAGAACGCCGACTTCCGCCACCCCGCGCACAAGGACCTCGAGGACTCCGCCAGCGAGGACCCGCTCGAGGCCAAGGCGAAGGCCCACGGCCTGAACTACGTCAAGCTCGACGGCCAGGTCGGCGTCATCGGCAACGGCGCGGGCCTCGTCATGTCGACGCTCGACGTCGTCGCCTACGCCGGTGAGCGGCACGGCGGCGTGAAGCCCGCGAACTTCCTCGACATCGGCGGCGGCGCCTCGGCCGAGGTCATGGCCAACGGCCTCGACGTCATCCTCGGCGACCCGCAGGTGAAGAGCGTCTTCGTGAACGTCTTCGGTGGCATCACCGCCTGCGACGCCGTCGCGAACGGCATCGTCGCCGCCCTCGGGATCCTCGGCGACGCGGCCACCAAGCCGCTCGTCGTGCGCCTGGACGGCAACAACGTGGAAGAGGGCCGACGGATCCTGGCGGAGGCAGCGCACCCGCTCGTCACCGTCGCCGCGACCATGGACGACGCGGCCGAGCAGGCCGCCGAACTCGCCGCTGCCGCGGCCTGAAGGGACTGACCATGTCGATCTTCCTCAACAAGGACTCCAAGGTCATCGTCCAGGGCATCACCGGCGGCGAGGGTACCAAGCACACCGCCCTCATGCTGAAGGCCGGCACCCAGGTCGTCGGTGGCGTCAACGCCCGCAAGGCCGGCACCACCGTCACCCACGGCGACGTGTCGCTGCCCGTCTTCGGCACCGTGCGCGAGGCCATCGACACCACCGGCGCCGACGTCTCCATCGTCTTCGTGCCGCCGGCCTTCGCCAAGGACGCCGTGCTCGAGGCCATCGATGCCGCGATCCCGCTCGTCGTCGTCATCACCGAGGGCATCCCGGTGCAGGACGCCGCCGAGTTCTGGGCGCACGCCAAGGCGCTCGGCGGGAAGACCCGCATCATCGGCCCGAACTGCCCCGGCATCATCACCCCGGGGGAGTCGCTCGTCGGCATCACCCCGGCGACGATCACCGGCAAGGGCCCGATCGGCCTCGTCTCGAAGTCGGGCACCCTGACCTACCAGATGATGTACGAGCTGCGGGACCTGGGCTTCTCGACCGCCATCGGCATCGGCGGCGACCCGGTCATCGGGACCACGCACATCGACGCGCTCGCCGCGTTCGAGGCGGACCCCGAGACCGAGGCCATCGTGATGATCGGTGAGATCGGTGGCGACGCCGAGGAGCGCGCAGCCGAGTTCATCAAGGCGCACGTCACGAAGCCGGTCGTCGGCTACGTCGCGGGCTTCACCGCCCCCGAGGGCAAGACGATGGGCCACGCCGGAGCGATCGTGTCCGGTTCCGCCGGCACCGCCGAGGCGAAGAAGCAGGCGCTCGAGGCCGCCGGCGTCAAGGTCGGCAAGACGCCGTCCGAGACCGCTGCGCTGCTGCGCGAGGTCGTCGCCGCCCGCTAGCGGTTCGTCCGTTCCGCAAAACACCGGTGTTCGTTCGTCGAACCGCGTCTTGCGCGTGTTCGTCCGACGAGCACCGGTGTTTTGCGTGGGTGGCCAGCGCGGCTGACCAGCGCAGGGCACGCCTCCACGTATCCTCGCTGCGATGAACCGCCTGGGAACCGCTCTGCTCGCCGCGATCGAGGCGGTCGTGACGGTCGGCGTCGGCATCGGGATCGCACTGGTGCCGCTCACCCTGCTGTGGGGCTTCGAGTACGGCCTGCAGGTCGACTGGGACGTGTTCTGGAAGGCCACCGGCAGCGTCTGGCTCGTCGGCCACGGCGTCGACGTCTCGTTCCTGCTCGGCTCCGCGCTGGCGAAGAGCTCCGGGGTCAGCGGTGCCGCCGACCCCATCCACGTGACGCTCGCGGCGCTCGGCTTCGCAGTCGTGACCGCCTGGCTCGGTGCACGTGCTGGTCGACGCTTCGCGGAGACCGAGCACCGCACCACCGGCCTGCTGGTGGGGACGGCGGTCGTCGCGGCGCTCGGCCTCGGCGTCGCGCTGTCGTCGACCTCCGCCGCCACGCAGCCGACGATCTGGCAGGCAGTGGTCCTGCCCGCCCTGTGGTTCGGGATCCCGGCGCTCATCAGCTCGGAGGTCTGCCGACGACGGCGGGACCTGCCGGCGGACCCCGCCACCCAGCGTGTGCTCGACCTGCTCGACCGCGTGCCCGAGCTCTGGCGTGCGATCGCCGGGTTCGGTCTCCGCGCCGGGACCGCCGCCACCGGAGTCGTCGTCGCGTTCGCCGGGGTCGTCGTCGCGTTCCTGCTCTTCACCTCGTTCGCCGAGGTCATCACCCTGTACGAGCAGTCGCACGCGGGCGTGATCGGCGGCATCGCCCTCACCGTCGGGCAGCTCGCGTTCCTGCCGGACTTCGTCGGGTGGGCGACGTCGTGGCTGGTCGGCCCCGGGTTCGCCATCGGGACCGGTTCGAGCGTGTCCCCGATCGCCACGACCCTCGGACCGATCCCCGGACTGCCGGTGTTCGGCGCACTGCCGACCTCGGGCCACACCTTCGGCCTGGTCTGGATCCTGGTACCGGTGATCGCCGGCTTCGCGATCGGCGGCTCGATGCGCCCGCGACTCGTCCGTGCGCTGGGGAACGCCGACTCCGCACTCCACCGAGCGCTCGCCGGTGTCGCGACGGGCGTCGTCGCCGGTGTCCTGACCGGGCTGATCGCCTGGGTGTCGTCGGGTTCGTTCGGCCCCGGACGACTGGCCGACGTCGGCCCGCACGCCCTGGTGGTCGGTGGCTTCGCCGCGCTCGAGATCGGCCTGCCGGCAGTCATCGCCCTCGCTGCGGGTAGCGACCTCGTCCGCCTGCCCGACCGGGGCTGGACACGGGAGCGCTGGACCGAGGCGGACGACGACGACGCGGACCGCAGCGGAGCCGAGGCCGGGACGGGATCGCTCCTCGCCGCGCTCGACCAGGCCGGCGCGGGACGGACCACCGACGTGCACCGGTTCGTCGTCGAGGAGACGCACGACGGGTCGACCGCTGCCCGCCCCCGCACCGCCGTGGAGCACCCGACGGAACCGATCGCCGACGGACCGGTCGCGCCGGCGCCCATCGCGACGCCTCGGACGCCTCGGACGCCTCGGACGCCCCCACGTGACCCGGACCACGACGTGGAACTGCCGGCCTGGGCCAAGACCGACGCCGTCGCTTCGGAGCGCCTGGTCGACGAGAGCCCGACCGAGCCCCGCTCGTCGGGACGTGCGGCGATGGGCGCCCTGCGCGATCGACTGCACGGTGTCGCCGACGGTGCGCGCGAACGGGCCGGTGGACTCCGCGAGCGAGCTGGTGGACTCCGCGACCGCGCCGGTGGACTCCGCGACCGCGTGACCGGTGCCGACGCCGTAGCCGAGCAGCAGCGCCCTGCGCCCGCTCCGGAACGGCCCGCCACGTCGACGTCCACTCCCGACCACACCGACGCGCAGCCGGCGTTCCCGTGGAGCACCGAGGAGTTCGTCGCCGGACGGGACGACGTCGCCGACGAACCGGCCGCACCCGAGGCCCCCGCCGCCGCTCCCACCCAGTCGTCCCGTCCGGCGAACTGGGACGTCACCGACCAGATCCCCGACGAGGAGCTGCCCTGGTGGCGCCGCCCGAAGGACGATCACTAGCGCCGACGTCATGCCGCGCGGGTCCCGGTAGGGTTGGTGCCGTGCTCGAACTGGTCGTCCTGATCTCCGGTACCGGGTCGAACCTCCGAGCCCTGCTCGAAGCGACCTTCGACGCCGAGTACCCCGCCCGTGTCGTCGCCATCGGTGCCGACCGCGACGCCGAGGGTCTCGGTCTGGGCGAGGAGTTCTCGATCCCGACCTTCACGGTGCCGTTCTCGCGCTACGAGACCCGCGCCGAGTGGGGACAGTCGCTCGCCGAGCAGATCCGCCCGTGGTCGCCCGACCTGCTCGTGCTCTCGGGCCTGATGCGCCTGCTGCCCCCGGCCGTGGTGTCCGAGTTCGCCCCGGGCATCATCAACACCCACCCGGCGTACCTGCCCGAGTTCCCCGGCGCCCACGGCGTGCGGGACGCCCTGGCAGCCGGCGTCACCGAGACCGGCGCGAGCGTCATCGCGGTCGACGACGGCGTGGACACCGGCCCGATCCTGGCCCAGGAGCGCGTCCCCGTGCTCCCGGGCGACTCCGAGTCGACGCTGCACGACCGCATCAAGCCGGTCGAGCGCCGCCTGCTCATCCAGACCATCCTCGACATCGCCAACGGCACCACCGACCTGAAGGGCACCCCGAGCGCATGAGCGTGCACGCAGCCGACCCCAGCCTCTACCGCGACCGTGACGTGGTGCCGGTCCGCCGCGCACTCATCTCGGTGAGCGACAAGTCCGGCCTGCTCGAGCTCGCCGGCGCCCTCGCCGAGTCGGGTGTCGAGATCGTGTCGACGGGGTCCACCGCCCAGACCATCCGCGACGCCGGGTACGCCGTCACCGACGTCGCGAGCGTCACCGGGTTCCCGGAGTCGCTCGACGGCCGGGTCAAGACGCTGCACCCCTCGGTGCACGCTGGTCTGCTCGCCGACCTGCGCCTCGAGTCGCACGAGCAGCAGCTCGCCGACCTCGGGATCGCGGCGTTCGAGCTCGTCGTCGTGAACCTGTACCCGTTCGTCGAGACGGTGGCCTCTGGTGCCGACACCGCGACCGTGGTCGAGAACGTCGACATCGGCGGCCCCGCGATGGTCCGTGCGTCGGCGAAGAACCACCCGAACGTCGCGATCGTCGTCTCGCCGTCGTCCTACGCCGAGGTCGTCGAGGCCGTCCGCGCCGGCGGCACCTCGCTCGAACTCCGCAAGCGTCTGGCGGCCCAGGCGTTCGCGCACACCGCGGCGTACGACACCGCGGTGGCGTCCTACTTCGCCAGCGACGTGGTCGCGGCCGCTGCGGCGCCGACGACCAGCGGCGACATCCAGACGCCCGGCGCGTTCGACGAGCACCTCGGCTTCACCGCCGACCTGTCGGCCACGCTCCGCTACGGCGAGAACGCGCACCAGGCAGCCGCGCTGTACACGAGCGCCGACGGCGCCGGCATCGCGCAGGCGACGCAGCTGCACGGCAAGGAGATGTCGTACAACAACTACGTCGACGCTGACGCGGCGGTCCGTGCGGCGTTCGACTTCGACACCCCCGCGGTCGCGATCATCAAGCACGCCAACCCGTGCGGCATCGCGATCGCCCCGTCGGACGCCGCCGACCCGATCGCCTCGGCCCACGCCGCCGCGCACGCCTGCGACCCGCTGTCGGCGTTCGGCGGGGTCATCGCCGCGAACCGTCCGGTCACCGTGGCGATGGCCGAGACCGTGAAGGACATCTTCACCGAGGTCGTCGTCGCCCCGGGCTTCGACCCCGAGGCGCTCGAGATCCTGTCGCGCAAGAAGAACATCCGCCTGCTCACGCTGCCGGCCGACTTCGCCCTGGCGCCGCGCGAGGTCAAGCAGATCTCCGGCGGCTTCCTGGTGCAGGACGCCGACCGCTTCACGGCGTTCGACCAGTCCACGTGGACCCTGGTCGCCGGCGCGCCCGCCGACGACCAGACCCTCGCCGACCTGGCCTTCGCGTGGAAGGCGAGCCGTTCGGTCAAGTCGAACGCCATCCTGCTGGCGAACCAGGGCGCGAGCGTCGGGGTCGGCATGGGCCAGGTCAACCGGGTGGACTCGTGCCACCTCGCGGTGAACCGTGCCGGTGACCGCGCGACCGGCAGCGTCGCGGCGTCCGATGCGTTCTTCCCGTTCGCCGACGGCCTGCAGGTGCTGCTCGACGCCGGTGTGCGTGCGGTGGCCCAGCCCGGTGGCAGCGTCCGCGACGACGAGGTCATCGCCGCGGCGACGGCCGCGGGCGTCACCATGTACTTCACGGGCGAGCGCCACTTCTTCCACTGAGGCGAGCGCCACTTCGTCCACTGAAGTGAACAAATCGCGGCACCCTATTGCGCGCTGAGAGTGACTGTGAATAGTCTGTAAGGCTCCGCGACAGGCAGCCGACGGTCCCCCGGGACCGGTGGCACCGCGGACACAACGGTGACGAAGACGACGACTGGAGTGACGATGGACAACATGACCGGAACCGTGGCGACGGCCGCCCGTGCAGGTCTCGTGTCCGTCGTGGGGACCACTCCCGCACGGCGATCCCTGATCGCACCGCGACCGCGCGTCGCGGCCGCCGTCTAGCCAGGCCGTTCCCACGGCCTCGCGGCGCAGCACCACCAGCGTTCGCGAACCACCCGCCTGAACCCGGGGGACGAGTGTCTCCCGGTGCCCTCCGGCCCGACCGACGTCACGCGAGTGACGGCGGAGGCGCGACCACGCGCCCGGCCGATGATCACCACGCAACGCCACACCGAGCCTCCAGGTCGAGGCCGCGCACGCACCGCACGCCAGCAGCAAGCAAGCAGCAGGCGGCCAGGGCGCAGCGCGACCCGGGGACCCGGCAGACGCATGAGGACGCAACGCATGTCCAAGTCGCCCACCACGGCGCGCCCGTCCACCTTCCGCGCGATCGCGCGGATCTACCCCTACGTGAAGCCCTACCAGGGGCGCCTCATCGGCGGCATGGCCGCAGCGATGGGAGCCTCCTTGGTGGCGCTCGCAATCCCCTACGTCCTGCAGTGGCTCGTCGACGGACCGCTGTCATCGAAGGACGGCGCACAGATCTGGCCAGCCGGCCTCGGCGTGCTCGCCCTCGGTGTGCTCGAGGCGTTCTTCATCGCCTCGCGCCGCCGGATGGTGATGCGCCCCTCGACGCGGATCGAGGCCAGCATGCGGAACTCGCTGTACGCGAAGCTGCAGGACCTGCCCGTCGCGTTCCACGACCGGTGGGAGTCGGGGCAGCTGCTGTCCCGTTCCGTGTCGGACCTGTCGCTGATCCGCCGCTGGCTGGCCTTCGGTGTCGTCCTGCTCGTCGTGAACGTCGTGACGATCGTCGTCGGCTTCGTCGTGCTGTTCACCTTCGGGTGGCTGCTCGGGCTGATCTTCCTGATCGCGTCGATCCCGCTGTGGATCAACGGGCTGCTGTTCGAGCGTCGGTACTCCGTGGTCGCGCGCCGCAGCCAGGACCAGGTCGGTGACCTCGCGACGAGCGTCGAGCAGTCGGTGCACGGCATCCGCGTGCTCAAGGCGTTCGGCCGCGGCGGGTCGAAGCTGGAGGAGTTCAGCGAGCAGGCCGAAGCCCTGCGCGGCACGGAGATCAAGAAGGCGAAGGCCATCGCGAGCATCTGGCTGTGGCTACTGCTCGTGCCGGACGTCGCGTTCGCGCTGTGCTTGCTCGCCGGAATCTGGCTGGCGTCGCAGGGCGAGATGACCGTCGGTCAGCTGTTCGCGTTCTTCGCGACGGCGACGGTGCTGCGGTTCCCGATCGAGTCGATCGGCTTCCTGCTCTCGATGACGTTCGACACCCGCACGGCGGTCGACCGCTTCTTCGAGGTCATGGACTCCGAGAACACCATCACGGACCCGCAGGACCCGAAGACGATCGCGGAGCCGCACGGTGCACTGTCGTTCAACGGCGTGCACTTCCGGTACCAGGACTCTGCGCCGCAGTACCCGGACCTGATCAACGGCGTCGAGCTGCAGCTGCAGCCGGGCGAGACCATGGCGCTCGTCGGGCTCACGGGCTGTGGCAAGACGACGCTCCTCTCGCTGGTGCCGCGCCTGTACGACGTGACCGGTGGTTCGGTCACGATCGACGGGGTCGACATCCGCGACCTCACCCGCGAAGAACTGCGCCGGCACGTCGGCGTCGCCTTCGAGGACGCCACCCTGTTCTCGTCGACCGTGCGCGAGAACGTGCTGCTCGGTCGTCCAGACGTGCAGGGTGCCGAGGCCGAGGCGCTCATGCGCGAGGCACTCGACATCGCGCAGGCGTCCTTCGTGGACGACCTGCCCGACGGCGTGGACACCCGGGTGGGCGAAGAGGGGCTGTCACTGTCCGGTGGACAGCGCCAGCGCTTGGCACTCGCTCGCGCGATCGCCGCGCGGCCGTCGGTGCTCGTGCTCGACGACCCGCTGTCGGCGCTCGACGTCGACACCGAGGCTCGGGTCGAGGCGGGCCTGCGCCGCGTGCTCGCCGACACCACCTCGCTCATCGTGGCGCACCGTCCGTCGACGGTGACGCTGGCCGACCGGGTCGCCCTGATGGAGAACGGCGTCGTCACCGCCGTCGGGACCCACCACGACCTGATGGCCACCAACGAGCACTACCGCTACGTCATCTCGTCGCTCGACGACGATGACGCGACCGCACGACAGGAGGCGATGGCATGAGCCAGCAGACCGACCAGAACCTGCCGGGAGGCACGGCGTCCGTCCCGCAGGAAGCTCCGGACGAGCAGTCTGCCGCGCCCGTCACCGCCTCGATCACCACCCTGGGCGTGCGCGGCGAGGAGCGCGAGGACTTCACCAAGGCGGAGAGCAAGCGCCTGCGGCGTCGTTCCCTCGCCCTGCTCGGTTCCCTCGCGGCCCCGCTGAAGCTCCGCCTGGTGCTGCTCGGGATCGTCGTCGTGGTCTCCACGGCGGGCACCGTCGCTGGCCCGGCGCTCATCGCGTGGGGCATCGACAACGCCCTGCCAGCCGTGATGGACCAGAACGACTGGGTGCCGGCGTTCGGCGTCGTCGCGACGTACATCGTCGTGGCCGTCCTCGGCGCGGTGCTCACCGCCTGGTACACCGTGCTCGCCGCACGGATCAGCCAGGCGATCCTGTTCGACCTGCGCAAGCGGGTGTTCCTGCACACGCAGCGGTTGTCGCTCGAGTTCCACGAGACCTACACGTCCGGCCGGATCATCTCCCGCCAGACGAGTGACCTCGACTCGATCCGCGAGCTGCTCGACTCCGGCCTGAACCAGCTCATCCAGGGCGTGCTGTACATGGCGTTCACCGCCGTGGCCCTGGTGCTGCTCGACCCGACGTCCGGCCTCGTGCTCGCGGTGTCGCTCGTGCCGCTCTGGTTCCTGATCCGCTGGTTCCAGAAGAACTCGCAGACGCTGTTCCGCGCCACCCGTGTCACCTCGGCGCGCGTGATCGTGCACTTCGTCGAGACGATGACGGGCATCCGCGCCGTGCAGGCGTTCCGCAAGGAGTCCCGCAACAAGGACGAGTACGGCGGCTTCGTCGAGGACTACCGGCTGGCGAACACGAAGGTGTTCAACCTGTTCGGGACGTTCGACCCGGTGCTCGTGCTCATCGGCAACGCCACGCTCGCCGCGGTCGTCATCGTCGGTGGGTTCCGGATCGTCGGCGGGACGCTCGAGGTCGGTGCGCTGCTCGCGGTCGCGCTGTACGCCAAGCGCTTCTTCGACCCGGCGCAGGAACTCGCGATGTTCTACAACGGGTACCAGTCGGCCTCGGCGGCGATGGAGAAGATCTCCGGCGTCCTCGAGGAGCGGCCGAGCGTGCCGGACCCCGTGAAGCCGACCAAGCTGGCCGACGCCACGGGGAAGATGGACTTCGACGAGGTCGTGTTCGCGTACAACGCGGGCAAGGTCGTCCTGCCGGAGTTCGACCTGCACATCCCGTCCGGGCAGACCATCGCGCTCGTCGGGTCCACCGGCGCCGGCAAGTCGACGCTCGCCAAGCTCATGGCGCGCTTCTACGACCCGTCGCACGGTTCCGTACGGCTCGACGGCGTGGACCTGCGCGACCTCGACACGAAGGACATGCGCCGCGCGATCGTCATGGTCACGCAGGAGGCGTACCTGTTCTCCGGCACGGTCGCGGACAACATCGCGCTCGGCAAGCCGGGGGCCTCCCGTGCCGAGATCGAGGCGTCCGCCAAGGCGGTCGGCGCGCACGAGTTCATCATGGCGCTCCCCGACGGGTACGACACCGACGTGAACAAGCGCGGTGGTCGTGTCTCGGCGGGACAGCGGCAGCTGCTCTCGTTCGCGCGGGCGTTCATCGCGGACCCGAAGGTGCTCATCCTCGACGAGGCCACGGCGTCGCTCGACATCCCCTCGGAGCGGCTGGTGCAGGAAGGGCTCGAGACCCTGCTCGCCGACCGCACCGCGGTGATCATCGCGCACCGCCTGTCCACGGTCGCGATCGCCCACCGCGTGCTGGTGATGGAACACGGGAAGATCGTCGAGGACGGCACCCCCGCCGACCTCATCTCGGGTACCGGGCGGTTCGCCCAGCTGCACGCGGCCTGGCGCGACTCGCTCGTGTAGGACGCAGCCGGGCTGCACCACGTGGTTGGCTTGCTCCATGAGCAACGACAGCGTGCAGCCCGGCGGCGTCGCCCTGCGCGACCCCTTCTACGGCGCACCCTTCACCGAGGCCGTCCGGCGGTTCTGGCGGAAGTACACCGTGTTCACCGGACGGGCCTCGCGTGCCGAGTTCTGGTGGTGGTGGATCACGTCGCTCGCGATCGGACTCGTGCTGCAGCTCGTCCCGCAGGCGTTCACGCCGGACACCGCGCTGTTCGAGAACCCCGTCGGGTCATACCTGTTCGTCCTCTGGGGCCTCGCGACCCTGATCGGGTCACTCGCCCTCGGCGTCCGACGGCTGCACGACGCCGGCCTGTCCGGCTTCTGGCAGTTCCTGCACGTCGTGCCGGGCATCGGCTCGCTCGTCGTGTACGTGCTGTGCCTGATCCCGACGAGCCCGAAGGGCGAGCGCTTCGACCGCTGACCGCCGGCGGACGGACGGCCGACGTGCGCGGGCTGCACGTCAGAACGGGTCGTCCGCCTCCGTGGACGGCGACCAGCGGGCACGACGCATGTCGAGCCTCCAGGCCGCCGTCCCCTGCACGAGCGGCGTCCCCTCCGCGCGGTAGTGCTGGAGCGCACGAGCCTCGTGGTGCAGCGGCGGGTGCCCACCCGCGCGCACGACACGCCACCAGGGCAGGTCGGCGCCCTCGTGGGCCATCACCTTGCCGACCGCACGCGACGCGCGTGAGCCGAGCGCCGCGGCGACGTCGCCGTACGTCATGACGTGACCGGACGGGATCATCCGGACCACCTCAGCGACGGCAGCGCCGAAGTCGACGGCAACGTCGTCGGAGGGCACGTCGTCGGACGGCACGTCGTTGGTGAGTACGTCGTTGGTGAGTACTAGAGCGTCAGGACCGCGAAGTGGTCGCCGTACTGGGTCTCGCGGACGACCTCGAAGCCCACGGCGCGGAAGAACGCCTCGGGGCTGTCGTCACCACCGGGCTCGTACACGACCGTCAGGCGTTCCTGCCCACGGCTGCGGGCCTCGTCCGCCAGGCCGTGCACGGCGAAGCGGCCGACGCCGCGACCCTGCGCGGTGCCGGCGACGTTGACGCGCCAGATGGCGCTGCGCAGCTCTTCCTGCGCGTTGTCGGCGTCGAACGAACCGATGATGAGGCCGAGGACCTCGTCGCCGTCCAGGACCACCCGGGTCCACGCGGAGCTCGGCTTGACGTCGGACTCGGCAACCCCGTAGGTGGTCGGCTGCACGAACTGTTCCTGACCCGGCTTGAGCGTCAGGGAGTTCGCCGCGGCAGCGGTCTTCGCGGAGAGTTCTTCGAGACGCAGGTCGGCCATGCGGCCAGGGTAACGGTGCGACCCGTGTGGGGGCCAGCGCGGACGGCAGACCGAGACCGCACCGTTGCCGCGGTATGGTCGCGGAATGGCAGAACATCGGCGTGGAGCGAACCTCCCGTCGATCGGCGGGTTCAACCGCACGGTCGTGCTCGATGCCGTCCGACGCTCGCCGGACGGCCTGAGCCGCGTCGAACTCGCCTCGCGAACGGGCCTCAGCGCGCAGACGGTGTCGAACGTCACCCGGTTCCTGATCGAGGCCGGCATGATCGTCGAGTCCGGCACCGTCGTCGCCGGTCGGGGCAAGCCGCGCACCATCCTGCGGCTCGAACCCGGCAGCCGGTACGCCGTCGGCGTGCACGTCGACCCGGCCGTCGTCACGTACGTGCTGCTCGACCTGGCCGGCACCGTCGTCGCCTCGTCCACCACCTCGACCCCGACCGCCGACGACCCGTCCGAGGTCGTCCGCACCATCGGCTCCGCCGTCGACGGCCTGATCGCCGACGCCGGCGTGGACGTCGACGGGGTGCTCGGCGTCGGGATCGCCAGTCCGGGCCCCATCGACGTCGACGCCGGCATCGTGGTCGACCCGCCGTTCCTGCCCCGGTGGCGGGACGTGCCCCTGCGCGACGCGCTCGCCGAGGCCACGGGCTACCCCGTCCTGCTCGAGAAGGACGTCACGGCCGCCGCGGTCGGCGAGATGTTCCTGGCGGGGGAGTCGTCGGCGCGGAACTTCGCGTTCGTGTACTTCGGCACCGGGTTCGGCGTCGGGCTCGTCGTCGACCACGAACCCGTGCGCGGCGTCGGGTCGAACGCCGGGGACGCCGGGCACATCATGGTCGACCAGCGATCGCTCGCCGGCACCCCCGACGGGTCCGGTACCCGGGGCGAGGTGGGTGCGGCCGTGGCGCCGGACCGGCTCGTGCGGATCGCGCGGGAGCGGGGGGTGGCGTTGTCCGGCGGCGACGCTGTCTCGTCCGACGGCCCGGTCTCGTCCGATGGCCCGGTCTCGTCCGACGGTTCGGTCGACGCGGTGAACCGTGCCTGGGACGAGCTCGCCAAGGCCATCGCCGCCGGCGACGAGGCCGCGATCACGCTCGCCGCCGAGGCCGGCACCGTCATGGGCGATGCCGCCGTCGTCATCGTGAACCTGCTCGACATCGACCGGGTCGTGTTCGGCGGACCGTTCTGGTCGCGCATCGCGAGCGCCGCACTGCCGGCCGCCCGCGCGGCGATCGTCGGGTCGCCGTTGCTCGTGCCGAAGCACGCGGTCGACGTGGTCGAGAGCGACCGCGGTGCCGACGTCGCCGCGGTGGGGGCCGCGTGCCTGGTGCTCGACGCCGCGTTGTCCCCGCGGGCGAGCGGGCTGCTCATCCGCCGCTGACGTCCGGCGCTGGGGCGTCGCGCGCTGCGGCGCCGCGCGACACCTGTCGTTCACCGGGCGGCCACCGGTCGGATGCCCGGGTGCTGAACAGTCGTGCAGGTCTCCCCTCCCCTCCCGAGAAGGACCTGCATGCGCACTCCTGCCCTGCGCCCCCGCTCCGTGCGGCTCGGCGCTGCCATCGTCACCGCGCTGGCCGTCGGCGCCGGTGTCGTCACGGCCAGCCCGGCACTCGCCGCCGTCGGTGACGACGACCCGAGCGTCGGCGCTGCCGCTCGGAACGGCCTCGTCGTCAACGAGGTCGAGTCGAACGGCGACGACACCGACTGGGTCGAGCTGAAGAACACGTCGTCGGCGTCGATCGACCTGACCGGTTACGCGTTCCTCGACGACGACAGCACCCACGACGCGTACGTCCTGCCCGCCGGCTCGACGATCGCCCCCGGCGGGTACTTCGTCATCGACCAGCTCTCGGCCACCGCACCCGGGTTCGACTTCGGGCTCGGTGGCGCCGACACCGCGCGGGTGTACGACCCCGCGGGCGACCTGGTGCTCCGGTACTCGTGGACGAGCCACGCGGTCGTCACGTACGGCCGGTGTGCCGACGGGACCGGTGCGCTGGTCGACACCACCGCGTCGACGAAGGGTGCCGCGAACGACTGCTCCTCGCCCGTGCGCATCAACGAGGTCGAGTCGCAGGACGGCACCCCCGGCGACTGGGTGGAGCTGACCAACGTCGGCAGCACCACGGTCGACCTGGGCGGGTACGTCCTCGAGGACAGCGAGGACGACCACGCGTACACGATCCCCGCCGGCACGGCCGTCGCGGCCGGGGGCTTCACCGTCCTCGACGAGGCGGACTTCGGCTTCGGGCTCGGCAAGGCCGACTCCGCACGGGTCTTCGATCCGCGGGGTGCGCTGGTCGACTCGTACTCGTGGACGGCCCACGCTGCCGCCACGTACGGCCGCAACCCGGACGGCACCGGCGACTTCGCCGACACCGCCGAGCCGACGAAGGGCACGGCGAACCGGTTCGCCGGAGTCGTCACCGCCGAGCCCTGGCCCGGTGGCCCGGACGAGACCGTGCTCGACGACGAGGACACCTTCACCGGTGACCTGAGCGGCATCGACTGGACCGCCTCCAGCACGTCCGAGGACGGCCAGCTCTGGGCCGTGCAGAACGGCGACGGGCTGCTCTACCACCTGACCTCGGACGGGCGGGGTGGCTGGGCGCTGTCGAACGCCGCGGGCACGGACCTGCGGTACGCCGACGGCACGGGGACCCCGGACGCCGAGGGCGTCACCGTCACGAGCGACGACCCGGGCGCCGTGTACGTGTCGACCGAGCGGGACAACGACGTGTCGAAGACCAGCCGTCCGTCGGTCCTGCGGTACGCCACCACCGACGGGTCCGAGTCGACGCTGCGCGCCACCGACGAGTGGGACCTCGCCGCCGACTTCCCGGGGCTCGGTGCGAACGCCGGCCTCGAGGGCGTCACCTGGATCCCGGACTCCTGGCTCACCGAGCACGGCTTCGCGGACGAGCACACCGGCGCGGCCTACGCGCCGTCGACGTACGCCGGACACGGCGAGGGGCTCTTCTTCGTCGGTGTCGAGGGCACCGCGAGCGTGTACGCGTACGCCCTGATGGCGGACGGCTCGTCCCAGCGCATCGCCACCATCGGGTCGCCGTTCGCGGTCGTCGCCGACGTGCAGTTCGACCCGACCCTCGACGTGCTCTGGGTGGTGTGCGACGACGCCTGCGCCGGACGCACCGCGCTGTACGAACTGACCGACGGTGTCTTCACCGCCGCGAAGGTCTTCGAGGCACCGTCGAACGCCGACCGGACCCTCGCCAACGAGGGCTTCGCGATCTCCGGCGTCTGCATCGACGGGGAACGTGCGACCTTCTACGCCGACGACAACGACACGGACGGGTTCTCGCTCCGCACGGGGACGTACCCGTGCGAGGGCAGCGGCACGGACCCTGGCACGGACCCGACGCCGACGCCGACGCCCACACCGACGCTCACGCCCGCTCCGGGTGGCGGTGGATCGACGCCCACGCCGACCCCCGGGACCGGTGGATCGACGCCGACCCCGTCGCCGGCCGCTCCGATCGCCCCGGTGGCCCCCTCGGAGACCGGCCTGACGGACACGAATCGCGGAAGCGTCTCGGCCCCGTCGTCCGCCCGCGCGGGGGAGAGCATCACGGTCACGGTGGGCACGCAGTACGCCGGTGACCGGGTGAGCGTGTGGCTGTACTCGACCCCGGCGCTGCTCGGCACGGTGACGGTCGCCGCTGACGGCACGGTGCGCGTCACGATCCCGGCCGATGCGCCGGCTGGCGAGCACCGCATCGTGGTGACCGCTGCGGACGGCACGGTGCTGGGCTGGACCACGATCACCATCACCGCTGACGGGCAGCTCGCGTTCACGGGTGCCGAAGGCCTCGGGGCCGGTGCGCTGATCGCGCTCCTGCTGCTCGCGGCGGGAACCGGCGTCCTGATCGTCCGCCGTCGCAAGGCGGCGGCTGCGGAGTAGCCCTGGGCGCGAGTCCACGGCGGACGGGAGGCCCGTGGCGGCGCCGCCACGGGCCTCCCGTCCGCTCTGTGGGTGCGTCAGCCGTCGGTGCGCAGCGTGTTCGAGTCGTCCTGCCCGGGAATCGCGTCCTTGGTGGTCCAGCCGTACCAGCGGTCGCCGATCTCGGCGACCGCGCGGCCGTCGCCGCACGTGACCAGGCCCGTCGTGGGCAGGTCGTCGGGGAGGAAGTCCGCCTTCATCGCCGATCCGCCGTAGGACTCGTCGAGCGGCGTGCACGCGTCCGTGTCGACGCCCTCCTTCGAGGCGAACCCGATGACGTACCCGGGTGCCGAGGCGTTGAGGCGGACGTCGATGTCCTTCGCGTCCTCGGGCACCCACTCCGGCATGAAGAACGCCATGTCCTCCGACTCACCGGACCGCGGCGCGTCCGAGTACGTGGCGAAGTGCTTCTGTGGCGTCTTGTTCGGGACGATGTCCTGGATCATGCTGCACCCCGTGGTCAGGAGGAGCGCGGACAGTGCTGCGGCCCCGGCGAGGGTGATGCGGAGGGTGCGGCGGGAGGTGTTCGGGCGCGTGTCGATGCTCATGCACCCAGTTTCGTGATCGATCACCTGCTGAAACATCACGTGCACACCCGGACCCGTGCGGGGGTTACCCCCACCTGCAGGTGCCGAGCCACCCGTCGGTGATCGGCCCGCGCGGACCTCGCTGCCCCCGCAGTAGCGTCGCACCATGAGCATCGACGTCCTCCGGTACACCGCCTTCGCCGCCGAGTCCGGGGGCGGCAACCCCGCCGGGCTGGTCCTCGACGCAGCAGCGCTTTCCGACGACGAGATGCTCGCCGTCGCGCGCGAGGTCGGCTACCCCGAGACCGCGTTCGTCATCGGCGCCACCGCAACGGGCCCGCACGTCCGCTACTTCTCGCCCGCCGCCGAGGTGCCGTTCTGCGGCCATGCGACGGTGGCGCTCGCGGTGGCGCTCGCCGAACGGCAGGGGCTCGGCCGGCGGGTGTTCACGACGGCCGCCGGCGAGGTCGCCCTCGACGCCACCACCGGCCCGAACGGGGAAGTCCAGGTGGCGATGACGAGTGTCGAACCGGCGACGCGGGACATCGACCCGACGCTCCTCGGGCGGTTGTTCGGCCTGCTCGGGCTCACGGCTGACGACATCGCGCCGGACTTCCCGGTGCTCGAGTCCTTCGCCGGCAACTGGCACCCGGTGCTCGTGCTGCACGACCGGGAGCTCTTCCACCAGTTCCGCTTCGCACCCGGCCCGCTCGCCGCCCTCAAGCACGAGGCGGGGTGGCAGGGAACGGTCACGGTGCTGCACCGGACCGGGGAGCGCGAGTACGAGGCCCGGAACCTGTTCCCCGCCGGCCGCATCACCGAGGATCCAGCGACGGGGTCGGCGGCGGCGTCGACCGGGGCGTACCTGCGCGAGGTCGGCGCCGTCGAGCCGGGGGACCGCGTCGTCATCCGGCAGGGGCGGCACGTCGGTCGTCCGAGCCTGCTGCTCGTCGACGTCCCGTCGGCCGGCGGGATCACCGTGACCGGGGGCGCGACCCCGATCGAGTGAGCCGCAGCGCGTGGGATGGGAAGCGGAATCGGGCGTACCTGGTCGAAAGTTCCGACCAGGTACGCCCGATTCGGCACGGTTCACCCCCGACCACGCGCACCCGACGCGCGCGGCGCGAGAAACTCCTTGACACGGATAAGTCCATACGCTGGACTAATCCTGCGCGCGGGCGATGGAGCCCGCGGATGTCACCCGTGCAAAGGAGCACCGATGAAACGCACCCGCATCATCGCCGGACTCGCAGCCGCGGCCGTCGCCGCGGTCGGCCTGGCAGGCTGCTCAGCCTCGGGGTCCGCCTCGAGCGACACGATCAAGATCGCGTACCAGAAGTTCGGAGCCTTCCAGCAGCTCGACGCCCAGATGAAGGTCGTCAAAAAGGAGTACGAGAAGGACAACCCGGGCAAGAAGGTCACGCTCGTCCCGATCCAGGCCCAGGGCAACGACTACTACACGAAGCTCGCGCTCATGAACAAGGCGCCCGCGACGGCTCCCGACGTCATGTACGAGGACACCTTCCTCGTCAAGGCCGACGCCGAGGCCGGCTACCTCCTGCCGCTCGACAAGTACACGGCGAAGTGGAAGGACTGGGACCAGTTCTTCGACAACGCCAAGCAGGCCGGGCAGGGTGACGACGGCAAGATCTACGGCGTCCCGATGGGCACCGACACCCGCGCTCTTTGGTACAACAAGGACATCTTCAAGTCCGTCGGCCTGCCCGTGCCGTGGCAGCCGAAGACCTGGGACGACGTGCTCGCCGCGGCGAAGACGATCAAGGACAAGAAGCCCGACCTCATCCCGTTCAACATCTACTCGGGCAAGGCGCAGGGCGAGGCGTCGACCATGCAGGGCTTCGAGATGCTCCTGTACGGGGCGGACGGCTCCGGCAACACGCTCTACAAGGACAAGAAGTGGGTCACGGGCTCGAAGCAGTTCGAGGACTCGCTGCAGTTCGTGAAGGACGTCTACCAGGGTGGTCTCGGCCCGACACCGCAGCAGGCGCTCGACACGAACGTCGGCACGACGATCGCGCAGACGTGGCTGCCGAAGGGCAAGCTCGCGATCGACCTCGACGGTTCGTGGCAGTCCGGCACGTGGCTCAAGTCCGGCACCGCGCCGTGGGCCGAGTGGAACGACGTGATGGGTCAGGCGCCGATGCCGACGCAGAACGGTCAGGACCCGGGCTACAACTCGATGTCCGGCGGCTGGACCCTGGCGGTCGGCGCGAAGTCGAAGAACCCGCAGGCGGCGTTCGACTTCATCACGAGCTTCCTCGACAAGGACGGCTCGCTGAAGTACGACACCGAGAACAGCCAGATCGCCGTCCGCAAGGACGTCGCGGACGACACCGCCTACACCGACGCCAACCCGACGTTCAAGTTCTTCTCCGGACTGGTGGAGAACACGAACTTCCGCCCGGCGACGAGCGACTACTCGCAGGTGTCCAACGCGATCCAGGTCGCGATGGAGTCGGTCATGACCGGACAGCAGACGCCGAAGCAGGCGGCTGCCGTGTACGACAAGGCCGTCACGCAGGTGGTCGGCAAGGAGAACACCGTCTCGGCTGGTTGACGGACGTCACCCACTGACGGACGGGAGGCGCGGGGCGGCCCCGCACCGCGCCTCCCGGTCCGTCCTTCCCCACCTTCGGAACCCCTCCGCACCCGGAAGGCACCCATCGTGTCCAGCACCCCCCTCGCGCCGACGCTGTCGGCGCCCGGTGCGCCGAAGCGCACCGATCCACCCGTGCCGCGCAAGCGGCGACCACTGCGGAACGTCGGCCGAGCGGTCCCGCTCCTGCCCGCCCTCGTCCTGCTCGTCATCTTCCTGCTCGGCCCCGTCATCTCGTCGTTCTACGGGTCGTTCACGAACTCCGCGCTCACCGGCGCCGGCGCTGCCGACCAGCAGTTCGTCGGCTTCCAGAACTACGTCGAACTCTTCCAGGACCCGGACTTCCCGAAGTCCGTCATCCTGACGGTCGTGTTCCTGCTCGCCTCGGCGGTCGTGGGACAGAACGTGCTGGGGCTCGGCCTCGCACTCCTGATGCGCTCGGCCAACAAGGCCGTCCGCGCGATCGTCGGCACCTTCGTCGTCGCAGCCTGGGTCCTGCCGGAGATCGTCGCCTCGTTCGCCGCGTACGCCTTCTTCAACGACGAGGGCACGCTCAACGAGTTCCTGAAGTCCATCGGCATCAGCGGACCGAACTGGCTCTACACGTTCCCGATGTTCGCCGTGATCCTGGCGAACATCTGGCGCGGCACGGCCTTCTCGATGCTCGTCTACTCCGCCGCCGTGCAGGAGGTCCCCGAGGAGATCACCGAGTCCGCCGAGGTCGACGGCGCCACCGGGTGGCAGCGCCTCGTCTACATCACGCTGCCGGTGATCCGACGGAGCATCTCGACCAACCTGATGCTGACGACGCTGCAGACGCTGTCGGTCTTCACCCTCATCTTCGTGATGACCGGGGGTGGGCCGGGCACGAACTCGTCGACCCTGCCGATCCTCGCCTACCAAGAGGCGTTCAAGTTCTCGCAGCTCGGCTTCGGGACCGCGATCGCGACCATCCTGCTCGTGGTGGGGGCGGTCTTCTCGATCATCTACATCCGAGCCCTCAAGCCGGAGGTGGACTGATGGCCATCACTGCCCCGTCTCTCGACCCGACCACCACCCGCTCGGTGACCGCTCCCGGTTCGCTGCACATGACGTCGCCCCGCGGCCGCACCATGCGGTGGGTGGCGAACATCGTGCTCCTCGTGATCGCGGTGTGCTTCGCGGTCCCGCTCCTCTGGCTCGTCCTCGCCTCGGTCGACACCCAGGCGTCGCTGTCCGTGAAGCTGCCGACGCAGTTCACACTCGACAACTTCACGAAGGTGCTCACGCCCGAGCTGTCGTTCATCCCGCTCGCGAACAGCCTGCTGCTCTCCGGTGGCACGGCGGTCGTCACCGTGGTCTTCGCACTGCTCGCCGCGTACCCGCTGTCCCGCTACAAGATGCGGGTCAACAAGCCGTTCCTGTACAGCATCCTGTTCGGGACCGGCCTGCCGATCACCGCCATGATGGTGCCCGTCTACGCGCTGTTCGTGTCGCTCAACCTGATCGACAACGTGTGGGGCTGCATCTTCTTCCTCGCCGCGACGTCGCTGCCGATGGCGATCTGGATGGCGAAGAACTTCATGGACTCCGTGCCGATCTCGCTCGAAGAAGCCGCGTGGACCGACGGGGCGTCGATGATGACCACCCTGACGCGCATCGTCGTCCCGCTCATGCGTCCGGGCATCGCCGTCGTGTTCATCTTCGTGTTCATCCAGGCGTGGGGGAACTTCTTCGTCCCGTTCGTCCTGCTGCTCTCGCCCGACAAGGTGCCCGCCGCGGTGAGCATCTTCAACTTCTTCGGGCAGAACGGGGCGGTCGCGTACGGACAGCTCGCCGCGTTCTCCATCGTCTACTCCGTGCCCGTCATCGCCCTCTACGTGATCGTGTCCCGAGGCCTCGGCGGCGGCAACGCCCTCGCCGGCGGCATCAAGGGCTGATCTGCTGGCTCCGGCCGGCTCTCTCGAAAGGAACCACATGCACCAGGACGAACCGCTCGTCGAGGCCCGGATCGCCCGCCTCGTCCGCGACCGTGTCGACCCCGCCGTCCACCGCCGCTCGGCGCCGGTGACGATCGAGGCGTGGGAGGTGCCGGACGAGCCGGTGCCGTTCGACTCCGCCGTCCAGCAGGCGTACACACCGTTCACCGTGGGCAGCGCCTGGGGTGGCCGGCCGTGGGGGACCACCTGGTTCCGGATCACCGGCACCGTCCCCGCCGACTTCGGCACCGCGCCGGGGACCACGGCGGAACTGCTCGTCGACCTCGGGTTCACGAAGCGGCACCCGGGGTTCCAGGCCGAGGGCCTGGCGTACCGCACCGACGGCTCCACGATCAAGGGCGTCGAGCCGCGGAACGACACCGTGCCCGTCGAGGCCCGGCCCGGGGAGTCCTTCGAGCTGTACGTCGAAGCCGGCGCGAACCCGGACATCGGCGGCGACTCGTTCCAGGGCGCGACGCCCCTCGGGTCGCGATCGACCGCGGGGGACAAGCCGATCTACCGCGTGCGTGCCCTCGAACTCGTCGAGCGTGACGACACGGTGTGGGAGCTGCAGCAGGACTTCTGGGTCCTGCGCGGCCTGATGGCGGAGCTGCCCACGGACGGCACGCGCGGCGCCGACATCCTGCACGCGCTCGAGTTGGCAGCGGACGCCCTCGACCCCGACGACGTCGCCGGCACCGCAGCCGACGCCCGCCAGGTTCTCGCACCGGTACTGGCCGTCCCCGCGAGCGCCGCGGCACACCGGGCGATCGCCGTCGGCCACGCGCACATCGACTCCGCCTGGCTGTGGCCGGTGCGCGAGACGATCCGCAAGTGCGCCCGCACGTTCTCGAACGTCCTCGACCTGATGGACCGCGACCCCGACTTCACCTTCGCCTGCTCGTCCGCGCAGCAGTACGCGTGGATCCGCGACGGCTACCCGTCGATCTGGGCCCGCATCAAGCAGCGCGTCGCCGAGGGCCGGTGGACCCCGGTGGGTGGCATGTGGGTGGAGTCGGACACGAACCTGCCCGGTGGTGAAGCGCTTGCACGACAGTTCGTCGCCGGCAAGCGGTTCTTCCTCGAGGAGTTCGGCATCGACACCCCCGAGGCCTGGCTGCCCGACTCGTTCGGCTACTCCGGGGCGCTGCCGCAGATCGTCCGCGCCGCCGGCTCGAAGTGGTTCGTCACGCAGAAGCCGTCGTGGAACGAGACCAACGTCATCCCCCACACCTCGTTCCACTGGGAGGGCATCGACGGCTCGCGCGTCCTGACGCACCTGCCGCCGGCGGACACCTACAACTCGGACGTCTCCGCGGCCGACCTGCACCGCGGGGAACGCAACAACAAGGAGCGCGGCGTCGCGAACACCTCGATGCTGCTCTACGGCTTCGGTGACGGCGGCGGCGGACCCACCCGCGAGATGGTCGCAGCGGCCCGACGCCAGCACGACCTGGACGGCTCGCCCCGCGTGCAGCTCGGCACCCCCGCCCAGGTCTTCGAGGAGCTCGAACGGGTGCTGCCGACCCCCGGCGTGTGGTCCGGCGAGATGTACCTCGAGTTCCACCGCGGCACCTACACGTCGCAGATCCGCACGAAGCAGGGCAACCGTCGCTCCGAGCACCTGCTCCGCGAAGCCGAGCTCTGGGCCTCGACCGCGGCCGTGCGCCTCGGGCTGGACTACCCCTACGAAGAGCTCGAGCGTGCCTGGCACACCGTCCTGCTGCAGCAGTTCCACGACATCCTGCCGGGGTCCTCGATCGCCTGGGTCTACGAGAACGCCGAGGAGAACTACGCGCAGATCGCCCAGGTGCTCGAGGGGCTGATCGGCAACGCGACGACCGCGCTCGCGAACGGGGGCGCTGCGGCGCTCGCCGGGGTCGGTGCCTCGTCGTCGACGGCCGCAGGGGGCAGCAGTGCGCTGCTCGACGCGCCGTCCGACGCCGACGCCGTCGGCGGCAGCGGCTCGTCCGGGAACGTCGTGCGCTTCAACGCCTCGCCGGTCGCGGCCGGAGACGCGGCCGCCCTGGGTGGTTCGCTCGGCTCGGAACCGCGACCCGTGCCTCCCGTCCGCTCCGGCGACCACTTCGTGTTCGACACGGGCATCGTCACGGCGACCATCGACGGAGCCGGGCACGTCGTGTCGCTCATCGACCGCGCGAGCGGACGCGACGCGATCGCACCGGGTGCGGCCGCTGCCGAGTACACGGTCTTCCGCGACACCCCGAACCAGTGGGAGGCGTGGGACATCGACCGTGCGTACCAGCGCAACGGCACGGTGCTGACGGCCTCGTCGGTCGCGATCGACGGCTCCTCGCTCGTGGTGGAACGGTCCTTCGGGTCGTCGACGCTCACCACGCGGTACTCGGCGGTCGCCGGGCTCGCAGAGCTGGTGATCGAGACCGAGGTCGACTGGCACGAGCACCAGAAGCTGCTGAAGCTCGCGTTCCCCGTCGACGTGCGTGCCGCGGCGGCCTCGAGCGAGATCCAGTTCGGCCACATCGACCGGCCGACCCACCAGAACACCTCGTGGGACCACGCCCGCTTCGAGACCTCGGCGCACCGCTGGGTCCACGTGGCGGAGCCCGGGTTCGGCGTCGCGGTGGCGAACGACTCCACCTACGGACACGACATCACGCGCTCCACGCGGCCCGACGGCGGCACCACGACGCTCGTGCGCGAGTCGCTGCTGCGCGGGCCGACGTTCCCGGACCCGAACGCCGACCAGGGGCACCACGTGTTCCGGACGGTGCTGCGGGTGGGGGCATCGGTGCTCGACGCCGCCGACTCCGGCTACCGGTTGAACCTGCCGGTGCGCTCGGTCGCGGGGACGACTGCCGTCGACCCGATCGTGACCGTGTCGTCGCCGCAGGTGCTGGTCGAGGCAGTGAAGCTCGCCGAGGACCGCTCCGGTGACGTGGTCGTGCGACTGTACGAGGCCTCCGGTGGTCGGGCGACCGACGTCGGGGTGTCGTTCGGGTTCGACGTCGCGTCGGTGGCGACGGTGGACCTGCTGGAACGCCCGCTGGGGGACTCGTGGGACTCGGGGGAGCCGGTCGTGCTCACGCTCCGGCCCTTCGAGATCGTGACCCTGCGGGTACGCCGGGCCTGAGGCAGCGGGGCCGGTCCCCTTCGGGGGAGAGACCGCGGCGTCGGACGGGACACGGGTGCGTTCCGTCCGGCGCCGCCTTCTGTGTGTGTGTGTGTGCGGGAGCGCCTGGTCGATTCGGGCGTAGGTGGTCGATTCGGGCGTACCTGGTCGGAAGTTCTCACCAGGTACGCCCGATTCCACTTGGCATCGCGGCCGTTCTGGGAAGGAACGTCCTTCCTCCACAGACGGGCAGGCCTGGAGGCCCGTCCACAGTCCTCGACGTCAGCCCGCTGGGCGTCGGTGAGCCGGCTCAGCGCGTCGTGGTTAGCGTGGCGGCATGGCAGTGCAGGAGATCTGGCTCGTCCGCCACGGTGAATCGCTCGCGAACGTCGCCGCCGCCCGAGCGGAGGCCGCGGGCGACGACGTCATCGACGTCCAGTACCGGGACGCCGACGTCCCGCTCAGCCCGCTCGGCGAGTCGCAGTCGCGGTCGCTCGGGCAGGAACTCGCCGATCGTGGCATCGACGACGTCCCCGTGGCGCTGTGGGTCTCCCCGTACCTGCGTGCGCAGCAGACCATCGAGATCGCGCTCGGGGCCGGCGGACTGGCCGAGCCGGAGAGACGGGTGGACGAGCGGCTCCGCGACCGCGAGCTCGGTGTCCTCGACCTGCTCACCCTGCAGGGTGTCCGGAACCGGCACCCCGACGAGGAACGTCGCCGGCAGTGGCTCGGCAAGTACTACCACCGGCCGGCGGGCGGCGAGTCCTGGGCCGATGTGATGCTCCGACTCCGATCGGCACTGGTCGACGTCGACCGGATCGAGGGCACCGAACGGCTCGTCGTCGCGGCCCACGACGCCGTCGTGATGCTGGTCGTGGCGGTGTGCCTCGACCTCGACGAGCCGGCGCTCACGGAGTTCGCTCGGACGCACGCGGTCGCGAACGCCTCCCTCACCCGACTCCGGCGCGAACGTGCCGGTGCACCGTGGGTGCTCGAGGAGTTCTCCTCCGTCGGGCACCTCGATGACGACGAGGTCACGGCACACACCGGTCGGAAGGACGACGAGCATGTCCGCTGAGACCGTCACCCCGAACTTCCTGCGGGACTGGCCGCTCCCCGAGCCCGGCGCCGGCAAGTACGGTCGCGGGCAGGTGCTCGTGGTCGGCGGCGCAGCGCGGACACCCGGAGCCGCGATGCTCTCGGCACTCGCTGCACTCCGGGTGGGAGCGGGGCGGCTCACCCTCGCAGTGGGACGGAGCATCGCGAACGAGGTCGCGGTCGCCGTGCCCGAGTCCGGCGTCGAACCGCTCGACGAGGACGCGGACGGTCACGTCGCCGTCGGTGCCATCGAGGGGATCGCCGCCTCCGCCGCGAGTGCGGACGCGCTGCTGGTCGGCCCGGGGCTCGACGAGCCGAACGGCACCCGTGACCTGGTGGCCGGCCTCGCCGACGTCGTCGGACCACGGACCACCGTCGTGCTCGATGCGTTCGCCCTCGGGGTGGCGGCCGACGTGCGGGACCGGCTGGAACCGCTCCGGGGTCGGCTGGTGATGACGCCCAACTCCGGCGAAGCCGAACGGCTCCTCGGTCGGGAGGGCAGCGACGACGACGTGGCCGACGCGATGGCGATCGCGCAGCGGTTCGGTGCGGTCGTGGCCCTGGGGGACGCCATCGCGACTCCGAAGGGGCGGAGCTGGATCAAGGGCACCGGCTCCGGAGGACTCGGCACCAGCGGCAGTGGGGACGTTCTGTCGGGTGCGGTCACGGGACTGCTGGCGCGGGGTGCCGATCCGGCGCAGGCGGTGGCGTGGGCGTCCTACGTGCACGCGGCTGCGGGTGACCGGCTCGCGGTGCAGGTCGGCCCGCTCGGTTACCTGGCGAGCGAGCTCGTAGCCGAGATCCCGCGGGTGCTCGTCGAACTCGGCGCCTGAGCTCGCCGGTTCTTTCCCAGGGCGCGCGCGGTACCTGATGTTCTCGGGCACACCTGCCAGGAACTTCTGACCGGGTACGCCCGAATCGACCAGGTACGCCGCCCGCCCGCCTCGCCCGCGCCCCCGCCCCGCTCAGCCCTGCAGCGCCTCCACGGCCTTCGCGATGCGCCGCGCTCGGGTCTCCGGCGCCTTCGCCTGCGACACCGGGTCGGCGAGCGCCCGCTGTCGCGAGTTCGACAGGGTGTCGAACGCTGCACGCACCCCGGCGACCTGCAGCGCCGCCGCCAGGTCGTCGGGCAGGTCGATGACCCGGGGCTGCGTGTCGACGACGAGCGTGACCTCGACGGTGTCGCCGGCAGCGATCCCGGCGGACTCGCGGTGTGCTGCGGAGAGCGGCACCAGGAACTGCTCGTCCATGACCCCGACGGTGGACCGGTAGGTGTAGCCGCCGTTGATCGTGACGACCACGGGCGGGCGCTTCCCCGAGCCGAGCGCATCGATCACGGACGACGGGACCGGGAGCCCGGTGGCCGTCTTCTTCGCCAGCAGGACCGTCGTCGTGAACTGCATCCGTGCCTCCAGGCCGTGAACCGGAGCACGCACCGAGCGTGCCGCCAGGCGAGATCGTACCGGCGCACCCGCTGTTCCGCAGCCGTTCACCGGCGCAGCACGGGCCGGAAACCGGCCGCCTCCACGATCGTCCCGGGCCGAGAACCGCGGCCCGACCCGAAGCACCCGCAGCACCCACCCGAAAGGCACCTCCCGTGCAGCACAAGCGCACCATCGCCGGCATCGCCCTCGCCGCAGCAGCGATCGTCACCCTCGCCGGATGCTCGGCCACGAGTTCGGCCAGCACGACGAAGGACGACACGAACTGGAAGACCGCCACGAGCGCCGAGGCCTCCGGTGGCATGGACGCCCTCGTGAAGGCCGCGAAGGCCGAGGGACAGCTCAACGTCATCGCGCTGCCGCCGTCGTGGGCCAACTACGGCAAGATCATCGACGGCTTCACGAAGAAGTACGACATCAAGGTCAACTCCGCGAACCCGAACGGCTCCAGCGCCGACGAGGTCGCCGCGGTGAAGTCGCAGAAGGGGCAGTCCACCGCTCCCGACGTGCTCGACCTCGGCAACGCCGTGCTGCAGGAGAACCTCGACCTGCTGACGGACTACAAGGTCGCGAACTGGAGCGACATCCCGGACACGCTCAAGGACAAGGACGGCGCCTGGACCCGCGACTACACGGGCCTGATGTCGATCGGCTACGACTCGTCGAAGATCACGGACGCCCCGAAGGACCTGACGGACCTGCTCGGCTCCGATTACAAGGGCAAGGTCTCCATCGCGGGTGACCCGACGCAGGCGAACCAGGCCGCATCAGCCGTGTACCTGGCAGCGCTCGAGAACGGCGGCTCGGCCGACGACATCACCAAGGGCGTCGACTACTTCGGCAAGCTCAAGCAGGCCGGCAACTTCCAGAACGTGCTGCCCACGCAGGCCACGGTCGCCTCGGGTGAGACCCCCGTCGTCATCCAGTGGTCCTACAACAACCTCGCGTGGGGCCCCGCCGCCGGTGCAAGTGGCAACAAGAACTGGAAGACCGTCGTGCCCGAGGGCCAGGCGCTCGGCTCGTACTACTCGCAGGCGATCAACAAGGACGCCCCGCACCCCGCCGCCGCTCGACTGTGGCAGGAGTACATCGCGAGCCCCGAGGCGCAGAACCTGTACCTGCAGGCCGGTGCGTTCCCGTCGACCCTCGCCGCCCTGGAGGAGTCCGGCAAGGTCGACCAGGACGCCCTCGACGCCGCCGGCGGTGCGCCGAAGGACTACGTCGAGCTGACCGATGCCCAGGTCGCCGACGCAGCGAAGGTGCTGTCGGCGAAGTGGTCCTCGACCATGGGGTCCTGACCAGCATGACCACCGCATCGGCGGGCGCGCCCGCGCCAGCGGCGAGCGCACCGGCGACGAGCGCGACGAGCCCCGTGCTCCCGACGTCCGCACGAGCGCCCGTCGATGCCACCCGCGGCGCCGGACCCCGTGTCCGGCGCCGTGTCGGCCTGGCCTGGATCGGCCTCACCCCGTTCGCCGCGTACGTCCTGCTCTTCCTCGCCGTCCCCGCGGTGATCGCGGTCGGCAGCGGGTTCTTCACCGACGACGGCGCGTTCACCCTCGCGAACCTCGCAGCGTTCGCCGAGCCCTCCGTCCTGCGGGCCTTCGGCGGCTCGTTCGGCCTCTCCGCGGTGTCCGCCGTGATCGGCGCCGTCATCGGAGCGCTCGTCTGCTGGGCGCTGTCAGCACTGCGGCCCGACGGGCTCGTCCGGTCGATGATCGACTCGGCCGCGAGCGTCCTCGCCCAGTTCGGCGGCGTCATGCTCGCGTTCGCGTTCATCGCCACGATCGGCGTGCAGGGTCTCGTCACGACGTGGCTGGCGTCCCTCGTCGACGTCGACCGCAACGCGACCGGCGCCTTCCTCTACACGGTGCCCGGTCTCGTGATCCCGTACGTCTACTTCCAGGTGCCGCTGATGGTCCTCACGTTCATGCCCGCGCTCGAGGGCGTGAAGACGCAGTGGGGCGAGGCCGCCGCCACCCTCGGCGCCTCCCGCGCCACGTACTGGCGCCGGATCGCCCTGCCCGTGCTCGCACCGGCGTTCTGGGGCTCGTTGCTCCTGCTCTTCGCGAACGGCTTCTCGTCGTTCGCCACCGCCGCGGCGCTCATCTCGCAGGGCGGCATCGTGCCGCTCACGATCCGCACGCAGCTCACGAGCGAGACGCTCATCGGTCTGCAGAACGTCGCCGGGGTGCTCGCGTTCGGCATGGTCGTCGTGATGGCGGTCGTGATGGGCGCGTACTCACTGCTGCAGCGCCGGGCTGCCCGGTGGCAGCGATGAGCGCGGCAACGCCGGTGGGGCCGTCGCGTCCGGCGGCGGTCGCGTCCGGTCGGACGGGAGGCCCGTCCCGCGTCGGCCGCTTCGGCACGGCTCCGTCACGGGGCACCGCCACGGCCGTGCTCACGGTCGTCGGGATCGTCTTCGCCGTCCCGCTGGCCGCGTTGGTGCAGTTCACCTTCCGCCAGGGCACCGACGACGGTCTGACCTTCGCGCACTGGGCGGCCATCGTCGACCCGGTCAACGCGTTCACCTACCAGCCGGTGGTCGACGGCCTCGGGGCATCGCTGCTCATCGCCGCCATCACCGTCGGCATCGTGCTGTTCGTCCTGCTGCCCGCCCAGGTCATCACGGCGCTGCGCTACCCGAGGCTCCGCCGCGTGCTCGAGTTCGTCTGCATCGTCCCGATCACGGTCCCCGTCGTGGTGCTCGTCGTCGGCTTCATCCCCGTGTACCAGGTGGTCTCGCGGGTCTTCGGGTCCGGGGCGTGGACGCTGGCCTTCGCGATCGGCATCGTCACGCTGCCGTTCGCGTTCCGCCCGATCGCCGCCGCCATCACCGCGACGGACATGACGGTGCTGTCCGAGGCTGCCCGGTCGCTCGGCGCGTCGTGGTGGACGGTCACCTGGCGGGTGCTCCTGCCGAACCTCCGCCGGGGCATCACCGCCGCGTGCTTCCTCACCATCACGGTGGTCCTCGGCGAGTACACGCTCGCCGCGTTCCTGTCCCGCACCACTTTCCAGACCGCGCTCGTGCTCGTGCAGCAGACCGACCCGTACGTCGCCGCGATCTTCTCGGTCGCGGCCCTCGTGTTCGGCTTCGTCCTGCTCGTCGTCATCGGCCGCATCGGGACCGGCCGTCGTGCCGGCCGTGCCCGCACCGTCCGCACCACCCGCGTCAAGGAGTCCGCATGACCGTCACCGCACCGGCAGCCCCGGCGTCCCTCGCCTCCACCGGCGCCGTCGTCGAGCTCGAGGCCGTCGAGAAGCACTACGGCACGCACCGGGCCCTGGCCGGGCTGTCGCTCCGTGTCGAACCGGGCGAGTTCGTGTCCCTGCTCGGCCCGTCCGGCTGCGGCAAGACGACGGCGCTCCGAGCGCTCGCCGGCCTCGAGGCCATCGACGCCGGAGCCATCCGCATCGACGGCCAGGACGTCGCCGACACCCCGGTGGACAAGCGCGACATCGGGATGGTGTTCCAGCAGTACTCGTTGTTCCCGCACATGACGGTGCGGCAGAACGTCGCCTTCGGCCTCGAGATGCGCCGCGTCCCCGCCGCCGAGCGCAGGAGCCGCGTCGTCGAGGCGCTCGACATGGTGCACCTGGGCGAGTTCGCCGAGCGCTTCCCCCACCAGCTGTCGGGTGGCCAGCAGCAGCGCGTCGCCCTCGCCCGCGCCCTGGTCACGCGGCCCCGCGTCCTCCTGCTCGACGAGCCGTTGTCCGCCCTCGACGCCAAGGTGCGCGTCTCGCTCCGTGAGGAGATCCGCCGCATCCAGAGCGACCTCGGCATCACCACCGTGTTCGTCACCCACGACCAGGAAGAGGCGCTCGCCGTCTCCGACCGCATCGCCGTGATGAACGCCGGTGACATCGAGCAGATCGGCACGCCGGAAGAGCTCTACCGCTCCCCGTCGTCGGCGTTCACGGCGGACTTCGTCGGGCAGTCCAACCGCCTGCAGGGCGACCTGCGCGGCGGCGACGTGTTCGTGTACGGGTTCCGCGTGCCCGCGCTCGACGCCTCGGTCGCCGACGGGCCGGTGCTCGCCTACGTCCGACCGGAGGACGTCGCCTTCGCCCCGGAGGGCATCACCGGCACCGTCGTGTCGTCGAGCTTCCTCGGCTCGATCCGCCGCACCACGGTCCGGCTCGACGACGACACCGTCGTGACCGTGCAGCACGAGGTCGGCGACCGTCGCGCCGCCGGCGAGTCCGTCGCCGTCCGCCTGCTCGGCGCCCCCGTCGCGGTCTCCCCGCTCGCCTAGGTCGCGGCTCCGTGCGCCCCGAGACTCGGCTGGGGCGACAGTATTCGCGACGAAACCGGCGAGAACTGTCGCTCACCGCGAGTCTCGGGCTGGACGGGTCAGCGCTGGAAGCGCGCCTCGCGCTCGTCGGCCAACGCTGCCGTGATGCGGGCACGCATGTTCGGGTGCATCTCGGGCAGGTCGTCGAGTCGTGCCCAGAACGCCTCGGTGTTCTCGCCGTCGGCGGGGTTCGGGGTGCCGGACACGTAGCGACAGGCGAACACCAGGTCGAGGTACTGCGCCCGGTCGCCGTTCGCGTACGTCAACTCCGGCAGCACCTGCACCCACGCCAGCCGTTCCGCGACGGCGACGACGTCGGCCTCTTCCAGGACCTCGCGCTCGGCGGCGACGGCGGGTTCCTCACCCGGGTCGATGATGCCGGTGACCGGGGTGAAGGAGCCGTTGTCGGCTCGGCGGACCACGAGGAGCTCCTGGTCGGCACCGGAACCCCGCGTGACCACGGCGGTGACGCCCGTCAGCCACAGCGGATCGGTACCGATCCTCGAGCGGAGGGACAGGACGAAGTCGGGGGTGGGCATGGGCCCACGCTACCGATCCCGCCCTGTCGGAGACTGGTCATGACCAGTAGCATGGGCGTGTGGAGATCATCATCCTGCCCACGCCGGCTGAGGTCGGTCGCGTCGCCGCGGCCAAGATCGCGTCCGTCGTCGCCAAGAAGCCGTCCGCCGTCATCGGTCTCGCCACCGGTTCCAGCCCGCAGGGCATCTACACCGACCTGCAGCGTCGGGTCGGTGCGGGCGAGATCTCGTTCGCCGAGGCACGCGGGTTCGCCCTCGACGAGTACGTCGGCATCCCGCTCGAGCACCCGGAGTCGTACGCCAGCGTCATCGCGCGCGACGTCGTGGCGCCGCTCGGGTTCGACCCCTCGCGGGTGCGGGTGCCCGACGGTCGTGCCGACGACCTCGAGTTCGCGGCGAAGGAGTACGACGCCGCGATCCGTGCCGCCGGTGGGATCGACGTGCAGATCCTCGGCATCGGCGCGAACGGGCACATCGGGTTCAACGAGCCGACGTCGTCCTTCGCCTCGCGCACCCGGATCAAGACCCTGGCGCCGTCGACCCGTGACGCCAACGCCCGGTTCTTCGACTCGCCCGAGCAGGTCCCGACGCACTGCATGACGCAGGGGCTCGGCACCATCCTCGACGCCCAGCAGCTCGTCCTCGTCGCGCAGGGCTCCGCCAAGGCCGACGCGGTCGCCGCCGCGGTCGAGGGGCCGCTCAGCTCGTTCGTCCCCGGTTCGGCGCTGCAGCTGCACGAGCACGCGACGGTCGTCGTCGACGAGGAAGCCGCGGCCGGCCTGCAGCTCGCCGACTACTACCGCTACACGTACGCGAACAAGCCGGCGTGGCAGGTGTTCGAGTAGAACCGACGATCAGCCGTCTGCGCGCTGCCGGAACGCGGTGTGCAGGCGGCTGAGGCCGTCGTCCAGGGTCTCGGCCGAGCACCCGAAGTTCAGCCGCGCGAAGCCCTGACCCTGGCGTCCGAACGCCGGGCCGGAGGCGAGCGCCACCTTCGCCTCGTCGACCAGCAGTGCCGCGGGGTCGTCGCCCCACGGCAGGGCGCGCAGATCCAGCCATGCCAGGTAGGACGCCTGCGGCTGCCGGTACTCCGCGCCGGGCAGGACGTCACCGATCCGCTCGGCCAGGGTGCGGCGGTTCGCAGCCAGTTCGGTGAGCAGTGACGCGAGCCACGGCCCCCCTTCGCTGAACGCGGCGACACTCGCGGTGTACCCGAGGATCCCGGTGCGCTCGACGACCTCGGTCGGCAGGGCGTCGAACCACGCACGGGCCCGCTCCGAGGCGCCGACGATCAACGCGCACTTCGTGCCCGCGAGGTTCCAGGCTTTGCTCGCACTCGTCAACGAGACGCCGAGCGCGGCTGCCTCGAGGCAGGACTCCAGGAACGGCGTGAAGACCGCGTCGGCGTGCACGAGCGGCGCGTGGATCTCGTCCGAGACGACCACGGCGTCCCACTCGGCGGCGAGCTTCGCGAGTGCGACGAGCGACGAGCGGTCGTGCACCAGGCCGAGGGGGTTGTGCGGGTTGCAGAGCAGCACCGTGCGGGCGCCGTCGGCGAACGCCTGCGCGAGGCCGTCCAGGTCCATCCGCCAACCGGCCGTGGTGTCGAACGGGTCCGCAGGGCCGTCGGGTGCGAGCAACGGGACCTCGGTCACGGTGCCTCCGGCTTCGGACACGTACTCCCAGAACGGTGGGTACACGGGCGGCATGATGACGACCTGGTCGCCGGGCTCGATGATCCGGCGGAGCATCTCGACCGCAGCGACCGACACGTCGGTGGTGGTGCGGACGAGTTCGGGGTCGACGCGCCAGGCCCACCGGCTCTCGGCGAAGTCCGCGAACGCCTCGGGCAGCGCACGACCGTGGCCGACGTACCCGGTGTCACCGTTGGTGACCGCGGCGACGAGGGCGTCGCGCACCGGTTCCGCGAGCATCGAGTCCATCTCGGCGACGAACATCGGCAGGACGTCCGGCGGGTACGCCGTGTACTTCTCGCTCGTACGGCTGCGGTGCGCATCGAACACGGAGACCATGACGCTCATGCGCCCATCCTGACAGTGCCCGCCGGTTCGTGGCAGTGCCGGCCCTCAGGCTGGACGGAGCCCGGCGAGCAGGATCTCGACGTAGCGCTCCGGATCGCTGACCCGGGTGCCGCCGGCGATGGCCGCCTCGCGCAGCCCGCACAGCAGTCGGCGGAGGTCGTCGGCGTCGACGTCCGTCCGGACGATCCCCTCGGTGCGTCCCCGCGCGAGCAGCGCGTCGACGGACACGACCAGGTCGCCGGCGAGGGCTGCGGTGTCCGCGCAGGAGAACCCGCCGTTCGTCAGCAGGTCGCCGAGGGCTGCGTTGTCCACCATGCTCCGGAACGCGGCCGTGACGACCCCGCGGAGCGCATCGGCTGCGTCCGGCAGCACGACGGCGTCGCGAACCTGGTCGAGCATGTCCTCGAGCGCGTCGATCGCGAGCGCTTCGAGCAGGTGCTGCTGGCTCGGGAAGTGCCGGTAGGCGGTCCCGACCCCCACTCCGGCCTCGTGCGCGACGGCGTTGAGCAGGGCCGGTTCGCCCCGGTCGACGAAGGTGCGGGCGACGTCGAGCAGAGCCGTCCGGTTGCGCTGGGCATCGGAGCGCAGTGCCTCGGGTCGGGCCATCGCGATCGTCATGTGGACACTCTATCCGGTTGTGCTAGCGTTCCGGATGAATCATCCGATTTGGTACGGCGAGCGAGCAGGAGACGACGATGGACAGCTTCGAGTGGGAACCGGCAGCGATGCCCGACCAGCACGGCAGGACCGTGGTGGTCACCGGCGCGACCGGTGGACTCGGCCTCGTCGTCGCCACGACCCTCGCGTCGGCCGGCGCCCGCGTCGTCGCCGGCGTGCGTGACCTCGACAAGGCGGCTCGCGTCCTCCCCGTGGGTCTCGACCTGGAGGCGCGGCTCGTCGACACCGCGTCCGTCGCCTCCGTCACGGCGTTCGCCCGGCAGCTCGCCGAGGACGGCATCGTCGTGGATGCCCTCGTCAACAACGCCGGTGCGACGATCGGCACGTTCGGGCGCACCGACGAGGGCATCGAGCGCACCTGGGCGACGAACGTCGTCGGGCCGGCCGCGCTCGCCGAGGCGATGCTCCCGCTGCTCGGCGGGCCGTCGCCCCGCATCGTGCTCGTCGGCTCGAACCTGTCGCAGCGCACCCGCCGCGTGCCCGGTCCCGGCGGGGTCGACGGTCCGGACGACTACTCGCAGTTCGGTGTGTACACCGACTCCAAGACCGCGGCCGCGGCGCTGAGCGTCGACCTCGGTGAACGACTCCGTGCTACCGGTTCGGACATCCGGTCGGTGATCGCGCACCCAGGCATCGCGGCGACGGGGATGAACGACCAGGCGGAGACCCTGACGCAGCGCCTCGGCGGCATGGTCGCACGCAGCCTGTCCCGGACCGCTGCGGACGGCGCTCGCTCGACCCTCTGGGCCGCCACCGCCCCGGACGTCACCGAGGGGGTGTTCGTCGGACCGGCCCTCCGTCGAGGTGACCGGCGACTGCACGTCGTGCCGGTGAAGGGCCCGGCGGCGGACCCGGCGTTCCGCGCGCGGGTCCGGGCGTTCGTGGACCAGGTCGCGGTGCGCGCCGGAGCCTGATCATCAGTTCACGTGGACAGGAGGTGCCGGACTGCCGCTTGCGCGACGCGCGGCGGCATCGCGTGGCCGCCGTCGAACAACTCGGTCTTCGCGACGCCTGGACGGAACGCGCCGAGGACGCGCTGCACGCCGGCGAGGGGGAACAGTCCGTCGTCCCGTCCCGCCGTGACGAGCACCGGTTGACGGACGGCAGACGCGACCAGGGGGACGTCGCCGGCGGCGGTCAGTCCCGGGACGAACCACGCTGGGTTGTGGTGGATCCGAGCGGCCTCGAACGAGGCCAGCGTCCCGAGTCCGCAGCTCACCACGCCCCGCGTGAACCGGGCGTCCACGGCGAGTGCGAAGAGTGCCACCTGACCGCCGAGGGAGTGCCCGATGACGCCGAATTCGGTGTCTGCGGCGCTCGTCTCGATCATCCAGGACGTCACCGTGGCGATGTCGTGCGAGTGCTTCGCCTGCAAGCTGCTGCCGTTCGCCACACGGAAGAGCGCGTCGAGACGTTCGTCGGCCGCCGGGTCGTCCGTCCAGTCGCGTCGGCGTTCCTCGAAACCGATCAGATCGGGGATGACCACGCGTGCTCCGCCGCGAGCGAGCATCACGCCGTACGCGAGGCTCGGGTCCCCGACTCGTCCGGCGGCCTCGCTCTTCCCGGAGGCGAAGTCGCCCGCGTGCTGGTGGACGGCGATGACGTCTGTTCCGGTGCCGTGGTCCGGTGTCAGGACAAAGCACGGGATGGTGTCGCCGTCGGCGGTGTCCAGCTCGATGCGTGCCCACTGGACCGACCCGTCGCGACCGAGCGGTTCCAGACGGACTGCGACCGGACGGAGTTCGCCAGGGGACGGCAGCCCGAGCAGTTCTCGCACACGTTCTCGGGCCGGTTCGTCGGTCGTCGACACCATGCCCGGACGCTACCAGCGGCGATGGGACCTGCCGGTGAGTCCCGAACACGTCGACTGTGGTGAACAGCAGGAAAGCGCTCGGTGACGGACCGCACGTCCCCCGTCCGAGGGGGCTAGCGTCACCGACGTGAACCGTTCTCGCGTGCACCGTCGCCCGCTCGTCCGCCCGCTCGCGCTCGCCCGCCCGATCCCGCTCGCCGCGGTGGCCACGATCGCCGCGCTGCTCGGGACGGGGGTCGTCGCCGCGCCGGCCGTCGCCTCGCCGTCAGGGCAGGCGACGCAGGCGGGGCGGACTGTCTCCGACCCGGCTCGGTACGTCGACCCGTTCATCGGCACGAGCGGCGACGGCAACACCTGGCCCGGCGCGACCGCACCGTTCGGCATGCTCCAGTGGAGCCCCACGGGCACCGCGGGCGACCAGACCTCGACGCCGGTCGCGAACGGCTACTCGTACGACGTGAACCGGCTGCGCGGCTTCAGCCTGACGCACCTGAACGGAGCCGGCTGCGCGCCGGGAGCCGCCGGTGACGTGCCGATCATGCCGGTCACGACCCCGATCACGACGTCGCCGTCGGCCGACAGCACCGACGCGGTCTACGCCGCCGGCTACTCGCACGACGACGAGTCCGCGAGCCCCGGGCGCTACGGCGTCGCGCTCGACAACGGCGTCCGCACCGACCTCGCCGTCACCACCCGCGCGGGCGTCGGCGAGTTCGCCTTCCCCGCTGGGAAGGCAGCGAACCTGCTCTTCCGCACCTCGAACTCGATCAACGGCAGCGAGGCCGCGACCACCCGCGTCGACGCCCGCACCCGCACCGTCAGCGGCAGCGTCCTGACCGGCGGCTTCTGCAGCCGCCGCGCGAACGGCGGCGGTGCCACCAACCCCGACCGGCGCAGCTACTATCGTCTCTTCTTCACGGCCACCTTCGACAAGGCCTTCACGAGCACCGGCACCTGGCAGGACGGCACGGTCCGACCGGGAGGCACGTCCTCCTCCGGTGGGGAGGGCTACCTGACCGGCGCCGACCGTGCCGGACGCGGCTCCGGCGCGTGGGTCGGGTTCGACGCGCGTCGCGGTGCGACGGTGCACGCGAAGATCGGCATCTCGTACGTGAGTCTCGCAGGAGCGATCGCGAACCGCGACGGCGAGGTGACCCAGCGCTCGACCGTCGCCAGCGTGGCGGCCGGCACACGGGCCTCCTGGAACCGCGAACTGTCGCGTCTACGCGTCGGAGGCGGCACCGCGGACCGCACCACCCAGCTGTACACGTCCGTGTACCACGCGCTCATGCAGCCGAACACGTTGAACGACCGCGACGGCCGCTACCTGGGGCCGGACCAGCGGGTGCACCGCATGGACCGAGGGCACCGGGCCGTCTACGGCACGTACTCCGGGTGGGACCAGTACCGGGCGCAGATCCAACTGCTCGCACTGCTGCGGCCGGACGTCGCCGGGGACATGGCGCAGTCGATGCTGCGGTTCGCCCAGCAGAACGGTGGGGTGTGGGACCGCTGGCTCCACCTCGGGGCGCCGACGCACGTGATGACGGGTGACCCCTCGGCCGCGACGCTCGCCACCTGGTACGCGATGGGGGTCCGGAACTTCGACGTGCGAGCCGCCTACGCCTCGCTGAAGCACCAGGCGACCGTCGAGAACGCCGACGCCGAGAGCGACATCGGGTGCCCGGGCCAGTGCCTGGCGCAACGCCCGGCGCTCGACGAGTACCTGCAGCGCCAGTACGCCGCGAACGACGACTGCTCGTGCTGGGGCGGCGCTGCCGAGACGCTCGAGGACTCGATCTCCGACAGTGCGCTCGGCTACTGGGCGGGTTCCCTCGGGCTGCGCTCGGACGCCCGGATGTTCGCGGAGCGCGGGACCTACTGGAAGAACACGTTCAACGCGGCCGTCGGCTACCAGGCCGCTCGCCAGGCGGATGGATCGTGGATGCCCGACTGGTCGCCCTCGACCGGAACCGGGTTCGCGCAGGGGACGAGCGCGCAGTACACGTGGCTCGTGCCGCAGGACGTGCAGGGGCTGTCGGCCGCGCTCGGTGGCGACGACGCGGCGGTCGCGCGACTCGACGCGTTCTTCCACGACAGCACTGGTGCGTTCGCGGTGACCGGCGGCGACGCCACGAGGTTCGACCCGACCAACGAGCCCGACATCCACACGCCGTGGATGTACAACGCGCTCGGCAAGCCGTGGAAGACGCAGGAGACCGTGCGCCGGGTCGTCGACGACGCCTACACGACCGGGCCGAGCGGGCTGCCGGGCAACGACGACCTGGGCACGATGAGCGCCTGGTACGTGTTCGCGTCGATCGGGTTGTTCCCGCAGACGCCGGGGCGGGCGGAGATGCTCATCGGGAGCCCCACGTTCAGCACGGTCGACATCCGGCGGTCGAGCGGGGAGCGGATCGTCGTGCGGTCCTCCGGCACGGCGCCCTACGTGCACGGTGCTCGGTTGAACGGGCGAACCCTCGAGAAGTCGTGGGTGCCGGCGTCGTTCGTGAACCGTGGCGGCACACTTTCGCTCCGGGTCGGGGACACGGCGAACACGACGTGGGCGAGCGGCGCTCGGGGTCGCCCGATCGACCGCTGAGTCGGGCCGGACACATCGGGGTCTCGCCCTCTGGTGGTGCGGTCAGCGGCTGGGTCTGCGCCGCGCGGTGCCGAGCAGCCGCGCGGTCTCCGCGCGCCGACGCTTCCGTCGCGCGCGGCGCAGGTCGACCGGCAGGCCGACGGCCACGAGGGCGAGGCCGACCGCTCCGACCCTGATCCCGCTCCGCACCTGTCGCTCCAGGGCGGCGCGAGCATCAGCTCCTGCGAGTGCGACCGTCCAGTGGTGGTCCGGATCGTAGAGCACCTCGATGCGGCTCCCACGCTCGTAGACGTCGGGATCACGCGTGGAGTACCGGCGCAGCGAAGCCGTGAACACGTCGCCGTCGACGGTCTGCTCGGTCACCGGCCAGTACTCGTCCCAGGAGCCGCCCCGGTATCCGCTGTGGTGCTCGTGCCTGACCTCGACGACGACCGCTTGCGCCGTTCGGCCGCGCTGCTGGAGGTCGGTGTTCTGCCGGAGTGAGGACACGTCGCCGGGCAGATGGAACACCGTCAGCAGGATGGCGAGGCCGCCGATGATCGTGAACCAGCGTGACCAAGTGTCGCGTGCGTACGTCCGGAGGCCTCGCCAGAACCGGGCCCTCGTCAGTGGCTCGCGAGGGCGACGCTTCCGCGGTCGTCGTCTGCGCTGGTCCGGCTGTGCCTTCGTGCTTCCCCCTGCCACGGGAACCAGGGTACGGCGCCCACCGATCGCTCAGAGAGCGTCGACGGAACAGCCAGCACGATGGCCGGACGGATCTGGTCCTGACGTGCAGGCCCTACGATCGACCCGACAGAGGGGACCACGATGACCGAACTCGCCGACTGGGAGACCGAGGGCGCCAAGGCCCGACCAGCGTCGCCGGACGAGCGGAACCGGGTACCAGCACCGGCCGCGCTCCGCGCCACGACCTGGATCGGCGTGCTGCTGCTCGTCGCGGCGGTCTTCGTGTTCGTGGGCGCGTCGTACCTCGGCGTCCGCGAGGACGAGACCGAGGCGCATGCCCTCGCCCGACTCGTGATCGTCGTCGTCATCGGGTGCGCCGTCGCCGTGGTCGGCGCGGTCGCCCTGCTGCTCCGGCTCGTCGCGGGAGCGCTCGCCCGGCGCTGACCGGGTCAGCGCAGCTCGCGCCCGCCGCCCCACACCCGCTGCACCTCGAGCGCCGGAGACAGCGCCACGAGGTCGGCCGCGGACCCCGGCGCGAGCCGCCCCAGCCGGTCGCCGAGCCCCAGCGCCCCGGCCGGCACGCTCGTCAGCGCCGCGACCGCCTCGGGCAGCGTCCGTCCGGCGAGCGAGACCGCGTTCCGCAACGCCACGTCCTGCGTCAACGTCGACCCCGCGATGGTGTCGGTGCCGGCGACGTGCGCCACACCGTCCGTCACGATGACGTCGAGCGACCCCAGCCGGTAGGACCCGTCGGCCGCTCCAGCAGCACCCATGGCATCGGTGATGAGCGCGACCCGGCCCGGGGCAGCCCGGAGCAGTGTGTCCGCGACGACGGGGTGCACGTGCACGGCGTCGAGGATGAGCTCGAGCGTCACCCGGTCGTCGGCCACGGCGGCACCGATCGGCCCCGGTGCACGGTGGTGCAGCCCCGGCATCGCGTTGAACGCGTGGGTCAGCAGCGTCGCACCGGCGTCGAACGCGGCACGGGCCTGGTCGTAGGTGCCGACGGTGTGGCCGACGGCGACGGTGACCCCGGCGGCGACGAACCGGCGGACGGCGTCGAGCGCGCCCGGCAGCTCGGGCGCGATGGTGACCTGGCGGATGACGCCCTCACCGGCCTCGAGCAGTGCGTCGACCGCTGCGGGTGACGGCTCGATGAGGAACGACTCGTTGTGGGCGCCCTTGTTGTGCGGGGACAGGAACGGCCCCTCCAGGTGCACGCCGAGCACCAGTGGGTCGGTCGCCATCACGGAACGGATCCGCGCGAGCGACTGCGCGAGGGCGGGGACCGGGTTCGCGACGAGGGACAGGACCGAGCGGGTCGTGCCGTGCGCACGGTGGACGGCCAGCGACTCGGCGAAGGAGTCGTCCTCGTACGACTCGGTGGCCCCGCCGTGCCCGTGCAGGTCGATGAACCCGGGCGTCAGGACCGCGTCGCCCAGGTCGACGACCTGGTCCGCCGTGGGTGCTTCGGGGCCGGAGCCGACCGCGTGCACGACGTCACCGGTGAGCAGGACCCAGCCGTCCGCCGTGGACCCGGCCGCGTCGACGACGCGGGATGCGCGCACCAGGGTGCGCTGGGCCTCCCGGCCGGCCTGGAGGCCCGTGGCGGTCATGCGGTCTCCCTGCGGAACGCGACCACGCCGCTCAGGGCGGCGATCACGATGAAGACGAAGCCCACGATCGGCAGGCCGATGGAGATCCACGTCGCGCCTGCGGCGATGACCAGGGCGACCTCGACGATCGTCTTGCCGACGATGTCGGTCTCGATCGGCGAGGCCGGCGAACGGAAGAAGTACCAGACGACGGCCGCGAACAGCGGGGCACCGATCATGAACAGGTAGCCGGGCAGGGGGAGCTGCCACGACCAGTAGCCCCAGAACGCCAGCGAGAGCAGGCCGAACGTGCAGACCAGGATGCGGAGCACGCGCCAGGCGTCGAACGGCCGTCGCTGCCTGCCGGCGGGGGACGGGCCGGGGACTGCTTCCCAGTCGACGGGGGACTGCGGGGCGTTCGTCATGGTGCTGCCTACTTGAAGATGATGGTGCGGGCGCCGTCGAGCAGGACGCGGTCCTCGGCGATCCAGCGCACTGCCTGGGTGAGGGTGCGGGACTCTTCGTCCTGACCGATGGAGACCAGCTCGGCGGGGTCCTTCGTGTGGTCGACGCGCACGACGTTCTGCTCGATGATCGGGCCCTCGTCGAGGTCGCTCGTGACGAAGTGAGCCGTCGCGCCGATGAGCTTCACGCCGCGGGCGTGCGCCTGGCGGTAGGGGTTCGCGCCCTTGAAACCGGGCAGGAACGAGTGGTGGATGTTGACCGCACGGCCCTCGAGCGCCGCGCAGAGCTCCGGCGACAGGATCTGCATGTAGCGGGCGAGGACGACGAGTTCGATGTCGTGCTCCTCGACCGCTTCGAGGACACGGCGCTCCATAGCCGCCTTGCTGTCCGCCTCGGTGACGGGCCGGTGCTCGAACGGCACCGAGTAGAACGACGCGAGCTCGGACAGGTCCGGGTGGTTGGACAGCACGAGGGGGACCTCGATCGGCAGCTGCCCACCGCGCTGGCGGTAGAGCAGGTCGTTGAGGCAGTGCCCGGCCTTCGACACGAGGACGAGGGTGCGCAGCGGGCGACCGACGACGTCGAGCTGGACGCGGGCGTCGTACCGGGCGGCGACGGGGGCGAGTGCCGCCTCGAAGGTCGCGCGGTCCACCGGCGCCATGACCTGCAGGCGCATGAAGAACGTGTTCGTGTCGACGCTCGAGAACTGCTGCGACTCGGTGATGTTGCCGTTGGCGGCGACGACCGCTCCGGAGACGGCGTGCACGATCCCGGGCTGGTCGTCGCAGACGAGCGTCAGGGTCCAGTGCGTGGGGGTCGGGTCGGTCACCGGATCAGGGTACCGGGCGCGGCGATGCAGCCGGTGCGGGCTGCCCGACGTCAGCGGTCGGCGCGGAGGCGCCGATCGGCCAGGGTCAGGACCGTCAGGAGCACCGCGACGCCGAGGATCACCCACGCCAGCACGTGCAGGTCCGGGGTGGTCGGGGCCTGGCCGAACACACCACCGATGAGCGACGAGGCCCCGATCGCCCCGATGTACACCGCCGTGCGGGACAGCCCGGCCGCGGTGCCGATGTACGCCGCGGGCACGAGCCGGTACAGCGCCGCCTGGTTCGACACCGACGCCAGCGCCTGCGGGACGCCGAACAGCGCCGGCGCCAGCGCGAGCAGCACGACCGGCGACCCGGTGTGCAGGAAGAGCAGGAGCGCCCCGCCGACGATCGGCACCACGGCCGCGACGATCAGGGGTCCGCGCACGGCGGTCTTCCGCGCGACGACGAACGACGCGATCCCGGCCACGATCGCGGCCGGCAGCTGGATGTACCCGGCGACGTCGCTCGAGTACCCGGCGACGTCCTGCACCCACTGCGAGAACCCGTAGGTCATCGTGTACGCGAGCAGGTAGGTCAGGAAGAGCCGGACGTAGGTGCGCGACAGGGCGCCGTTCTGCGCGAGCATCCGGACGTCCACGAACGGTCGGACCGCGCGCAGCTCCCACAGCACCAGGGCGACGAGCAGGACGACCGCCACCGCGAGCAGCCACCACAGCCCCGCGGACAGGTCGAGCAGGAACACGAGCAGCGCGGAGACCGTGCCCGTCATGAGCAGCATGCCGAACGGGTCGAGCGCCTGCAGGACGGGCAGGGCCTCGTCGTCACGGGGACGGAGGCGGTCGGACGGCAGCCACATCGACGCCACGACGATGCCGAACGCCGCCAGGGGCACGTTCACCAGGAAGATCGCGTGCCAACCGAACGCGGCGATGAGCGCGCCGCCGAGGGGCGGCCCGGCCGCGGCGGACACGAGCGAGGTGATCGACAGCGCTCCGAGCACGAGCGGCGGGGTCGGCTTCCCGATCCGTGCCGAGTGCTGCCGCAGGGTGGTGAGGGCCGCCGGGTACGCGGACGAGGTCCCGATGCCGATGAGCACGCGGGCGAACACCGCGCCGCCGAAGCCGGTCAGGAACTCGGGCACCACCCCGGCGACGCCGACGATCACGAGCCCGGTCAGGAACACCTTCTTCGGGCCGAACCGGTCGGCGAGCTTGCCCATCGTCGGCTGCGCGATCGCACTCGCCAGGTACAGGGCGGCGACGAGCCAGATCGCCTGCGCCGCACCGATCCCCAGGTCGCGGGAGATCGGTGTGAGGGCGACGGACACCATCGTGGTGTTGATCGGGTTGAGCAGCGGTCCGACGAGCACCGGGATGAGGAGCTTCGGGCCGAAGCCGCTGGTGGTGTCGTCGATCGTGGGCTGGGGGGCGGTGGTGGACGTGGTGTGGCTTCTCTCTCGGTTCAGGGGTCGACGATCGGCCCGAGCACCGCCATCGCGCGTGCGACGACGCGGCGGTCCGCTTCGGACAGCGTGGCCAGCCGATCGGCGAGCTCACGGTTCCGGGTGGCCCAGGTGGCCTGTCGCGCTGCGGCACCGGCGTCGGTCGCGCTGATGATCGACCGACGCCCGTCGGTCGGGTCCGCCTGGCGCTCGGCGAGGCCGAGGTCGACGAGGGCCTGCACGGTCGCGCCCATCGACTGCGGTCGGACGCCCTCGGCGCGCGCGAGGTCGGCCACGGTGGCGGGGCCGTACCGCAGCAACCGGCCGAGTGCGGCGGTCTGCGACGCGGTGACCTCGTCGGCCTTCGAGGCGAGCAGCGACCGTCGGAGTCGGCCGTGCATCGTGAGGACGGCGTCGGCGAGGTCGGTCGCGTCGGTCTCGGGTGCGTCGGTCACGCTCGGACGCTACGCCTCATCAGGGCAACTTGCAAGTCTTCCTTCTGATCTGCGTCAGGGCACGGCTGCGCTGTCGTCACTCAGGTCCTCCGGCCCGAGCAGTGGGTGCAGTGCCTCGTTGACCTGGTCGCCGAGGTGCCCGAACCACGCGTTGCTCGCGGACACCACGGGATGGGCGCGCGCCAGCAGCGCGTCGCCTTCCGGCGTCAGGTGCATCCGGGAGGCCCGCCCCCGGCCCGGCGCGGCGCCCCGCTCGACGAGTCCCCGCGTCGACAATCCGCCGACGAGCGTCGTCATGCTCTGCGGTCGCACGCCGACGGCGCGGGCGAGGTCGGCCTGGCTGAGCTCGCCCGCGGCGGCGAGCTGGATGAGCACCCCGAACTCGACGGGCGTGAGTCCGAGTGGTGCCAGGTCGACCGCCAGTCTCCGTGAGAGCGTCCGGGCCGCGCGGATCACCGTCCACGCCACGATCCCGTCGACGTCGGCGCGTGGAGCTGCGGGTTCCTGGGGCACGAGCCGATCGTACCGGCGTAGGGTCGGGTATCAGAAAGCTGATACTGACGGAGGAGTGCGCATGAGCGAGATCGTGGCGGTGACCGGGGTGACCGGAGACGTCGGTGGCAAGACGCTGGACGAACTCCGGCGGATGGGCGTTCCGGTGCGCGCGGTCGTCCGCCGACCGGAGCAGGTCACGGCGCTCCGTGCCCGGGGGATCGACGCGCGCCGCGCCGACCTCGACGACGCGGCCGCCCTGACCGCCGCGCTCGACGGGGTCGTCCGGTTCTTCCTCGTCACCCCGGTCAGCCCGCAGCAGGCGGAGCAGGGCGCAGTCGGGGTCCGAGCGGCGCAACGAGCTGGCGTCCGCCGCATCGTGCACCTGTCCGGCGGGGACGCTGCCGAGCACTCGCCGATGCCGTGGGCCAGCGCTGCCTGGCACACCGACCGCTCGGTACGCGACAGTGGTCTGGCGTGGACGATCCTGCACCCGTCGTCGTTCATGACGAACGTGATCCCGTCGGCGCCCGCGATCCGCCGCGGGTGGTTCCCGCACACGGCGGGGCGTGGCGTGATCGGCTGGATCGACACCGAGGACATCGCCCGGTCGGCTGCGCGTGTGCTGACGAGCGACGGCCACGACGGTACCGAGCCCGTGCTCACCGGCCCGGACCTGCTCGACGCTCGCGGGGTCGCCGCCGCGCTCGCCGCCGGCCTCGGGCGTCCGCTGCGGGCACTCCACCTGCCGAGCCGGGTGTACGCCGGCGTGCTGCGACTGAGCGGCGTGCCGGCGTGGCAGGCCGAGGGACTCCGGCAGCAGTTCGGCCGGGTGGTGCGACACGGCCTCGACGGCGTGGACGTGATGAGCGACGACGTGCTGCGGATCACGGGTGCAGCGCCCCGGGGCCTGGCCGACTGGGCGCGGGCGCACCGCGACGACCTGCTCGGGTGACGCAGGCTCAGTGTTCGAAGACGATGCGGCGCCTCGTCACCACGAAGCCGGCTCGTTCGAACGCGCGGCGCATCGGGGTGTTCGCCGCGTCCGTCGTGCCGACCACCTTCGGCTCGCCGGCCTCGGCGTGCACGCGCAGCCCCTCGGCGAGCAGCCCGTCGACCACGCCACGCCCACGGTGCTGCGGCAGCACGCCGATGAAGCTGATCGCCGCGTCGTACGCCGTCCGCGTCGCCAGGACGAACCCGACCACCAGGCCGTCCGGGTCGAGCGCGATCCGCCAGCCGTCGCGCGACCCCGGCAGCGAGCGGTAGAACTCGAGGTCGTCGGCGGCGGCGCCCCGCGGGCCGAGTTCGTCCACCGATGCCACGGTGTGGGCGTCGAGGCTCCCGACGGAGACACGAGCGAACAGGTCCACGAACTCGTCGTCGTCACCGGCCCGGAAGCGGAGCGAGGACGGCACCGGCATCCCGCGGTCCGGCGTCCACGCCACACTCACCCGCTCCGTCGACCGTCCGAGCCCCGCCGACCGAGCGGCCGCCGTGCGCCACGACACCGCGGCGACGGCCTCGGGATCGTCGTGCCAGTCCACCGCGACGTCGACGATCCACTCCGGTCGCGCCCCGAACGCAGCGGTCCCCGCCGTGATCAGCCCGGCGGCGATCGCCACCCGCTCGTCCTCGGTCACCTCCGGAGCCACCAGCAGGTCGTCGAGGGTCGACGGCGCCGCGGCGTCCGCCGCGCCCCACCAGAGCGCTCGTGCCACCGGGCGTCCGTCGCGCACGGCCAGCCACGACCACCCCGGGCGGTAGTTGTCCGTACCCGACTCGGCGCTATACCGGTCCGGACCGATCCACGCGACCGGTTCCGACGTCGAGAACGCGAGCAGGGCCTCCCGGTCGTCCTCGGTGGTCGCGCGGAAGGCGACCGTCACCGCGGGTCGGTCATCGTCGTGATCAGGTGCTCCTGCACGTAGCCGAGCCAGTCGTAGACGTCGCGCAGGCCGACGCCCGCGTCGGCCTCGACCGAACGCTCCTCGTCGTCGGCGTCGACGATCCCGAGGCGGTCGGCGATCGTCAGCCGAAGGTCGGTCAGGGTGCGGAGCCAGGCCTGCTCGTCCTCGGGGTCGAGGGCGCCGTCGCGGGCCCCCGTCAGCCACTCGTGCACGGTCGTCGCGTTCGTGGTCTTCTGCGCCAGCAGGTCGGACTGCGTGTACCTCCGGAACTCCGCGCTGGCGTCGTCGTCGTGCGGGTAGGCGTCCGGGAACATCCGCTCGGTGATCGGGTCCACCGACAGATCGCCGTCGAGCACCTGGCGCAGCTGCTCGGTCAGGGACGTGAGCAGCCCGCGCTCGCCGGAGGACATGCCGAGGTGGATGCCGTCGGCCCGGCGGACGAAGGGGATCACGCTTCGGGGGCCTTGTCGACGGTCGCCTGCAGGCCGTAGCCGTGCATCGACTGGACGTGGGCCTCCATCGCCTCGCGCGGACCCGTCGCCACGGTGGCCCGACCCTCGGTGTCCACCTGGTGCATGAGACGCTCCGCCTGCTCGCGTCCGAAGCCGAAGTGCCGCTGGAAGACGTAGGTGACGTACGACATCAGGTTCACCGGGTCGTCCCACACGACGGTGACCCACGGGGTGTCCGCGCGCGTACTGGTGCGTTCGTCCGGGGTGGTCCGTTCGTCCACGTCGGGCGAGGTCAGCGTCATGCATCCAGGGTGACACAGGGCGAGCGGCTCGGTACGATCGTCACGTCGCGACTGGCGTTGGATGGGTCACCATCGGGGAGCGACACCTGACACGGTGCGCGGCCGTACGCCTGGGCTGCACCGACCGATCGTCCGTGCGCGACCTCACCGGTCGTCGCCAACCCACGTAGGAGAACCGTGTCCATCACCGATCTGCCCGCCGTCGACGGCTCCGTCGACACCGACCGCGCAGCCTTCAACGCCCCGCTCACCGAGGTCGACCCCGAGATCGCCGCCGTCCTGCAGCAGGAGCTCGGCCGTCAGCGCGACACCCTCGAGATGATCGCGTCCGAGAACTTCGTGCCGCGCGCCGTGCTCGAGTCCCAGGGCTCCGTCCTCACCAACAAGTACGCCGAGGGCTACCCGGGCAAGCGCTACTACGGCGGCTGCGAGTACGTCGACGTCGCCGAGCAGCTCGCCATCGACCGTGCCAAGGCGCTCTTCGGGGCTTCTTACGCGAACGTGCAGCCGCACTCGGGCGCCACGGCCAACGCCGCGGTCCTGCACGCCATCGCCAGCGCCGGTGACACGATCCTCGGCCTCGAGCTCGCGCACGGCGGCCACCTGACCCACGGCATGAAGCTCAACTTCTCCGGCCGCATCTACAACGCCGTGGCGTACGGCGTCGACCCCGAGACGTTCGAGGTCGACTACGACGACATCCGCGCCAAGGCCATCGAGCACCAGCCGAAGGTCCTCATCGCCGGCTGGTCCGCCTACCCGCGGCAGCTCGACTTCGCGAAGTTCCGCGAGATCGCGGACGAGGTCGGCGCGAAGCTCTGGGTCGACATGGCGCACTTCGCCGGCCTCGTCGCCGCCGGTCTGCACCCGTCCCCGGTCCCGCACGCCCACGTCGTCTCGTCGACCGTGCACAAGACCCTCGGCGGCCCCCGCTCGGGCATCATCCTGTCCAACGACGAGACCCTGTTCAAGAAGCTGAACTCCGCGGTCTTCCCGGGTCAGCAGGGCGGCCCGCTCATGCACGTGATCGCCGCCAAGGCCACCGCGTTCCTGCTCGCCGGCACCCCGGAGTTCAAGGCCCGCCAGGAGCGCACCATCCGCGGTGCCCGCTTGCTCGCGGATCGACTCACGCAGCCGGACGCCCGCGCGGCCGGCATCGACGTGCTCACCGGCGGCACCGACGTGCACCTGGTGCTGGTCGACCTGCGCACCTCCGAGGTCGACGGCAAGCAGGCCGAAGACCTGCTGCACGAGGTCGGCATCACCGTGAACCGCAACTCCGTGCCCTTCGACCCGCGTCCGCCGATGGTCACCTCGGGTGTCCGCATCGGCACGTCGGCGCTCGCCACGCGTGGCTTCGGCGACGCCGAGTTCACCGAGGTCGCGGACATCATCGCGCTGACCCTCATGCCGAACCCGGACATCGCAGCGCTCTCGGCCCGGGTGAAGACCCTGACCGACGCGTTCCCGCTGTACGCGTGAGCGGTTCTGTGGCTGCTGCGCTCCCGCGCGAGCTCTGGGCTGGTGAGGGCACTGCCGTCCGCATCGACGGCACTGCCCTCGCCGCCCGGACCCTCGACGAACTGCGGGTCCGGATCGATCGGCTGCACGAGCACGGCATCCGTCCGGGGCTCGGCACGATCCTCGTCGGTGAGAACCCCGGTTCCCTGTCCTACGTCGCGGGCAAGCACCGCGACTCGGCGCAGATCGGGCTCGACTCGCACCGCATCGACCTGCCGTCGTCCGCGAGTGCTGCGGACATCCGAGCAGCGATCCTGCAGATGAACGACGACCCCCGGGTCACCGCGTTCATCGTGCAGCTGCCGCTGCCGGAGGGCATCGACCCGACGCCCATGCTCGAGCTGATGGACCCGTCGAAGGACGCCGACGGCCTGCACCCGACGAACCTCGGTGAGCTCGTGCTCGCCGTGCCCGGTGGTGCCGGCACGATCGACGCGCCCCTGCCCTGCACCCCGCGGGGCATCGTCGCGATGCTCGAGGCGTACGACATCCCGATCCGCGGCGCGCACGTCACGATCATCGGGCAGGGCCTGACGGTCGGCCGGCCGCTCGGTCTGCTGCTCACCCGCCTCGAGGCGACCGCCACCCTGACCCACTCCCTGACGGCGGACGTCGCAGCGGAGTGCCGTCGCGCCGACATCGTCATCGCGGCCGCCGGGGTCGCCGGGCTCGTCAAGCCGGACTGGGTGCAGCCCGGCGCGGCCGTGATCGACGTGGGCATCACCCGCGTGGTGAACGACGAGACGGGGAAGGCCAAGCTGCACGGCGACGTCGACCCCGCCGTCGCGTCCGTCGCTGGGTTCATGTCGCCGGTGCCCGGCGGCGTCGGCCCGATGACGCGCGCGATGCTCATGAAGAACGTGGTCGAGGCCGCGGAGCGCCACCTGAAGTAGCGCGCGTGGCGTTGCGCTGCGCTGCCCCGAGACTCGGGCTGAGCGACACTTCTCGGGACCGGCGCGGCGAGAAGTGTCGCTCACCCCGAGACGTGCCACTGCTGGTGCGAGTCTCGACCCCGGTGCTACGGTCACCGCATGGGGGAGAACGTCCAGACCGCGCCCGTGATGGCGGCCACCGGCAGGAAGCTGCGTCCGCGTGCGTGGGGACTCGCACTCGTCGGGATCGTCGCACTGGTGCTGTCCCCGAACCTGGTGCTCTGGAGCACGTCGTCGGGCTACGGCGGGGTCGACGCAGACGACAACTGGATCGACAACGGCGGCAAGGTCCTCGAGACCGCGCCGGTCACGGTGCAGGTCGAAGCGCACGTCGCGCCGGCCGCACTCGCACTGTTGCTGCTCGTGGTCGTCGTCGGGATCGTCCTGCCGCCGACGCTCGCGCGGTACGGGCACCGCACCCTCGGCGACATCGTCCGGTACTCGGCGTACCTGGCGGTTCCGGTGTGCATCATCGCCGGGTTCCTGGTCTACAGCGTGTGGCAGGGCCACGTCGTGACGGACCAGGTGCAGCACGAGGTGCTGCACCCCCACGGCTTCCCGTGGGGCGGCGTCACCGTCACCACGAGTCACATGACGCGCTGACCCCCGAGTCTCGGCCGCGCTGCCCCGAGTCTCGCGGTGAGCGACCGTTCTCGAGGGCGGCACCGCGAGAACCGTCGCCCAGCCCGAGTCTCGCGCGTACTGGCCCGAGACTCGAGGGGCTCAGTCGCGGCGGGCGCCCTGCGCGGCGTGCACCGTGAAGACGTTCGGCTCGCGGTACCCGGCGGCTGCGAAGGCGGCGGTGACGGCCTCGGTGATCGCACCACGCGATCCCCGGTCGACCAGCGCGATCGCCGCACCACCGAACCCGCCACCGGTCATCCGCGCACCGACCGCACCGTGCTCGACGGCGGTCGCGACGGCCAGGTCGAGTTCCGGCACGGAGATCTCGAAGTCGTCGCGCATCGACTCGTGCGACGCGACGAGCAGCGAACCGATCGCCCGCGGGCCCTGTTCGCGCAGCGTCCGGACGGTGTCGAGGACACGCTGGTCCTCGGTCACGACGTGGCGCACGCGGCGGAAGGTCTCGTCGTCGAGCAGCTCCTGCGCACGGGGCAGGTCGTCGACGCTCACGTCGCGCAGGGCCTCGACTCCGAGCACCTGCGCACCCTTCTCGCACGAGGCCCGACGAGCCGCGTACCCACCGGTGGCGTGTGCGTGCTCGACCCGGGTGTCGATGACCAGGACCTCGAGCCCGTTCGCCTCGAGCGCCAGGTCGACCACGGCGGTGTCGAGCGTGCGGCAGTCCAGGAACACGACGGCGTCCTGCTCGCCGAGCAGGGAGGCGGACTGGTCCATGATCCCCGTGGGTGCGCCGACGGCGTGGTTCTCGGAGTACTGGCCGACGCGCGCCAGGGTCTTGCGGTCGAGGCCGAGCTCCCACAGGTCGTTGAAGGCGAGCGCGACGCCGCACTCGATCGCTGCGCTGGAGGACAGGCCCGCGCCGACGGGGACGTCGGACTCGATGAAGACGTCGAACCCGGTCTTGTCGGACAGGTCCGCGCCGGCCTGCTCGCGGAGGGCCCAGGCGATACCGAAGACGTACGCCGACCAGCCGGTCATGTTCGACGGGTCGAGGTCGTCGAGCGACAGCTCGAGCACGGTGCCGGCGTCGAACGCGGACGAGACGCGCAGCAGACGGTCCGGCCGCGGGGCGATCGACGCGGTGGTGCGCCGGTCGATCGCGAACGGCAGGACGTACCCGTCGTTGTAGTCGGTGTGCTCACCGATCAGGTTGACCCGGCCGGGGGCGGAGTACCGCACCGCCGGTTCGTACCCGTAGACCTGCTGGAACGTCATGCTCGCTCGATTCCCTGTCGGATGAACTCGGCTGCCTTCTCGGGCACGAGGTCCCCGATCCAGGCGCCCATGGCGGCTTCGCTGCCGGCCAGGAACTTCAACTTGTCCGCCGCCCGACGCGGCGACGTGATCTGCAGCATGAGCCGCACGGTGTCCCGCCCGACGTGCACCGGCGCCTGGTGCCACGCGGCGATGTACGGGGTCGGGTCGTCGTAGAGCTTGTCGATGCCCCGCGTCAGGCGCAGGTGCATGTGGGCCAGCTCGTCCTTCTCGGCTTCGGTCAGGCCGGCGAAGTCGGGGACGTGGCGGTGCGGCAGCATGTGGATCTCGACGGGCCAGCGTGCGGCGAACGGCACGAACGCCGTGAAGTGCTCGCCCTGCAGCACGACCCGGTCCGAGGCCCGCTCGTTCGCCAGGTGCTGCTCGAACAGGTCCGGTCCGAAGCGCTCGATGGAGTCGAGCAGACGCTGTGTGCGGGGCGTGATGTACGGGTACGAGTAGATCTGCCCGTGCGGGTGGTGCAGCGTGACGCCGATCGCTTCGCCGCGGTTCTCGAACGGGAACACCTGCTGGATGCCGGGCATGGCGGAGAGCGCGGCGGTGCGGTCCGCCCAGGCCTCGACCACGGTGCGGGCACGCGACTCGGAGATCGACGCGAAGGACCCCTCGGTCGCGGGCGAGAAGCACACGACCTCGCACCGGCCGACGCTGCGCAGCTGCCGGTTCAGGCCGACGTCGCTGAGCGAGTCGAGCGACGACGGAGCGTCGTCCGCCGCGAGCGCGGGGCCGAACGACGGCGAGCGGTTCTCGAACACGGCGACGTCGTACGTGCTCGGGATCTCGGACGGGTTCTGCGGTGACTGCGGCGCGAGCGGGTCCTGGTCGGCTGGCGGCAGGAACGCACGGTTCTGCCGGCTCGCGGCGATGGAGACCCACTCGCCGGTCAGGACGTCCTGGCGCATCCGCGCGGTCTCGGGCCGAGGGTCGAGCGCACGCTCGTCGATGGCACGCTCCGCGGGCAGGGTGCTGTCCGCATCGTCGAAGTAGAACAGGTCGCGGCCGTCCGCGAGCTTCGTCACGCGCTTGGTGATCACCGGAACAGCCTAGCGCCGATCCGAAGCGTTGCGAAAGACTTCGGAAGCAAGCGAAACTAGAGCCGTGACCGACGACGACCTCTCCTTCCTGGCCGGATCGCTGCCTGCGCCGCTGCGGCAGGACCGCATCGTCTCCATCGTCGAGGGCGCACCCGGCATGGTCCGGACCGCCGCGCTGGCCGCGTCGCTCGGCACGAGTGAGGTGACGGTCCGGCAGGACCTCGCGGTTCTCGACCAGGAGGCCCGGATCCGGCGGGTGCACGGCGGAGCGGTCCGCCTCGGGGCCGGGTCCACCGAGCGCCCCTTCGAGGAGACCGCCGTCGAGCACCAGGTGGCCAAGGCTGCCATCGGCCGTGCGGCCGCAGCGCTCGTGCGTTCCGGCGAGTGCGTCGTGCTCGACGTCGGCACCACCCCGGCCGCGGTCGCCGAGGCGCTCGTCGCCCGCACGGAGCTGTCCGACGTCACCGTCGTCACGAACTCGCTCACGACCGCACTGGCCCTCGAGCGTGCCGTGCCGCGGTTCACCGTGATCGTCACCGGCGGCACCCTCCGACCGCTCCAGCACTCGCTCGTCGCACCGTTCAACAACACCCTGTTGCCGGTGATCGCCGCTGACATCGTGTTCCTCGGTGGCACGGGTGTGGACGTCGCGCACGGTCTGACCAACGTCAACCTGCCCGAGACCGAGGCCAAGCGGGTGCTCGCGGCCACGGCTCGGCGTACGGTCGTGGTCGCGGACGGGTCGAAGTTCGGCCGGGCCCACATCGGGGTCGTCCGCGCGCTCGAGGACATCGACGTCGTCGTCACCGCCGAGGCCGAGGCGGACGCGGTCGCCACGATCCGGGCGGCCGGCGTCGAGGTCGTCGTCGCGGACGGCGAGGACACAGCCGGAAGGAACCACACCCCATGACCGCAGCACCCACCGGTGGCCAGTACCGCCTGCACCACGCCGGACCGGACGGCGTCGTCGAGGCCGTCGTGACCGAGGTCGCCGCCGGCATCCGAGAACTCCGCGTCGCCGGCTTCGACCTGACCGAGCCGTTCCCCGTCACCGAGCAGCCGCCCGGTGCCAACGGCATCGTGCTCGTACCGTGGCCGAACCGCGTCGCCGGCGGGGTCTGGGAGCTCGACGGCAAGCGGCAGCAGCTGGACATCTCGGAGCCGAAGTACGGCAACGCGTCGCACGGCCTGCTCCGCTTCGCGCCGTACCGCGTGGTGTCGCAGACCGAGACGGGGATCGTGCAGGAAGCCACGATCCACCCGCAGCACGGCTGGCCGTTCACCCTCGAGACCCGCGTGCACCACGAGCTCGTCGACGACGGCATCCGGGTGACGCACGAGATCACGAACCGTTCCGGAGCTCGCGCACCCTTCGCCGTGGGGGCGCACCCGTACCTGCGTGCCGGTGACACCCCGGCCGACGACCTCGTCGTCACGCTCGACGCCGCCACCGCCTTCACCGTCGACGAGCAGAAGGTGCCGAACGGGTCCGTGTCGGTGGAGGGCACGCCGTTCGACCTGCGACGGGGACTGCGTGCCGGTGACGCGGATCTCGACACCGCGTACTCCGACATCACCCCGGACGCCGACGGGGTCCGTCACACGACGCTGCACGGCCCCGAGGGTGACGGCGTGCAGCTCTGGCAGGACGCCTCGTTCCCGTACGTGCAGGTGTTCACCTCGCGGGAGTACCCCCGCGGCGACGGGAAGGGTCTGGCCGTGGCGGTCGAGCCGATGACCGCACCGGCCAACGCCCTGAACTCCGGCGAGGGCCTGCGGTGGCTCGAGCCCGACGAGACCTGGACGGGTTCCTGGGGCATCCGCCGCGTCTGGTCCTGATCGCCTTCGTGCACTGAGAAGGCCCCGCCGGATGTCCGGCGGGGCCTGCTCAGTACGTGGTGGGGAGCTGCGGGTCAGCCGCGGCGCATGCGGAGTGCCTCGACCGCGAGCGACTCGCTGGCGTAGCGGCCGACCTCGTGCGCCCAGGCCGGATCGTCTCCGCGCAGGGCGATGAAGTCCTTGCGCTGTCGGCACACGTAGCCGAGCACCGCGGTGGCCGTCGCGACCTCGATGAAGTCCTTGCGGATGTGCCGGGTCGTGACCTGCGCGTTGCGACGGAGCGTGTCGAGCAGGAGCTCGTTGCTCATCGTCGTGTTGGTCGCTGCGGCGAGCTCGACGATGCGGCGCGCGTCCCCGGTGCTGCTGGTCTGCGTGGCTTCGATGGGCTCGATCACGGTGTACCCCGTTCGTTCGTGGTGGTGCGGTGCTGCAGGATCCGGTGATCGGATCCGGGAACGACACTATCGGCGGCAGCCCAACAGTCGGCTGTGCGCAGGCTGATGTGTGCAGGGGATCTGCCATGAGCCAGCTGGGGACGACTTGTACCCCGGCATGTGGTCAGGCGCAGCGTTCGTCGTCGGACGCAGCGAGGGCGTCGAGGGAGTCCGAGACCCGGTCCGCCAGGTACTGGTAGCCGGCGTCGTTGAGGTGTCCGCCGTCGATCGCCGCGTAGCCCGGGCTGTTCGCCGCGGTGAACCACTGCCCGGCGAGCGCGTCGATGTACGGCACGCCCGCTGCCGCCGCCCCCGCGGAGACCGAGGCGGCGACCCCGACGGTCGACTTCGCCCACGGCAGCGGCGCCGACGGTCCGAGCGCGACGACGACGGCGTCCGGCCAGGTCTGTTCGGCGTCGCGGAGGGTCTTCTCGACGCGGGCCTGCAGGACCGACGCGTCGACGAGCCAGTCGTTCTGGCTGCCCTGCACGATGACGAGCTCGGGATCGACGGTCGCGGCGTGCCGTTCGAGGCGCGGGCCGAACGTGTAGTGCGAGGAGCCGGTGCGGCCGGTGTCGACGTAGCCCGTCCCTGGGTAGCCGTCGATGGTGGCCTTCCAGTCCCGGTCGGCCGCGAGGTCCTGCGCCCACCCGTCGATGCCGCTGGTCGAACCGCGGCCGGAGGTGTACGAGTCGCCGACGATGAGCACACGCGAGCCGGGGGCGATCGCGTCGGTGACCTCGGCGGAGGAGACGCTCGACGACGTCGTGACGGGCTGGCAGGCACTCGACACGGTCGGCAGGATGACGAGCAGCCCGCTCACGCCGAGAGCCATAGCTCCGAGCGCGATGCCGGGGAGGAGTCGTCGTGCCATCCGCCACATCTTAGACAACGCAGTCCGGACAGCCGCCGAAGGGAAGGGTGTGTGGGCCCCGTGGGGCTCGAACCCACGACCCTCGGATGAAAAGCCGGCGTTCAGGAGAGTGTGGGCCCCGTGGGGCTCGAACCCACGACCCTCGGATGAAAAGTCGGCGTTCAGGAGAGTGTGGGCCCCGTGGGGCTCGAACCCACGACCCTCGGATTAAAAGTCCGGTGCTCTACCAACTGAGCTAGAGGCCCTCACCCGCAAGGCTAGCGGGTGAGGGCCTCTGGGAAGAACCTGGTGTCGAGGGTCAGCCGCGACGCCCGGTGAGCGTCCGCAGCAGCCACAGGACGACGGCCACGATGAGCAGCACGATGCCGACCCACAGCAGGAACTTGAGGCTCGCGGTGAAGCCACCGACGAACAGCAGGATGACCGCGATGACGGCCAGGATGATGAGCAACGGGTTCATGGGGGAGTCCTCTCCTTCACGGTCGGGAGGAGCGCCTCCCGACGAGACACCGTACCCGCGGCGCTGCCGTTGCGTTCTGGGCGAACGGAGGGCGGGCGTGTCACCGGCCGTGCCTACACTGACGCGGTGCCTCGCGATCACCACCGTCCTGTCCACTTCACCGATGCCGAGTTCGCCGCGATCCAGGGCGGCGAGGACCCGGCCGTCGTGAACCGTGTCGCGCACGAGACCGCGAACGCGCTGCTGCACCGGGTGCGGCAGGACCCGGACCCCGCGGTGGTCGAGCGGCTCGTCACCTACACGGACGTGCACGGCATCGACGCGATCGCCGAACTCTGGGCCCGGGTGGGTGCCCACACCCTGCCGGGTGCCCTGTGGCGGGTGTACCTCGTCCGCACCGTGATCCGGCAGAACCCGGAGGAGATCGCGTACTTCTTCCAGCGGGGCACCGAGCGCATCGGCACGATCGACCAGGCGGTCGCGGGCGCTGAGCAGCCGACGGGTCCGGCCGAGATCCTGACCCTCGCCGACCGCATCCTGCACGGGCTGTACACGGGTGACTTCGCCGTGGCGCTCGACCGTGGTGCGGCGTTCTGCCGGCTGACCGCGGCCGGTGCGACGGCGGTGGCGGACGACTCCGACCTGACCGCGACCGGCCGCGCGAGCGAGTTGACGACGCGCGCGCTCCGTCTGACGGAGCTGGCGGCCGACCTGACCGAGGCGGCGGCGCTCTGGCGTCGCGAGAGCCTGGATTAGCGAGCGAATGCGCCGGACCCGCACCGCGCCTCCCGGCCGAACGGCGACAGCCGCGACCAGGCAGAGAAGAACCGGGCAGAGAAGAACCGGGCAGAGAAGAACCGGGCAGAGAAAAACCGGGCCGCAGAAGCGCCTCTCGGCGCGAGGCCGCTCGAAGCGGCGAATTTTGGAGCCCGGGGCTTGCTGCGGCCCGGCGACACCAACTCTACGACGCGTCGGCTGAGTCCGCTGCCCTGTTCACTCTCGGTGGACAGATCCGGACCCGGGCGTGCCCGGCAGACGGCACGGACGCGGCGTCCCGACAACTTCTCGGCATCCGACCCAAACCACCACGGGCACCGCGCCGAATCATCAGCGTGACGGACTTGATGACCGTCACGAACGCGAGAGGCCCGGCGTGACCCGGACCGGTATCCGCCGGTCAATTCCCTGTGGGTCACGCTGGCCTCTCGTCTCGACCGTACGATGCGGCGGCTTCGTCCTATCCCGGGGCGGGACCGCAGCACAGCACCACCAGCACCACCGCACCACGCAGCACCCCTGACAGAACGGCCACAACCGGTCGCCGACGCACCCGAGAGGAGGGAAACCTGCAATGCTTGCCCTCGTGGATAGCGACACCGAACGCTGGAGCTCGTCAGAGCCAGCCCAGGCATCGCCGGACGACCTCTTGGCGCGGGTTGCCTCCGGTGACCAAGCCGCCTTCGCGGACCTCTACGACGTCCTCTCCGGCCGGGTCCTCGGACTCGTGACGCGGCTCCTCCGGGACCGCGCCCAGTCCGAAGAGGTCACGCAGGAGGTCTTCCTCGAAGTCTGGCAACAGGCCGCCCGGTTCGACCGGAAGCGCGGGACTGCCTCCAGCTGGGTCCTGACCATGGCGCACCGCCGAGCGGTGGACCGGGTCCGGGCGTCGCAGGCCTCGCACGACCGGGACACGAAGATCGGTATCCGCGACCTCGAGTCCGGTTTCGACCAGGTCTCCGAGTCGGTCGAGATCCGTATCGAGCACGAACGGGTCGGCCGGGCACTGGCCAAACTGACCGAGTTCCAACGGCAGGCCGTGCAGCTCGCGTACTACGGAGGCTTCTCGCACAGCGAGATGGCCGAACAACTCGGTGTCCCCATCGGCACCGTCAAGACCCGTCTCCGTGACGGGATGATCCGACTCCGAGACGAGATGGGGGTGACCTCATGACCGAACGACACGACGACCCCGCCCTGCTGACGGGTTCCTACGCACTCGACGCGCTGTCCGACGATGAGCGCATGCTCCTCGAGGACGTCCTCACGACGTCACTCGAACTCCAGGCCGAGGCCGACTCGCTGCGCGAGACCGCGCTGCAGCTGGCCTTCGCCGCCGCTCCGATCGAGCCGCCGACGTCGCTCCGCGCGTCGCTGCTGGCCCAGATCGCGACGACCCCGCAGGCTGCACCGCTGGCCGAGACGGCTCCTGCCGTCGACACGACCTCTGTCCAGGAGGCCCGTCCCGAGCCCGCCAGGCACGTCGCCTCGATCGCCGACGGCTCCACCACCGGTGGCCGGGCGACCTCCGAGGCCCGACGCCGCTGGTTCCAGCGTCCGGCAGCAATGCTCACCAGTGCTGCTGCGGTCGCCGTGGTCTTCCTCGGTGTCGGCCTGGGGGTCGGCGTCGCGAACGGCCCGGCCGACGGACCGGGCACCGGCACCACGCAGGCATCGAGCGGCCTCGACCGCATCTACGCCGCGTCGGACTTCCAGCGCAGCACCACCAAGGTCGAGGGCGGCGGCACGGCCACGGTCGTGTGGTCGAGCGACCTCGGCAAGTCCGCGGTCATCCTCGACGGTGTCGCCCAGGCGCCGAAGGGCAAGACGTACGAGCTCTGGTACATCGGGTCCGAGAACGAGGGCGGCACGATCAAGTCGGCCGGCCTGGTCGACGGTGTCGCCGACGGCGTGCACTCGGCCGTGCTCAAGGGCTCGATGTCCGACGGCGCGACGATCGGCATGACGGTCGAGCCGGCCGGTGGTTCGGAGCAGCCGACCACGACGCCGATCATGGCGGTCCCGACCACCTCGGCCTGACCCGCCCAGAAGATCGACCCCGAACGACACCCTCGCCGTCGCCCGACGTCGAGGGTGTCGTTCTGCGTCGGCACGCACTCCGCCCAGCCCCGCACCCAGCGCGACCACGAAGGCCCGGTGCGCGTCCGTGGCGGACGTGCACCGGGCCTCCCGGTCGTCCGTCAGGCCGACGGACTGACAGCGATCAACCGAAGCGACCCGAGACGTAGTCCTCGGTGGCCTGGACGGACGGGTTCGAGAACATCGTCGCGGTGTCGTCGAACTCGATGAGCTTGCCCGGCGCACCGGTGCCGGCGATGTTGAAGAAGGCCGTCTTGTCGCTGACGCGCGAGGCCTGCTGCATGTTGTGCGTGACGATGACGATCGTGAACTCCTTCTTGAGCTCCTCGATCAGGTCCTCGATGGCCAGGGTGGAGATCGGGTCGAGCGCCGAGCAGGGCTCGTCCATCAGCAGCACGTCGGGCTGCACCGCGATGGCGCGGGCGATGCAGAGACGCTGCTGCTGCCCACCGGACAGGCCCATGCCGGGCTTGTCGAGGCGGTCCTTGACCTCGTTCCACAGGTTCGCGCCCTGCAGCGAGCGCTCGACGATGTCGTCGGCCTCGGACTTCGAGACGCGCTTGTTGTTGAGCTTCACGCCCGCGAGCACGTTGTCCTTGATGGACATCGTCGGGAACGGGTTCGGACGCTGGAAGACCATGCCGACCTGGCGACGGACGAGCACCGGGTCGACCCCGGGGCCGTACAGGTCGTCGCCGTCGATCTTGACCGAGCCCTCGACCCATGCGCCGGGGATGACCTCGTGCATGCGGTTCAGGGTGCGGAGGAAGGTGGACTTGCCGCAGCCGGACGGGCCGATGAAGGCGGTGACGGTGCGGGGCTCGATGGTGATGTCGACACCCTCGACCGCCTTGAACTTCGAGTAGTAGACGTTGAGGCCGTCGACCTCGATGCGCTTGGACACGTTGATCCTTCTGGTGGGTGGGGAAGTGGGTTCGCTAGCGCGAGAGCTTGGGGGCGAAGAGTCGGGTGACGAACCGGGCGAGCAGGTTGAGCGCCATCACGATGAGGATGAGCACCAGCGCGGCGGTCCAGGCACGGTCGACGAACGGCTGCGGGTTGGCGCCCTGCTGCGAGTACTGCGTGTACGCGTACACCGGCAGGGTCATCATGGGGTCCTTGAACAGGTCGTAGTTCATGCTCGCGGTGAAGCCGGCGGTGACGAGCAGCGGAGCCGTCTCGCCGATGACGCGGGCGATGGAGAGCATGACGCCGGTGGTGATGCCGGCGAGCGACGTGGGCAGGACGACCTTGAGGATCGTGAGGTACTTCGGCACCCCGAGGGCGTAGGACGCTTCGCGGAGCTCCATCGGCACGATCTTCAGCACCTCTTCGGTGGAGCGCACGACGATCGGGATCATCAGCACCGACAGGGCGACGGAGCCGACCAGGCCGAAACGGGCGCCCGGGCCGAGGAACAGCGCGAACAGCGAGTACGCGAACAGACCGGCGACGATCGAGGGGATGCCCGTCATGACGTCGACGAAGAACGTGATGCCCTTCGCCAGCGCGCCGCGGCCGTACTCGACCAGGTAGATCGAGGTGAGCAGCCCGATCGGCACCGAGATGAGCGCCGCGAACAGGGTGATCTCGAGCGTGCCGACCAGCGCGTGGATCGCGCCGCCACCCTCGGAGATCACGCCGCGCATCGAGTACGAGAAGAAGTTCGCGTCGAAGCGGGCCAGGCCGTCGGCGATCACGGTCCAGAGCAGCGACACCAGCGGCAGGACCGCGATGACGAAGGCGGTGATGACGAGCGAGGTGACCAGTCGGTTGACGGCCTGACGACCGCCCTCGACGATGCGCGAGACGACCACGATCAGGACGTCGAACAGGACGGTGCCGAGGAACAGCGCGGCGACGACGTTGAAGTCCTTGACCGCGCCGCCGGCGTTGAGCAGGGCGAACACGGCCACCAGGGCGACCCAGCTGCCGACCAGCAGCAGCCACGGCACCGAGCGGTGCAGCTTGCCGTTGGCGTAGACGTTGCCGGCGGTGCCGGTCTGACGGAGCGCGAGGGACATCGGGTGCGACCTCTCAGCTGACCCGCGTGCGGACGATGTACCGCGCGAGCATGTTGATGACCAGGGTGATGACGAACAGGATCAAGCCCGTCGCGATCAGGGCGTTCAGGGCGGTCCCCGATGCCTCGGCGAACTGCAGCGCGATGTTCGCGGCGATCGTCGAGGGGTTCTGCGAGGTCAGCATCTGGAAGGTGACGTTCGTCGAGACCGACAGCACCAGGGCGATCGCCATCGTCTCGCCCAGGGCACGTCCGAGCCCGAGCATGATCGCGGACACGATGCCGGACTTCGCGAACGGCAGCACGGACAGGCGGATCATCTCCCAGCGCGTCGCACCGAGGGCCAGGGCGGCTTCCTCGTTGAGCGTGGGCGCCTGCAGGAAGATCTCGCGCATGACGGCCGTCATGATCGGGATCGCCATCACGGCGAGGACGATCGACGCGGTCAGGATGGTGCGGCCGGTGCCGGACACCTGGCCGGAGAAGAGCGGGAACCAGCCGAGGTACTCGTTCAGGAAGCCGTAGAACGGCTTCACGAACGGCGCCAGCACCACGATGCCCCAGAGGCCGTAGACGACCGACGGGACCGCGGCGAGCAGGTCGATGACGTAGCCGAGCACCGGCGCGAGGCGCCGCGGTGCGTAGTGCGAGATGAACAGGGCGATCCCGAGTGCGAGCGGGACCGCGATCACGAGCGCGATGAGTGCGGACCAGACGGTGCCGAAGACCAGGGGGCCGACGTAGTCCCAGAAGTTCGTGGCGTTGTTCGGCAGGTCGCCGACCTTGGCGGCGAACGCCGGGATGCTCTGCCAGACGAGGAACGCGGCGACGAGCACGAGCACGAAGAGGATGAGGCCGCCGGCGATCACCGAGGCGGCGGAGAACACCCGGTCACCGACGCGGACGACGGCCTTCGGCTTGGTCGGGGTGACGGTGGCCCCTGGCTGGGCCGGTGCGGTCGTCATGGGACTCCTGTCGGAGGAACGCCGGGGGAGGCGACGGGTTCGGGGATGGTGCGTGGTGCGTGGTGCGTGGTGCTGGTCGGACGGGCGCTGGCGGTGGAGCCGGGCTGCTCGCGTCGCGACGAGCAAGGGCCCGGACGCCGGTCAGGTGGGTGGGACCGGCGTCCGGGCGCTTGAGGGTCTTACTTGATGGAGTCGACCGCGGCAGCGGCCTTGTCGGCCAGGTCGGACGACAGGGCGGCCGACTTGGCCTCCTTCGCCGCAGCGTCCTGGGCGTCGCCGGAGACGACGTAGTTCAGGAAGCCCTTGACCAGGTCGGCCTTGTCCGAGTCCTTGTACTCCTGGCACGCGATGGCGTAGGAGACGAGGACGAGTGGCCAGGCGCCGTCAGCGGTGTCCTTGCGGTCGATGTCGATCGCGAGGTCGTTGTCCTCGCGGCCGCTGGCGACCTTCGAGTCGGCGACGACCTGCGCGGCGCCGTCGGCCGAGATCTCGGTGGCCTTGTCGCCGACCATCAGCTTCGCCTTGTCGAGGTCACCCGCGCCGGAGTCGTCGATGTAGGTGATCGCGTTGGACGCGCTGCCCATCGCGGAGGCGACACCGGAGGTGCCCTTCGCGCTGTCACCGACCGAGTACGGGAAGGTCTGGCTCGGCTCTTCGGTCCAGACGTCGCCGGCGTTCGCAGAGACGTACTCCGAGAAGTTCTGCGTGGTGCCCGAGTCGTCGGAGCGGTGCACGACCGTGATGTTCGCGTCCGGCAGGTCGACGCCGTCGTTCAGGTCGGCGATCTGCGAGTCGTTCCACTTGGTGATCTTGCCCGAGAAGATGCCCGCGATGGTCTTCGCGTCGAGGGTCAGGTCGCTGACGCCGTCGACCTTGTAGGCGATCGCGATCGGGGAGATGTAGACCGGGATGTCGATGGCCTTGGTGTCGGCCTTGCACAGGTCGAAGGAGCCCGAGAGCTCCTCGTCGTTCAGTGCTGCGTCGGAGCCGGCGAAGTCCGCGGCGCCCGAGATGAAGTTCTTGCGGCCGGCGCCCGAGCCGTCGGGCGAGTAGTTCACCGTGACGCCCTTGGCGACGTCCTGGAAACCGGCGGCCCAGGTGGCCTGCGCGGTCTGCTGGGCGGACGAGCCGGAGCCGGTCAGGGTGCCGGTGAGGCTCGAGGAGCCGGTGTTGCTCGAGGAGGACTCGGTGCTGCCCGCGTCCTCGTTCGCCGCGCACGAGGAGAGCACGACTGCGCCGGCGATCGCGATTGCTGCGATCGAACCGATTCGCTTGATGTTCACAGGGGTCCCTTCGGGGATGGGGTGCAGTGGGACCACTGCGGTCCCTGGGCCGGTGCCGACCCGGGAGCGACTGTAGGGACGCGAGGTGACGGGGATCACGCGCGTTGGTGAACGGAAGGTGAACGAGGGGTTGTGCCGACCGGGAGGCGCGGATCGCGTTCCGGGCGCGGCGGACGCCCGGCCCGTGGCCGGGTGCAGGGCGTGCGGTCGCTACGCCGGGATCGTGTTGCGGTGCGTCTCGACGGCGACGAGGGTCTCGCCGGCGATGTGCATCACCGAGAAGTCGCCGACCGACAGCATCGCGGCGCGGCGCAGGTCGAACCGGCCGGAGTCGTCGGCGGTCGCGGTGGCGATCCGGGCGATGATGTCCGGCAGCACCGGCCCGTGCGAGCACAGCACCGCGGTCTTGCCCTTGTCGAGCCGGCGTCGGACGACGCCCTTGACGTCTGCGGCCCCGCGGTCGTGGGCGTCCTGGCTGATGTCGGGGGTGCTCGAGACGCCGAGCTTCGTGGTGGCGGACAGCGGTTCGACAGTGGCGAGGCACCGGGCCGCCGTGCTGCTCACGATCTTCTTCGGGCCGAACGCGGCGACGGGCGACGCGGCGGCCTTGGCCTGGGAACGACCGACGGGCAGGAGTGGACGGGTGGCGTCCGGGCCGTTCCAGTCGGAGCCGGGCACGGTCTTCGCGTGTCGCAGCGCGATCAGGGCGAACGTGCGGTGCTGGCCCGCGGCGGCGCGCTCGGCGAACCGGTCGAGGATCGCCACGTCGCGCTCGTACGTCAGACGGTTGCGGGCGTCGTCGATCGTGACCCACTCGAGGGCCGCGACCTCGTGGTTCGGGGTGAAGTCACCCGCGCGGGCGTACTCCTTCGACGAGACGCGGGCTGCCCAGTAGTGCACGACCTTGTCGCGGCCGTTCGGCAGCACGTACTCCGCGGTGCCGAGCGGGGCGCCGAGGTGCACGCGGTACCCGGTCTCCTCGTCGATCTCGCGCACGGCGGTCGTCGGGACGGCCTCGCCCGGGTCGACCTTGCCCTTGGGCAGGGAGACGTCCTTGTGGTGGTCGCGGTGGATGAGCAGCACGAGGGGCGTGCCGTCCTGTTCGCGCCAGACGACTGCGCCGGCGGCGAGGACGGGGCCCGAGGGACCGCCGCTCACCGAGTGGAGCGCTTCCGAGCCGAGATCTTCCGCATCGTCACATTCTGCACGTCTTCGAGCGGGCGACCGTCATCGTCGGTCGAGTGGCGGGTCCACTCGCCGTCGGACTCGAGGTGCCACGAGCTCGCGGTGTCGGCCATCGCCAGGTCGAACATCGCGAGCACCTCGTCGATGTGGTCCGGTGCCGTCAGCCGGACGAGGGCCTCGACGCGGCGGTCGAGGTTGCGGTGCATCATGTCGGCGCTGCCGATGAACACCGCCGGGTCGCCGTCGTTGTGGAACGCGAACGCACGGGAGTGCTCGAGGTACCGCCCGACGATGCTCCGTACCCGGATGGTGTCGCTCACGCCTTCCATCCCCGGCTTGAGCGAGCAGATGCCGCGCACCCAGATGTCCACCGGCACGCCGGCCTGGCTGGCCAGGTACAGGGCGTCGATGATCTGCTCGTCGACCATCGAGTTGACCTTGATCCGGATGCCGGACGGCTTGCCGGCACGCGCATTGTCGGACTCGGTCTGGATCCGCTTGAGCAGCCCCTTGCGCAGGTGCAACGGCGCGACGAGCAGCCGCTTGAACTTCTTCTCGATCGCGTAGCCGGACAGCTCGTTGAACAGGCGCGTCAGGTCCTTGCCCACGGTGTCGTCGGCGGTGAACAGGCCCATGTCCTCGTAGATGCGCGAGGTCTTCGGGTTGTAGTTGCCCGTGCCGATGTGGCTGTAGTGCTTGAGCGTGCCGCCCTCTTGCCGGATGACGAGCACGAGCTTCGAGTGCGTCTTCAGCCCGACCAGGCCGTAGACGACGTGCACGCCGGCCTTCTCGAGCTTCCGGGCCCACGTGATGTTGTTCTGCTCGTCGAAGCGCGCCTTGATCTCGACGAGCGCCAGGACCTGCTTGCCAGCGGCGGCCGCGTCGATCAGGGCCTCGACGATGGGGCTGTCACCCGAGGTGCGGTACAGCGTCTGCTTGATGGCGAGCACGTGCGGGTCGGCCGCGGCCTGCTCGAGGAACGCCTGCACGCTCGTCGCGAAGGACTCGTACGGGTGGTGCACGAGGACGTCCTTGGCGGCGATCGCACGGAACAGGTCGGGCTTCGTGTTCGGCTCACCGGGCTGGAACTGCACCGGGGTCGTCGGCACGTGCTTCGGGTAGTGCAGGTCCGGGCGGTTGATCTTCGAGAGCTCGAACAGGCCGCCGAGGTCGAGCGGCGACGGCAGCCGGAAGACCTCCTGCTCGGTGATGTCGAGCTCACGCACGAGCAGGTCGAGGGTCACCGGGTCCATGTCCTCGGTGATCTCGAGGCGGATGGGCGGTCCGAACCGGCGGCGCAGCAGCTCGCGCTCGAGGGCCTGGATGAGGTTCTCGGCCTCGTCCTCCTCGATCTCGACGTCCTCGTTGCGCGTGACGCGGAACACGTGGTGCTCGAGGACCTGCATCCCCGGGAACAGGTCGTCGAGGTGGTTCGCGATGAGGTCTTCGAGGGGGATGAAGCGCATCCGGCCGGAGTTGTCGTCCGGCAGCTTGATGAAGCGGGAGAAGTTCTGCGGCACCTTGAGGCGCGCGAACTCCTGGCGCTGCGACTTCGGGTTGCGGACCCGGACGGCCAGGTTGAGCGAGAGCCCGGAGATGTAGGGGAACGGGTGCGCCGGGTCGACCGCCAGGGGCATGAGCACCGGGAAGATCTGCTCGTTGAAGTACTCGCGCATCCGGAGCCGGTCGGCCTCGTCCAGGTCGGACCAGTGCTCGACGTGGATGCCGGCGGCGTCGAGATCGGGCTTGAGCGACCCGATGAACGCCTGGGCGTGCCGGTCCTGGAGCTCGTGCGCCTTCTTCGCGATGTCGCGCAGGACGTCGCTCGGGGCGCGGCCGACGTTCGTCGGCACGGCGATGCCGGTGTCGATGCGGCGCTTCAGGCCCGCGACCCGGACCATGAAGAACTCGTCGAGGTTGGACGCGAAGATCGCCAGGAAGTTCGCCCGCTCGAGCAGGGGCTGCGTACGGTCCTCGCCCAGCTCGAGCACTCGCTGGTTGAAGCGGAGCCAGCTCAGCTCGCGGTCGAAGTAGCGGTCCGACGGCAGCGACTCGTGCTCGATCTCGACGACCTCGTCGAAGTCGTCGAGGTCGGGTGCGACGGATTCGCCGTCGAGCTGCGGTTCGGTGTCCATGTCCACATCCTGCCACCCGGGCACCACGGCCGGAGGGGCCCCGGTGGACGCTGTGGAAACCCGCGGTGAACGGACTGTTCGTGGAGGAACGATCACGATATACGAACGGTGACATCTGCGCCCGTTTGTGGGTATGGTGGGTCCCGTCAGAGCCTCCGGGGGGATTCCACTGCGCGGGGGTGCAGCTACGAATGAAAGAGGTTCATCATGTCGCGTGTCCTTTCGACCGAGCAGGCCAAGACCGCCATCCGTCAGGTCCAGTCGATCATCAACGGTGGTTTCACCGACCAGATCTCGCAGCTCGACGCCCAGGGCCGGATCCTGTCCGACTCCAACGTCTGGGACGGCCCGCTCGCGGCGACGTTCCGTGGGTCGACCTGGCCGGAGACCAAGGCCGCCCTCGACAAGGCGAAGACCGAACTCGAGCAGCTCCGCACGCAGCTCGACAAGATCTCGCAGGACATCTTCACCGCGGGTGGCGGCGCGTAAGCAGCCACTCGTTCCGCCCGGACCGTCGCACTCGCGGCGGTCCGGGCGTTCGCGGTCGGTGGGGCCGCGTGACCAGCACGACCAGTACGACTTCGGGGGATGAACCATGGCTGACCTGCACGGCAACGATCCGGTCGAGTTCGACGACGGCACGGCCGACGCACTCAGCACGGCGCTGAACGGCGCGGCCGAGTCGATCGAGGGGCAGGCCGGCTCACGGCAGTCCTACGTCACGACCGCGTCGCAAGAGTTCCGCGGGCACTTCTCCGAGCTCTTCGCGCAGAACGCGTCGACGGCAGCGTCCGACGGTTCGACGATCGCCGCGAACCTCCGCACCGTCGCGGGGTGGGTCGACAAGATGAAGGCCGCTGCCGAGCGGGAGAACGCTCGTCGCAAGGAAGCCCGCGACTGGGAAGCGGAGTACGGCGACCGGAACTTCTTCGAGTGGGTGCACGACAAGGTCGCCGGGGCTCCCGTGCCGCCCACCGTCCACCACGAGGACGCACCGACGTTCGACCAGGCGACCGGACCGAGCACCCCGCGCCAGACGCCGAACCCCGGCTCCGGTGGTGGGGGCGGTGGCGGGACGTCGTCCGCGAAGCCCGCCGACCTCCGCTCGTTCGCCACCGGGTCGTCGACACTGAACCAGTCGCTCGACGGCAAGCCGGCTGGCCTGCGCGGCAAGCTCACCGACTTCGCGTCGAAGTGCTCCTGGGGGCACATCGACGCGACGAGCCTGGTGAACGCCTTCGAGCAGTGGATCACCGCCAACGGCCAGGACGTCACGTGGGCGAACACCATCGCCGACGCGTTCGCTGCTGCCGGCGGTGAAGGCGCCGTCTCCACGGTTTCGGATGCCGCGCTCGCCGCAGCCCTGGCTGCCGCGGGGGTCTCGCAGTCCCGCACCGACCTGCAGTTCGATCCGCCGTCGGCCTACGGGGCCCAGCCGACGACCGGCTACTCGATGGACCCGGTCAACACCACGACGGGCAACTTCCTCGAACCGGAGCTCGACCTCGGGTTCACCGGTGCATCTGCAGCGCTGCAGGTCACCCGCATGTACAACTCCCTCGACCAGCACGTCGGGCTCTTCGGTCCGGGGTGGGCGTCGATCCTCGAGACCCGGCTGCTCATCGACGACGAAGGCGCGTCGTTCGTCGGCGCCGACGGTCGCCAGGTGCGCTTCCCGCGCGACGGCGAGGGGTGGGCCCGCGGCGTCGGCGAGAACCGCTGGCTCGCGGCCGAGGGCGACCGGCTCGTCGTCCGCGACAACCAGGGCGGGCGCATCGACTTCTCGCCGTCCGGGCTGTGGCTCGGACAGCGTGGTGGGACCGGCACCGCGGTCCGCGTCGAGCGGGACGCCGCCGACGTCGTCGTGCGCCTGGTGCACGAGCGCGGTCGCTCGATCGACGTCGACCACGTCGACGGCCGGGTGGCGGTGCTCCGCGCCTCCGACGGCCGCCGGGTCGAGTACGGGTACGACGATCGCGGCCGACTCGTCTCGGCGACCGATGCCGTCGGCACCCGGATCTACGGCTGGAACGACGACGACCTGATCACGACGGTCACGAGCGCGGCCGGTGTCGTCGAGGTCGACAACACCTACGACGACCAGCGTCGCGTCGTCGAGCAGGTCAGCCCGCACGGCCGCACGGTGCGGTTCGCGTACCTGCCCGGTCGTGTCACGGTGGTGTCCGACCACGACGGCTCCCGGTCCAACTCGTACATCGCCGACGCCAAGGGGCGCCTGGTCGGGGTCATCGACTCCGACGACCGACGCCAGTCGATGAGCTACGACCGGCACGGCAACCTCGTGTCGGCGACCGAGCGGGACGGGTCCGTCACCGTGCACGCGTACGACGACTGCGGCCGGAAGACCCGCACCGTCACGCCGTCCGGCGGTGACCTGACCTACGGGTACGACGAGCAGGACCGCGTCGCGACCGTCGTCACCGAGGCCGGCGCCGTCGTCGCCTACGAGTACGTGGGCGACGACCGCGACCCGTCGGTGATCACCGACCCGGTCGGCGGCCGGACGGAGCTGACCTGGCAGGACGGCGCCCTCACCCGCGTCGTCGACCCGGCGGGCGTGGTCCTGACGCTTTCCCACGACGCGTTCGGCGAGCTCGCCGCGACCACGAACGCTGTCGGCGACACCGCGCGGATCGAGCGCGATCCGGCCGGTCGCCCGGTTGCCGCGGTCAGCCCCTCCGGCGCACGGAGCGAGTACCGCTACGACGCAGCTGGGCTCCTCGTCGAACGACGTGACGCCGACGGAGCCGTCTGGCGATTCGAGTACGGCGCCGGCTCACGCATCGCAGCGGTCGTGGACCCGCTCGGAGCACGCACCACGTTCGACTACGCCCCGAACGGCGAGCTCTCGACGACCACCGACCCGCTGGGTCGGCGTGTCTCGCGGACGTTCGACGACCAGGGGAACCTGGCGGAGCTCGCATTGCCGGGCGGCGCGGTCTGGACGTTCGCGCACGACGCCTTGTCGCGCCTCCAGGCCATCACCGACCCCGCCGGCGCCACCTGGCGTCGTGAGTACGACGTCGTCGGCGAGCTGACCGCGACCGTCGACCCGACGGGCGTCCGCCAGGAGTTCTCGGACGACGTCGCGACCGGCGTCGCGACCCTGCGTGACGCCTTCGACACCGCGACCGTCCGGTTCGACGAGTACGGCCGACCGGTCGAGTCGACCTCCGACGAGACCGGTTCCGAACTCGTCACCTACGACGCTGCTGGCCGACCCGTCGAACTCGTCGACGGCGAAGGCGGCCTGACCCGACTCGAGCGCGACCTCGCCGGCCGTGTCGTCGCCTTGGTCGCCCCCTCGGGAGCGCGCTCGACCTACGAGTACGACGCCTGCGGTCGACCCGCCGCGGCGACCGACGCCGCCGGGGCGCGGACGACGCTCGCCTACGACGCGGACTCCCGCGTCGTGGCCCGGACCCTGCCCACCGGCGAGGTCGAGGAGGTCACGTACGACGCCGTCGGACGTGTGGTCACGCAGACGACTCCGGGTTCCGGCACCGCGCGGTTCCGGTACGACCAGGCCGGGAGGCTCGTCTCCAGCCACGACGCACGCTTCGGCCGTCGTCGGTTCCGCTACGACCCCGCGGGGCAGCTGATCGAGGTCGTCAACGGTCTCGACGGAGTCACCTCGTTCGAGTACGACGAGCGCGGGCGCCTGGTGACGATCACCGATCCTGCCGGCGGGACCACTCGACGCGAGTACGACGCCGCCGACCGTGTGGTCGCCGTCACCGACCCGCTCGACCGCACCACCACCGCGGCCTACGACCCCGCCGGGCGCCAGATCCGCCAGACGGATCCGGACGGCCGCACAACGGAGTGGACCCACGACGCGGCAGGCCGACAGCGGGCCGTGCTCGTCGACGGTGCGGTGCAGTCGGAGATCTCCCGTGACGCCGTCCACCGCACGGTCGTCGTGACGGACCACACCCGTGGTGCCGGTCGGACGATCCAGCACGACCGCCGTGGCCTGCTCGTCCGCCGTGCCCGAGGCGACCAGTCCGTCGCGTGGGAGTACGACGCCGACGGCAACCGCACGGCTCGGGTCGACCCGAACGGCACCCGCACCACCTACCGTCGCGATGCCGTCGGCCGCGTCGTCGGGGTGGAACGGGACGGCACCCCTGCCGGCACGTTCTCGTACGACGCCTCGGGTCGGATCGTCCAGGCAGCCACTGGTGAACTGGTGCAGTCGTGGTCGTACGAGGGTGGCGCACTCGTCGCGCACACCTCGACGACGCTCGACGGTGCCACCACCACGAGGATCGAGCGCGATGCCAACGCGCGGATCACCGCGATCGACGGACCGTCCGGAGTGGTGTCGTACGAGTACGACCCTGCCGGCCAGCTCGTCCGCGCCGGGGACTCGACGTGGACCTACGACGACCGTGGGCGGCTCGTCGCCGAGACCGTCGACAGTGTCGAGACGCGCCACGAGTACGACGACGCCGGACAGATCATCGCGACGATCACCGAGGATGGCCGGACCGAGTACGTCCACGACGGTCTCGGCCGACGCATCCGGCGGACCGCCGCCGACGGTTCGACCACCGAGTACGCGTGGTCGGACCTCGGGTACCTCGCTGCCGTCGTCGACCGCGACGCCTCGTACGCTGAGACCGGCCGGCTCGACGTCTGGGTCGATGCCCTCGGTGAGCTCGCCGAGGTCGGCGGGGTCGCGGCGTGGTGGGACTCCGCCGCGGTCGTTCCGTCGCTCATCAGCATTGCCGACACGTCGTTGCTCGACCTGCCGGGTGGTGTCACCGCGATCGGCGATGTCGTGACGCAGCCCGCGTGGCGCAGCGCGCGCGCCACCGATGCTGCGGATCCGTGGGCTGCGCTCGCTGCCGTCACCGACGTCGGACTGCCAGCGGGGGTGGCACTGACCGGTTCCGGCGGGGTGTCCGTCGCCGGGCTGGAGTGGCTCGGCGCCCGTGTGTACGACCCGGCGGCGCGGGGCTTCCTGTCGGTCGATCCGCTCGCGCCGATCCTGGGTGCGGCGTGGTCGGGGAACCCCTACTCGTACGCCGGAAACGACCCGTTGCACGCGGTCGACCCGCTCGGGTTGCGGCCGGCGACGGACAAGGACCTGCAGGCGTACCGGGATGCGAACCAGGGTGCGATCGCGGCTGCCGGGAGCTGGTGGAACGACAACTGGGAGTACGTCGCCGCAGGTGCTGCGATTGGACTGGGTGTCGCGCTCATGTTCACCGGGGTCGGCGGCCCTGCTGGAATCGCGCTCATGGCTGCGTCTGGGGCGTTGCTCAGCGGGGGCGTCTCGGTGGCGTCGCAGAAAGCACAGACCGGAAAAGTAGATTGGGGCAGAGTCGGAGTCGACACTGCTGTGGGCGGCGTGCTCGGTGCAGCCGGTGGTGGAGCAATGATGTTCGGCAAGGCTGCCATGGCAGGCGCACCTGCAGGCCAAGCGGCGCGAGCCGTCGCGGTCAACATGGGTGTCAACGGAGGGGTCGGTGCTGTGAGTGGTGGTGTGACCAACCTTCAGAAGAACGGCTGGCAGATCCGCAACGGGTGGGAGTTCGCGGGAGACGTCGTCGGCGGTGGGGTGACCGGTGCTGCCGGAGGAATGGCTGGTCCGGCCGGGGGAACGATCGCGAAGGAAATCGGGTACTCAGCGTCCGGAGCGCTCGCTCAGGGGACGTCCCTGGTGCTGAGCGGCGCATCAACGGCGGCCGGGACGGCAGTGAGTCAGGTGATCAGCGGGGACGGAGTGGATCTCGGCACTGTGGCGCAGAACGGAGCCACGGGTATGGCGGGCACGTACGTCAGCGGGAGGATCCTCCCGGGTCAGCACGGAGTGGATACTCTTGCGCAGATGCCGTACTTCCACCCGCGAACCCCCTCCGGCGCGTTCAACTTCTTGCAGAAGAACACGAGCACCTTGTGGGGATCGGCCGTCGGCGGTTCGGTCGTGGGAGGTCTTTTCGGATGACGAGTCGATCAAGCCGTCGAATGCGACCTTGGTTCGTAGATGCTGTTGCAGCCCTCGCTTGCCTAGTAATCGCCTGGTGGCGCTTGCGGAGTGGTCCCCAGGACATCAACGTCCCCGCGGCGATCATTGTCGGTGCCGTTGCTCTCGGCTACGGGAGCGCCGTCGGATTCTGGTCGAAGCTGAACGATCGTCGCCCGGTGGTACTGGCCGTGCTGATGGTGGTTGTGATCTTGGTCTTCATCGGCCTCGTCGGCGCTGCTCGGCCGATTGCGGGTCTTCAATGGTTGTGGCTTCTCACCGCCTTTGCCGGTCTGATCAGTGGCGCAGCGGTCGGCGATCGCGTGAGCGTACGGCTCCGGGGAACTGCGCAACCGAGGATCCAGCGCTGACCAATCCTGTGTGAGCTGCTTGGTACAGACAAGCGGTGTCCGTTGCGGAGTCGGCGGGGCAGTGGGTCAGCGCGCACATTTTCGTAGCCAAGAATGCAGTCGCTCAACTTCGACCGCCGTGAGCGTGTGCACGACGGCCTCGACGTTCGGCGCGATGACGAGAGCGATTGCGTCGCCCGGCACGTTCTGTCGCGCCGCATCGATGGGTGCTCCCGTCACCTGTTCTCCGCCGAAGAACAGGAATGCGGTCGGAGTCGAATCAGACTCGATCTGTTGCACCCGACGGTTGACAAGGCTCGAGAGCTCTTCGCCACGAAAGACGGCGACGACGCTCGCAATCTCCATTGTCACGATGAGCTGGAGGCGACGGGTCAAGCCGCGGGGTTCGGCGGAAGCTGTGATCCGAAGACCGCCGGAATCCCACGTCCACGGTGACGGCATCTGGATCGCTCCCGCCTTGGAGGCACGTTTTTCGAACATGCCGAAATGCTACTGACGTGTGCTGCTGGGCGGGCCGCCCGCGAGCAGGAAGGCCCTCGCAGACCCCGATGAACCGGTCAGATCGACGTCCAACGGAGACGGCTCCATCACCCTCGGCGCCGACGGCCGTCCCCTTGAAGCCGACGACGGCGCGGGCGGACTGACCCGCCTCAGACCTGATCTCGCAGGCCATCCTGCTGAGGATCGTCCTTTCTGGCGTCGGACGACGCTTGCGACCGATCAATTGGGCCGCCGCATCTCGCGGACGTTCGACGACCAGGGGAACCTGGCGGAGCTCGCGGTGCTTGGCGGCGCGGTCCGGACGTTCGCGCACGACGCGTTGTCGCGCCTCCAGGGCGTCACCGACCCCGCTGGCGCGACGTCGCGGCGACCGTCGACCCGACGGGCGTCCGCCGGGAGTTTTTCTCGCGATGTCGCGACTGCCGAGACGATCCTCGTCAACGGTCTCGACGGGGCACCTCGTTCGAGTACGACGAGCGCGGGCGCCTGGCGACAATCAAAGGCCCTGCCGGCGGGACCACTCGACGCGAGCACGACGCAGCCGACCGCCGCGATGCCGTCGTCGGGATGGATCGTGACGGCGCCGCTGCCGAGACGTTCTCCTGCGACGCCTCGGTCGTATCGCCCAGGCAACCACGGGCGATCTGGTGCAGTCGTGGTCGGCCGAGGTATCCGGCGGACCGCCGTCGACGGTTCGACCACCGAGTACGCGTGGTCGGACCTCGGGTACCTCGCTGCCGTCGTCGACCGCGACGCCTCGTACGCTGAGATCGGCCGGCTCGACGTCTGGGTCGATGCCCTCGGTGAGCTCGCCGAGGTCGGCGGGGTCGCGGCGTGGTGGGACTCCGCCGCGGTCGTTCCGTCGCTCATCAGCATTGCCGACACGTCGTTGCTCGACCTGCCGGGTGGTGTCACCGCGATCGGCGATGTCGTGACGCAGCCCGCGTGGCGCAGCGCGCGCGCCACCGATGCTGCGGATCCGTGGGCTGCGCTCGCTGCCGTCACCGACGTCGGACTGCCAGCGGGGGTGGCACTGACCGGTTCCGGCGGGGTGTCCGTCGCGGGGCTGGAGTGGCTCGGCGCCCGTGTGTACGACCCGGCGGCGCGGGGCTTCCTGTCGGTCGATCCGCTCGCGCCGATCCTGGGTGCGGCGTGGTCGGGGAACCCCTACTCGTACGCCGGAAACGACCCGTTGCACGCGGTCGACCCGCTCGGGTTGCGGCCGGCGACGGACAAGGACCTGCAGGCGTACCGGGATGCGAACCAGGGGGCGATCGCCAACCTGCGCGACTGGGCGGACGAGCACTCGGAGCTCATCTCCAACATCGCCATCGGCGTCGGGATCGCCGCAACTGTGCTGGCGATGTGCACACCGCTGGGCCCAGTGGTGGCAATCGCCGTGATGGCGGGCGGCGGCGCTGCTCTGGCCGGGGGCCTCTCGATCAAGAAGAACACGGGGGAGAACGGCAAGGTTGATTGGGGGAAGGTCGGCTCGGACACCCTCGTTGGTGGTGTGTCGGGAGCTGCCGGAGGGGGAAGCGCACTGGGGCTCTCGAAGCTCGGGACGGCGGCCGCTCGCGCAGGTGCTCCCGTGCTCCAGCGGATCGGCACGCAAGCCTTGACAGCGACAACTCGCTCTGCAGTTTCGTCAGGTGTGTCCGGTGCCACACAGAACGTCGGCGGCTACATGTTCGACCCAGATGCCCAGCACACTGCCGGCGGTTACGCAGCGTCTGCCGCGTCCGGTTTCAGCCTGGGGTCCGGGGCGCTCGGAGCTAAGATCGTCAAGAACTTGGATATCAGTTCTCCAGGAGCGACCGCTCTGATCGGTGGAGCGGTGAACCACAGTGCGGGCGGAGTTGGCGCTGTGGCTAACGAGCTGGTCCGACCGGGCGGGGATCAGACTCGCGCAAGCCTTGTTCAGACTTTTGGAACAGGATTTCTTGCCGGGGCTCGAGGTCCTACCGTCAGTTCACATCGTGCGCCATGAGCCGCGGGCGACGAGAGAAGGAGAGTAAAACGGTGCCGAACGCGGAGACCCGTCTCGGGATGGACGTCGCCCGGCGGCGTGTAGTTCGAAACCGCATCATCGCCGTGCTCCTGCTCTTCCTCGTCGTTGTCGTCCCGATTTTGACATTCCTTGTAGCTCCGATCGCCTTGGGTGCGTACGATGATTCTCATTCACTGACAGCGACATGCACCGTTGAATCAGCAAAAGCGAGGAGCACTTCGAGTCGTTCCTTGAAGGGCGTCGGGAGTTCGGGCGGTCAAGTTGTCATCGAGACCAAAGACTGCGGGCGGTTGCTGATCGACTCCGGGATCAATTCGGACAACGTGAATCGGGTAGCCGGCGAACTGAAAGTGGGGCAACGTTACCAGTTTACAGTCGGAGAGGGAACCTACCGGTTGCGCTCGGTTCTTCAGCTATTCAAGGTCGCCCCGGATGTGCGCGACTTCGAGGCAGCTCGCAAGTAGCGGGCGCGGGTCGCTTTGATGTGAATGCCAAGCTCCCGCGGCCGTGCGACAGCGTGTGGCTTGCAATCTGCTTCGACCAATAGATGTTATCGTGGCGCACAAGGGCCCTGCGTTGAAGTACCTCATCGCCGGACCAGGCAGGCTTGCTGACTACCTGAATCCACGGAACGGGAATTTTTCATGTTCGGAAGACTGAAGCACTCCGATTTTGACCCGGTGAAAGCTCCGGCGTGGAGTACCGAGGGTGTTCAAGCGCAACTGTCCGCGATCCCCTTGAGCCGTGGGAGGAGCAGGCGTGTCATAGAGATCACCTGCGCAGCGGGAGTTGCCTCATTTGCCGTCTCTGACATCCATGCCCTCCTGGCGAAGCAGCGCCTCGTGGTCGAGTCCGTGACCGAAGAGCCCCTCCTGTATTTCTGTTGGCCAGAGGGTGCCGATCCGAAGTCTGCGGCAGCGCCCGTGATGAAGGGAATTGATGGTGACTCGGTTGTCCTCGTTGAGGAATCTGAGTCCACGGACCCCGTTGCCACATTGACGGGTTCCTCTAAAGAATCCTTTGCGGACTGGTTCGAAGCCTTCGGAGAGCGCGAGTAGCACTTGTCCAGTGCACCGATGGGCGGCGAATCGATGAGCGCTCCAGCTGGTCACGAGTCTTCACTTCAGATAGTGCCGCGAGGGCGTTCCGGCCAGGTGCTGGCGGCGGGGCGCAGGAGCCGGGCATCGATGTACTGAATGGTTAATGACGGATTCGATTGGGAGAGATGAGTGCGTGACAAGATCTTCCTACGGCACGGAAGAGTCCGTAGTCGTCGCCGGGTGGTGCGAGGTGGGGTCATCGCGATCGTCGTGTTGGCGTTGGTCGTTGGTGCCCTGGTGACGCTCTCTGGGTTCGGGCCATCGATTCTTGGATCCTATGACCGTCATCACGCGACCGAAGTGCGCTGTGTGGTCCACTCCGCAAAGGCCGAAATCGCGTCGAGTCAAGGGACCAACGGTATCGGAAGTTCTGATCCGCAGGTGGTCATCGGTAAGGTGCGGTAAGCTCATTCTGAAAAAAACGGTGTCTCGAGACAACATGCGAGAAACTGCAAATGCCGTCGAAGTCGATCGTCCCTACGATTCCAGTGTCGGTGAGGGTTCGTTTGCTATCCGTTCGATCCTGAGCGTCATGCATGTCTCGCCCGAGACGTACGGATTTGAGCTGGCGCAGGGGAGCTGCGGGCATGCCGTGGCGCGTCCGTCCCGATGCCGGGACGGTGGACTGTCTGCCGGCTGGCCAGATTGTCGGCACGACGGGCGTCGGAGTCACGGTTGACTGACACCGGCGCTGAACGAGTCGCACGGAGAAGGCGCGTGCGGCGGGACAGGGTCGCGGCATCGATCGTCCTCGCTGTCGTTGTCCTCGTACCCCTGCTGGGCTTCTTCGTTGGGCCGATCACGTTGAAGGTGTACGACGCAGGAAACCGGGTGCATGCGGTCTGTACCGTCACCTCTGCCCACAGCAGCGCCGGATCGTCCCACTCGCTGAAGGGAATCGGTTCGTCTACGTCGCAGGTCGTGTTCGAGACCTCGGACTGCGGAACACTCGTTCTGCAGCGGGGCGTCACCCGTTACAACGAGGATGACCTCGCCAAGACCGTCGTCTCGGGCGAGCGCTACGAGTTCGACGTCGGTGCGGGCTCCCTCACCGTGCGGAGCTTCCTCAACACGATTCGACAGGCCGTCTACGTCAAGAGCTTCGAGCCGGCCTGAGGGTGGCTGAGGCGCTCGTCAGCGCCCGAAGACCCGGACGAATTCGTTCCACTGCGCCGGCGCACGCTGCTCGAGCCATGCGCACAGTTCCGGGTAGGCCGCATCGACGGAGACGACGCTGATGACGCCGCGCTGCCCGTTCACCTTGATGTCGAGTCCACCGAACCGGTTGGTGGTGGGCCGGATGTGCTTGATCGCCGCCGGGTCGACGGTCCGCGGGGCGCGGAACATCGGAGTGACCACCAGCTGCGAGTCGTACGCCTCGACGCGACGGCGCTTCTGCCCGACGCCGAGGTAGACGAACAGCAGGCCGAACAGCACCATGCCGACGCCGGCAATGAGCATCCCGATCGCGTCGGGGTCGTCGAGCATGCTGAGCGTGGCCAGGAAGAAGAACCCGCCGACGACGATGAACACGATCCCGATGATCCGGAGCAGCAGGTAGTTCCACCGGCGTGCGCGGACGGTGAAGAGCACGCCGTAGGCCTCGTCGCCGACGACGGTGGACGGTGGTCGCTTGCGATCGCTGCGGCGGACGAGCGCGCTGACGGCGGCCGGGATCGCGATCATCGCGAGCAGCGCGATGAGGACCGGCGAGAGGTTGAGTGTCACCGATCTGCCCCCGGTCGTGCGTGCGGACGTCGTCGTTCGATGGGCCCGAAGCCCTGGTCCCCCTGGATCATGCGTGCAGAGTATCAGCGCGGTTGTGGACGGCGAACGCGCAACTCGCCGGATGCGATACGTTGTATTCCAGTCGGGGCGTGTGGCCCGAACGGGGGCGGCCAGGGCGGCCGATCGACGCGGACCCGACGCCATCGAGCAACTAGCATCGATGTGCTCGACGATTCTCTTGGGGGGAAGACCGTGATCAACCAGCGTGCCGGGAACACCGGAGCACGAAGCACCACTCGCCGGCTCGTGGGGGCGGTCGCCGTCACCGGCATCGCCGCGCTGGTGCTCGCCGGGTGCACGTCCGACGACAAGCCGGTGGCTGACCCGTCACGGATCTTGCAGACGGTCGACACGCGTCTGGCCGCGGACGGCTCGATCACGTCGATCTCCGACACCGCGATCTCCGTCGCGGGCAAGGACTCCTCGTCAGCGACGACCGACCACGACCCCGCGAAGGCGGCTGGTGACCTCCCGCTCCGCATCACGACGCAGTACTCGACGTCGAAGAAGACCGGTACCGACCTCGCCGACCTCGACGGGTACTCGGGCCGGATCGCGATCGACCTGACGATCGAGAACCTCACGGTCACGTCGAAGAACCTGACCTACGACGTCGCCGGCACCTCCCGCTCGACGCCGGCGCTCGTGGGTGCGCCCTTCAGCGTCGCCGCTTCGACCGTCCTCACCGGCACCGCGGCCGACCGGATCGTCACCGATGCCGCTGACTCCGGTTCGTCCACGGACGGAGTCGTCAGCACGAACGAGGACGGGGACGCGGTCGTCCAGTGGGGCCGCCTGCTGGCACCGCCGACATCCGGCGCGAGCAGCACGCTGCACCTCGTCGCCGACGTCAAGGACTTCACGGCGCCGACGTTCGACGTCGCCGCGCAGCCCGGGCTGTCCACGGACCTGTCCTCGACCGGCGTGGTGAACGCGGCGTTCGGGTCCGACAGCGACTCCGAACTCGCGCTCCAGCGCCGCACCATCGACCTCATCTCGCAGGTGAACGAGGTGCTCGCACGAGCGGGCGGCACAATCACCGAGGTGCGGTCCAACCTCGAGACCACGTCGAAGACCCTCGGCGTCAGCACGGCCGAGCGGCTCAAGGAGAGCAGCTCGTCCCTGGCGGGCACCATGCGGTCCCTGTCCGGCGAGCTCGGTTCCCTGAACGGCGACCTCGGCACGACCGTCAAGGCGACACAGTCCACCGTGTTGCAGCAGCTCCAGCAGACCACGACGAGTCTCGACAGCCTGCTCGGCGACACCTCGGCGACGGCACCGGCCACGGTGCTCGACGGCAACGGGTGCGCGGCGACGCCGAAGACCTCGACCGCGGGCGGCAGCGTCTACGGCAACCTGCTCCGCGTCTCGTCGCAGCTCGAGGGCTACGCCGACGCGAGCGAGGCGTGCAAGCAGCAGGTCAGTGCGCAGCTCTCCGCTGCCGTCGGCCCGAAGGCCCCGGACGCAACGACCTGCGCCGCGACGGACGCACGAGACTCGCTGACCTGCACGCTCTACGAGTCGTCCACCGCGATCAACGGTTCGCTGATCGGACTGGTGAGCACCGGGCAGGCGCTCGCCGCGCGGTTGCAGCCGGAGACGGTCGACGCTGCGATCGCGAGCGCCGCTGACCTCGACACGCAGCTGACCAGCATCTCCGATGCCCTGGACGAGTACGAGGACGGTGGGGACGGCGGCACCGGTGACGCACTGCGCGCGCTGTCGGCGAGTGCTGACCAGATCGGCACGCGACTCGACGCACTGGCGACGGACGTGCAGACCACGCACGACCGTGCCGAGGCGGCACGTGACCTGGTCGACGGAGCAGGGTTTCCGCTGTCGATGCAGCGCCAGAACTCGGCGGTCGCGGACCAGCTCTGCGCCCTCGCGACGCTCGGACAGCTCGACCAGGCCGACGCCGATCGCCTCCGCGGCTACCTGACGGCCGAGCCCTGCGCCGGTGCGCCTGAGGGGACCGTGCTCCAGCCCGGTCTCGGGTTCACCGACCCGATGGACGAACGACTGGACGACCAGACGGCGCGCTGGCAGGAAGTCGTCGACTCGACCAGCGCCGACGCGACGACCGATGGCTCCATCGGCAGCGCGATCGCCGACCTGCGGACCGATCTCACGGCGCTCGACGACAGCATCCGGGCTGTCCGCGACGCCGTCCGTGGTGGGAACGACGACGTGGGTTCCACGATCGAGAGCCTTCGCGCGGCTCTCGCGAAGGCTGACGGGTCGCAGGCGGTCATCGCGACGCAGCTCGGGACGGTCCGTCAGACGCAGATCGACCTCGCTGCCGAGGTCGAGAAGACCTTCAAGGACGCCTCCGACCAGTCGTCGGAGACCTTCAAGGAGGCCATCGACGCACAGGTGCGGAAGGTCTCGACCACGGCGTCCGCGAGCAACCAGGCCGTCCGGGATGCCTTCGACAAGTCGATCGCCGGCCTCCGGTCCACCTCGGGCGAGGTCACGAAGGACTCGAAGGGCACGATCGACGAGCAGAAGAGCACGCTCGAGCAAGAGGGTTCGGAGCTCTCCTCCGCGGTCGACCGGCAGACGGCGTCCAGCCTCGAGCGCATCGCGGCCAGCACGAGCGCCTCGACGCGCGACGTGCAGGGTGCTTCGACGCTGCTGACCGGCGACCTCAACCGCGTGATGCTCGACCTGGGTGACCGCAAGGTCAACGGCTCCGGCATCCTCGGCGCCATGGCCACGAGCGCGGCGAAGTCCGACTCCGCCGACTACCAGCTCGCCCTGGCGTCGCAGAACGCCGCGGGGTACGCGAACGTCCGGGCCGAGGACGTCGCCGGCATCCTGCTCCAGCAGGAGCAGTTCCGTGCATCGCTCGATGCGGCGACGACGCTGCCGGCGTTCCAGCTGAAGGTCCCCGCCAGTGCGACGTCGACCACGCTGTACACCTTCCGGATCGGGGCCGACCGATGAGTGACCAGACGACCGAAGCAACTGCGACCGAGGGCGCTGACGGAACGCGTCCGCGCAGCCGCCGTCCGCTGCTCTTCGTCGGCATCGCGGTGCTCCTCGTGGCCGCGGTCGTCGCCGCCGTCCTGACGTTCCGGGCGTTCGGCAGCAGCACCCCGGCCGAAGCGGTGTCGGCGACCGTGCCGGTGAAGATCACGGTGGCACACGTCCCGGCGAAGACGAAGATCGGCATCATCGTCACGCTCGGAGACGGCGAGGGGTCCGAGTGGAACGAAGCGGCGCAGGGCGCGCTGGTGGCGGAGCGTCGGCTCGCCCTCGGTGGCACCGACGTCGCGCTCGTCACGAAGAACGACGGCGGGACCGCTGCCGGGGGTACGGCCGCGGTCGACGCCCTGGCGAAGAGCGGCGTCGCGGGCATCGTCGTCGCCTCGTCGGGCAGCCACGTGTCCGGCGCCCTCGCGGCAGCTGCGGCGAAGGGGATCCCGGTCGTCCTGCCCTACGCACCGGCGGAGAAGGACTCCTGGTCGACGGCGCCGGCCGCTGACTCGATCAGCAAGGCGATGACGACGGCACTCGGCGACGCCGACGCTCCACTGCTGGTCGACCTGGGCGGCGGAGCTCCGGCGGGCCTGCGGGTGGCGCACGTCCTGAACGGTGACGACACCGCGGACACCGCAGCGCTCGCCACGACCGTCGCCGAGCGCACCGGCGCGACGAGCAACGAGCAAGACGCGGACGCAGATGCCGACGCCGACGCGAAGACCCCGGCGCCTGACTCCGACGCCGTCGTCGTCAGCGGCTCCGCGGAACGCCAGGGTGCCTTCGTCGCCGCGCTCCAGGCCGAGAACGTCACGGTGCCGGTCGTCCTCACGCCGGATGCGACGAGCCCGGCGTTCGGCGCCGCACTCGTCGAGGCTGGCGGCAGCCTGAGCGGTTCCTTCCGGACCGTCGGTGTCGCCACCGACGACGCCCGCGCGCTCGCCTCCGACGCCGGGGGCCGCGCGATGTCCGCCTTCCTCGGCGGTGTCCGGGTGCTCGCCGGCGATCAGGACGCCGAGAACCTGACCGGTGACCAGCCGTTCTCGGCGGTCGCGGGCGCAGCGGACTCGCGTAGCCACGACGCCGTCATCGCCCTGGTCCGCGCCGTCGGCACGGCGCGGACCGTCGAGCCGACGGACGTCACCGACGCCCTCGCTGCGCTCGACCTCGACGCCGATGCGGGCATCGCCGGTCCGGCGCTCGACTTCACGAAGCAGCAGGCACTCGGCGCACACGCGACGGTGCTCGCGGCGTCGGCACAGCAGCTCGGTCTCCGTCCGGCCAGCACCGCGTCCGGCGACGGCACCGGGAGCGGAACCGACGCTGCCCAGACCGCGTCGCTCGTCTGGTTCGACGACTCCAGCACGGACTGACCCACCCACGCACCGACCCGGAAGAGGAACGCGAGCATGCGCCTGTTGATCGAGCTCGACGACCGACGTGAAGCGGTCGAGGTCGACGGGTGGTCCGGCGCATCCTCACTCGGGGAGCTCGTGTCCGCGGCCGTCGGCCTCACACTCGAACCCGGCACCACCCTGGCGGTCGACGGGCACCGCACCAGCGTCGACACCCCGCTCCGTGACCTCGTGCTGCTCGAGGGCTCCCGCATCGGACGAACCCCCGACGAACGGCCGCTCAGTACCGACGGCTGGACCGTCACGCTCGCCGGCGGGCTCGAAGCCGGGCTCGTGGTGCCGGTCCCGCGCGGGCGGAAGCTCGTGGTCGGCCGGGCGCCGCAGGCCGACGTCGTGCTCCCCACCGAGAGCGCGTCGTGGGAGCACTGCACCGTCGAGCGCGAGGACGACGGTGTCCGGGTGCGTGATGCGGGATCGACGAACGGCACCGTCATCGCCGGGGAGCGCATCGATGCCGAGGGGGTCCTGCTCACCGGGACGACGAGCGTCATCGTGGGCGGGGCCGTGCTGCTCGTCCGGCCGGCGCTCGACGAGGTGCCCGTGCCCGCGGCCGGCTCGATGGCGAACCTGACCCCGGCGGCGACGGCACCGTTCAACCGCCCACCACGCGCCGGCCGGACCTCCGACGCCGAGACGGTCGTGCCGCCCGGACGCAAGGACGTGCCGCCGGCCTCGAAGTTCAGCTGGATCACCGTCGCCGCGCCCCTGGTGCTCGCCGGGGCGATGGTGCTCCTGCTCGGCGACGCGCGGTTCGCGCTGTTCGCCCTGCTCTCCCCGGTCACCGCGATCGGCATGTGGTTCGAGCAGAAGCACCGCCGCGCGAAGAACCTGAAAGAAGAGGACACCCGCTTCGCCGAAGCCGTCGAGTCCTTCCGCGGTGAGATCTCCGAAGCCGCGGCCGTCGAGGCCGCTCGCCGCCAGGAGCTCGTGCCCGACCCGGCGACCGTGGTGCGGCGAGCAGAACTGCCGACCACCCTGCTGTGGCAGCGTCGATCGGACGACGAGGACTTCCTGAGCCTGCACGCCGGCACCGGAGACGCTCCCTGGCGGCCCGAGGTCGATCAGCGTGCAGCGACCGCGAAGCTCGAGGACGAGGCGAAGGCCGCCATCGCCGACAGTCGCCTGACGGCCGCCCCAGTGGTGGCCGACCTGTCCGACGCCGGCGTCGTCGGGATCGTCGGCGATCGTCAGGGCGCCCTCGCCCTCGCGCGCAGCCTGCTCACGCAGGCCACCGTGCACTGCGGTCCCGCGGATCTGACGGTGGGCGTCTTCTGCGACGCGGGCCGTGCGGAGGACTGGGGGTGGGCCTCCTGGCTGCCGCACGCGCGTGTGGCGGGGAGCAGTACCGGCGCCCGCTGGATGTCAGCGCAGCGCGACCAGAGCGCGGCGATGCTCCGTGGCCTGCGGGAGTCGCTCGACGAGCTGCCGACGCCGAACCTGCTCGTCGTGGTCGACTCCGAGGTGCTCACCGAGGGACGGGATGCCCCTGCCCGCAGCCTGCTCGGTCAGGGCCGCTCGGTGCCCGGGCAGTCCCTGCGCCCAGGGGAACGACCACACCGGGTGAGCGGGATCGTCATCGCGACGAACGAGCAGCAGCTGCCCGCCGCGTGCACGTCGATCATCACCGTGGGTGCGGACGCTGCAGCCACCGTGTACCGACCGGAGGACCGGACCCGTGTCGAGGACGTCGTGCTCGCCGGCCTCAGCGTCGAGACCGCTGAGCGCAGCGCGCGCAGCGTGGCGCACTTCGACGATCCCGAACTGCTGGTGCCGGGGGCGTCCTTGCCCTCGCTCGTCCGCCTGCCCGAGCTGTTGTCGAGCGAGGGGATCCGCACGGCGTGGGACGCCCGCACGGGCTTCTCGACCCCGATCGGCTCCTCGGAGAGCGGTGTGCTCGAGATCGACCTGGTGCGCGACGGCCCGCACGGCCTGGTCGGCGGCACGACGGGTTCGGGCAAGAGCGAGTTCCTCCGGTCCCTCGTGGCCGGGCTCGCCGCGCGGAACGACCCGACACGCTTGAACTTCCTGCTCGTCGACTTCAAGGGTGGTGCGGCCTTCGCGGCGTGTGAGCGCCTCCCGCACACCATCGGCACGATCAGCAACCTCGACGAACAGCTCGCCGACCGTGCGATCCGGGCACTGGAAGCCGAACTCGAACGACGTCAGCGGGTGTTCGCGGCAGCCGGAGCCGACATCGACAACCTCGATGCCTACCTGGCGACGAAGCCGGTCGAGCCGATGCCGCGGCTGCTGCTGGTCGTCGACGAGTTCGCGATGCTCGCGAAGGACTTCCCGGACGTCCTGACGTCGCTCGTCAGCATCGCGGCCGTCGGCCGCACGCTCGGCGTCCACATGATCCTGGCGACCCAGCGGCCTGCTGGTGTGGTGAGCGAGGACATCCTCGCGAACACGAACATGCGGGTCGCCCTGCGGGTGCAGAGCCGTGAGGACTCGACGAACGTCATCGGTGTCCCCGCCGCAGCCGGGATCGGTCGACAGCAGACCGGCCGCGCCTACGTGAAGCTCGGGCAGGACGACATCACCCCGGTGCAGACCGCCCTCGTCACCGGCCGAGCCCGTGACGAGCGTGCCGAGCAGCCGGTCTCGGTCCGGCCGACCGACGTCTTCGGTGTCCCCGCGCCGATGCCGGCACCGGCTCCGACCGCGTCGGACGTCACCGACCTCGATCAGCTCATCGAGGCGATCGGGCAGGCGAACGAGGCAGCCGGGTACGCCCCGCCGCGGCCGATCTGGCCCGAGGCACTCGGCGACCGCGTCGAGCTGGCGGAGCTCACCGAGCCAGGCCCGGGCACTGACCCGCGGTCCGGAACCGTCCCCGTCGCCCTCGCCGACGACCCGGACCACCAGCGCCAGGTCACCACCGGCTGGGACCTCGACGAGGGCAACCTCATGCTCATGGGCATCCCCGGCAGCGGGACGAGCACCGCCCTCGCGACGATCGCCTTGCAGCTCGCCGCCGCGTCGAGCCCCGACGAGCTCGACCTGCTGGTGCTCGACATGGGTCCGGGGGACCTCGCTCCGCTCGCGCAGCTGCCGCACACGACGGCGTACGTCGGCTCCGGTGCGGGTGCGGGGGAGCTGCAGACGCGGTTCCTGCGGCACCTCCGCGTCGAGCTCGAGCGTCGTCGCGCCGCACCCGGTGGGCGCCGTGCCGTGGTGCTCATCGACGGCCTCGCCGCCCTGCGCGACGAGTACCAGGACTTCGAGGGGCAGCAGCTGCTCGACGCGCTCTACCGGGTGTACGCCGAGGGGCCGGCGCTCGGCATCTCCTTCGCGGTCTCCACGACCCGCGCGAAGGCGGTGCCGTCGGCGATGGACGAGGTCACCACGCAGAAGTGGATGTTCCGCCTCGCGGACCCGTACGACTACGCGTCCATCGGGGTCCGCCCCAAGGACGTCCCGCCGCCGGTGCCCGGCCGCTTCATCGACTCGACCAGGCGGCTGCAGTCGCACGTCGCGACACCGGACATCCCGCTCGCGCAGGCCGTCGCACGGATCGCGGAGACCCGGTCGGACGGTACGAAGAAGGCGAGTGCGGTCGGCCGGCTCCCAGACGCCGTGCTGGTGGACGAGCTCGGCGCCGGGGCGGTGTTCGCGGGTGAGCCCTGGCGGATCCCGATCGGCATCGCCGAGGACGACCTGCAGCCGGCGTCCGTCGAGGTCTACGACGGCGAACACGTGCTCGTCGCCGGCCCGGCGCGGTCCGGCAAGTCGAGCGTGCTCCTCGCCGTCGCCGAGCTCGCACGGACGACCGATGGTGTCCGTCCGGCCGTCTGGGCGATCTGCGACCGTCGGTCGCCGCTCGCCTCGGCTTCGTTCGACCGGGTCGCCGTCGGTGCGGACGAGGTGCCGGCGCTCCTCGCCGGACTCCGCCTCGAGCGCGGCCCGGTCCTGCTGCTCATCGACGACGCGGAGCGGTTCGACGACGGCGACCAGGCCATCGCGACGCTGCTCACGACCGAGCGCCCCGGACTGTGCGTCGTGGCGGCCGGCCGGTCCGCTGACCTCCGGTCGCTGTACAGCCACTGGACCCGAGCGGTCCGGAAGTCCCGGTGTGGCGTCCTGCTGCAGCCGGACGTCGATTACGACGGCGAGCTGCTCGGTGTCACGCTCCCGCGTCGTGCACCGGTCGCGCTGACCGTCGGCCGCGGCTACGCCGCTTCGGGCGGGACCGTCCGTCTCGTGCAGACCGCGTCTGCTGGCAGCTGACCGAGACGCCGAGACCGTCGGCCTGGAGGCCCGTGGCCGCGTCCGCCACGGACGGCAGGGTCGACCCGTAGTCACGACCAGAGCGCGCTCAGTCGCGCGTCGTGATCCCGAAGGGCGAGCTCTCGAGGTTCGTGAAGTTCCCCACCGTCGCCCGCACCGTGCACGACGGCGCGACCGACAGGGCCGTGACGACCAGCCCGTCGGACGACACCGCCAACGCCCCCGAGCAGCCGTCGGCGAACCGCACGCCGGACTCCCCGCCGGCCACGTCGACGAGCATCTGCGACGGGCGTCCCGTGGCGGGACTGCGGTAGAGCGGGTTGAGCTCGTCGGCGCCGCTCGGCCACACCGGCACGAGCGTCACCGGCAGGGCCGTCTGGCTCACCGTGCGGTCGGGCGTCCGGACCTCGACGCCCTGCAACCGCTGCACCGGGTAGGCGGTCCCGCGCACGGAGTCGTCGGTCACGGCAGCGGTGGTCGCCTCGCCGACGCCGTCGAGCCACGTCTGCAGCGCCGCGCCGTCCGTGACGGAGGCGAGCGGCACCGCGGCCTCGACCGTGACGTCGCCGCCGGCGGGGACCTCGACCCCGGACAGGCTCCAGGCACACGCGGTGTCGACACCCGTCAGCGAGGGCTGGTTGCGCTTCGCGGAGATGCCCTCGCCGGTCCAGGTGACGGCGGGGCACGCGGCACCCGAGCGGGCTCCGGGGACGACCTCGAGGAACGGACCGGTCAGGGCCGATGCCTGCGCCGCGTACGTGACGCGCAGGTCGACGGTTCCCTTCGCCGGGTCGATGGTCGCGCGGCGGGTGGTCGCGAGGCCGGTGGGCAGTGGGCGGTCCTGCTGGTAGGCGTTGGCGGCCTGTGCGGTCGCGGTGCCGGTACCGGGCGTCTTCCGCACGGCACCGGGCAGCCAGACGACCCCGCCGACGACGAGCGCGGCCACGAGCACCACGCCGATGCCGCCGAACAGGAGCGCACGGTTCGTCAGCCACTCGGGCCGGGCGAACCGACGCGTCGGTACCGGCTCGGCGGCGGGGGCGGTGGGCAGCGGCTGTCGTGCCATCGGCCGGATGACGGTCTGCGACCCGGCGGGGCCGAGTTCCGGGGCCGGCCCGGCCAGGGCTTCGTCCTCTGGTACCCCGGTGTCATCCCGATCAGCATCGCGCTCCGGACGGACCCCGCGGACCACGGTGGCCGGCCGCTCGACCTCGTCGAACGCGTCTGGATCGCTCGTCGCGGCCAGCGCAGGGGCCGAGGCGAGGGACCGGGCGAGTCGCCGCAGGGTCGCCGCGGCGTCCGCTGCTGCCGGGCGGCTGTTCGGGTCCTTCGTCAGCAGGGCGGACACCGCGGACCACAGCGCATCGGGCACGTCGAGCGGCGGTGGGTTCGAGGTGACGTGCCGGTACGCCACGGCGAAGTCCGTGCCGGGCCCGGCGAAGGGCGTTCGGCCGGACAGCAGCTCGTAGAGCATGACCCCGGCGCCGTAGACGTCCGTAGCGGGACCGGCGCGGCCGTGGCTGATCGACTCGGGGGCCATGTACTGCGGTGTGCCGAGGAGCCCGGTGGTCGTGCGCTCGCGTTCGGCGACGACCGACGCGATGCCGAAGTCGGTGACCCGGACATCGCCCGTCGCACCGGGGACCCAGGCGGTCTGGAGCAGCACGTTGTCGGGCTTGACGTCGCGGTGGGTCACGTCGCGTTCGTGTGCCGCGGCGAGGGCGTCGAGCGCCTCGGCGGTGATCGTCAGGGCGTCCCGCGGGGTCAGCGGACCGTTCGATGCGAGCAGATCGCGCGCGGACCCACCCGGCACCAGGTCCATGACGATCGCGAGCCGGTCGCCCTCGACGACCAGGTCCCGCACCCCCACGATCGAGGGGTGCTGCAGTGCGAGGAGCACCGAACGCTCGCGGACGAAGCGTTCGACGATCTGCGGGTCGGCGGCGAGCTCGGCACGGAGCAGCTTCGCGGCGACGTGCTCGCCGGTCGCGGTGTGCTCGGTGCGCCAGACCTCGCCGGTGGCACCGGTCCCGAGCAGCTCGACCAACCGGTACGACGCGCCGAGCGGCTCACCCTGACCGTACTGCGCCACTGCGTCCCCGACTTCCCGATTCCCCCGCTGGCCGACCCCTCGCCGACCACGCAATGTTACCGGCCGGTCGGCGCCTCCGCCTGCTCCGGCGCGGCGTACTGCACGTCGATCGCGTACTGCTCGAACCCGGATCGCCGGTAGAGCGCCAGCGCGGGTTCGTTGTCGCCCTCGACGTACAGTGCAGCGGCGGTCAGCCCACGCCCGGTCAACCGAGCGGTCCCCGCGCGCATGAGCACCCCGCCGAGCCGCTGTCTCTGCAGGTCGGGCCGGACGGCGACGGCGTAGAACTCGCCGATGCCGTCCTCGACCTTGAGCCAACACGAGCCGGCGAGCTGCCCGGAGGCGTCGCGGAGCAACAGCAGGTCCTCGCCGGAGAACCAGGCGTCCGACTCGCGGGCGTGCAGGTCGTCGATGGTCATCCGCCCCTGCTCGGGGTGGTGTGCGAAGGCCGCGGCGTTCAGGGCGAGCCAGTCGGCCTCGTCCTCGGTGCCGGGTCGGAACGCGGACAGGCTGTACCCAGCCGGCACGTCGACGGGAGCCGCGTCCGAAGACGGCGCGCCACCGTCGATCGGCGCCCGGAGCTGCAGCAGGGTGCGGACCGCGCGCCAGCCGAACCGATCGGCCAGGGCCCGCGCTGCGGGGTGGTCCCCGTGTGCCCAGGCGAGCACAGGAGCGGCCCCGCCGCCCAGCGCGAGCGCCTGCGTGACGAGGGCGGTGCCGGTGCCGCGGCCACGGGCCTCCCGGTCGACCACGAGTTCCAGTTCGCCGTCACGGACCACGGCGACCCCGTCGTCGGCCTCGAGGACCGTCGCGCGCCCCGCGCGGACGTCGACCAGGGTCTGGTCGGAGAACGGCGGCGCCTCACCGGGCACCACGAACCGTGCGAGGTCCGGCACTACTGGCCCATCAGGCGCTCGGCCTCGTCGTCGTAGACGTTGAAGCGGTACCCGACGTTGCGGACCGTGCCGATGAGCGACTCGAGGTCGCCGAGCTTGGCGCGGAGACGTCGGACGTGCACGTCGACCGTGCGGGTGCCGCCGAAGTAGTCGTAGCCCCAGACCTCGCTGAGCAGCTGCTCGCGCGTGAAGACCCGGGACGGGTGCGTGGCGAAGAACCGGAGGAGCTCGAACTCCTTGAACGTCAGGTCGAGCGGTCGGCCGCGGACCTTCGCCGAGTAGCTGGCCTCGTCGATGACGACACCCGATGCCTGGATCTTCGAGCTGGACTGCCCCTTGGCCGCACGGCCCGCGGACAGGCGGATGCGCGCGTCGATCTCGGCCGGGCCCGCGCTCTCGAGCACCACGTCGTCGACGTTCCAGTCACTGTTGACGGCGGTGAGCCCGCCCTCGGTGACCACGAGCACGATGGGCGTCGTCGAGCCGGACGAGGCGAGGATCTTGCACAGGGCCTTCGCGCTGACCAGGTCGGTGCGGGCGTCCACGAACATCAGGTCGCTCTGCGGCGCGTTGACCAGCTGTGCGGCCTCGGCCGGCACGTGACGGATCCTGTGGCTCAGGAGACCGAGGCTCGGCAGGACGTCGCCGGGCGCGGTCGAGGTGAGTACCAGGAGCTGTGCCACAGGACCTCCGCAGGTGGATGACGTCGTGGACACATCCTAGTGATGCTCGGGAAGTCCTCATCCGGCCGGACGGTTTGCGCGTGAAGCCGCAACCCACAACCCGCAAGCGCGCCGGGCGTGACCCCTGTCATGATGGAACGCGTGACCCAGCCAGTGCAGCCCACCGACCAGCGGCGCCTCAAGCTGACGTCCGTCCTGCCGGTCTGGATCCTCAGCGTCGCCGGGGCGGTGCTCGTCCTGGCGCTCGCCGAGCGCGACGCCTTCGCCTGGCTGCTGCTCGTGTTCGTCGCCTGCGTGATGGTGAGCTTCGTGCTCCAGCTCATCACCGCGACGAAGGACGGGCTGGTCGAACGGATCAGCATCGCGTCGTCCGGTGCCTTCGTCGTGGTCCTCGTCACCGCGGTGGTGCTCCTGGCGCGTTGAGCCGAGCCGCGTAGACTCCAGGGCATGGATTCGCTGCTTGCGCTCGAGCTGTTCTACGTGGGCCTCCTCGGTCTGGCGTCGCTCGCGATCGCGTTCATCTCGGTCGTCGTCGTCGTGAAGCTGTTCAAGGGTCAGCGTTGATCGAGCTCCCCGAGGGCCTGGCGCCCGAACTGGTCCCGTTGTCGTGGCTCGTCGGCGTCTGGGAAGGCACCGGCGTCGTGGAGTACCCCGTCGGTGACGAAGAAGCGCCCCGCACCTACGAGTTCGGCCAGCGCGTGAGCTTCAGCCACGACGGCCTGCCGTACCTCAACTACTCATCCACCACCTGGCTGCTCGACGACGACCACACCCCGCTCGCCGCCGAGATGGGCTACTGGCGGATCGACCGTCCGACCGAACCCGGTGACCGTGGCCCCGCGATGCTCCTGGGCGAGGGGCCGACGCCGTTCAGCACCGTCGAGAGCGTCGAGGCGCTGCGCAACACCACCGACGGCTTCGACGTCGAAGCCGCGATCGTGCACCCGACGGGCGTCAACGAGCTCTACGTCGGCCGTGTGCTCAAGGGGCGGATCGATCTGGCCACCGACGCCGTGATGCGCTCGCCGAACGCGAAGGACTACTCCGCCGCGACCCGCCTGTACGGCCTGGTCGAGGGCAAGTTGTTCTGGGCGTGGGACATCGCGGCGCTCGGTCGCGAACTCACCTCGCACGCCTCGGGGCAGCTCGCGAAGGTCGACTGATGTCGGCGTTCGTGGTGCGCGACGGGTTCGTCGCGGCATCAGATGCGCCGGGCGCGCCCGCAGCACACTTCGGCAACCCCCTGGGTGAGCAGCGGCTGCTGGCCCGTGGCCGCGCGGTCGTCGGTCTCGGTCTCGGTGTCGTCACCGTCTCCGGCCCGGACCGTCTGTCGTGGCTCAACTCGATCACCTCGCAGCAGCTGACCGGTCTGCCGACCGGTGTCAGCACCGAGACTCTCGTGCTCGACCAGTCCGGCCGGGTCGAGCACGCCGCCCGCGTGGTCGACGACGGTGCGGTCGTGTGGCTCCTCACCGAGCCCCAGGACGCGGCACCGCTCGCCGCCTGGCTCGACTCGATGCGCTTCATGCTCCGGGTCGAGGTCGCCGACCGTTCGGCCGACTTCGCGACCCTCGGCTGGTTCGGCGAGGCCGCCCCGTTCGCGTCGACCGTCCTGCCGGACCCGCCCGTCGTCGAGTGGGTCGACCCGTGGGCGGCCGTCACGCCCGGTGGGTGGAGCTACGCCGCCCAGGAGGCCCATCCCGGCTCCGACTGGACCCTCCGCATCGCCGTGGTCACGCCCGGCACCTCGGCCGCGATCGCTGCGTCGGACGAACCCGTCGCGGGGCTGCTCGCGTACGAGGCGCTGCGGATCGCCGCCTGGCGTCCGACGCTGTCCGACGCCGACGAGCGCACCATCCCGCACGAGCTCGACTGGCTCCGCTCCGCCGTGCACCTGACGAAGGGCTGCTACCGCGGGCAGGAGACCGTCGCGAAGGTGCACAACCTCGGGCACCCGCCGCGTCGTGTCGTGCAGCTGCACCTCGACGGCTCCGACGCCGTGCTGCCGGCTCCGGGGACTCCCGTGATGCTCGGCGACAAGGAAGTCGGGCGCCTGTCGGCCTCGGCGGTCCACCACGAGCTCGGCCCGATCGGGCTGGCCGTGGTCAAGCGCTCGCTCGACCCCACCGCGACGCTGACCCTCACCGCCGACGACGTCGTGGTGACGGCGGCGCAGGAGACCATCGTCCCGCCGGAGGCCGGCGCCACGGCGAACGTCCCGCGGCTGCCCCGGCTCGGAGCCGTCAAGCGGTCCTAGCCGCCGTCTCGGGTCGATGCTGGCGCGAGACTCGGCCTGAGCGACACCTCTCGGGCCCCGGAGCGCGAGAGCAGTCGCTGCGCGCGAGACTCGCCCCTCAGGTGGCGGGCTCGACCGCGGACCACGGCACGCTGAGCTCACCGAGCCGCCAGCGCGTCACCCCGTGCAGCACCGGCCACCCGCGGTCACGCATCCCGCGCACCGTGGCGATCCACCGCTGCCGGGGCCCGTACGTGCCGAGCGGCGCCGCGATCGCCCACGACAGGTCGAGGTCGCGTAGGAACGCGTGCACCCGCTCACCAGGCACGTTCCGGTGGATGAGCGCCTTCGGCAGCCGTTCGGCGACGATCGACGGCACGTCGAGTCCGGCGAGCCGCAGCGACACCGTGAACGACACCGGTGCGTGCTCGTCGAGCGTCACCCACGAGGCCACCCGCCCGACCTCGTTGCACGTCCCCTCGACCAGCGCGCCGCCGGGCTGCAGTCGGTCCTGCATGATCCGCCACGACGCCACCACCGCGGACTCGTCGTACTGCCGCAGCACGTTGAACGCCCGGATCACGGCGGGTCGGCGCTGCCCGGGCGTGGGCGTCTCGAAGCCACCGAGCCGGAACGTTACGCCGTCGCGGGTGCCCGCGTTCGCGAACGTCACGCGTGCCGGTTCGATCTCGATGCCGGTCACCTCGACGTCCGGACGCACCAGTGCCAAACGGTCGCGCAGCTCGAGCGTCGTCGTCGGCGAGGCCCCGTACCCGACGTCGGCGACCAGCGGGTCGTCGGCCTTGCGGAGGGCCGGCAGCGATGCGATCCACCGGTCGACACGGCGGAGCCGGTTGTACCCGGTCGTCCCGCGCGTCACGTTCCCGATGGGCATGACGTCAAGGGTACGGGCCTGCCGACGCTCGGTAGACTCGGCAGCATGACCTCCACGCTCGTCCTGCTCCGTCACGGAAACAGTGACTGGAACCAGAAGAACCTGTTCACCGGTTGGGTCGACGTCCGGCTCAGCGAGCTGGGCGAGAAGGAGGCGAAGCGCGCCGGCGACCTCATCGCCGAATCGGGCATCGTCCCCGACGTCCTGTACACCTCGCTCCTCACCCGCGCGATCCAGACGGCCGACATCGCGCTGCTCCAGGCCGACCTCGCCTGGCTGCCGGTCAAGCGTGACTGGCGCCTCAACGAACGCCACTACGGCGACCTGCAGGGCAAGGACAAGGCCCAGACGCTGGCCGAGTACGGCGAGCAGCAGTTCATGGAGTGGCGCCGGTCGTTCGACGTCCCGCCGCCCCCCATCGCCGACGGCGCCGAGTGGTCGCAGGCCGGCGACCGCCGCTACGCCGAACTCGGCGACCAGCTGCCGCGCACCGAGTCGCTCAAGCTCGTGATCGACCGACTGCTCCCCTACTGGGAGTCGGACATCACGAAGGACCTGGGCGAGGGCAAGACCGTGCTGGTCACCGCCCACGGCAACTCGCTCCGCGCGCTCGTCAAGCACCTCGACGACATCTCCGACGACGACATCGCCGGGCTGAACATCCCGACGGGCATCCCGCTGGTGTACGAGCTCGACGACGACTTCCGGCCGACGAAGCCGGCGTACTACCTCGACCCCGAGGCCGCTGCCGCCGGCGCTGCCGCCGTGGCCGCCCAGGGCGCCAAGAAGTAGCACCGCACACACGAACGCCCCGTCCGGTCTCCGGGCGGGGCGTTCGTCGTTCGGCCGGTCAGACGAAGTGCGACGCGATCTCCTGCACGAGGGCACCGACGTCGTAGGGCTTCGTCGTGTCGACTCGCACGACGGGGAGCAGCCCGGTCGGTCCCGCGGTGGGACCGAGGGTGTCCCAGGTGTCGATGATCGACGCCAGGTCGCCGTGGACCTCGTGCCGGAGCGGAGCGTCCGGCTCGTAGCGATCACGCAGACGTTCGTCGGCGGTCGCGCGGTCGACGTGGCACCAGACCTCGACGGCACGGGGTGAACCGGCCGTCAGGAGCCCGGCGGTGAGGAAGTCCCGGCTCTCCGGCGTGACCCAGACCGCGTCCAGGACGACGCCGTTCTCGACCGCGCCGGCCATCGCCCACACGGTGTCCATCGCGATGCCACCGAGCGGACGCGACGCGATCATCGGCCCGACGATGTCGGCGAGGGGCTCCTTGATCCGGTCCTTCGACAGGAACGGGCAGCCGAGCACCTCGGCCAGCGCCGTGCCGATCGTGCTCTTGCCGGAACCGGGCATGCCGTTGACGATGATCGCGACCTGAGCCATGGCACGATCCTCGCAGAACCGAGCGGCCCGAGCGTCCCGACCGGACCGAACCGGGTCAGACCGCGGCGGTCGAGGTGGACGCGCCGGTCCAGTCGCCGGTCGCCAGGTACTCGACCTTCTTGGCGATCGACACCGCGTGGTCGGCGAAGCGCTCGTGGTAGCGGGAAGCCAGGGTGGCGTCGACCGTGTCGATCGGCCCGCCCTTCCACGCCTCGCCGAGCACGAAGTCGAACACGCTGGCGTGCAGTTCGTCGACGGCGTCGTCCTCGTCGCGGATCTCCGCCGCCAGGGCGATGTCCTCGGTTGCGAGCAGTCGCGTGAGCTTCTGCGACATCGCGACGTCGTGCTTGCCCATCTCCTTGAAGGTGCCGCGGAGGCCCTTCGGCACGACCTTCTCGGGGAAGCGCTGGCGGGCGAGCTGGGCGATGTGCTCGGCCATGTCGCCCATGCGCTCGAGCGAGGAGCTCACGCGCAGGGCGGTGACGACGACGCGCAGGTCGCGGGCGACCGGTGCCTGGCGGGCCAGGATGTCGATGGCGATCTCGTCGAGGCTGTTGGCGGCCTCGTCGATCTTCTGGTCGTCGGCGATCACCTCCTCGGCGAGGGCGACGTCGGAGTCGCTGAAGGCCTGGGTGGCCCGGGTGATGGCGGACTCGACGAGTCCTGCGATCTCGGTCAGTCGCTCCTGGACGTCCTGGAGTTCCTGCTGGAAGACTTCGCGCATGGGGGAGTACCTCTCTCTGCGTACCGGACGAGTGTCGTCAGCCCAGGTGAACGAACGGTGACGTGGGGCTGAACGCTTCGCGATCCGGCCTTCCGAGGCGGGTGAACGGTACCGGAACCCCGCATGACCATCCCTACACTGGCGACATGGACAACGCGTGGCTCGTGCCACTGTCGATGCTCCTCGGCGGGGTCTTCGGCGCGGGCGTCGTGGTGCTGATCATCACCGCCGAGCGCACGGCACGTGCTGCCGACGTGGCGGAACGCACCCTGCCGGACGGCGTCGCAGCGGTGATCGCGACGATGCACAACCCGGCGGTGGTCATCGACCCGTCGAACACGGTCGTGGCCGCATCGCCCCAGGCACTGACCGTCGGGCTCGTCGTGCGGCGCCGGCTCGTGCACCAGGAGCTGCTCGACCTGGTCGACCGGGTGCGCAAGAGCGGCGAGATGGGGGCGGAGGACCTCGAGCTCCCGCGCGGACGGCACGGGGAGCTCATCGGCTACCTCAGCTTCCGCGCCGCGCAGCTCGGCAACCGGTACGTGCTCATCACGGCCGACGACCTGACCGAGAGCCGGCGCATCGACGAGGTGCGCCGTGACTTCGTCGCCAACATCTCGCACGAGCTGAAGACCCCGATCGGCGCCATCGGCCTGCTGTCCGAGACGCTCGTGATCGCGGCCGACGACCCGGAGCACGTCAAGAAGTTCGCGGCGCAGCTCATCACCGAGTCCGAGCGGCTCGGCGCCCTGACGAAGGACATCATCGAGCTGTCCCGGCTGCAGTCGGTCGACGCGTTGGAGAACAGCGAGGAGACCGGTGTCGACAAGATCGTGCAGGCCGCGGTCGACGCGAACGAGGTCGTCGCGCGCGCCCGTTCGATCGAGATCATCCGGGCGAAGAAGTCGAAGCTCCGGGTGATGGGCGACCCGGGTCTGCTGCAGGTCGCCGTCTCGAACCTCATCGCCAACGCGGTGAAGTACTCGCCCGACGGCACCCGCGTCGGCGTCGGCGTCCGGTCCGCGAAGGGCTTCGTCGAGATCGCGATCACCGACCAGGGCGTCGGCATCCCCGAGGCCGACCTCGACCGGGTGTTCGAACGCTTCTACCGCGTCGACCCCGCCCGGTCGCGCGCCACCGGCGGCACCGGCCTGGGGCTCGCCATCGTCAAGCACGTCGTCGGCAACCACGGCGGCGACGTCCGCGTCTGGTCGCAGCCCGGCAAGGGCTCGACCTTCACCATCCGCCTGCCCGAGGCGGACACCGAACTGACCACCGCACTCGAAGAGCAACTGGAAGAGCAGCCATCGTGACCAAGATCCTCATCGTCGACGACGAGCCGGCCCTGAGCGAGCCCCTGGAGTTCCTGCTGCAGCGCGAGGGGTACGAGACCTCCGTCGCGGCCGACGGCGTGACCGCGCTGTCGAAGTTCGACTCGGAGAACCCGGACCTGGTGCTCCTCGACCTCATGCTGCCGGGGCTCTCCGGCACCGAGGTGTGCCGCCAGATCCGGACCCGGTCGAACGCACCGATCATCATGCTGACGGCGAAGGACTCCGAGGTCGACATCGTCGTCGGGCTCGAGCTCGGCGCGGACGACTACGTGACGAAGCCGTACTCGACGCGCGAGCTGCTGGCCCGCATCCGTGCCGTCCTGCGCCGCCGCACCGAGGACGACCCGGCGGACAGCGGGATCCTGCAGGTCGGGGGCATCCGGATGGACGTCGAGCGGCACACGGTGTCGGTGGACGGGTCGGAGACGGCGATGCCGCTCAAGGAGTTCGAGCTGCTCGAGCTGCTGCTCCGGAACGCCGGCCGGGTGCTCACCCGTGGGCAGCTCATCGACCGGGTGTGGGGCTCCGACTACTTCGGCGACACCAAGACGCTCGACGTGCACATCAAGCGCATCCGCTCGAAGATCGAGCGCGTTCCGTCGACCCCGGAGATCCTGGTGACGGTCCGCGGTCTCGGGTACCGCATCGAGGCCTGAGACGGACGGACAGGAGGCCCGGTGCGGGTCCCTGGGACCAGCACCGGTCCTCCCGTGCGAAGCGTGGCGCTTGCGCGCTGCGACGGTGGCGCGTGCGCGGAGCGGCTACTCGCCGTCCGTCGGCGTGGCCGACGGGGTCTCGACCGGCAGCGTGATCTGGCCGGACGGCTCGGGGGTCGAGGTCGGCGCGAGGGTGGCGTACTCCTCCTGCGAGGTGGTCAGCACCGGCACGTTGGCCGAGACGCCCTCGGCGTCGGGGTACGAGAAGTACACCTTGACGAGCGAACCGGGCTCGGCGTCTGCGCTGTCGAAGTCGAGGGTGTCGTGCTGCGAGTCGTTCGCCAGGTCGACGTGCGAGTTCGCCGGCACCAGCACGGTCTCGGTGTCGCCACCGATCTCGACCGACACGGTGATGCCGTCGGTGTCGGAGTTGTTCACCAGCGTGCCGATGAAGCGCGCGCCCTCGCCGTCGTCCGAGATGAGGATGGCGTTCCGCACGTCGACCTTGCCGGTCGAGACGTTCACACCGTCGGTGATCTGCTTGATGTCGACGGTGTGCGCAGGCGACATGAACTCGCACCCGGTGGCGCCCAGCGCGATGGTTGCCGCAACGGCGACGGACACGAGTACCCGAGCTCGCAAGAGATTCCTCCGTAAGTCGATGAGGACCGGACGGTCCCGGTCCATCCTAGCGATCACCGGGACGCCCCCAGTGCTGAGGGTCCCCTTACCCGAACACCCCTTGTGGTAAACTGGAAGTCTGGGAACGGAGCCTGATACATGCAATTCGAGGTCGGCGAGACCGTCGTCTACCCCCACCACGGGGCGGCAACCATCTCTGAAGTCAAGACGCGCGTCATCAAGGGCGAGGAAAAGGTCTACCTGAAACTGCGGGTCACGCAGGGTGACCTGACGATCGAGGTACCGGCGGACAACGTCGACCTGGTCGGAGTCCGCGACGTGATCGGCAAGGAAGGGCTCGACAAGGTGTTCGAGGTCCTCCGGGCGCCGTTCACCGAAGAACCCACCAACTGGTCGCGCCGGTACAAGGCGAACCTCGAGAAGCTCGCTTCCGGGGACGTCATCAAGGTCTCCGAGGTCGTCCGCGACCTCTGGCGACGCGATCAGGACCGCGGCCTGTCCGCGGGCGAGAAGCGGATGCTGGCCAAGGCACGGCAGATCCTGATCTCCGAGCTGGCCCTGGCCGAGAAGACCGACGAGGACAAGGCATCGACCGTCCTCGACGAAGTCCTCGCGTCCTGAGCGCACTGCACACCACGACGACCGCACGGTTCCCCGAAGGGGTGGACCGGGCGGTCGTCGTCGTTGCAGCCGGGTCCGGCACCCGGCTCGGCATCGGCACCGCGAAGGCGTTCGTCCCCGTCGCCGGACGGCTCATGCTCGCGCGAGCGCTCGAGCCGCTGTTCACGCTGTCGTCCCCGACGCTGGTCGTCGTGGTCGCGCCGTCGGCGCTGCTCGAGGACTGCCGTCAGGTGGTCGCCTCGGTCGCGGGCGCTGCAGTTGCGTACACGGCGGTGGTTCCGGGAGGCACGGATCGCCACGGCTCGGTCCAGGTCGGCCTGGGCGTGCTGCCGGACTCCGTCACCGCGGTGCTGGTGCACGACGCGGCGCGGTGCCTCACGCCGGCGGCGCAGTTCGACCGGGTGTTCGACGCGGTCGAGGGTTCGGTCGCGGCCGGCACTGGTGACGGCGTCGTCCCCGCGCTGCCCGTCACCGACACGGTCAAGCGGGTGTCCGGCGACGTGGTCGTCGAGACCGTCGACCGATCAGCGCTCGTCGGGGTCCAGACGCCGCAGGGCTTCCCGCTCGACGCACTCCGACGGGCGTACGCGGTGTCGACGCAGTCCGAGACCGACGACGCCGGCGTGTTCCAGGCGGCTGGTGGCACGGTGCGCTTCGTCCCGGGCGACGCCGATGCCTTCAAGATCACGACCCCGTGGGACCTCGGACGGGCGGAGTCGATCGTCCGGTCGCGCGCGACGGCCTCGGGTGACTCCGCTGCCTCGGCGGTCCGCTTCGGGCTGGGGGTCGACGTGCACGCGTTCGACGTCGAGTCGCCGTGCCGCGTCGGCCTGCTCGACTTCCCCGGCGAACCCGGCCTCTCCGGGCACAGCGACGGTGACGCCGTGGCGCACGCGGTGTGCGACGCGCTGCTGTCCGCGGGTGGCCTCGGTGACATCGGTGGGACGTTCGGCACCGCCGACCCCGCCTACGCCGGAGCCGCGGGGGACGTCTTCATCCGCGGTGCCGTCGGGCTGCTCGCCGACGCCGGCCTCGTACCCGTGTCGGTCACGGTGCAGGTCATCGGGGACCAGCCGCGCATCGGGGCCCGTCGCGCCGAGATGCAGGACGCCCTGTCCGCCGTCGTCGGTGCCCCGGTGGCGGTGTCCGGCACGACGACCGACGGCCTCGGGTTCACCGGCCGGGGCGAGGGGCTCGCCGCGATCGCCACGGCCGTCATCCGTCCGGCCTGACGTCCTAGGCTTGGGATCGTGACCGTTCGCCTCTACGACTCCCGCGCCGCAGCCGTCGTCGACCTCGTCCCGCTGGTCGACGGACACGTCAGCGTCTACGTCTGCGGTCCGACGGTGCAGTCGTCGCCGCACATCGGGCACCTGCGCTCGGCCCTGGTCTACGACATCTGGCGCCGCTGGCTGACGTACCGCGGGCTGCGCGTCACCCTCGTGCGGAACGTCACCGACATCGACGACAAGGTGCTCGACCTGGCCGCCGGCACCGACGAAGCGTGGTTCGCCCGCGCCTACCGCGTCGAGCTCGAGTTCACCGCCGCGTACAACGCCCTCGGCATCCTGCCCCCGACCTACGAGCCGCGCGCCACCGCGAGCGTGCCGCAGATGCACGACATCATCACCGAGCTCATCGATCGCGGTCACGCGTACGTCGCCGCCGACGACTCGGGCGACGTCTACTTCGACACCGGCAGCTGGCCGTCCTACGGCGCCCTGACCCGGCAGCGCCGCGAGGACATGGTCGAAGCCGCCGACGCCGACCCCCGCGGCAAGCGGGACGCCCGCGACTTCGCGCTCTGGAAGGGTGCGAAGCCCGGCGAGCCGTCGACCGCGTCGTGGGACTCCCCGTGGGGTCCCGGTCGTCCGGGCTGGCACATCGAGTGCTCCGCCATGTCGCGGCGGTACCTCGGTCCGGCGTTCGACATCCACGGCGGCGGACTCGACCTGCGGTTCCCGCACCACGAGAACGAGCTCGCGCAGTCCACGGCGGCGGGCGACCCGTTCGCGTCGTACTGGTTGCACAACGGGCTCGTCACGGTCGAGGGCCAGAAGATGTCGAAGTCGCTCGGCAACTCGATCTTCGCCGCCGACTTCCTCGCCGCTGCCCGTCCGGCCGTGGTGCGGTACTTCCTCGGCGCTGCGCACTACCGCTCCTCGATCGACCACCACGACGGCTCGTTGGCCGAGGCAGAGGCCGCCTACGACCGCATCGACGGGTTCCTGCAGCGGGCCGAGGTGCGGCTCGAAGGAGTGCACCTCGCCGACGCTCCCGCCGTGCCGGACGCCTTCGCCGCCGCGATGGACGACGACCTCGCAGTGCCCCAGGCGCTGGCCGTCCTGCACGAGACCGTGCGTACCGGCAATGCTGCCCTGGACGCCGACAATGCGGAAACGCTCGGGGTCGCGTACCATCAGGTGGCCGCCATGGTAGAGGTCCTCGGCATCGACCCGCGAGCCGCCCACTGGTCGGGGGGCGGTCAGGACACCTCGGCAGGCCCGCTCGCCGCTCTCGTCGAACGCCTCGTGCAGGAGCGCGCGGACGCCAGGGCAGCACGGGACTTCGCTGCGGCCGACCGCGTGCGCGACGACCTCGCCGCCGCGGGCATCACGATCGAGGACACGCCGTCCGGAACACGCTGGAGCATCGCCTGAACACGGCAGTGCCGAACAGGAGCTACGCATGAAGAACGTCTCGGGAAGCAAGAAGGGTCGGCCCGGCGCCGTCCGCACCGGTCGCAAGGGCAACAAGCAGGTCGGCTCCGGTGGTCAGGGTGCCCAGGCGCTCGAGGGTCGCAAGCCGACCCCGAAAGCCGAGGACCGGCCGTACCACCCCGCCGGCAAGCGCAAGGCGGCGAAGGACCGCTTCGAGGCAGCCAAGGGCCGTCACGGTTCCTCGAGCACCCCGCAGGGCCGCACCGGTCGCCCGCCGGCCCGGAAGACCGATGACTCCGAGCTCGTGACCGGACGCAACTCCGTGCTCGAGGCGCTGCGCACGAAGACCCCGTCGACGACGCTCTACATCGCGTCACGCATCGAGGTCGACGACCGCGTCAAGGAGATCCTGACGCTCGCGAACCACCGCAGCGTGCCGATCATCGAGCTCATGCGCCCCGAGCTCGACCGCATCACGGGCCACGACAGCGTGCACCAGGGCGTCGCGCTCAAGGTTCCGGCGTACGAGTACGCCGTGTCCGAGGACATCGTCGAGCAGGCCTTCTCGCGCGACCAGGTCCCGCTGCTCGTCGCGCTCGACGGCATCACCGACCCGCGCAACCTCGGTGCGATCATCCGCTCGACGGCCGCGTTCGGCGGACACGGCGTCATCGTGCCGCAGCGTCGTTCGGTCGGCGTCACCGCGTCGGCGTGGAAGACCTCGGCCGGCGCCGCGGCCCGCACGCCCGTCGCGATGGCCCCGAACCTCACCCAGACGCTGAAGTCCCTCAAGTCGATGGGCCTGTTCGTCCTCGGTCTGGACGGCGACGGCGACGTGGAGCTCGACGGCCTCGCGCTCGCCGACCGCCCGATCGTGATCGTCGTCGGTTCCGAGGGCAAGGGCCTGTCGCGCCTGGTCACCGAGACCTGCGACGCGATCGTGTCGATCCCGATCTCGAGTGCGACCGAGTCCCTCAACGCCGGCATCGCCGCGAGCGTCACCCTGTGGGAGGTCGCCCGGCGCCGTCGCGCCGAGTAGCCGCACCGGCACGGGGTCGGCGGGGGTCGGCGCGAACGGTCAGGACACGTCGGCTGGTGTTCGCCGGGTGGTCACGAGTCGTCCCTCCGCGACGCCGCAGGCGACGGTCTGTGACCAGTCGGAGCCCACCCGGCGGGGTGTCGTGACCGCTCGACGTGCAACGTCACCACCGGCGGTGCGGGCGTGACGGTCTGGAGGGCCGGCGCCGGTCTCCGGGACGCGCGCCGGGCCTCCAGGCGGTCGCGTTCACGGACCCCGAACGGTCACGACATGTCGGCCGGTGTCCTCCGGGTGGTCACGTGTCGTCGCTGCGCGACGACGGTGCCGACGGTTCGTGACCGGGCGGAGGCGCTCCGGCGGGGTGTCGTGACCGAGCGGGGAGCGCGTCAGACGGTGGTGCGCCAGTCCTGGACGTCGGCGTCGTCGTCTGCGGGCTCGGCGTCGTCGACCACGGGGATCGGCAGCGTCATCGACGACGTCGGCGGGTTGATGAGCAGGCGCTCGTCGCGGCGGTGGCGCAGCACGTCGTTGATGTACGCCGTCGTGGCCTCGGGCAGCGAGACCGAACGCTCTTCCTGCTGCGACATGAACCAGCGGTGCTCGAGCAGCTCGTGGAAGACCTCTGCGGGTTCGAGGCGACCGCGCAGGTCGCGGGGGATCGAGCGGACCACGGGTTCGAAGACCCGCGAGACCCACTCGTGCGCCACCATCTCCTCGTCGAGTTCGTCGCGGCCGTTGCGCGCCCGGTACGAGTCGAGGTCGTTGAGCAGACGTCGGGCCTGGTTCTCGCCGGCGTCCAGGCCGGTCAACCGCAGCAGGCGTCGCTGGTGGTGCCCGGCGTCGACGACCTTCGGCTGGATCCGCACCTGCGAACCGCCCTCGGTCGTGTGGATCGAGAGCTCCTCGATGTCGAAGCCGAGTTCGTTGAGCCGCTCGACGCGGTCGTTGATGCGCCAGCGCTCCTTGATGTCGAACTGCTCGGTGCCCGTGAGCTCGGTCCAGAGCGTCCGGTACTGCGCCACGATCCGGTTGGAGACGTCGACGGGGTCGGCGTTCTCGTCCAGCCGGCCACCCGCCTCGAGGTCGAGGAGCTCGCCGGCGATGTTCACGCGCGCGACCTCGAGGTCGTTCTCACGCTGCCCGTTCGACAGGCCGCCGGGGTAGAGCTTGCCGGTCTCGGCGTCGACCAGGTACGCGGCGAACGAGCCCGCGTCGCGACGGAACAGCGTGTTCGAGAGCGACACGTCGCCCCAGTAGAAGCCGATGACGTGCAGCCGGACGAGCAGCAGCGCGAGGGCGTCGACGAGACGGGTCGCGGTCTCCGGGCGCAGGGTCTGCGAGTACAGCGCGCGGTACGGCAGCGAGAAGCGCAGGTGCCGCGTCACGAGCACGGGGTGCAGCTGCTCGCCGTCCGCGTCGACCCGACCGGTGATGACGGCGACGGGGTCGACGCACGGCACGTCCATGCGCTGCAGCGTGCGGAGCATCTCGTACTCGGAGCGCGCGATCTCCTCGCCGGTCTCCTTCACGGCGGCGACGTACCCACTCAGGTGCACGAAGCGCACGAGGTGCCGCGAGATGCCCTTCGGCAGGGCCACGATGGTGTCGTCCGGCCAGTCCGCCAGCGGCAGGTCCCACGGCAGGTCGAGCAGGCCGGGGTCGACGGTGGCTGCGGTGATGGACATCGAGTCGGGCACGGTGGATCCTTCGGTGTCGTGGGGGACAGCCGAGAGCCCGCGACCCGCCCTTGTGAGGCGGCGCGGGCTCTCGGGGAGTGCGCTTCGGTTACGCGCTGACGACGGCCTTGTCGTCCAGGCGCTCGCCCGACTCGGTGTCGAAGGCGTGCACGTGGCCCGACTTCGGCGTCACCACGATGGTGTCACCGATCGACGGGTGCGAACGGCCGTCCACGCGGGCGACGATGTCGACGCGCGTGCCCTTGACGTCGGCGTGACCGTAGAGGTAGCCGTCGGCGCCGAGTTCCTCGACCACGTCGACCGTGACCGGCAAGCCCTCGCCCGACTGCGCCACGACGACGTCCTCGGGGCGGATGCCCACCGTGATCTGGGCGGAACGCGCGTTGGAGAGCGTGTCGCGGTCGATCGCGTGGTTGAGCGTGCCGAACTTGATGCCGCCCTCGACGACGTCGGCCGGCAGCAGGTTCATCGCCGGCGAGCCGATGAAGCCCGCGACGAAGACGTTGTTCGGCTTCTCGTACAGGTCGCGCGGCGTGCCGACCTGCTGCAGGATGCCGTCCTTGAGCACCGCGATGCGGTCACCCATGGTCAGTGCCTCGGTCTGGTCGTGCGTGACGTAGACCGTGGTGACGCCGAGACGACGCTGGAGCGACGCGATCTGCGTACGGGTCTGGACGCGGAGCTTGGCGTCGAGGTTCGACAGCGGCTCGTCCATGAGGAACACCTGCGGCTGACGGACGATCGCACGGCCCATCGCGACGCGCTGACGCTGACCACCGGAGAGCGCCTTCGGCTTGCGGCCGAGGTAGTCCTCGAGGTCGAGGAGCTTGGCGGCCTCCTGCACGCGGGTGGCGCGCTCTTCCTTGCCGACACCGGCGATCTTGAGCGCGAAGCCCATGTTCTCGGCGACGGTCATGTGCGGGTACAGCGCGTAGTTCTGGAACACCATCGCGATGTCGCGGTCCTTCGGCGGGACGTCCGTGACGTCGCGGTCGCCGATGCGGATCTGACCGGAGTTGACCTCTTCGAGGCCGGCCAGCATGCGGAGCGAGGTGGACTTGCCACAACCCGAGGGGCCGACGAGGACGAGGAACTCGCCGTCGGCGACGTCCAGGTCGAGGGAGTCGACCGCGGGACGGTTGCCTCCGGGGTAGAGACGGGTTGCCTTGTCATAGGTGACGGACGCCATGAGCGTTCGGTCCTTTCTTCACCGGCAGGTACGTGCCGGACGATCCGAGTGAAGCGGTCAGCCCGCGAGGGCCCCGGATGGTCGTCGTCGACCATCGAGGTTCATACAACACGAGTTCTCGCGGGTGCGCCAGTGTTTTCCACCTGGCCGGTCGGTTCCCAGAGCGTGGTTGGGTGGTTCCCAGAGCGGCCCACTACAATCGCCGGGTCCGTCCGCCGAGCGGGGGTAGGTCGTGCGGACGCCGATCAGGAGGACGACGCACCGATGACCAACCGCCCCGAGGGTGACGCCCGCGCCGCGCGGAACGAGCGCCGCGAAGCCGCCCGACAGCGAGCGCAGCGCCACAGGACACAGCAGAAGCGCCGCCAGCGCGGAACCCGGCTCGGACTCCAGATCGGACTCGGTGTCGTCCTGCTCGCAGCGGCCGCCGTCGTCACGCTCGTCCTGGTCGACTCCGTGAAGCCAGCAGGCCCCGGGCCCTCGACCATGTCGCAGGGCGGCATCACCCTCGGCGAGGGGCTCAAGCCCGTGACCGCGTCGAGCAGTGCGTCGCCGAGCGCCTCGGCGACCGCTGGTGCGGGCACGGTGCGCATCACGCTGTACGTCGACTACCTCTGCCCGACGTGCGGCGAGTTCGAGCAGGCCAACGGCGACTACATCGAGAGCCTCGTCGACTCCGGCGCGGCCACCGTCGACATCCACCCGCTCGCGGTCCTGTCGAACCGGTCGCAGGGCACCAAGTACTCGCTGCGCGCCGCGAACGCCGCGGCCTGCGTCGCCGAGCACTCGCCGGACCAGTTCTACGCGGTCAACAAGGCGCTCTACGCCGAGCAGCCGGAAGAGGGCACCCCCGGGCTCACCGACGCGCAGCTCACCAAGGTCGTCACCGGGGTCTCGGGTCTGCAGGACCGCCGGGCCGTCAGGAGCTGCATCGCCGACCAGGACTACAGCAAGTGGGTCGACGAGCAGACGACCGCGGTGTCCGGCGGGGACATCCCCGGATCCTCGTTGAGCGAGTTCCCCGGAACGCCGCTGGTGCTCGTCAACGGGCAGCAGTACGAGCTCACGTCGCCGATCACGAACGACGACTTCCGCACCTTCGTGGTCACCGCGGCCGGTGCCACCGAGGCGACGCCCACCCCGACCCCCACACCGAGCGCGACGCCGTCGCGCACGCGGAGCGCGACACCGACGCCCACGCCGACGAAGGGCTGATCCCTACAGCGACGACCCGGGGACGCTGAACGTGTCGCAGCTCGTCGCGCCCTGCTGGTAGCCGCGGACGAACCACCTCTGGCGCTGCTCGCTCGAGCCGTGCGTGAACGAGTCCGGGTCGACCCGGCCGCTCGAGCGCTCCTGGATGCTGTCGTCGCCCACGGCGCTCGCGGCGGACAGGGCATCGGCGATCTCGGACCGGCTGATCGGCTCGAAGAAGGTCTCACCGTTCGCGTCCTCGGTGTTCGCCGCGTCGCCGACCCAGGCGCCGGCGTAGCAGTCGGCCTGCAGCTCGACGCGGACACTGCCGGACGATGCCCCGGTGCCCGAACGGTCCGTGCTCGCGAAGGCACCCTGCAGCTGCTGGATGTGGTGGCCCCACTCGTGCGCGACGACGTACATCTGCGCGAGCGGCCCGCCCGACGACCCGTACTTCGACTGCAGGTCGTCGTAGAACGCGGTGTCGAGGTAGATCGCGCGGTCCGGCGGGCAGTAGAAGGGCCCGGTGGCGGCCGACGCCTGACCGCACGACGTGTCGGTCGAGCCGTCGAAGAGGAAGAAGTCCGGCGCCGTGTACGAGATGCCGAGTTTCCGGGCCTCGGCCGTCCAGTAGCCGTCGAGCGACTCCGCGGCGCCCTCCATCCGGCACTCGACCTTGAGGTTGGCGTCTCGCCCGGTGCGGCACTCCGGCGCGGCGTCGACCGGCTGGTCCTGCTGCTGGATCTGCGTCGTGCCACTGCCGCCGCCGACGAACCCGCTGAGGTCGAAGCCCGTGAACTGCGCGATCAGGAAGACGACGATCGCCGTGACGCCGACGGCACCGCCGCCGACCGCGGCCGTCCGACCCCGGCGCTTCACCCTGCCGCCCGTGAGCTGCGAATCGTCGTTGAACGTCATGCCCCCGAATGTACGGCCCACGGGACTCGCACGCCGCACGCATGCCCCGCGCGTACCGTCTGGGACGTCGGCGACCCCGACACGTGTCGTACAACCGGAAGGAACCGCAACCATGGCCACTCCCATCAGCACCGTGATGAGCCCCGCCCGCTACGTGCAGGGCAAGGACGCGATCACCCGTGTCGGCGAGTTCGTCGCCCCCATCGGGAAGCGCCCCCTGATCGTCGCCGACGACGTCGTGTGGGGCATCGTCGAGGCCGCGGTGACGACGAGCTTCCAGGCGGCCGACCTGCGGGTCGAGCGCGTCGGCTTCGGTCGCTTCGCCACTCCGAAGGCGGTCGACGACCTCGTCGAGCAGATCCGGTCGACCGACGCGGACGTCATCGTCGGGCTCGGTGGCGGTTCAGCGATCGACGCGGCCAAGGCCTCCGGGCACCTGGCCGGCATCCGCTGGGCGAGCGTCCCGACAGCGGCGAGCACCGACGCCCCGACCTCGGCGCTCGCGGTGATCTACTCCGAGGAAGGGGAGTTCATCGAGTACCGGTTCTTCCCGCACAACCCCGACCTCGTGCTCATCGACACGAAGCTCGTCGCGAACGCACCCGTCCAGTTCCTGGTCGCGGGCATCGGCGACGCCCTGGCCACCTGGGTCGAGGCCCGTGCCGCCAAGCGTGCGAACGCCGACACCATGGCCGGCGGGCTGCAGACCGAGACCGGTGTCGCGCTCGCCGAGCTGTCCTGGAAGCTGCTGCACGAGAACGCCCTGCAGGCGATCGAGGCCGTGAAGGCCGGGGTCGTGACGCCCGCGCTCGAGAAGGTCGTCGAGGCGAACACCCTGCTGTCGGGCCTCGGGTTCGAGTCCGGCGGACTGGCGGCAGCGCACGCGATCCACAACGGCCTGACCGCCGCTCCGCAGGCGCACGGTCTGGCGCACGGGCAGAAGGTCAACATCGGCACGATCGCGCAGCTCGTGCTCGAGGGTGCGCCGGCCGAGGAGATCGAGGACTTCGTCGTCTTCACCACGAAGGTCGGCCTGCCGAACACCCTCACCGAGATCGGCCTGACCGTGGACGACACGACGGAGCTCCGCGCCGTGGCCGAGGCCGCGACCGTCGAGGGCGAGACCATCCACAACATGCCGTTCCCGGTCACGCCGGAGCTCGTGGTGGACGCGCTCATCGCCGTCGAAGGTATCGCGCGCAGCATCCGCGCCGAGCACGGCCTGCCGGAGCCGGTCCTGTACCAGCACCACTGAGGGACGGCTGCGCTGATCGGATCGGGGTCAGGTGCGGACCAGCGGCTCCATCGTCGCCAGGTCCGCGCCGATCCCGACGTCCACCAGCTCGATCCGTCCCGCGAGGGTGGCGGCCGGCCCCGTCAGCAACCCGGCCTTCACCCCGCCGAACGTGACGGTCACGTCGGCGTGCAGGACGTGGTCGTCCGCGATCCCGCCGGTGTCGACGTCGATGCCGCTCGGCACGTCGACGGCGACGACGAACGGCGCGCGTTGATCGCGGGCGAGTTCACGGATGGCGTCGACGACCTCGCGGGCGGGGGAGCGGAGGGCCGCAGGCCCGCGCACCCCGATCCCGAGGATCGCGTCGAGCACCAGGTTGGCGTCGAGCGCGGCGTCCGTCACCACCGTCTCGGGTCCGGACGGATCGTCCGGGGCCCCCGCCGCCGGTCCCGGACCGACGCGCCAGCGGCGGGTCGGCCGTGCCGGTGGGGCGAGGCGCGCCCCGGCGTCCAGCGCCGCTGCCAGGCCCGCCTCGTGCACGCGTGAGCCGACGCGCAGGACCGCCACGTGCCTCCCGGCCGTCGCCAGCCGCGCACCCGCGAACAAGGCGTCACCACCGTTGTCGCCGCTGCCCACCAGCAGCAGGACGGACCCCGGTCCGTCGCCCGGCCGGACGGCCGGATCGTCGAGCAGATCGCCGACGATGCGGGCCAGGCCGTCGGCCGCTCGTTGCATGAGGGGCTCGCCGGAGTCGAGGTGCGGCCGCTCTGCCGCCCGGATCTGGTCACCGCCGTAGCCGTCCATGACGACCACAGTGCCCCGGTACCCTGGAGGGGACATGTCACTCGTCCCCGAAGCGCCCCGTCCCCGCATCGTGATGTCGCCCGACGGCCTCCGGATCGCGACCTACGACTTCGGCGATCCCGACGCCCCAGCGGTCGTCGCGGTGCACGGGTTCGCCTCTGGTGCGGTGCTGAACTGGCACGCCTCCGGCTGGACCCGCGACCTCGTCCGCGCCGGGTACCGCGTGCTGGCGTTCGACCAGCGCGGGCACGGCGCGAGCGCGAAGCCGCGCGATCCCGGTGCGTACTCGATGGACCTGCTGGTGGCGGACGTCACCACCGTGATCGACACCTACCTGCTCGACGAGGTCGCGTTCCTCGGGTACTCGCTCGGCGCACGCGTCGGCTGGCACACCGCCGAACGGCTGCCGGACCGCATCACCCGCGCCGTGTTCGGCGGGATCCCCGACGCCGACCCGATGCGCCGCGTGCGGGTCGACCAGGCGAAGGCGTACCTGGCGGACGGCACACCGATCGAGGACCGCGTGACCAACGGCTACCTGACCATGGCGGGGAACGTCGAGGGGAACGACCTCGCGGCGCTCGTGGCGATGGTCGAGGGGATGCGGAACAGCATCGAGCCGACGCCCGACAACGCCCCCGCGCAGCCGATCCTGATGGCGGCCGGCAGCGAGGACGGCATCCGCGACAGTGCCGTGCGGTTGGCGCAGGCGGCCCCGGATGCGTCGTTCTTCGAGATCCCGGGGCGGAACCACTTCAACGCGCCGACGTCGCGGGCGTTCCGCGAAGCCGCGCTGGCGTTCCTGCGTTCCTGACCGCAGCGCGTTGTCCGCCCCGCGCTGAGGGGTACTCGTAGGTCCTCGCTGTCGCCGGACACCGCGCGTACCGTCCCCGCCATGGACTACAGACTCCTCGGCAACAGCGGGACATCGGTGTCGACGTTGACCCTCGGCACCATGACGTTCGGCAGCGAAGCCGACGAACCCACCTCCCACACCATCATCGACACGTTCGTCGCGGCCGGCGGCACCCTGATCGACACGGCCGACGTCTACTCGGGCAACGAGTCCGAGCGGATCATCGGCCGCTGGCTCGCGGCGCACCCCACCGAGGCGCAGCAGGTCGTCCTCGCCACCAAGGGCCGCTTCCCGCAGGGTGACGGACCGAACGACGTCGGCCTGTCGCGCCGGCACCTCCGAGTCGCCCTCGACGCCTCGCTCGAGCGCCTGGGCGTCGAGCACATCGACCTGTACCAGATGCACGCCTGGGACGCCCTGACGCCGATCGAGGAGACGCTCCGGTTCCTCGACGACGCGGTCTCCGCCGGCAAGATCGGCTCGTACGGCTTCTCGAACTACCTCGGGTACCAGATCACGAAGGCCGTGTACGAGGCGAAGGCGCACGGTTGGGCCCCGCCGGTGACCCTGCAGCCGCAGTACAACCTGCTCGTCCGCGACATCGAGCACGAGATCGTGCCCGCCAGCCTCGACGCCGGGATCGGCCTGCTGCCCTGGTCGCCCCTGGCCGGCGGCTGGCTGTCCGGCAAGTACCAGCGCGACGAAGCCCCGACCGGCTCCACCCGCCTCGGCGAGAACCCGGCACGCGGCATGGAGGCCTGGGAAGCGCGGAACGGTGACGAGCGCACCTGGGCCGTCCTCGACGCGGTGTCCGCGGTCGCCGACGCGCACGGCGCCTCGCGGTCGCAGGTCGCCCTCGCCTGGCTGCTCGCCCGGCCGGCGGTGACGAGTGTGATCCTCGGCGCCCGGACGGTGTCCCAGCTCGAGGACAACCTCGGTGCAGCCGACCTCGTGCTGACCGACGCGGAGCTCACGCAGCTCACCGACGCCAGCGCGCCGCGCATCGACGACTACCCGTACGGCACCGCGGGCGTCGCCCAGCGGGGGCGCAAGATCACCGGCGGGCGCTGAAGACCCGTGCACGTTCGTGCGGATTCGCGCTGATGTGGGCTCCGGGTGTGGACGCACGGTTCGGTGAGGTGTCATCCTCTTCGCACGACCGGCTGGTTACCGCGTCCAGCGCCCGGAACACTCCCTGATCCGTGTTCCACACGCGCCGATGCCCCGGGTGAGTGATCACCCGGGGCATCGTTCCGCCCGACGGCGGTCGTGGGGCCGGCAGCGGGACTTGAACCCGCAACCCCCGTATTACAAGTACGGTGCGCTACCAATTGCGCCATGCCGGCTGACGCCGCTCATCCTACCGGTGAGGGCGTCGGGGTCTCACTCGGCCGGCTTCTCCGAGAAGTTCAGCGAGATCGAGTTCATGCAGTACCGGTCGCCGGTGGGCGTGCCGAAGCCGTCGGGGAACACGTGGCCCAGGTGCGAACCGCAGTTCGCGCAACGGACCTCGGTGCGCACCATGCCGAGCGACTTGTCGTCGATCAGCTGCACGGCGTCGGGGTTCACCGACTCGTAGAACGACGGCCAGCCGCAGCCGGAGTCGAACTTCGTGCCGCTCTTGAACAGCTCCGCGCCGCAGGCCGCACAGGTGTAGACGCCGGCACGCTCCTCGTCGAGGAGTTCACCGGTCCACGGCCGTTCGGTCCCCGCCTGACGCAGGACGGCGTACTGGTCCGGGGAGAGATCCTCGCGCCACTGGGCGTCGGACTTGTCGACGTTGTATGCCATTGTTTCCTCCTGCTTCCGGTCGGGTTCTTCCGGGCACTCCCGACCACTTCAGTAAACTCGCGACGATGTCCGAGCATTCCGTGCACCACGCCCGCTGGACCCGTCTGACGACGGACGAACTGTACGGCATCGTGGTGCTCCGGAACCGCGTCTTCGCACTCGAACAACGGGTGACGGCCGAGGACTTCGACGGCCGTGACCGCGAGCCCGAGACCGAGCACTGGTGGTTCGGTACGGACACCGAAGCGGTTGGGTACCTGAGGCTGATCCGACCGGCTGCGGACGAGGAGCACCCGGTGGACGCGCCGCCGCCGTCCTGGGTGATCGGCCGGGTCGCGACGCACCCCGACCACCGTGGGCAGGGCATCGCCGGCCGGCTCGTCGCCGCCGTGCTCGCGGCCCACGGGCACGAACCCGTCGTGCTGCACGCCCAGGAGTACGTCGCCGCGCTCTACGAACGCCACGGCTTCGTCCGGTTCGGGACGCCCTACGACGAAGCCGGCATCCGGCACGTCGGCATGCACCGCCCGGGGCGCTGATGGACACCCTCGGCCGCTACGCCGCCTACGCCGCCCGCATCGAGGCCGTCTCGCCGTCCTACGCCGCCTGGGCGCGGTCGCTCGACCCCGTGTTGGTCGCGCTGCTCGACGAGGTCGCCGAGCAGCAGCGGCAGCCGGAACTGCTCTTCGCGGTCGCGCGGCGGCTCGGCGCGGATCCGTCGGACCCCGGTGCGCTGCGCGCGATCGGTCGGGAGGCCCGCCCCGCCCTGGTCGCGGCCCTCGCCTCCGCCACGGTGCAGGCCAACGACCCGCGGCGGCTCGGTCCCGTCGTCCCGCTGTTCGCGGCGCTCGCCGAGCGGGCCTCGCGGCCGCTCGGGTTGGTGGACGCGGGGGGCGCCGCCGGGCTCTGCTCGATCCCGGACCGGGTGACGCTCGACCACCGGACGTCGGAGTCCCGGGTGCCGGCGGATCGCGCCCCGGTGCTGTCGTCGCGCCCCGACTCCTCGGGGCGCGACGACCACGGCGGGGTGCGCACCGAGCTCGTCCGGATGCACACGGCGGTCGACGAACCCGCGGTCCGTCTCGTCGCAGAAGTCTCCGGGGTCCTTCCGGCTCCGGCCCGCGCGCCGATCCGCGTCGGTGCCCGGGTCCTGCTCGACCCGAACCCGATCGACCTCGCCGCACCGGGCGCGTTCGACCGGTTGGTCGAGGCCGTCCCGCCCGAGGCGACGGACCGGATCGCCCTGATGCGCGAGGCGGCGCGCGCGACGCTCGCCGTGCCTCCCGTGCGGATCCGGGGCACGCTGCCGGGTGACCTCGACCGTGCGCTGGACGCCCTGCCGGACGACGTGGAGCCGATCGTGCTGACCACCGGCACCCTGGTCTACGTGCCGGGTGCCGAGCGCCAGCGGTTCGTGGACCGCGTCCGCGAACGTGGCGTGCACTGGATCGCGCTCGAACGCACCGGGATCCTGCGCGGTGTGGCGGCGACGCTGCCCGACGACGTCGATGCGGCGGATCCGGACGCCTTCGCCACGGCCTCGATCGACGGCACCGCGGTCGCCGTCTCGGACCCGTTCGGCACGCGCGTGCGCTGGTTCCGCGACCCGAACCTGTGACCGGTGTTCGCGACAGTCCAGCGCCGTGCCAGGGTCCGGATGCTCTCCGCCCCTACGATGTGCGAGACCCGTTACCCGATACGTGATCGGAACCGCCGTGACCAGCCCCACCGACGAGCACCGCGCTGACGAGCTCAGCGCTGACCAGCTCAGCGAGCTCGCGCAGCGTGTGCTGTCGTTCGAGCACGACCGGGCACGGCACGACCGCACGAAGGAAGCGGAGATCCGGGTCGAGTTCGAGATGTCGGCGGCGCGCTACTACCAGGTGCTGAACCGCGTGATCGACTCGCCCGCGGCACTCGCGTACGACCCGCAGCTCGTCACCAGGCTGCAGCGGCTCCGGCACGCGCGCACCAGCGCCCGGGCGACGCGCAGCTTCGTCGCGCCCGGTGCCGCTCCCGAAGGACGTGAAGAGGAACGATGAGCACCAGATTCCCCCGTGACCGTTTCGACGACGTCGCCGACGGCCCCCGGGTCGGCGCACACCGCGGTGCCCAGCGCCGCGGCCGTGGCTGGATCGCGTTCGCCTGGGCGGCACTCGCCACCGGTGTGCTCGTCGGCATCGGCGTGCTCGTCCTCGCGCTCCTGAACGGCAGCTACTCGTTCAGCGGTTCGGACTCGCCCTCGGCGTCGACGAGTTCGTCGGCCACGTCGAAGCCGTCCGCGTCCGCCACCTCGAAGCCCTCGGCGTCGTCGTCGGCCGGGTCGGGTGCCGACTCTGGAGCCGCTGCCGCGACGCCGGCACAGCAGGGCACGACCACCGTCGTCGTCCTGAACGGCACGACGACCACCGGTCTCGCCGCCCGCGCCAGCGCGACGCTCACCGGTGCCGGCTGGCAGGTCGCCTCGACCGGGGACGCTGGCACGACCGGGTCGACCTCGACGGTCGTGTACTACCAGCAGGCCGCACAGGCGGCGGTCGCGCAGGGCATCGCGAAGCAGCTCGGGGTCACCGCCGTGCAGCAGTCGGCAGCGTTCCCGAACGCCGACGTGAGCGTCGTGCTCGGGGCCGACTACACCGGCTGATCCGCATTCCGCGGGCCCGTTCCGTCCGCATTTGTGACGGTCGTGTTTCGGGCACGTTGATTTCTGTCGGAATCGACGTGAAACAACGTCACACCTCTTGCCTGATCGGCGTGCTTCGAGCAGAGTCCCTTGCAGACGACGAACACGTCGTTCGCACAGCAGTACCAGGGAGCAAGAGATCATGGCCAACGGAACCGTGAAGTGGTTCAACGCTGAAAAGGGCTTCGGCTTCATCACCGTCGATGGAGGAGGTCAGGACGTGTTCGTGCACTACTCGGCCATCGACATGTCGGGTTACAAGGTCCTCGAGGAGGGCCAGGCAGTGGTGTTCGACGTCGGCACCGGGTCGAAGGGCCCGCAGGCGGAGGCGGTCCGACCGGCCTGAGCGCACGACACTCATCGCGAACGCGCCGTCCCGTCAGGGGCGGCGCGTTCGTCGTGCGTGGCCCGCGCTGCGTGACGTGCGTGGCGGGCGGTCCGCGGCGGTGGTCGGGGTGCGCTGTTGGCGGGGCGTGTCCTGGGAAGACGTGACGAGCCTCCCGATCGTGTTGCACTCGCACCGGGCGAGTGCCAGAATCGGCGTTGGCACTCGCTCACGTTGAGTGCCAGCACGACCCCACGACGTCCGGGAGGGACGAGAACTCACATGGCTAAGATCATTGCTTTCGACGAGGAGGCCCGCCGTGGCCTCGAGCGCGGCCTGAACCAGCTGGCCGACGCCGTGAAGGTGACGCTCGGCCCGCGCGGCCGCAACGTCGTCCTCGAGAAGAAGTGGGGCGCCCCCACGATCACGAACGACGGTGTCTCCATCGCCAAGGAGATCGAGCTCGACGACCCGTACGAGAAGATCGGTGCGGAGCTCGTCAAGGAGGTCGCCAAGAAGACCGACGACGTCGCCGGTGACGGTACGACCACCGCGACCGTCCTCGCCCAGGCACTCGTCCGCGAGGGCCTCCGCAACGTCGCCGCCGGCGCCGACCCCGTGTCGCTCAAGCGCGGCATCGAGAAGGCCGTCTCCGCCGTCTCCGACCAGCTCCTCGCCAACGCGAAGGACATCGAGACCAAGGACCAGATCGCCGCGACCGCGTCGATCTCGGCTGCAGACCCGACCATCGGCGCGCTCATCGCCGAGGCCATCGACAAGGTCGGCAAGGAAGGTGTCGTCACCGTCGAGGAGTCGAACACCTTCGGCACCGAGCTCGAGCTGACCGAGGGCATGCGCTTCGACAAGGGCTACCTGTCGCAGTACTTCGTCACCGACCCCGAGCGTCAGGAAGCCGTCTTCGAGGACGCCTACATCCTGATCGTCAACTCGAAGATCTCGAACATCAAGGACCTCCTGCCGGTCGTCGACAAGGTGATCCAGGCGGGCAAGCAGCTCTTGATCATCGCCGAGGACGTCGACGGCGAGGCCCTGGCCACGCTCGTCGTGAACAAGATCCGCGGCATCTTCAAGTCCGTCGCCGTCAAGGCCCCGGGCTTCGGTGACCGCCGCAAGGCCATGCTGCAGGACATCGCGATCCTGACCGGTGGCCAGGTCATCTCCGAAGAGGTCGGCCTCAAGCTCGAGAACGCGACGCTCGACCTGCTCGGTCGTGCCCGCAAGGTCGTCATCACCAAGGACGAGACCACGATCGTCGAGGGTGCTGGCGACGCCGAGCAGATCGCCGGCCGTGTCCGTCAGATCCGCGCCGAGATCGACGCGACCGACTCCGACTACGACCGCGAGAAGCTCCAGGAGCGCCTGGCGAAGCTCGCCGGTGGCGTCGCCGTCATCAAGGCGGGTGCCGCGACCGAGGTCGAGCTCAAGGAGCGCAAGCACCGCATCGAGGACGCCGTCCGCAACGCGAAGGCTGCCGTCGAAGAGGGCATCGTCGCCGGTGGTGGCGTCGCCCTCATCCAGGCCGGCAAGGTCGCGCTCGACGCACTCACCCTCGAGGGTGACGAGGCGACCGGTGCGAACATCGTCCGCGTCGCGATCGACGCACCGCTCAAGCAGATCGCGCTGAACGCCGGTCTCGAGCCGGGTGTCGTGGCCGCCAAGGTCCGCGAGCTCGAAGCAGGTTGGGGCCTCAACGCCGCGACCGGCGAGTACGTCGACCTCATCGCCGCGGGCATCATCGACCCGGCCAAGGTCACGCGTTCGGCGCTCCAGAACGCTGCGTCGATCGCTGGTCTGTTCCTGACGACCGAGGTCGTCGTCGCCGACAAGCCCGAGCGTGCCGCGGCCGCTCCGGCCGGCGACCCGACGGGTGGCATGGACTTCTAGGTCCGCTGTTCCGGAAGGGCCCCGCACGCTGCGCGTGCGGGGCCCTTCCGCGTGCGGGGGGGGAGGGGTGCGTGGGGCGGCAGGTCACAACACCCCGCTCAAGTTCGGCGAGCGGTCACAAACGGACGGTTCGGCCCGTTCCGTCCCGCCCCGTGAGGTTCCGAAATCTCGGCATCTCGGGGCCGGATTCGCCGTTGTTCGGAACCTCGGCGATCAACGAGCGGCATGTCGTGGAACCTCGCCGAGTCGGTCGGTTCGGACTGGAGGCCCGTCCAGCGTCGTTCTCCGTCGCTGCGTCCGACCGTCGCCGGGTCCGGCGTCTCGTGCGCATGTTCGGTCCGGGCGAGAGCTTCGTGCCGCTCCTCGTCGATGGACGGTCTCGCTGGTCGGTGTGACGCGGCTCCGGACAGAACGGGTTTGCGGCGGAATCGGTGCGCCGGGGTCCCACGACTCGCCGTGTGCTGAACGCCGAGGTTCCGAACTCGAGCGCCACGTGGCGCGACATGCCGAGATTTTGGAACCGCGGGCGCGGGCGCGGGCGCGGGCGCGCCGCGCGCCCGCGTCAGGCGGCGTAGTCGCGCGGCAGCAAGGGGAGCCAGACGCGGAAGGTCGCGCCGCCGCCCTCGGTGTCGAAGACCTCGACCGAGCCGTGGTGTGCCGCGACGATGCCCGACACGATGGCGAGCCCGAGGCCCGAACCGCCGGTGTCCCGCGCACGCGAGGTGTCGGCACGCCAGAACCGCTGGAAGATCTTGTCGCGCAGCTGCGCCGGGATCCCCTCACCGTGGTCGATGACGTCGATGTGGGCCATGCCGCGGTCGTCGTCCACCCCGACACCGATCTCGATCGGGTCGTCGTGCTCGGTGAACCGCATGGCGTTGCCCATCAGGTTCGTGACGATCTGGCGGATCTTGTTCTCCTCCGCCAGCACGATCGGGGGACGCTTGGGCATGACGACCGTGGGCAGTGGCGTCGTCTCGTCGGTGGGAGCGGCACCGGCCTCGATGTCCATCGCTCGGGTCCGCCGAGCACGGAGGCGCGCGATCGTCTGCCGCGAGAACGCGATGGGGCCCGTGGTGTTCGCCGACGTGGGCGATGCCGGGGGGACCTCGCCCGTGTCGGACAAGGAGCCCGACGAGTCCGACGACCCCGACGACAGCGACGATGACGACGCGGGCGGCCGCACGGCCTGGGGCACGCTCTCGCCCGTCATGGCGTCCTCGACCAGGACCTGGATCTCGCGGTCGGGGTTGGACGCCATGGTGTCGAGCGCCGAGTCACGGGCGATCGCGACGAGGTCGACCGGGCCGAGCTCGAGCGGCTTGGACTCGTCGATGCGGGCGAGCTGGAGCAGGTCCTGCACGAGCAGGCCCATCCGCTTCGCCTCTTTCTCGATGCGCTCCATCGCCTGGGCGACGTCTTCTTCCTTGCGCAGGGCGCCCATCCGGTAGAGCTCGGCGTACCCGCGCAGGGACACCAGCGGGGTGCGGAGTTCGTGCGAAGCGTCGCCGACGAACCGCCGCATCTGGTCGATGGTGCGCTGGCGGTCCTCGAACGCGGTGTCGATGCGCTCGAGCATGACGTTGAGGGAGCGGTTCAGTCGACCGACCTCGGTGTTCGGGGTGTCGGCTTCGAGGCGCTGGTTGAAGTCACCGGCGGCGAACCGCGCCGCGGTGTCCTCGACGTCGCGCAACGGGTCGAACGTGGCGGTGACGAGCAGCCGCGTGAGCATGGCGCCGAGCAGGATCACCGAGATGCCGAAGCCCAGGAAGATGACGGTGAACCGGGCGATGGTCTGGTCGGTGTCGGCGCTGGACACCGCGACGAGCACGAAGCCCGTCTCGGTGGAGCCGCTCGTCTGGTTCTGCAGTGACGCCGGGATGACCTGGGCACGCCACTCGTGGTTGTGCTGGCTGTCGTAGAGCGAGAAGCGCGCACCGTTCTGCGCCGCTGCTGAGAAGTCGAGTTCGCGGATGTCCGGACGGCTCGACGCCTTCGTCTGGCAGATCTGGTCGCCGTCGGCGTCGTACGCGGCGACGTAGGCGCTCTGCGACAGCACGACCGACAGCTTGCAGTACTGCTCGCCGTCGCTGATGTTCTGGCCCTCGAGCTGCTCCGTGGTGCCCTTGACGTTGTTGTCGAGTTGCGCCATCAGGTAGGTCGACAGGACGGTCATCGTGCCGAGCCCGGCGACGAGCAGCCCGAGCGCGACCAGGAGCACCGTGATCCCGGTGATCTTGGTGCGCAGGGAGATCCCGTCCCACCAGCGGCTCATTCGCGTGTGCATGCTGCACCAACGATAGACAGCGGCCGCCCGGTGAAACCGGACGACCGCCGTGAAGAACGGAACGGGCTACGACGCCTTGGACGCCTTGAGCATGTACCCGAAGCCGCGCTTGGTCTGGATGATCGGCTCGGCCGAGTACTGGTCGAGCTTGCGACGCAGGTACGAGATGTAGCTCTCGACGATGCCGGCGTCGCCGTTGAAGTCGTACTCCCACACGTGGTCGAGGATCTGCGCCTTCGACAGCACGCGGTTCGGGTTGAGCATCAGGTAGCGGAGCAGCTTGAACTCGGTGGGGGAGAGCTCGATCTGCGCGTCGCCGATGGTGACCTCGTGCGTGTCCTGGTCCATGGTGAGCTCGCCGGCGCGGATGATCGCGTCTTCCTCGTCGTTCATGGTGCGACGGAGGATGGCCTTGATGCGGGCGACGATCTCGTCGAGCGAGAACGGCTTGGTGACGTAGTCGTCGCCGCCGACGGTGAGGCCGGTGATCTTGTCCTCGGTGTCGTCCTTCGCGGTGAGGAACAGGATCGGCGAGGTGTACCCCGACGACCGCAGGCGCTTGGTGACGCCGAAACCGTTCATGTCGGGGAGCATCACGTCGAGGATAATCAGGTCGGGTTCTTCCTCGAGCACGGCCGAGATCGCCTGTGCGCCGTTGCCGACGGCACGGACGGCGAACCCGGCGAAGCGCAACGAGGTCGTCAGGAGGTCGCGGATGTTCGGCTCGTCGTCGACGATCAGGATCTTGGGGCCATCGCTCATGGTCCTATCTTCTGACCGTTGCCTAATGGTTTCCTGAGAGCGGTGCGTACGTCAGCCCACGGGCGCCTGGACCTGGTCGGCATCCAGGATCGTGTAGGAGTACCCCTGCTCGGCGAGGAACCGCTGCCGGTTCTGCGCGAAGTCCTGGTCGACGGTGTCCCGTGCGACGAGCGTGTAGAACGACGCCGGCAGGCCGTCCTTGTTCGGACGGAGCAGTCGACCGAGGCGCTGCGCCTCTTCCTGCCGTGACCCGAACGACCCGGAGACCTGGATCGCGACGGTGGCGTCGGGCAGGTCGATCGAGAAGTTCGCGACCTTCGACACGACGAGCACGTCCACCTCGCCGGCTCGGAACGCGTCGTACAGCCGCTCACGTTCGTCGACCGGGGTCGCACCCGTGATCTCGGCCGCGTCGAGCGACGCCGCCAGTTCGTCGAGCTGGTCGATGTACTGCCCGATCACCAGGATCTGCTCGCCGCGGTGCTTCTCGATGAGCTCGCGGACGACCGGGGTCTTCGCGGGCGAGGTGGCGGCGAGCCGGTAGCGCTCGTCGTCGCTCGAGGCCGCGTACTCCAGGCGCTCCTGGTGCGGCAGGTCGATGCGCACCTCGTAGCACTCGGCCGGCGAGATGTAGCCCTGCGCTTCGATCTCCTTCCACGGAGCGTCGTAGCGCTTCGGGCCGATGAGCGAGAAGACGTCGCCCTCGCGGCCGTCCTCGCGTACGAGCGTCGCGGTCAGGCCCAGGCGTCGGCGGGCCTGCAGGTCGGCGGTGAGCTTGAAGACCGGGGCCGGCAGCAGGTGGACCTCGTCGTAGACGATGAGGCCCCAGTCGAGGGCGTCGAGCAGCGACAGGTGCGTGTACTCGCCCTTCCGACGGGCGGTGAGGATCTGGTAGGTCGCGATCGTGACCGGCCGGATCTCCTTGACGCTGCCCGAGTACTCGCCGATGTCCTCGGCCTGCAGGGTAGTGCGCTTGAGGAGCTCGCTGCGCCACTGCCGTGCGGACACGGTGTTCGTCACGAGGATGAGCGTGGTCGCCTTGACGGTCGCCATCGCGCCGGCACCGACCAGGGTCTTGCCGGCGCCACAGGGCAGCACGACGACACCGGAGCCCTGCGCGAAGAACGTGTCGACGGCCTGCTCCTGGTACGGGCGCATGTGCCACTCGGCCGTGTCGAGATCGATCGGGTGCGGCTGCCCGGGGGTGTAGCCCGCCAGGTCCTCGGCCGGCCAGCCGAGCTTCACGAGTTCCTGCTTGATCTGCCCGCGTGCCCACGGCTGCAGCTCGACCTCGGAGGGGGTCCGCATGTCGCCGAGCAGTGGCTTGATCCGCTTCGACCGGATGACCTCGGCCAGCACGGACGGGTCCTCGGCGGTCAGGAGCAGGACGGGCAGTCGCTCGAGTTCCTCGGTGGGGGAGTTCGCGATGACCGGGGCGTCCTCGCGTTCCTCACGCCGGATGACGAGTCGGCCGTAGCGGGACACCGTGTCGCGGATGTCCACGGTGACGCTCTGCGGCACCGGGAACTTGGCGAAGCGCTCGAGGGTGGCGATCATCGCCTCGGCGTCGTGTCCGGCGGCCCGTGCGTTCCACAGGCCGAGGCGGGTGATGCGGTAGGTGTGCACGTGCTCGGGGGCGCGTTCGAGTTCGGCGAAGGCCGCGAGCTCGTGGCGTGCGTCCTCGGCGTCGGGGTGTGCGACCTCGAGGAGCACGGTGCGGTCGCTCTGCACGATCAGCGGTCCGTTCATGACCTGCCAGCCTAGCCGTCGTCACCTGCGTTCGGGTGACCGTGCACCTCAGGCGTCGCTCTCGACCGACACGACGAGCGACAGCGGCAGCGTGCGCTCGACGTCCACACTGGTGTCGCGCCCACGGACGCGTCCGGCGGCGACCGAGGTCGGGATGATCGAGAACGGCCGCTCGGAGCCGTCCGGCATCCGCACCGTCAGCCGGATCGGCGTGCGACCGCGCACGGCCAGGTCGATCTGCCGCCCCAGCCACTCCTGCTCCGGCTCCGCGTCGCCGCGCTGGGTGGTCAGGCGGAGCCGTTCCACGAGTGCGTGCGCCGCCTGTTCCGGCGAGCGTCCGGTGGGGCTGCGCCGACCGGGAGGCCCGTGGTGCGTCTCGGGGCGGGCGCCGGTCGCGAGCACGGCCGGGTAGCGCTGGTCCTCGAGCGCGGTGTGCACGACGTGCGCCGGGTAACGGGTGGTGAGCGTCGTCAGGTCGCTGCGGTCCCACGCCATCTGCCGCAGTTCGGCGTCCACACCGATCAGGTCGAGCTGGTCCGCGGTACCGCGGACGACGGTGCCGACCCCGCCTTCGCCGCGGTCGACGACGATGCTGCCGTCGCGTCCGGCGACCTGGTCGACCAGGTAGGCGAGGGGTTGCGGGACGCCGGTCGACGACAGCCGGGTGAGCAGCGCCAGGACGTCGTCGCGGGAGTGCCCGGCGCGGAACGCGGTGCGCAGGGTGTCCTCGGAGATGCGGTAGCGGGCGGCCAGTCCGGGGGCTTCGAGCACGGCGACCGTGCGCAGGGCGGCGTCGTCGACCGGGGCGAGGGGGCCGGGAGCGATCACCGTCAGGTCGTGCTGCAGGTACACCTGGTCGACGGTGCCGGGCAGGTCCTCCGCCGCGGGCCCGGCGTCACCGTCCAGCAGCGCTCGGCCGGTGCTCGTGACGATGCCGTCGACCGCGAGCCCCAGCGACGCGGCGGTGCCGGCCGCGTCGAGCAGCACGGCGTCGAGCCAGCGGGAGCCCGCCGGGTACGCCCAGCGGCCGAGGGCCACGAGGTCGCGCAGGTCGTCGTCGGCGAGTGCGAGGACCTCGTGCACCGCGGGGCCGAGGGTGTCCGCCCAGGCCGACACGAGCGTCGCCCAGCGGTCCGGCCAGTCGGCGACGAGCCAGTCCTGTCCGGCGTCGGTGACCGTCCACCGGCCGGAGCCCGGGTCGGCGAACCCGACCCGGGCGAGCAGTGCGAGGCGGCCGGGCACGACGTCGGCGTCGGTGCCGATGCGCTCGGCCAGGGTCTTCGCGAGCGGGGTGCCGATGCCGCCCTTGACGAGTTCTCGGACGGTGCCGGCGTCCACCGCACGCAGCAGCTCGGCGAGCACGGTCATGCTCGAGAACGCCTGCTCGGCGCCGGTGGTTCGCGCGCGGTCCTGGCCGGCCACGTCGTCGGCGTGGGCGGCGCGGTCGGGGCGATCCGGGCCTCCCGTCGATCGCAGTGCCACGAGGTCGGGGTGGGCGGCCACGCGTGCGGCGACCGCGTCGTCGACGGCGCCGTCCTCGTCGGCCAGGCCGAGCGTGATCGCCGGACCGAGGCGGTCGGCGTCCCCGCCGTCGCGGAGCGCCAGGATCGTGGCGCGGGGCAGGTGCTCGACGGCAGCGTCGACGGCGTCGTCGGTGCGGAGCGCCTCGGCCAGGTCGAAGAAGTCGGTGATCCGTTGCGGACCGGTCTCAGCGAGGGCAGCCGGGGGCAGGCTCCGCGCAGCGACGAGTCGTTCGAGGGAGTCGTCCGGCAACGCCCGGAGTCGGGCGGCCAGGTCGGCGGTGGTCGTCATCGTCCGGTGCCAGCGTCCGGGGCGGACGTCAGCGAGCCGTCCGGTTGGCTCGTGCGCGGCGCGTCCAGGTGATGCCGAGGAGGGCGAAGACCAGGACCATGGCGATCGGGAAGCCGTAGAGCGGTATGGCCATGACCACCGGCCACGGCATCGTGCCCCGGGCGGCCGGAGCGGTGAGCCACATGATGATCATCGCGACGAAGCAGAGCAGGCCGAGGATGATGATCCCACCGATCATGAACGCCAGAGCGCGTTCGGTACGATTGAACGTCACCGGGGGTTCTGCGGAATCCTGCGGGTTCCCGGTTGATCGGGTCGGATTGGCCATCGACCCAGGATATCCGACGCACCACGGCCGTACCACGACCTCGAGGAGTCCACGCATGCCCACCGGCAAGGTCAAGTTCTACGACGACGACAAGGGCTTCGGCTTCATCACCGGAGACGACGGCGACCAGGTGTTCCTGCACGCGTCCTCGCTGCCCGACGGCGTCGTGACCGTGAAGGCGGGATCCCGGCTCGAGTACGGCGTCGTGCAGGGGAAGAAGGGGTCGCAGGCACTGTCCGTGCGGCTCCTCGACCCGCAGCCGTCGTTGTCCCGGATGACCCGTCGCTCCGCAGACGACATGGCCGTGATCGTCGAGGACCTGGTGAAGGAACTCGACCGGATCAGCGGAGACCTCCGCCACGGCCGCTACCCGAAGAACGGCGATCGACTCGCCGCCATCCTGCGGCACGTCGCAGACCAGTTGGAGGCGTGACCCCATGACAGACAGCGACGCAGTACCTGTTGACTACACCGACCTGGCGCGGACCGCGCTGCTCGAGGTGACCCCCGAATCGAGCATCGGCGCGCCCGTCGGCACCGTGGACGAGGGCGACGGCGTCGTCTCCGTCCTGTTCGCGAACCGCATGCCGGGCTACCCCGGCTGGCGCTGGACCGTCAGCGTCGCGAAGGTCGGCGACGAGGACCCCACCGTGCTCGAGGTCGAGCTGATGCCCGGCGACGGCTCGCTCGTCGCACCGGAGTGGGTGCCGTGGTCCGAGCGACTGGCCGAGTACCGGGCGGCGCAGGACCACGAGTCGGACGAGGAGTCCGACGACGAGGACGACGACTTCGATGACGAGTCGGATGACGACTCGGACGACGACGAGGACGCCGACTACGACGACTCGGACGACGACGAAGCCGACGACGAGTCGGAGGACGACGAGGACGACGAGGACGCCGAGTTCGAAGCGGACGAGGACGACCTCGACGAACCGGACGACGACGACATCGATGGTGTGGACGTCGACGCGCTCGCCGACACCGCTGACGAGGACGTCGACGACGCCCCGCAGCCCCCTCGCCGTCGTCGCGCGCAGCGCGTGCAGCCCGTCGACCCGGACGCCGACCTCGACGGCGCCCAGCTCGATGCCGGTGAGGTCGACCCGGACTTCCACCGCTCCTGACACGCACCCGAACAACGACGAAGCACCACGGGATCCCGTGGTGCTTCGTCGTTTTGGTGGTGTTCGTCGCCGGCGCTGGCCCGCGCGACGGACGGGTCAGCGCAGGGCGTTGACCGTGAAGTCGATCGCCTGCACGAGCTTCGCGACGTCGTCCGGGTCGATCGCGGTGAACGTCGCGACGCGCAGCTGGTTGCGCCCGAGCTTCCGGTACGGCTCGGTGTCGACGATGCCGTTCGCGCGCAGGGTCGCGGCGACGGCCTTGGCGTCGATCGAGTCGTCGAGGTCGATCGTGGCGACGACCTGCGAGCGGGCTGCGGGGTCGGTCACGAACGGCGTCGCGTAGTCGACCGACTCGGCCCAGTCGTACAGCGTGGACGACGAGGTCTTCGTGCGGGTGTCCGCCCAGGCCAGACCGCCGGACTCGTTGATCCACCGGACCTGGTCGTCGAGCAGCAGCAGCGTCGAGATCGCCGGGGTGTTCAGCGTCTGGTTCAGGCGCGAGTTGTCGACGGCGTTCTTGAGCGACAGGAACTCGGGGATGTACCGACCGCTCGCTGCGATGCGCTCGACCCGCTCGATCGCGGCGGGGGAGAACAGCGCGAGCCACAGGCCGCCGTCGGAGGCGAAGTTCTTCTGCGGGGCGAAGTAGTAGACGTCGGCGGCGTCCACGTCGAACGCGGCACCACCGGCGGCGCTCGTGGCGTCGACGACCGTCAGTGCTCCGGCGTCACCGGTGGCGCGGACGACCGGGGCCATGACGCCGGTCGAGGTCTCGTTGTGGGGGTAGGCGTAGACGTCGACGCCGTCGACGGGCTCGAGCGCGGCGAGCGATCCACCGGGGGCCTCGACGACGTGCGGAGCCTCGAGCCAGGGGGCACCGGCGGCCTTGGCGAACTTCGACCCGAACTCGCCGAAGGACAGGTTCTCGGCACGGCGCTCGATGAGGCCGAACGCGGCGGCGTCCCAGAACGCGGTCGAGCCGCCGTTGCCGAGGACGACCTCGTAGCCCTCGGGGACCTGGAACAGGTCGGCGAGCCCGGAGCGGACGCTGCCGACCAGGTCCTTCACGGGCTTCTGGCGGTGGGACGTGCCGAGGATCGTGGCCCCGCGCGTCACGAGGGACTCGAGCTGCGCGCCGCGGATCTTGGACGGTCCGCAGCCGAAGCGGCCGTCGGTGGGGAGGAGTTCGGCGGGGATGACGATGTCTGCCATGCACCGATCCTACCGAGCGCGATCCCAGTGCTGGTGCGCCTGTACCGGCCGGACGGGGAGGCCTGGAGCGCTGTGGCCACGGCCCTCTTCTTGCCCCGTGCAAGTGTCGGTCGGAGTTCGTCGGTCCGAACAAGTAGGGTGGTGGCCGCTGGGCCCAGACATGAGAGGCGGACCGTGACCGATCTCGTCGACACCACGGAGATGTACCTTCGCACCATCCTCGACTTGGAGGAGGAGGCGATCGTTCCGCTGCGCGCTCGCATCTCGGAGCGGCTCGGCCACTCCGGCCCGACGGTCTCGCAGACCATCGCCCGCATGGAGCGCGACGGCCTGGTCGTCGTCTCCGGCGACCGCCACCTCGAGCTCACCGACGAAGGGCGCTCCCGAGCCACCCACGTCATGCGCAAGCACCGTCTGGCGGAGCGCCTGCTGGCCGACGTCATCGGACTCGACTGGGCGTTCGTCCACGACGAGGCCTGCCGGTGGGAACACGTCATGAGCGAGCAGGTCGAGGTCCGCCTGCTCGAGATGCTCGGCAACCCGACCGAGTCGCCCTACGGCAACCCGATCCCCGGCCTGGCCGAGATCGGCGGCCCCGCAGCCGCCGGGTTCCTCGACGGTGTGCAGAACATCGTCGCCGCGACCGAGGGCACCGACGCCGTCGCGACCGGTGTGATCCGTCGTCTGGGCGAGCCCGTGCAGTTCGAGCCCGAGCTGCTGCACCAGCTCCGCACGGCCGGCGTCATGCCCGGCCGTCTGGCGAGCGTGCAGCGCGCCGGGGCCTACGTCGCCGTCCGCGTCGAGGGCGAGGACTCGGGCATCGAGCTCCCCGTCGAGGTCGCGCAGCACGTGTACATCGAGCGGGACTGATTTCGCGGCCCTGACCAGGGCTTCTTTACCGTTTCGTTACAAACGGCCCGTTTCATCTCGACAAGGTAACGACGGCCCCGTACACTCGTCGAGTCCCCGCGCTGCGCCTGAGCCGGAGACCCGTGGCAGGACGTCTCGAACCCGTCTCCTGCCTCGATCGGAAACGATGACGAACGGATGGGGTTGCACGTCGCCGGACACCCACGGCAGCGTGATGACGAGACGCCGGAGACCACACCCTTGACGCAGACCGGTTCCGCCGCGGACGACCAGACGCCCGCCAACCCGACGAACACCGAGAACGCCACCGACGCACCGCTCACCCGACGGTCCGTCCGCCAGGCCGACGCGCGCCCGACCCGCAAGGTCGTCCCGGTCCGCTCCGCCCCGCTCCCCGGCGGCCGTCGTGCCGCACAGGCCGCAGCCACCGCGACCGCTGCCAAGGCGAGCTCGTCGTCGCGCAAGCGCAAGTTCCTCGCCCCCATCGTCCTGACGGTCGCCGCCGGCATGTTCGGCACCGTGGCGGTCGCGCCGGCCTTCGCCGCACAGACCTCCACCGGCACCGAGGCGGCGAACGCGCAGCGCCAGGTCCGTGCGACGGAGAGCCAGGAGTTCTCGGTGTCCGACGCCGTCGCACTGGCCGGCACGAGCCGCGACGGCTACGGAGCCACGTCGACCGCGACGCTCGACGCACGCGCAGCGGCCGAGCAGGCTGCAGCCGACCAGGCCGAAGCGACCGAGGCAGCCGCTGAGCAGGCCGAGCAGGCGGCATCGGCCACGCAGGCGGCGCGTGCCCAGACCGCCGAGCAGTACGCCTCGTACACCGGCCCGTCCGCCGCCGACTACGTGGCGAGCTCCAGCGCCGCGGACACCCCGTTCTCACTGCCGGCCGTGGTCGCCACCGCCAAGCAGTACATCGGCACCCCGTACGTCTTCGGCGGCGCCGACCCGTCCGGCTTCGACTGCTCGGGCTACGTCATGTTCGTCTACGCCCAGTACGGCATCAACCTCGCGCACTCCGTGCCGCTGCAAGACCAGGCCGGCACCACGATCCCCGAGTCCGAGGCGCAGCCCGGCGACGTCGTCATCTTCAACAACGAGGCGCACGACGGCTTCTACATGGGGAACGGCATGATCATGGATGCCCCGAAGCCCGGTGGCTCCGTGTCGATCCGTCCGATCTGGACCAGCGACTACCACATCGTCCGCTTCGGCATCTGAGGCACCAGACCCGACCGCGGGGCATCGAACCCGTGAACATCGCCGAAACCGGCCCGCACACCCTCGTGCCGGGCCGGTTTCTGACGTAGCCTGACGCTGCACCGGTCCGCAAGGCCCCGAGCAGGGAGACCCCATGTCGTTGTTCCGCACGACCCGCACCATGGGTCGGCGCGCGCGCATCGACATACGGTCGACCACCGCCTGCGTGCACGAGCACGCCCCTGCATGACCAGAGCACTGCCCATCCGGGTGGTGCTCTTCGTGGTTCAGGGGACGTGTGCGCGAGCGACGGTCACCTGCGAAGGACCCCGGTCCGACGCACCCGCAGCGCCTGGAAGCCGTCCAGGCACGTCGGAAGGGAACCAATGCGCACTCTCGTCCTCAACGCCGGTTACGAGCCCCTCGCGGTGATCTCGTTCCGACGAGCCCTCGTGCTGGTCATGAACCAGAAGGCCTCCGTCGTCGCGGCCGACCTCGAACACCCGGTGACCGGGTCGACCTCGAGCTTCGATCGGCCGTCCGTCATCATCCTCACCCGGTACGTGCGCATCCCGCACTCGAGACTCGTGCCGGTGTCGCGCCGCGGAGTCCTGCGCCGTGACGCCAACCGGTGCGCGTACTGCGACCGGCACGCGACGACCATCGACCACGTGCAGCCGAAGTCGCGCGGTGGGCAGGACTCGTGGGAGAACCTCGTGGCCTGCTGCCTGGCCTGCAACAACGAGAAGGGTGACCGCACCCCGCAGGAGATGGGGTGGCGGCTGCGCTTCCGTCCGAAGATCCCACACGGGTCGTCGTGGGTCGTGCGCGGAATCGAGCGTCCGCAGGCGGAGTGGGACGAGTACCTGGTCGCCGCGTAGCGGACGGGCGCGGCACGCTCAGCGGTGGCGCGAAGCGTCACGCGGGCCGCGCCGACCGAGCTTGCGAGGGAGGGGTGGCGGGGCCGCCACGGGCCTCCTGTCCGCCGTCCGCTCGCAACACGTCAGCGGACGCTGTATGGTCAGCGCATGCTGACCACTGCACCGCGGCTCGACGTCATGCACCGGCTCGGCCGGGCGATGGCGGACCGGACACGATCCCTGATCCTGCTCGAGATGCTCGAGGCGCCGGTCCACCCGGGCCGGCTCGCGACCGACCTGGGGCTCACCCGCTCGAACGTCTCGAACCACCTCGCCTGCCTGCGCGGATGCGGGATCGTCGTCGCCGTGCCCGAGGGGCGGTCCACCCGGTACGAGATCGCCGACCCGCACCTCGGGGCCGCGATCCGCTCGCTCCTCGAGGTCGTGCTCGCCGTCGACGACGGCGAAGCGTGCACCGACGAGGACTGCGACGTCCCGCTCTGCTGCGGGCCCGGCGCATGACCGGGGTGACGGCTGCGGTCGTGCCCGATCGCCGACGGGTGCTGCAGCGACGGATCCGCTGGATCGTCGCCGCGACGATCACCTACAACGTCATCGAGGCGGTCATCGCGATCGCAGCCGGTTCGGTGGCATCGTCGACAGCGCTCATCGGCTTCGGACTCGACTCCGTCGTCGAGGTCCTGTCCGCCGCGGCGGTCGCGTGGCAGTTCGCGGGGCCGGACCCCGAAGCGCGGGAACGCGTCGCGCTCAAGGTCATCGCGGTCTCCTTCTTCGGGTTGGCGCTGTACGTCAGCGGCGATGCGGTGCTGACCCTGACCGGGGTGCGCGAGCCGGAGCACAGCACCGTCGGGATCGTGCTGGCGGCGGTCAGCCTGGCCGTGATGCCGTTCCTCAGCCTGGTCGAACGGCGGACCGGCAAGGAGCTCGGTTCGGCGTCGGCGATCGCGGACTCGAAGCAGACCCTGGTGTGCAGCTACCTGTCCGCCGCGGTGTTGATCGGTCTGCTCCTGAACACGCTGTTCGGGTGGTCGTGGGCTGATCCGGTGGCCGGCTTGGTCGTCGTCGTGTTCGCGGTGCGCGAGGGGCTCGAGGCCTGGCGCGGCGACGCGTGCAAGCAGCCGGTCGCTGCCCTGACCGGCGAGCGTGCAGCCGACGCCTGCGACTGCTGCTGACGCGGGGTCGGGCGTCAGTGCCAGCCGTCCACGTGTCGGTCCCGCTGAGTAGCGTCGCGGACATGGGTGAGACACCGCAGATCGACGACGCGACCATCGAGGACCTCCGCGCGCGACTGCGGGCCACGCGCTGGCCGGACGCACCCGCCGGCACTGGCTGGTCCCTCGGCGCGGACGTCGACGAGCTCCGGTCCCTCATCGAGTACTGGGCCGACGGCTTCGACTTCGACGCGCACCGAGCACAGCTCGCCGCACTGCCGAGCCGACGGCTGACGATCGACGGCACCGGGATCCACGTGCTGCACGCCCGGGCCGACGCCGAGGATGCGCTGCCGCTCCTGCTCGCCCACGGCTGGCCGGACTCCGGGTGGCGGTACCGCAAGGTCCTGCCGATGCTCGTCGAGGCCGGGTTCGACGTGATCGTGCCGGACATGCCCGGGTACGGGTTCTCCGAAGCCCCGCCGCAGCCGATCGACGCCCGCGCGGTCGCCGGCATGTGGGCCCAACTGATGACGGAGTTGGGTTACGAACGCTTCGCGGTTGCCGGCGGGGACATCGGCACGCACGTCGCCCGGTACCTCGCGCTCGACCACGCCGACCGGGTCGTCGCCGTGCACCGCATCGACGGCGGGCTCGCCTGGCCCGGCATCGACCTCGACACGTTGGCGCCGGAGGAACGCGGGTTCGTCGCGGCGACCGCCCGGTGGCGCGACGCCGAGGGTGCCTACGCGATGATGCACCGCACCAAGCCGCAGACCGCCGCGGTCGGCCTGAACGACTCACCCGCCGGGCTCGCCGCGTGGATCGTGGAGAAGCTGCGGTCGTGGAGCGACTGCGACGGCGACCTCTGGTCCGTCTACACGCAGGACGAGGTGCTCGCGCTCCTGACCGAGTACTGGGCCACCGGCACGATCGGTTCCGCGATGCGGATGTACCACGCGAACGCCGCGATCCCGCCGGAGCAGTCGGCCCGGCGGGTCGAGGTGCCGTCCGGCTTCTCGCTGTTCCCCGGCGACCTGGTGGAGCCGCCGCGGGCGTGGCTCGAGCGGACGACGAACCTGGTGTCGTACCGGATGATGCCGCGCGGTGGGCACTTCGCGCCGTTCGAGCAACCGGCGCTGTACGTCGACGAGCTCACGACCTTCCTGGAGCCGTTCCGCCGCTAGAGTGGACGGGCCAGCCTCTGTAGCTCAATGGAAGAGCAGTTCCGTCCTAAGGAAACGGTTGGGGGTTCGAGTCCCTCCAGGGGCACCAGCAGGTCGACGGGGTTCGAGTCCCTGCCGCGCCCTCCAGGGGCACCAGCAGGTCGACGGGGTTCGAGTCCCTGCCGCGCCCTCCAGGGGCACCAGCAGGTCGACGGGGTTCGAGTTCCTGCAGCGCCTTCCACGGGCACTTTGCCGGTCGTTGTACCGGCTGGACTCCCCGTACGATTGACCCCGTGTCCAAGGTCCTGAGCAGTCTCCCCGTCGGCGAACGAGTCGGCATCGCGTTCTCAGGGGGTCTCGACACCTCCTGCGCCGTTGCCTGGATGCGCGAGAAGGGGGCGATCCCCTGCACGTACACGGCCGACATCGGTCAGTACGACGAGCCGGACATCGACGCCGTCCCGAGCCGCGCCCACGAGTACGGCGCCGAGATCGCCCGCCTGGTCGACGCGAAGAGCGCCCTGGTGGAAGAGGGCCTCGTCGCCCTGCAGACCGGCGCGTTCCACATCCGTTCCGGCGGCAAGACGTACTTCAACACGACGCCCCTCGGTCGAGCGGTGACGGGCACGATGCTCGTCCGCGCGATGAAGGAGGACGGCGTCGACATCTGGGGCGACGGCTCCACCTACAAGGGCAACGACATCGAGCGGTTCTACCGCTACGGCCTGATGGCCAACCCGCGTCTGCGCGTCTACAAGCCGTGGCTCGACTCCGAGTTCGTCGAGGAGCTCGGCGGCCGCAAGGAGATGAGCGAGTGGCTCGTCGCCCGCGGCTTCCCGTACCGCGACTCCGCCGAGAAGGCGTACTCGACCGACGCCAACATCTGGGGTGCCACGCACGAGGCGAAGAGCCTCGAAGAGCTCTCGAGCGGCCTGGACATCGTCGAGCCGATCATGGGCGTCGCCGCCTGGCGTGACGACGTCGAGGTCGCCACGGAGGTCGTCAGCATCCGCTTCGAGGCCGGACGCCCCGTCGCGATCAACGGCCAGGAGTACACGGACGCCGTCGCCCTGGTCTACGAGGCGAACGCGACCGGCGGTCGTCACGGCCTCGGCGCGTCCGACCAGATCGAGAACCGCATCATCGAGGCGAAGAGCCGCGGCATCTACGAGGCACCGGGCATGGCCCTGCTGCACATCGCCTACGAGCGGCTGCTCAACGCGATCCACAACGAGGACACCGTGGCGTCGTACCACAACGAGGGCCGCCGACTCGGGCGCCTGATGTACGAGGGCCGCTGGCTCGACCCGCAGTCGCTCATGCTCCGCGAGTCCCTGCAGCGCTGGGTCGCGTCGGCCGTCACCGGCGAGGTCACGCTGCGCCTGCGTCGCGGCGACGACTACACGATCCTCGACACCACGGGTCCGGCGCTGTCGTACCACCCCGACAAGCTCTCGATGGAGCGGGTCGGCGACGCCGCCTTCGGTCCGGACGACCGCATCGGTCAGCTGACGATGCGCAACCTCGACATCGCGGACTCCCGGTCGAGGCTCGAGCAGTACGCGGCCGCCGGTCTCATCGGCGGTGCGACGGCCGAGCTCGTCGGCGAGCTCGAGGCGGGCGAATCCGAGGAGATCCTCGGTGGCGCCGTCATCGCCTCGGATGCCGAGGACGCGCTCGGACGCCGGACGGACCTCGCGTCCGAGGGCGCAGCCTTCGACTCCGGCACCGACTGAAGAGCGGCGCCACGGGACCGGTACCACGCGGCCGGTCACGCGCCGTAGACGCGCAAAGAGCCTGACGGGAGGCGCGGTGCCAGCTGGCATCGCGCCTCCCGTCCGTCGTCCTGCCGCCGACTCAGGCCGTGGCACCTCCGAGCAGCAGCTCCAGCTGCTCGACGACCAGGTCGGGCCGGGTGATGAACGGGTGGTGCCCGGTCGGCACGTCGACGCTGCGCGTCGCCCGCGCCGCGTGCGCGCGCTTCAGCCCCACGGTGGTGCTGCGGTCCTCGGTGCAGACGAGGGAGGTCGAGTCGACGTCCTGCCACCCTGCTGCCGTCGTCGGCGTCACGAACGCCCCCGCCGACTGGGCGGTCACCCGCCCCCATGCCGCTCGCTGCGTGTTCCCGTCGGCGTCCTGCAGGAAGCGCGCACCGAAGGACGCAGCGTCGTACCCGGCGACGGCGAGGACACCGTCACCGGCCGGGCCGATCGACACGGGGTCGGGCTCGTCGGCCATGATGCCGGCCTGTGCAGAGCCGACGTCGGGCAGGTACGAGGACACGTACAGCAGGTGTGCGACGGCGTCGTGCTGACCGGCCTCGGCGATGACGGTGCCGCCGTAGGAGTGTCCGACGACGATCGCCCCGTCGCTGTCGTCGAGGGCGGCGCGCAGGGCGGCTGCGTCCTCGGCGAGCCCACCGTCGGGGTGACCCGCCGGGCCCTCGCCGCAGGACGGCAGCGCGACCGCCCGACTGCGGATGCCGGTGCTGCCGTGGAACAGCTCAGCGGTGGGCTGCCACCACCAGGCACCGTCGCGGACGAGGGCGCCGTGAACGAAGAGGATCTCCATGCGTCGACGGTACGGCCGACCGGCCGGCGGCGTGCGGTCGGCCGAGAAGCGCATCGGACTCGACGACATCGGACGGAACCCCTACCGTGGAGGAACTGGATCGGTCATCAGGGACCCGTCGTCACGATGCTCCCCACACGCTTGTGGGGTCTGGCACAGCGGGTCGATCCGGACGAATCCGAGATGCGCATCATCTCGACGAAGGGCTGGTCATCATGGCCGCCAGAATGCAGCACGACTGGCACCGTCACGGTCTCCGGTCGCCGGAGGACCTCGAAGCCCTCGTGGCCGAGCGCCTCGAAGGAACGGGCCACGCGTCCACCAGCACGGGCGACGCCCGGCGCGAGCCGTCCTACGCCGACTTCCTCGGCGAGCAGATCTGATCCGTTCCGCTCCGCTGCTCTACGGCTTGTAGAGTCTGTGCATGCGGACAGGACGAACGACGGCAGCTTCCCTCGCGATCGTCGTCGGAGGGCTCCTGGCGCTCATCGGGGTCCAACCGGCCTCGGCGCACTCGGCCCTCACCGGCAGCTCGCCCGCTGACGGCGCGGTCGTCACCGAGCCGCTCGACCGGGTCGACCTGACGTTCAGCGAGGCTCCGCTCGCGGGTCTCGACGCGGGACTGCGGATCCAGGTCACCGACGCCGACGGCACCGATGTGTCGGCGGGCGAGGTGACCGTCTCCGGCATGACGATGGGCAAGGCCGTCGACCTCGAGAACGGCGCGTACACGGTGCTCTGGCGGTACGTGTCGCCGGACGGGCACCCGATCGACGGCACGTACGGGTTCGAGTACCGCGCCGCGGTCACGACACCGTCCGCGACGACTCCGGCGACGACGGTGCCGACGTCGGACCCCGTCGCCCCCACTCCGACGTCGACCGCGACGGCCACCGGGGCATCCGATGGCGCGCCCGACTCGGCGCCCGGCATCGCCCCGGGTGTCTGGGTCGCGCTCGGCGCCGGCACGGTGCTCGCCGCCGGGGCCGTCGTCGTGCTCCTCCTGCGCCGCGGCGGCGGCGGCCGAGGCCGCGCGTAGCGCGCCGCACCGAGCGCCCTCCGCGCACTTCGTGAGCAGGAACGGTCAGGTGGCCGAGCGCCACTCGACCTTTCCTGCGCACCATGCGCCGCGCCTGCAACCCGGCCACGCACCGGACGGGAGGCCCGTCACCCGGCCGCCACGGGCCTCCCGTCCGACGCCGGCCGCGTTCACCCCCGCTTCGTGAGCAGAAGAGGTCGGGTCCTGGAACGGGACCCGACCTCTTCTGCTCACCATGCGCACGAGCGCGTGCCAAGAGCACCGCGTCACGCGGCGGGCGCCTCCTCGAGCGCGGCGTCCGCCCGCTCCTCGCTGCCGGCGGCCAGGCCGCGCGCGATCTTCCCGCGCGAGGCCAGCCACAGCACCACCGCAGCGACGAACACGATGACCTCGGTGACGGTCAGCGCCCAGATGATCCCGGCGAGTCCGAACCACAGGTTGCCGACGATGACGATCGGGATGAACAGCACGCCCTGCGCCAGCGACAGCACCATCGCGGGCAGCACCATGCCGGTCGCCTGGAACAGCGAGGTGAGCAATCCCGTGAACCCGTTCACGATGGCGGCGACGAGCTGCGCCGTCAGGATCGTCAGGCCGATCGCGAGGACCGAGTGGTCGCCGGAGAAGATCGTGAACACCTGCTCGCGGAAGGTGAAGACCGCGCCGGAGAACACGAGGACGATCGCGCCGACCGTGAAGGCGGCTCCGCGCAGGGCGGCCCGGAGGCGTGCGGCGTCGCCCTTGCCGAACGCGTAGGCGAGCAGCGGCAGCACGCCGATCGTGACGCCCATCACCAGGAACTCCGGCACCTGCGCGATGCGGACCGCGACGCCCATGGCGGCGAGCGGGTCGTCGCCGTATGCGGCAGCGAGGTTGTTGAGCACGAGCGTCGTGACGATCAGGAAGGCGGACTGCAGCAGTTCGCCGACGCCGATGCCGAAGACGGGCTTCAGGATGTCGGCACGGAGCGTGAACCACTTCGGCGCGAAGCTGACGTTCTCGCTGTTCCGCTGCAGCCAGGTCACCCAGTAGGCGATCGACACGACGTTCGCGAGTCCGACGGCCAGTGCTGCACCGCCGACCCCCCAGTGCAGCACGAGGATGAAGAGCACGTCGAACACCAGGTTCCCGATCGTCGACAGGACCAGGCCGATCATCGCCTGGCGTGCGGCACCCTCGGAGCGGACGATCTGCTCGAGGGCGAACGACGAGGCGAGCACCGGGACGAACGCGAGCATCACGGCGACGTACTCGCTCGTGGCGGGGACTGCTGCTGCGTCGGCACCGAGCACGGCGACGAGGGGGCGCAGGAACACGAGCCCGACGACGGCGAGGACGGCGCCGGTGACGACGGCTCCCCACAGCGCGAACGAGGCGACGTGCTTGATGTCCCGCGCTTTGGCGGGGTCGTGCTCCGAGGCGCCGAGCAGGCGGGACATCAGAGCGCTGCCACCGCCGCCGAACACACCGCCGACGGCCATCACGATGCCGAGCAGCGGGGTGCCGAAGGTGATCGCGGCGAGCAGCGAGGTGTCGTGCTGCGAGCCGATGAAGCCGGCGTTAATGACGTTGTACAGGGCGCTGACGACCATCGCAGCGGCCATCGGCACACACAGGTGCACGAGGGCCCGGGCGATCGGGGCGGCGGAGAGGTACCAGCGGTTGGTGGCCGCGGCGGTGTTCTCGGGGGTGGTGGTGGTCATGACTGCCTCCTCGTGGGCAGGGCTGAGGGCGCGACGGGATGCCGTCGCGTGCGGGGGGGGGGGCGGGGGAGGCCCGGGGCGCGTCGAGCGCGCCGGTGACGTCGGTGCCGGGGCGGTGCTACCGCGTCGGCGGTGCGAGTTCCGCGGTCACCTTCTGCAGCAGGCGCCGCAGGGTGGCGCGTTCGTCCGTGTCGAGTGGTGCGAGCAGGGTGTCGTCGAGGGCGACCATCGCGTCGGTGAAGCCGGCGATGAGGTCGATGCCCGCCGGGGTGGCGTGCACGGTCTTCGTCCGTCCGTTCGTGGCGTCGGGGCGTCGTTCGACGAGGCCGCGCCGCTCGAGGCCCTGCAGGAGACTCGAGACGCTGGCCGCGCTGGTCCGGGTGATCTCGGCGATGTCGCGTTGGATCGCTCCTGGGTTCTGCTGCAGGTACCCGAGCACGAAGCTCTGCTCGCGGGTGAGGTCCCGATCACGGACCCACTCGTCGGCCGCCTTGCGCTGTGCCCATCCGATCCACCGCATGAGTTCGAGCGGAGTGGTGAGGTCCGGTGCCTGCATGATCAGAACTCTAACTGTTTGATATCTAACTGTCAACGAAGACTCGATCCGACTTCGACCCCGGAACGGGGGTATGGCCTCGGGTCGTGCCGCTGGTAGCTTGCACAGGAAGACGGCCTCACCACCCGTCGTCCTCGGTCCGGCAGCGGATCGTTCGGATCTCCCGTCGGACCGCCGGGGGATGGATCAGCAGCGGCGGACTTCCGCCCGGGAAAGGGACCCATGACTCGCACTGCGCTCCGAGCGCGACGCCGCCGGCGTCCATGAACTCCGACGCGCGCCGGCGGGTACCGGCGTGCGTCTCCACGGGGCCGCGGCGTTCGGGTCGCCTCGGGCCCTCCGGTGCGGTGGCGGTTCGGGCCGCCGCCGCACCGGACATCCGCACCGCCACGAGTCAGTGAGGACCACCGTGCACGATCACGACACCCACCCGCTCGACCGTCGAGTCGGCCCGCCGCACGTCGAGCGGTTCCGGCTGACGCAGAGCGCCGAGACGCTCGGCGTCGTCTGCACCTGCGCCATCGGAGTCGACCACGACAACACGATCCGGCCGCTGCACGCAGAACCCGCCCGCTGAACCCCGTGCACACCGGCGGGTGCAGCGGGATACTGGGGTGGTGCGTGAACTCCAAGCCGCCATCGCCGCGGACCTCAACGTCCAGCCGACCATCGAGCCGGAGCAGGAGATCGCCCGCCGTGTCGGGTTCCTCCGTGACTACCTGCTCACGACCGGCGCGAAGGGCTTCCTGCTCGCGATCAGTGGCGGCCAGGACTCCACGCTCGCCGGGCGCCTGACCCAGCTCGCGGTCGAGTCCCTCCGCGCCGAGGGGCACCCCGCCGAGTTCACGACCGTCCGCATGCCCTACCGCGTGCAGGCCGACGAGGACGACGCCCAGCTCGCCCTGCAGTTCATCGCAGCCGACCCGGGCATCACCGTCAACATCGAGCACGGCGTCGACGGTGTCATGCAGGACACCGCTGCTTCCGGCGCCGAGCTGAGCGACTTCGTGAAGGGCAACGTCAAGGCCCGGATGCGCATGGTCGCCCAGTACGCCGTCGCCGGCCAGCGCGGGCTGCTCGTCGTCGGGACCGACCACGCGGCCGAGGCGGTCACCGGCTTCTTCACGAAGTACGGCGACGGCGGCGTCGACCTGACGCCGCTCACCGGCCTGTCGAAGAGCCAGGGGCGGCAGCTGCTCGAGCACCTCGGGGCGCCCGCCCGCCTGTACGAGAAGGCCCCCACTGCAGACCTGCTCGACGAGACGCCCGGCCAGACCGACGAAGCGAACCTCGGGCTGTCCTACGCCGAGATCGACGCCTACCTGCAGGGGCACGACGTGCCGCTCGAGGTCGCCGAGGCGATCGAGGCGCGGTACCGCGCGACCGAGCACAAGCGCCAGGTGCCGGCGACGCCGTTCGACGACTGGTGGCGTGCGGGCGCGTAGGCGCTGACGCGACCATCGACAGGAGGCGCGCTGCAGGTGATCCTGCCGCGCCTCCTGTCCGTCCGCGCGGTCTCCTAGGATGGGAGCCGACGGAACAACAGATGCGGAATCCAGGCTGGCGCCTGGACCGGAGGGGGAGTCATGGAAGTCCTGTTCGCGCTCGGAGCCATCCCGCTGATCATCGTGGGGATCATCGTCCTCGCCGTGATCGCGCTGATCTACGCGAAGGTCGTGTACCGCAACGCCGGCGCCGACGAAGCGCTCATCATCACCGGCAAGCGCTCACGCAAGGTCAAGAACGACGACGGCACCGAGACCGTCGAGTCCGGCATCAAGGTCGTGCTCGGCGCCGGCGTCCTCGTCCGGCCGTTCTTCGAGAAGGTCGCGAAGCTCTCGCTCAGCTCGCGGGCGATCGACATCAACGTCAACGCGCAGGACTCCCGCGGCGTGACGATCGACGTCGAAGCGGTCGCGCTCGTCAAGGTCGGCGAGACCGACGCGTCGATCCGGGCGGCCGCGCAGCGGTTCCTCGGGCAGGAGAAGAAGATCGACGACTTCGCGCGCGAGGTCCTGTCGGGTTCACTCCGCGCGTCGATCGGTGCGACCGACGTGTCCACGATCATCCGCAACCGCGACCAGCTCACCGTCGCGGTGCTCGACGTGGCGAAGGAAGCCCTGCACAGCCAGGGCCTCGACGTCGACTCCTTCGAGATCAAGGGCATCTCGGACCGCAACGAGTACATCAGCGACCTCGGTCGTGCCGAGCGCGCCCGGGTCCGGCTCGAGGCGGAGAACGCCGAGGCGCAGGCCGACCGCGAAGCACGAGAGGCCCGTGCCACCGCCGACCAGGCCATCGCCGAAGCCGAGAACACCCTGGCGATCCGCCGTGCCGCGCTGCAGCTCGACGCCGACCGGGCATCGGCCGAGGCCGCAGCCGCCGGTCCGCTCGCCCAGGCCCGTGCGGCGCAGGGCGTCGTCGAGCAGGAGCAGATCACCGCGCAGAAGCGTGCCGAGCTACGCCGTGCCGAGCTCGAGTCCGAGGTCTCCGCCGTCGCCGAGGCGCAGGCGCGCAAGACCCGTGTCGAGGCCGAAGCGGCTGCCGGAGCCCAGGTCGAGACGGCCCGCGCCCAGGCCGAGGCCCGTCGCATCTCCGCCGAGGCGATCGCAGCCGAGGCGAAGGCCGAGTCCGAGGCGCGCAAGCTGGCCGCCGATGCCTCCCGTGCCGAAGGTGAGGCAGCGGCCGACGCGATCCGCGCCAAGGGTCAGGCCGAGGCGGACGCCACGAAGGCCCAGGCCGACGCACTCGCGCAGCACTCCGAAGCCGTCCTGCGCGTCAAGGCCATCGAGACCCTGCCGAGCATCGCCCGCGAGCTCGCCGCGCCGATGGGCAACATCGACAAGCTGACCGTGGTGTCCTCCGACGGCGCCGGTGCCCTGTCGAAGAGCATCGTGAGCCAGTTCAGCGAGGTCGACGCCCTGCTCGGGACGACCGCCGGGTTCACCCTGAGCGACATCGTCAAGAGTGCGACGACGGGGCAGGCTGCCGCACGGGCCGTCGTGCGCGAGCAGTCCACCGGTGCCGTGGAGCCGATCGAGTAGTCGTCAGCGGCAGCGCGCAGCGGGCGTGGCGAGGATCAGTCCTCGTCGCGCCCGTTCTCGTCCCGGCGCTCGCGCTGCTGGCCACCGGCGTCCTCACGCTGACCGCCGTTGCGCGGGTCGGCGTCGCGCGGGTCCTCGCCGCCGGCGGCGTCGCGCTGGTCGGCGAGCCGCTGCTGCCACACGACGCTGCGGGCCGCGCCCTCGAGGATGTCGTCGACGCTCCGTCCGGTCTGCGCCGCGAGCGCACCGCTGAGTCCGGCGGTGAGGGTCCCACCGGCGGATGCGAGTCGTTCGACCACCTGTTCCTGGCGTGGGGTCAGGGGCTCGTCGACCATCTCGTCGATGGTGTCGCGGATGTTCTGCTCGCTCGCGTCCAGTGCCGCCTCGTCACCGGAGTGCAGCGCTGCTGCCTCTCCGACGACGACGAGACCGAGGCGCGCGGCGTCGTCTTCGGGACGCGGAGTGCGGTGCTCATCAGTCATGCGGGGGACCGTACGCTCCGTGGTGCCGCGCTTGCTGGACAGACGGGGTACCCGACGCCTGTCGTTCGTCGTCAGTGCGGTGTCGTGTCCCACCTGCGGAGCAACCACTCCGCCGCGGCCAGACCCTCGCGCCGTTGGAAGTCACGGATGGTCGGCATGTTCGGCGGTGCCGGCGGCAGCGCGTGCTCGAAGAACAGACCGGCGAGACCGGCGAGCACGGCGTCGACGGTGGTGGCAGGCACACCGGCGAACACCGCGTGGGTGGCGAGGTGGTGCTCGACGTCGCTGTCCTCGCCGCGGACGAGCGTGTCGTTCAGGTAGGTCAGCGGGTCGAGCCAGTGCGCGCCGATGCTCGCCCACGGCCAGTCCACGACCCAGACGACACCGGAGTCGTCGACGAGCAGGTTGTCGGCACGGCAGTCGGCGTGCACGAGGTGCTCGCCGTCGACGAGGGTCGCTGCCCGGGCGGCGGCGCTGGCGAACGCGGGGCCGGCGGCGAGCACGTGCGCCGGCACGACCTCGGCGACCCGATCGGCAAGGGTGGGGTCGCCGAGCATCCGGTCCCAGGCGCCGAACTCGTGTCGCAGGTCGTCGGCGATCCGGGGGAGCGTGCCGAGGTCGCCGGTGGCCGCCGGCAGGGTGTCCAGCGCATCGAGCACCGCCGCGGTGTCGGAGCCGTTGAGCGATTCCCCGGGGTGCCTGCCGGCGACGTCCTCGAGGACGAGGACGACCCACTCGTCGCCGTCCACGGTGGCGTCGAAGGCGTCCAGCAGGGGCGGCGCTTGCACGGTCGACGGCAGCTGCGCCACCACCCGGGCTTCCCGGCGGTGCAGGTCGAAGGCATCGGCGTTCCGCGATCGCGAGACCGTCTTGACGAACGCCCGTCGCCCCGTCGCCGTGGCCACTCGGTCGGCACTCCCCGGCGACCACCCGGCCTCCTGTGACTCGGTGGTCGTCGCCGTTCCGCCGAGGGTCTGCTCCACCCGTTCGCGCAGGATCGCCGGCACGTCCGTCCACGCAGTTCTCCCCATGGCCGACGACGCTACCTGAGAAGCCGTTCACGAACGTGCACGGACGGCAAGTTTGCGCTGGCGGCAAAGGTGCTCGTGATGTAAAGTTGCAGCGTCTGCAAGGTTGACCCGCCGTTCGACGGCCCGCCACGCACGCTCCGGCGTCCCTTGCCCGCACGACGACCACCACGCACCCCTGAAGGACCCCCATGTCTACTGCCACCGCACCCGTCGAGGTGTCGCGCGGACGACACGACTCCCCGGCCAGCACGCCGGGCAAGCCGATCATGTCGCACCGTCAGATCCTGCTCGTCATCTACGGCCTCATGGCCGGCATGTTCCTGTCGTCGCTCGACCAGACGATCGTCGGCACCGCGATCCGCACCATCGGCGACGACCTGCACGGTCTCGACCAGCAGGCGTGGGTCACGACCGCGTACCTGATCGCGTCGACCATCACGACGCCGATCTACGGCAAGCTCTCCGACGTCTTCGGCCGCCGGCCGCTCTACATCTTCGGCATCGCGGTCTTCATCCTCGGCTCGCTGCTCTCGACGATGTCGACCTCGATGATCATGCTCGCCGCGTTCCGTGCCTTCCAGGGCCTCGGTGCCGGTGCGCTGATGTCGCTGCCGCTCGCGATCATGGGTGACATCCTCGCCCCGCGTGAGCGTGCCAAGTACCAGGGCTACTTCCTGGCCGTCTTCGGCATCTCGTCCGTCATCGGCCCGCTCATCGGTGGCCTGTTCGCCGGCGCGAGCACGATCCTCGGTGTCACCGGATGGCGCTGGGTCTTCCTGATCAACGTGCCGATCGGCGTCGCGGCGCTCCTGATGGTCATCGCCTTCCTGCACCTGCCGAAGTTCGGTGACGCCAAGGCGAAGCCGCGCATCGACTGGTGGGGTGCCACCTCGGTCATCGCGACGCTCGTCCCGCTCCTGCTCGTGGCCGAGCAGGGCCGCACCTGGGGTTGGGGATCGGCCGGCGCCATCGCCTGCTACGTGATCGGCGCGCTCGGACTCGTCGCCTTCCTGGTGATCGAGACCCTGATGAAGGACGACGCGATCATCCCGCTCAAGCTCTTCCGTTCGGGCACCTTCTCGATGGCCACGATCCTCGGGTTCCTGGTCGGCTTCGCGATGTTCGGCGCCATGCTGACCATCCCGCTGTACCTGCAGATCGTCACGGGGCTGACCCCGACGGAGTCCGGCTTCGCGACCCTGCCGATGATCGGTGGTCTGATGATCGCCTCGATCGCGTCGGGGCAGATCGTGGCCCGCACCGGTCGCTACCGGATCTTCCCGGTGATCGGCACGGCCCTGGTCTCGGTCGGCTACGTCGTCCTGACGTTCATGACGATCGACAAGCCGCTCTGGTTCCTGATGATCGGCATGTTCCTGATCGGCCTCGGCCTCGGGCAGCTCATGCAGAGCATCACCCTCGCCTCGCAGAACTCCGTGCAGCCGCGGGACATGGGTGTGGCGACGTCGTCCGCCACGTTCTTCCGCCAGATCGGTGGAACGCTCGGTACGGCGGTGCTGCTCAGCGTCCTGTTCTCGATCATGCCGGCGAACATCCTGCACGCCACCGCGGACCAGGAGAACCTGTCCGGTGCGCTCGACGCCGCCCTGAACCCGACCGTGGCCACGGCGAAGGCGAACGCGGGGGTCATGGAGCAGATCTGGAACCCGATCGTCACCCCGGTCAAGTCGCAGGTGCAGTCCGGCCTCGACCAGGCCACGGCGCAGGTCACCACGGCGACGGCCGGTGCGCCGGAGGCCGTGCAGCAGCAGGCCCTCACCGCCGCAGCCGACAAGGCGCACGCCAGCGTGCAGGACGGCAAGCTCGTGGTCGACTGGTCGGACGCCTCACAGCGCTCGTACTGGGTCGGTGAGCTCGCCCCCGAACTGTCGAAGCAGATCGACAAGGGGGCCGGCGACGGCAGCAGCTCGAGCAGCGAGACGAGCGACACGTCCTACCTCAACGGTGCGACCCCGGCACTGACCAAGCCGTTCATGACCGGCTTCAACGCGTCGGCCGTGACCGTCTACTGGGTCGGCTTCGCCGTGATCCTGCTGGCGTTCATCCTCAGCTGGTTCTTCAAGGCGCCGCCGCTCCGCAAGAGCTCGGCCCTGCAGGAGCAGGCCGACCAGGCCGGCACCGCCGACGACCTCGAGGTGCAGGCCGTCAAGGCGGCCGACACGATGGGGTCGCCCACGGCACCCGTCACCGGATCGATCCCCGTGCAGCGGGACCGCGCGTAGGACCGGCCACCGGGGCCTCTCGTCACCAGACGGGAGGCCCCGACCCGCACCAGGAGCAGCAGTGAGCACGATCGAATCGCACCCGGCAGGCGACAGCGGCCTGCGGGAACGCAAGAAGCAGCAGACCCGGCACGCGATCCACCAGGCCGCGCTGGCGCTGGTCTCCGACCGGGGCCTGGCCGGCGTCACGGTCGAGGAGATCTGCGCCGGCGCCGGCGTCTCGCCCCGCACCTTCTTCAACTACTTCCCGTCGAAGGGCGACGCAGCACTCGGACTCCCCGAGAGCTCGGTGCCCGAGGCGGCACGGCAGGCGTTCCTGACCGCCGAGGGCCCGCTCGTGTCGGACCTCTGCGACCTCGTCGCCCGGACGGTGACACTGCCCGCGGACCGCCGCCGCATGAAGGAACTCGTGCAGGCGCGACCGGAGATGGTGCCCGCGATGCTGCAGTGGATGGCGCGTGCCCGGCTCGCCGTGTTCACGGTCGCCGCCGAGCGCACCGACGTCGACTCCGCACGGACCGCGGTGACACTCGTCATGGCGGCGCTCATCGAGTCGGCACATCGCTTCGCCGACGGCTCGCGCGATGAGCTGGCGGACCGCCTCCGCGGCGTGGTGGCCGAGATGGGCCGGCTCGCCTCCGCCTGAGACGCGTGGCGGCGCCCCGAGTCTCGCGCTGAGCGACACCTCACGGGCCGCGGAGCGCGAGAACTGTCGCTGACCCCGAGACTCGCCTCGAGCGGTGGCCCGGTCGCAATCTGTGCAGCCATCCGACGACTCGGCCCCGTTCGAGACCTGAACGTGACGAAGAGTTCTCTTGACGCGCGAGACATCCGATGTTTTGATTGCCTCGTTCGGTCGACGGAGACCGGACGGCAGGAGACACGAATGAGCCGCATCACCGGTCTGCACGTGCGCGACATCCGCTTCCCGACCTCTCGGGAGCACGACGGATCCGACGCCATGAACCCCGCGCCCGACTACTCCGCCGCGTACGTCGAGATCACGACCGACGCCCTGGACGGACACGTCGGCACGGGCTTCGTGTTCACGATCGGCCGCGGCAACGAGGTGCAGGAAGCCGCGATCGCCGCCCTGCGCGGGCACGTCGTCGGCGCCGACGCCGAAGCGGTCCTCGCCGACATGGGCGGCACCTGGCGCGCGATGGTCCACGACTCGCAGCTGCGCTGGCTCGGCCCGGAGAAGGGCGTCATGCACATGGCGATCGGCGCCGTGGTGAACGCGCTCTGGGACCTCCGAGCCAAGCGCGCGGGACAGCCGCTGTGGGCGCTGCTGGCGGACCTGAGTCCCGAGGAGCTCGTCGACCTGGTGGACTTCCGGTACCTCACCGACGCGATCACCGCGGACGAGGCGCTCGAGCTGTTCCGGGCCGCCGAACCGCACCGTGCGACCCGTCGGGCCCGGCTCGAAGCGCAGGGCTACCAGGCGTACACGACCACCCCGGGCTGGCTCGGCTACGACGACGAGAAGCTCGCCCGGCTCTGCCGCGAGGCCGTCGACGAGGGCTTCGAGCAGATCAAGCTCAAGGTCGGCGGCGACGTCGACGAAGACGTCCGACGGATGGGCATCGCCCGCGCCACGGTCGGCCCCGACATCCGGATCGCGGTCGACGCCAACCAGCGGTGGGACGTCGACGAGGCCGTCCGCTGGATCGAACGGCTGAGCCCGTTCGACCTCGCCTGGGTCGAGGAACCCACGAGCCCCGACGACGTCCTCGGGCACGCCGAGATCGCCCGGCGCATCGCCCCGATCCCGGTCGCGACCGGCGAGCACATGGCCAACCGGGTGATCGCGAAGCAGCTCATCCAGGCCCGGTCGATGTCGGTGCTGCAGATCGACGCCACCCGGGTCGCGGGGGTCAACGAGAACCTCGCGATCCTGCTGCTCGCCGCGAAGCACGGCGTCCGGGTGTGCCCGCACGCCGGCGGGGTCGGCCTGTGCGAAGCGGTGCAGCACCTGTCGATGTTCGACGCCGTCGCGCTGACCGGCGACCTCGACACCCGGTGCATCGAGTTCGTCGACCACCTGCACGAGCACTTCGTGACCCCGGTGGACGTCCACGGCGGCCGCTACTGGCCGCCGACCGCTCCGGGAGCCGGCACCGAGATGCTCGCCGACTCCCTCGACGCCTACGCGTTCCCGGACGGCCCGGCCTGGGCCGTCGTCGACGCGGAGACGGTCCCCGACGCGGTCCGCGTCGCCTGATCCAGCAAGCCAGCAATCCACCCCACACACCCCATCACCACGACGAAGTGGAGACTCCGATGCAACGACGACGCATCATCACCGGGCTCGCGGCAGCAGCTGCCGCGGCCCTCGTGCTCACCGGCTGTTCCTCCGGCAGCAGTGCCGGTGGAAGCCAGTCGAAGGACGCCCTGACCTGGTCCATGTGGATCGCCGGGAAGGAGGACAAAGCCGCCTGGCAGAAGGTCGCCGACACCGTGAAGAGCGAGGACGACATCACCCTGACGATCCAGGGCGCGCCGTTCGAGAACTACTTCACGAAGCTCAGCACGCAGTTGAGCGCGGGCGGCGCCCAGTGCGTCGTGAGCATGCAGTCGCTCCGCACCGCGAACTACACGTCGTCGCTGCTGCCGCTCGACGACCTCGCGAAGCAGGACGGCACCGACCTGTCCGCGTTCGACAGCACCGCGCTCGACGGCATGAAGGTCGACGGGAAGCTCTACGGCCTGCCCTACGACACCGGGCCCATCATGATGTTCTACAACAAGGACGTCTTCACGAAGGCCGGCGTGGCCGAGCCGAAGCCGGGATGGACCGTCGACGACTTCGAGGCGGCGGGCGCCGCGCTCAAGGCGAAGGGCGTCACCATGTTCGGTTCGACGGTGGGCGACCTCAACCTCGAGTCGATGGTCTACGGCTACAACGGTGGCCGGGTGATCACGTCCGACGGCGAGCTCGACGCGTCGAACGCGAAGTTCGCGGACGGCCTCGACTGGCTCTCGACACTGGTGGAGAAGGGCTACGCGACGCAGGCGTCGTCGGACGCGTCGACGCCGGGCAACGACTTCGCCGCCGGCAAGGTCGCGATGTACACCGACGGTCCGTGGTCGCTCATCAGCCAGAAGGCCAAGGTGAAGTTCGACCTCGGGGTCACGACGCTCCCCGCGGGGACGTCCGGCCCGTCGACCTTCGCCGCCGGCTCCGGCTTCGGTGTCTCGAAGCAGTGCAAGTACCCGGAGCAGGCGTTCAAGGCCGTCCAGACGATGACCAGCGAGAAGGTCCTGACGTCGCTCGCCGAAGCGGGACGAGCCTTCCCCGGCCGCACCGCTGCCCAGTCGGCGTGGTACTCGAGCGCCGGCATCGACGGCGCCGAGGCCGCGCTCAAGGCGGGACTCGCGAAGTCCTCGCCGCTCCTCGGGAACAAGCAGAGCGACCAGCTCTCCCAGCTGTTCACGCAGTACGCCCTGCAGGCGGTGAACGGGCAGACCTCCGGCAAGGAGACGATGTCCTCCATCGCCGGCCAGCTCGGCACGCAGTGACCAGCTGAACCAGTGATCGCCACGGGAGGCCCGTTGCGGCCCCGCCACGGGCCTCCCGTCCGATCCATCCCCTGTTCAGGACCGCGCGAACGACGAGGAGGTCGTCGCATGACCACCATCCAGGACCCACCGGCCGAAGCGGCCGTCCCCGCGGTCGCGACCGCGATCGCGGTCGGAGCCGCCACCCCGCGGCGGAAGGACAGCGAGGACACGAGCGCGCTCGGGCGCCGCTCCTGGTGGGGCGCCGCGTTCGCGGCACCGCACTCGATCGGACTCGTCGTCTTCACGGCGTTCCCGATCGTCGCCTCACTCGTCGTCAGCTTCATGAACTGGCCCATGCTCGGCGAGCGCAGCTGGGCCGGCATCGAGAACTACACCCGGCTCTTCGCCGACCCGGTCTTCCGCACCGTCGCCCTCAACACGGCGCTGTTCGTGGTGCTCTACGTGCCCCTCAACCTGGTCGTGTCGCTCGGGCTCGCCGCCTGGCTGACGCCGCGGATCGCCGGCCGGCACGTCTTCCGCGTCCTGTTCTTCATCCCGACCATCACGCCGATCGTCGCGAACGTCGTGGTGTGGCGGATGCTGTACCAGCCCGGTGGGGCGATCGACGCGTCACTGCAGTCCACCGTGGGCGTGCACGCGCCGAACTTCCTCGCCGACGAGCACTGGGCGATGCTCGCCATCGTCGCGATGAGCGTGTGGCAGGGCTTCGGCTACAACATGCTGATCTTCTCGGCGGCGCTCGACGCCGTGCCGGAGAACCAGATCGAGGCCTCGCAGCTCGACGGCGCGAACGCCTGGCAGACCTTCTGGGCCATCAAGTTCCCGCTCATCTCGCCGTCTGTGTTCTTCGCGACGATGATGACGCTGATCACCTCGTTCCAGGTGTTCGTGCAGCCGTTCGTCCTCACCAAGGGCGGCCCGGGCACCGCGACGGAGACCCTCGTGCAGTACATCTACAACACCGGCTTCCAGAACCAGCAGCTCGGTCTTGCCTCGGCCGGCGCCTGGGTGCTGTTCGTCATCATCCTCGGGATCACAGCTGTCCAGTTCCTCGGGCAGAAGCGGTGGGTGCACTATGAGTGAAGCGGTCCGCGGGCACGTCGCTGCCACGACGTCGAACCGAACGGTCAACCCCCGTGCCGTCGCCAGGACGAAGTCCGCGCCACGACCGGGGCGGGTCCGGCACGCGATCGGGTACGCCCTGCTCTGCCTCGTCACACTCCTGTTCGTCTCGCCGCTCATCTACATGGTCGCGACGAGCCTCAAGCCCGCCGACCAGGTGTTCACCACCCCGCCGACGCTCTGGGGTCGCTCGCTCGAGTGGGACAACTACGTGCAGGCGTTCACCTACCTGCCGTTCGCCCGCTTCATCCTCAACGGCGTGTTCGTCGCTGCGGTCGGGACGGCCATCAACGTCGCCGTGGCCGTGCTCTCCGGGTACGCGTTCTCACGGTTGCGCTGGCGCGGCCGGAACACGGTGTTCCTGCTGTTCCTCGTCACGCTGATGATCCCGCAGGACGTCCTCGTCATCCCGATGTACGTGATGATGCAGGGCTTCGGCTGGGTCGACACGTTCCAGGCGCTCATCATCCCGTGGGCGTTCACGGCCCTCGGCGCGTTCCTGGTCCGGCAGTTCTTCCTGACCGTGCCGCAGGAACTCGACGACGCCGCCCGGGTCGACGGAGCCGGTGCGATCCGGACCTTCTTCTCGGTGATGATGCCGCTCGCCCGACCGACCATGGCCGTCCTCGCGGTGTTCTCGTTCATCTCGTACTGGAACTCGTTCCTCTGGCCCCTCGTCATCGTCAACGACGTCGAGGCCCGGGGCACCATCCCACTCGGCCTGCAGCAGTTCTTCGGCCAGCAGGGCTCCGAGTGGAACCTCGTGATGGCGGCGTCGGTGATCTCGATGCTGCCCACCGTGATCCTGCTCGTCCTGTTGCAGAAGCACCTCGTCAAGGGCATCGTCACCAGCGGCCTCGGCGGCCGGTGACACCCCTCCCCCCTCTGAAAGGAACACTGGCCTCATGACCATCACCGCACCTGCAGAGCCGCAGACCGCGACCGACGCGAGCGGCCTGCCCGCCTGGTTCACCCACGACCGGTTCGGCATGTTCATCCACTGGGGGCTGTACGCCCTGCCGGCACGGCACGAGTGGGTGAAGAACCGCGAACGGATCACCGACGCCGACTACCAGAAGTACTTCGACCACTTCGACCCCGACCTGTTCGACGCCGCCGACTGGGCCCGCCGTGCTCGCGAAGCCGGCATGAAGTACGTCGTGCTCACCACGAAGCACCACGAGGGCTTCTGCCTCTGGGACAGCAAGCTCACCGACTACAAGTCCACGAACACCCCGTTCGGCCGCGACATCGTGCGCGAGTTCGTCGACGCCGTCCGGGCCGAGGGGCTGCGGGTCGGCTTCTACCACTCGCTCATCGACTGGCACCACCCGGACTTCACCGTCGACGGCGTGCACCCGAGGCGCGACGACTCGCCCGAGGAGATCGAGGCGTTCAACCAGGGCCGCGACATGTCGCGCTACCGGGAGTACCTGCACGGGCAGGTCGAGGAGCTGCTCACCGACTACGGGCAGGTCGACTACCTGTTCTACGACTTCTCGTACCGGGACAACGACCACGAGGACATCTGGGGCGGCAAGGGTCGGGACGACTGGGGATCCTCGGAGCTGCTCGAACTGACCAGGCGGCTCCAGCCCGGCATCATCGTCAACGACCGGCTCGACCTGCCGGGCGACATCGTCACCCCGGAGCAGTACCAGCCGGACAAGCCGATGGAGGTCGACGGCGCCCAGGTGCCGTGGGAGGCCTGCCAGACGCTCAACGGGTCGTGGGGCTACGACCGCGACAACGTGAACCTCAAGCCCGTCGACCTGCTCGTCCGCATGCTCGTCGACGGCGTCTCGAACAACGGGAACATGCTGCTCAACATCGGCCCCACCGGCCGCGGCGAGTTCGACGGGGTCTCGCGTCAGACCCTCGACGGCATCGGGACGTGGATGCACCAGCACGCCCGCTCCGTCTACGGCGCCGGACCGTCGTCGTTCGTCGCGCCGCGCAACACCGTGTACACGCAGAACGGCAACCGCCTGTACCTGCACCTGTTCGCGTGGCCGTTCGAGCACGTGCACCTGCCCGACCTGGCCGGACGCGTCGCCTACGCCCAACTGCTCAACGACGCGTCGGAGCTGCACTTCCGCGAGATCCCGCCGGGGACCCGTGCGCAGAACACCGGGCTCGGCGGGCAGCCGGCGGGGACGCTGACGCTCACGCTGCCGATCGTGCGACCCGACGTCGCCGTGCCGGTGGTCGAACTGTTCCTGCGCGACTGATGCAGCGCATCCTGTCGAGGACCCGGCTGCGGGCGGGGAACGAGGCCGCGTACGACGCCGTGCACGCTTCGATCCCGCCCGCGCTCGCGGCCCGACTGCGCGACGCCGGCGTGCACGACTGGACGGTGTGGCGGGACGGGCAGGACCTGGTCCACCTGATCGAGGTCGAGGACTACCGCGCGATGCGCCGGGCGCTCGCCGACGACCCGGTCAACGCGGAGTGGCAGGAGACGATCAACCCCCTGCTCGAAGCCGACGACGACTACTCGGGGAACGACGACGGCGTGCCGCGGGTCTGGTCCCTGGCGGACCAGGTGGACGCATGAAGGACCTCGACCTCGACCTCGACCGCGGTCCGTTCTGGTTCGGCGGCGCCGGCATCGGCAACCTGCTGCGCCCGGTGTCCGACGACGACGCCCGTGCCACCGTCGACGCTGCCTGGGAGGCCGGCGTGCGCGGGTTCGACACCGCGCCGCACTACGGCCTCGGGCTGTCGGAGCGGCGGCTCGGGGCGGCGCTCGCCGACCGCCCGCGCGACTCGTTCCTGGTGTCGACGAAGGTCGGGCGGCTGCTCGTCCCCGGGCGGGGGGACGGCGACGACATGGCCTCCGGCGGGTTCGCGGTGCCGAACGACACCGTGCGGCAGTGGGACCCGTCGCCGATGGGCGTTCGGCGGTCACTGGACGAGTCGCTCGGACGGCTCGGACTCGACCACGTCGACATCGCGTACCTGCACGACCCCGACGTGTACTCGCTCGAGGACGGCCTGACGCAGGCGCTGCCGACGCTCGCCGAGCTGCGGGACGAGGGTGTCGTCCGGGCCGTCGGCGTCGGGTCGAACTCGGTCGAAGCCCTCGACGCCGCGGTGTCCACCGGGCTCTGCGACGTGGTCATGCTCGCGGGACGGTACACACTGCTCGAACAGCCGGCGGCGGACCTCGTCGACCGGTGCGCCTCGCTCGGCGTCGCGGTCGTCGCGGTCGGTGTCTACAACTCGGGACTACTCGGGCAGGACCGGCCGGACGCCACGGCGACGTACGACTACGCCACGGCGCCGGCGGCACTCGTCGCGCGGGCGAACGCGATCGCCGACGTCTGCGCGCGGCACGGGGTCACGCTGCCCGAAGCGGCGCTGGCGTTCCCGCGCCGTGCGGCTGCGGTCGCCGCGATCGCCCTCGGCGCGCAGTCCGCCGAGCAGGTGCGCTCGAACGTCGCCCGGGCCGTGGCCGTGGTGCCGAAGGCCCTGTGGGAGGACCTGCGCGCCGCGGGCCTGCTCAGCGCCTGAGCCCCGCACGACCAAAGTCACCCCGAACCGCACGGATGCGTGGTTCGGGGTGACTTCGGTTGTGCGCCGGGTCGTGCCCGGTGCGACCTGCCTAGCGGGTCTTGGCGCCGCGGCCGGCGAAACGCGTGTAGATGAACAGCACGATGATGGCGCCGATGATCGAACCGATGATGCCAGCCGGCTGGAAGAAGCTGTCGTTGGCGTCGTGGTTGAAGATCAGGTACCCCAGGAACCCACCGACGAACGAGCCGATGATGCCCAGGACGATCGTCATGAGGATGCCGATGTTCTGCTTACCGGGGATGACGAGCCGGGCGATGGCGCCGGCGATGAGTCCGATGATGATCAAGCTGATGATGAGACCGATCACGGTTTCCTCCTCGTGGGTGCGGTTGCCGCGGCATGGTTGCCGGAGTCAGGGCCGACGACCAACGCAACACCCACCCACCTGCACGCGCTCTCGGTTTCAGTCGAGGGAGCGCCGCAACCAGCGCTCGACACCCTCGACGTGCGACACCACGAGCGCCTGCACGAGCTGCGGATCCCGGCGTCGGATGGCGTCCACGATGGCGGCGTGCTCGTCGAGGGTGCGCTGCACCGAGCCGTTCTGCGTCAGCCCCCGCCAGACCCGCACCCGCACGGTCTTGCTCGACAGGGCGTCGAGCAGCCCGGACAGGTACTGGTTGCCGCCGATGCCCGCGATCGTCGAGTGGAACAGCAGGTCGTGCGCGACGAGGTCCTCGACGCCGGTGTCCTCGCCGACGGACTGCATCAGCGTGGCGAGCTCGTCGATCTGCTGCTCCGAGGCCCGCGCGGTGGCCAGGACGGCGGACGCGGGCTCGAGGATGCGGCGGACCTCGAGCAGGTCGACGAGGGACCGGTCGTGGTGCATGTCGACGACGAACGACACGGCCTCGAGCAGGACGCCCGGTTCCAGCGACGTCACGTAGGTGCCGTCGCCGCGGCGGACGTCGAGCACGCGGATGAGCTCAAGGGCCTTCACGGCCTCGCGCAGACTGTTCCGGGACAGGCCGAGCGACTCGCTCAGTTCCTTCTCGGGCGGGAGGCGCTGCCCGGGTTGGAGCTCACCGCTCACGATCATCTGCTGGATGCGCGCGATCGCATCGTCGGTCAGCGACGCCACGTCACCACCTCCTGATCCCGGCCCGCTCGCGGACGCGAGCCGACAGGTCGACGATAGCCGGGCCTCCCGGTCGTCACGGGCCGACCATCAGGCGGGCCGCAGCCGGAGGGCCTGCATCCCGCCGTCGACGGCCAGGTCGACGCCCGTCGTGGACCGGGCGAGCGGGCTCGTGAGGTAGGCGACCGCCTCGGCGACCTCCTCCGCCTGCACGAGCCGACCGTGCGGCTGCCGGGCTTCGAGGGCAGCGCGCTCGGCGGCCGGGTCGCCCGCGGTCGACAGCAACCGCGCGACCCACGGGGTGTCGGCGGTGCCCGGGTTGACGGCGTTGACGCGGATGCCCTCGCGGATGTGGTCGGCGGCCATCGCGCGGGTCAGGGCGGCGATCGCACCCTTGGTCGCCGAGTACAGCGCCCGCTGGGGCAGCCCGGCGGTGGCGGCGATCGAGCAGGTGTTCACGATGCTCGCGTTGCCCGAGGCCCGCAGGTGGGGGAGCGCGGCCCGCGACAACCGGACGGCACCGAGGACGTTGACCTCGTACACGCGGCGCCACTCGTCGTCGTCGTTGTCCTCGACCGTGCCCTGTGCGCCGATGCCGGCGTTGTTGACCAGGACGTCGAGGCCGCCGAGCTGCTCGACGGCGGTGGCGACGGCGGTGCGGACCGAGGCGTCGTCGCTGACGTCGCACGTGGCCGAGAGGAACCCATCGACGGCCGACGGCTGCAGGTCGAGCACGGCGACCGTCGCACCGCGGTCCTGCAGGGCGGCGGCGATCGCTGCGCCGATGCCGGACGCGCCCCCGGTGACGATGGCCCGGACGCCGTCGTGGCTGCCGGCGCTGCGAGCGCTGCCGGTGCCGCCGGTGTTGCCGGTGTTGCCGGTTGCGTCCGCCATCAGGCTGCTCCGACCGTCTGGCGCTGCGAGCCGAGCCCGTCAGCGGTGAGCTCGACGACGTCGCCAGGCTGCAGGTAGGGCGCGTGTCCCGCCAGCGCGACGCCCGCCGGGGTCCCCGTGCTGATGACGTCGCCGGGGTACAGCACCATGAACCGGGACAGGTACCGGACGATCTCCGCAGGACGGAAGATCATGTCGGCGGTGGTCCCGTCCTGCCGGACCTCGCCGTTGACGGTCAGCCGGAGCGCGAGTGCCGCGGGGTCGAGGCCGGCGTCGGCGAGCGACCCTGGCGTCACCAGCCACGGGCCGAGCGGGTTGAAGGTCTCGCAGGACTTCCCCTTGTCCCACTGCCCACCGCGCTCGAGCTGGAACTCGCGCTCGGACACGTCGTTCGCGATCGCGTAGCCGGCGATGGAGGCCTCGGCGTCCGCATCGGTCTCGCAGTACCGAGCCGTGCGCCCGATGACGATCGCGAGCTCGATCTCCCAGTCGGTCTTCGTGCTGTTCCGGGGGATCAGGACCTCGTCGTCGGGGCCGATCACCGTCATCGGGTCCTTCATGAACACGATCGGTTCGGTGGGGATGTCGGCGCCGGTCTCGGCGGCGTGGTCGCGGTAGTTCAGGCCGATGCACACGACCTTGCCGGGGCGAGCGATCGGTGCCCCGCGGCGCATGCCGTCGGCCCGGTCTCGGCCGATGATCGTCAGGTCGCCGGCGCTGCGGGCGTGGTCGACGCGGCCGACCGGGTCCGAGGCCAGGAAGGCCCCGCTGATGTCACTGGTGATCGAGCGGAGGTCGACGACCTCGCCGTCGGTGTCGATGGCCACGGGGATCTCGCTCCCCACCGGGCCGAGTCGTGCGAACTGCATCGTTCCTCGCTCTCCGGCTGCGCCAGTGCAGCCAGAAACATCCTATGTCTGCGTGGTCCCCGGGACAAGGTAGATGCGTTCCGCGGTGCCGCCGAAGACGGCGTCGTGCTCGGTCGTCGACAGGTCGGCGAGTGCGTCCGTCGTCCGCTGCACGACGTCGGCGTACCCGGTCGCCAGGGTCGACACCGGCCAGTCCGAGCCGAACATCGCCCGATCGGGGCCGAACTGCTCCACGACCTCGCGGGCGTACTGCTCGACGGGGCGGTCTCGCCAGTCCGGGCCGGCCTCGGTGAACAGGCCGGAGACCTTGCACGTGACGTTCGGCCGTGCGGCGAAGTCGGTCATCCGTCCGCGCCAGGCCGCCGCCGACTCGGCATCGTCGTGCGCGATGTCCGGCTTGCCGGCGTGGTCCAGGACGAACGACGCGTCGGGGACGGCGTCGACCAGGGCCAGCGCAGCGGCGTGCTCCCGCGCTCGGACGAGGACGTCGAACACCAGGCCGGCACCGGCGAGGGATCGCACCCCGCGGGCGACGTCCGAGCGGCCGAGCCAGTCCGGGTCCGGTTCGTCCTGTGCCAGGTGCCGGATGCCGACCAAGCGATCACCGCCGGGGAGCGCACGGACGGCGGCGATCCGGTCCGCCACGTCCGGCGCGGTCAGGTCCACCCAGCCGACGACGCCCGCGACGGGGTCGGGCTGCTCGAGGAGCCAGGCGGTCTCGTCGGGATCGTGCACGGCCTGCACGACGATGGTCCGCGTCACGCCGGTGTCCCGCGTCGCCGCACGGAGGTCGTCCACGTCGAACCGGCGGCGGATCGGGGCGACGGAGTCGTCCATCCAGGGGTACGGCCGGTCGGCGGGGTCCCAGAGGTGGTGGTGAGCGTCGATGATCACGCCCTCATGATGCCCGATTCATCCGATGTCCGCCCGGCGCGCAGGTGCCGCGTTCCCCCGAGACTCGGGGTGGGCGACAGAACTCGGGCGCGGAGCCCCGAGACGAGTCGCTCAGCCCGAGTCTCGGGGCGAGCTGCCCGAGTCTCGGGCCGAGCCGCAGCTCAGACGGCGCCGGAGGCCTCGAGCTCGGCGCGCAGCTCGGCGTCCGACGGCTCGACGAAGTGCTTGCCGTTCGGCAGCACCACGACGGGGATGTTCTTCCGCCCGCTGATCGCCTCGGCACGGTCGGCCGCCGACAGGTCCTGCTCGACGTCGACGTACTCGTAGTCGACACCCATGGTGTCGAGCAGCGCCTTGGACCGGCGGCAGTCGCGGCACCAGTCCGCACCGAACATCGTCACCTTGTCGAACACTTCGGTCGTGGATGCATCGCTCATGCCCAGAGAGTACGTCGGCGGACCCCCGCGCATTCCCTACGATTGGGGCATGCCGCCAGGACCCGACCCCGAGACGCGATCCTGGGCGTCGGCGGCCGTCCGACGCTTCGCCGCGGTCACGAACCTGCTCGTCGCGGCCCGTCGGTTCCGCATCGTCGGTGGTGACCCCCGCGACGCCGCGGCACTGCACGGGCTGCTCACCGGACTCGGCGCCCGTCCGGCCGCGGAGCACGAACCGATCGACCAGCTCTGGTGCCTCGGTTCCCCCGACGACTCCACCCCCGTCATCGAGCGCGAGGCGCACCGCCCCCGCGGCGCCACGCTCATCGTGATCGACGCCGGCCGGCACCTGCCCGCGGTCGACGAGGACGCCTTCGGCCCCGTCGTCACCGCCCGCCCGGGCGTGCTCGGCGTCCCGATGCTCTCCGACGACGTCTTCCTGGTCTCCACCGGCCGCGACCCCGAGGACGACCCGGCCGCCGACGCCCGGCTGCGCTGGGCACGACGCTCGATGCCCGTCTCGCGCGCGGTCGCCGCCGAACTCCGCGACGGCGGGCTGCTCCGCGGCACCCGCATCGGCGTCGCGATGTTCCTCGAGCCGAAGACGGCGGTGCTGAGCCTGCTCCTCCGCGACGCCGGTGCCGAGGTCGTCGTCTACGCGCACGCCGACGAGACCGACGACGCCGTGGCCGCGTCGCTCCGGGCAGCGGGACTCACGGTGCACGCGAGCAGCACGGCCTCGCTACCGGAGCAGAAGGCGCTCGCCCTCGCGATGCTCGACACCCGGCCGCACATCCTGCTCGACGACGGTTCCCACGTCATCCGGCTCGCCCACCAGGAGCGTCCGGACCTGCTGCCGACGATGCTCGGCGCGGCCGAGGAGACCACGAGCGGCCTCCGACCCTTGCGCGTGATGGCGTCGCGGGGCGAGCTCGGCATCCCCGTGATCGCCGTCAACGACGCCCGCACCAAGACGTTCTTCGACAACCGGTACGGCACCGGGCAGTCGACGGTGTTCGCAGTGCTCGACCTGGTCGACGGGCTCCCGTCCGGCATGCACCGAGTGCGGCCTGGGCCCACGCCGCCGGTTCCGGACCGACGCGCCAGCGGCGGGCCGGCCGTGCCGGTGGGGAGAGGCGCGGCGGTCGTCGCCGGGTTCGGGCACGTCGGCGAGGGGGTCGCGCTGGTGCTCTCCGCCCTCGGGTTCCGGGTCACGGTCGCCGAGACGGATCCGGTGCGCGCCCTGCAGGCGCTCTTCGCCGGTCACGCCGTCGCGCCGCTCGCCGAGGCGGTGCAGGACGCCGACCTCGTGGTGAGCGCCACCGGGGTCGCCGACACCATCGACCTGCGCGTGCTGCGATCGTGCGCGGACGGGGCCGTCGTCGCCGTCGCGGGTGGGGCCGACCACGAGGTCGCGCTCGACGACGCCCGCGCCGCCGGAGCCGAACTGCGGCCAGTGGGTCCGAAGGCCGAGCGCCTCGTGTTCCCCGACGCCGAGGGCGGGCCGATCGTGCTCGACGGCGGCGGGTGCATCAACATCACGGCGGCCGAGGGCAACCCGATCGAGATCATGGACCTGTCCTTCGCCGCGCAGCTCGGGGCCGTCCGCATGCTGCTGGAGCGCGGCGACGAACTGGAGCGAGCCGTCGTGCCCATCGATCCCGCGGTCGACGACGCGACCGCCCGCGTGGCGCTCGCCGCGTTCGGAGCGCGCCCCGTTCCTCCCGTCCACCTTGCCGAACACCCTGCGGACCGCGAGCCGGACGCCCGGACGCGTCGTTTCGGAGACCCGGCATGAGCGCCGCGCACCCGAGCGCCGCGCACCCGCGTGCCGACCACTCCGTCGTCGTGCACTCGGCGCGCGTGGTCGTGCCGATGACCGCGCCGCCGATCGCCGACGGCGCGGTCGCGGTGCAGGACGGCCGCATCCTGCACGTCGGCGACCGGTCCTGGGTCGTCGACCAGCTCGCCGGCTCGGGTGCGACGTTCACCGAACGGCAGTGGCGCGGAGCCCTCCTGCCGGGCCTCGTCAACGCGCACTCGCACCTGCAGTACACCGGCATGGCCAGTGTCGGCACCCGGCAGTACGACGGATTCGAGGACTGGGCGGCCGCCTTCAACGAGGTCTACGCCGAACCGCACGACTGGCGTGCCGAAGCGGCCGCCGGCGCCGCGGCCTCGATCCGCGCGGGCGTCACGAGCATCGCGGACATCGTCACCGACATCGAGGCCTCCACCGCGCTCGAGGACGCCGGGCTCGGCGGCATCGCCTACTGGGAGGTGATGGACTGGGAGAACGACGCGTGGCAGTCGCACGGCCGCGACCAGGTGCTCGACGAGCTCGCCCGGATCCCGACCACCCCCGGCGCCGGTCTGTCGCCGCACGCGCCGTACTCGCTCGAGGTCGCGCCCCTCCTCGAACTCCCCGACATCGTCCGGCAGCGCGGACTCCGGCTGCACCTGCACCTCGGCGAAGCTGCCTTCGAGGGGGAGCGCATCGCCCTCGGACCGGTCCCCGGACTCGACGGCGTCGACGGCGTCGGCCACGGCAACGACTGGCACTTGGCGAACGTGCCCTCGTTCCGGGCACTGCGAGCCCTCGGGTTCGGGGCGAGCGCCACCGCGTTCGTCGACCGGCTCGGAGTGCTCGGCCCGGACTGCCACATCGCGCACGGCGTCTACATGACCGCTGCCGACCGTGCGCTCCTGCGCGCCCGCGGCACCGCCGTCGCCCTGTGCCCGCGGTCGAACGCCGTCATCGGCCTCGACCCGCCGCCCGTCGCCGACTACCTGCGCGAGGGCAGCCCGATCGCCATCGGCACCGACTCGCTGTCGTCGTCGCCGTCCCTCGACCTGATGGCCGACGTCACCGCCCTGCACCGGATCGCCCGCGCCCAGGGCTACGGGCACCGGGACCTGCACGAGCGGCTCCTGGCTGCCGCGACCCTCGGTGGCGCGCACGCCATGGGCCTCGCCGTCGGCCCGGACCGCATCGGCCACCTCGCCGTGGGCGCCCGCGCCGACCTGGCCGTCTTCGACGTCGACGCCCGGACCGTGCCCGACGCACTCGCCGAGCTCGTCGAGGACGGTGCCGGGCGTGCGTCCGCGACCGTCATCCGCGGGGTCGTCCGGGCCGTCGACGGAGCACTGACCGGCGTGCCCACGTCATCGCCCGACCGCCCTGCCCGCCCTGTCATCCCTGTGGAGGAATCATGACCGAGACCGCACCCCGCCCCGGCATGGCCGCCCGTCGCACCGTCGACGGCGCACTGATCGAGTGGCTCGACGTGCCGAAGCGCGCCATCGCCCTCGGCATGGAGCCGCACCCCGAGGGCGGTTGGTACGTCCGCACCTGGACGTCGCCGGCCACGGTGACGACGCCCGCGGGGGACCGCCCCGCCGCGACCCTGATCCACTTCCTGCTGCCCCCGGGCGAGGCCTCGGCCTGGCATCGGGTGACGAGCGACGAGATCTGGATGTGGCACGGTCCGGACACCGTCGAGCTCGAACTCGGTGGATCCGACGATGCTCCCGAGCCCGGTGCGCGGATCACCCTCGGGCCCGACGCCGGTCGCGACCGGGTGAACGACGCGCAGGCGTTCGTGCGCGGTGGCGTGTGGCAGCGGACGATCCCGAACGACGGCGAGGTGCTGCTGAGCTGCCTGGTGTCACCGGGCTTCTCGTTCGAGGACTTCACGATGGCCGACTGACGTACCACTTCCGTGACCGCGGCGTCGAGTGGTGAGGGTTGGTCAGCGGATTGCTGCGTTGTCCCAGATGTTGCGCACGAAGCCAGCAACACGTGGAAGCAACGGGCCGGCCATGAGGGCTGTGGTTGCGAGCAGCGTTGCCGCCTGCAGGGCCAGGAACAACTCGAGCCACAGCGGCACGAACCCGCCCACCGCCCACGACACCGCCAGGATCGCCGTGAGCGACGACCCCACGCGCAACACCTTCATCGGAGATCTGCTCCATGTGACGAGCGCGGAGGCCGCGAACGCCAGCGGCACGAGCGCGTGCAACGCGGTCGACAGCGGGAGCCACAGATCGGTGCCGAGAGCCGGCGACTGTGTCACGACGAACCCCGCCACGGATGCGGCGGCGACGCCGGGTGCGAGATCACGTCCACGCACTGCGAACACCATGCAGGCCGATCCACCGAGCAAGGCCAACGCGACGAAGAACGCCGTCGCGCCGAAGCCGAACAGGTGGGAGCCACCGAAGCCGAGCAGGTTGTCGACGGACAGGACGGTGCTGCTGAGTGATGCGATCGTTCCGGTGGTCGCGACCGCGGTGCGCTCCGAAGCAGGCCTGGACGTGCTCGTCACGGGCTTCCCTCGACTGGACTCACGGTGGCGGCCACCTTCTCGTACGCGGTCGCGCACTTCGCCTTGAGGCGAGGACCGATCGGTGAGAGCGCTGCTGCCCATCGCTCCGTGTCCGGGACCTTGCGGATGCGGTCCCTGCCGAGGCTGTCGACTGCTCTGTGCACTTCGGCAGTGACGGCTGGGAACAACCTGTCGTACTGGGCCGCTGTCTCGTTGCGCTCACCCGGATGGTTCACGTATCGTTCTCCCTCGCTCGCGACGAACTGCGTGCAGGTGGTGAGGTACTCCTGCTCCGCTGTCAGCTTCGTGGGGGACCCGGCATCCCCGGCGATCTTCGGCGCGTCTGGAGGAGCGTCCAACGCCGCGACGATGGCAGGTGGTCCGATCACGTACCAGTTCTCACCGCGAGCGACGGCACGTTCCCCGTTGAACGTGTCGGCCCAGTCCTCAAGCGTCTGAGGAACGGACGCGGTGTGAGCGTAGGCGCGGACGAACGTTGCATCACCACCGTTGAAGCAATCGAATCCCCGCATTGCGTCCCAGAAGGAAAGGTCATCGAGCAACGCGTCGGCGTCTTCGCACGGCACGGAATCGCGGAGCTGATCAGCGATTGACTGCATCGAAGCCACGTCGAGCGCAGGCTCGTCGGGCCGGGACGCCGGGCCGGAAGGAGCCGCTCGAAGTTCGCCGGATGCGCAACCCGACAGAAGAGCTGCGGCGACGCAGCTCGAGGCGATGACCCCGAGCCCGCGTCGCCGCATGCTGTGCCGTGTCACTGCCACTGCACGCCGGCCCAGCCGACCGCGGTGAGCCCCTTCATCTTCTTGGTGCCGGCAACATTGCCCCACGGAACGGTCTTCGTCTGCCCCGAGCCACAGCCGATCGCCGTCCAGGTGGGTGCGTGCTTGGAGTTGAACCCTTTGCCCCAGATGCAGGGGTTGGTGGTACCCATGTGCTTGTACCACTTGTAGGGGGCCCGCGCTGCGGCGTTCCAGCCGATCACGTTGCAGCCGTTGACGGACTGGCCCATGACCGGTAGCACCGTGAAGGCGCGGTCCTTGCAGTTACCGGACTGGGTCGTGGGGCCGTCGCCGACCATCACGACCTCACTGTCGGGATCAAAGCTCCCATCGACCACGACGTGTGGCGGGATCGAGGTCCGTAGGCGTTCACTGCTTGCATGCGCCGGGACGGCGGGTGCCAGCACTGAAGCCGCGACTGCGGTCGACACGAGGACAGCAGAAAATGTGTTCTTCTTGGTCATCTCTCACCCTTGGGTAGCCGGTGAAGTGTTACCGGATGAACACATACTGCACAGCGACAGCGATCTCGGCAACCCGTCTCCTGGCCGGACGAGAAGTCGTTGCCGTGACCTCCCGCGTCGTCGACGTTGGGTCGGCATCGGAGGCTGATGCGCGACCGGCTGTGACTGCAAATCTCGGCGGATCGCCTGGTGCGCTCGGCGCGAGGGTGTCGTCGGTCTGCGGGACAGAGCGGGCGGAGGGCGTCCAGAGCGCAGAAAGGGGGCACCCCGTGGTGGGGCGCCCCTTGATCTCAGACCTCAGCCGAGCATGCGCTCGGTTCAGCCCGCTTCGCCAGATTACCGGCCCGACGTCGACCCGTCGACTGGTGTGTGACACGGGACCGGGTCGCGTGAGACGCCAGGAGTCGCGTTGGTATCCCACCGCGAAGTACACTTCCACCTGCCCCCACCCCCTCGCACGAAGGCCCGACCGTGACCCGATCCCTCCGCTTCACCCTCGCCGTCGCAACAGCCGCGGTCGCCGCCCTCGCCCTGACGTCGTGCGCCGCCGGCAGCGGCAGCAACGAAGACGGCACCGTCACCGACGGCAAGCTGACGATCGCCACCGGTGAGCCGGCGTACTCGCCGTGGATCGAGGACAACAAGCCGGAGTCCGGCAAGGGCTTCGAGTCCGCCGTGGCCTACGCGGTCGCGAAGGAGATGGGCTACAGCAAGTCCGACGTCGTGTGGAAGCGCAGCACCTTCGACAGCGCGATCGCACCGGGTCCGAAGGACTGGGACCTCAACGTCCAGCAGTTCTCGATCGACGCCAAGCGCAAGAAGGCCGTCGACATGTCGAGCGCGTACTACACGACCACGCAGGCCGTGGTGACCACCAGCACCTCGAAGGCCGTCGACGACACGAGCATCGCCGCGCTCAAGCAGGATGCGATCGGCGTCGCCACCGGGTCCACGTCGATCGCCAGCGTGAAGAGCGTGCTGGGGATCACCCCGCAGGTCTTCAACTCGAACGACGACGCCGTCCTGGCGCTCAAGTCGGGCCAGATCGACGCGATCGTCACCGACCTGCCGACGGCGTTCTACATGGCGGCAGCGCAGCTCGACGACGGCACGGTGTCGGCGCAGTTCCCGTCGGACGGCAAGGGCGACCAGTTCGGCTTCGTCCTGCCGAAGGGCTCGGAACTCACGAGCAAGGTCGACAAGGCGCTCAAGACGCTCAAGGACGACGGCACGCTCGAGGACCTGCAGACCAAGTGGCTCTCCTCGGAGACCAACACCCCGGTCCTGAAGTAACCGCATGACCGTGCCAGCAGGCGCCGGTACCCCGGTCGCCGCAGCCGCGCCGAGCCAGGTCGAGGCCGAGCGGCGGCTCTACCGCCGGCAGCGCGGACGCCGGTCGATCGTGGTGTCGGTGGTGTCGACGCTCGTGGTGATCGCGATCGCCTACTTCGGTGTCGTGAACACCCCCGGCTGGGCAGCGGTCCAGCAGTCATTCTTCGACCCGCAGACCGCGATCGACACGTTCCCGGACATCCTGCTGGGCCTCTGGCTGAACGTCCGGATCCTGTTCTTCAGTGCCATCGGCGTCGCCGTGTTCGGCACGCTGCTCGCAGTGGTGCGGGGCCTGCGGAACCCGGTCTTCTTCCCGTTGCGGATGCTCGCGACCGGCTACACGGACCTGTTCCGCGGCCTGCCGCTCATCATCGTGCTGTACCTGGTCGGCTACGGGATCCCCGGTCTCGGGGTGTTCCCGCGGCTGCCCGCTGAGGTCTGGGGCACCATCGCGATCGTCCTGACGTACTCGTCGTACATCGCCGAGGTCCTGCGGGCCGGCATGGAGGCCGTGCACCCCTCGCAGCGTCTGGCCGCGCGGTCGCTCGGGCTCTCGCACGCCAAGACGCTGCGGCTCGTGGTGCTGCCGCAGGCGATCCGCAAGGTCACGCCGGCACTGATGAACGACTTCGTCTCGATGCAGAAGGACGTCGGCCTGGTGTCGATCCTCGGCGCCGTCGACGCGGTCCGTTCGGCGCAGATCGCGCAGGCGGAGACCTACAACTTCACGCCGTACTTCGTCGCGGGGCTGCTGTTCGTGGTGATCAGCCTGCCGCTGATCCGCGTCACGGACACGATCGCGCGCCGCCAGCAGCGGCGCGAGCAGATCGGAGGCACCGTATGAGCGAGGGCTGCCAGGAGGCCCGTGGTGCGTCGGATGCGGACGCTCCGGTCCTCGAACTGCGCGGGTTGCGCAAGGCCTTCGGCGAGCACGAGGTCCTGCGCGGCATCGACCTCACGCTGCACCGCCACGAGGTCATCTGCGTCATCGGGGCGTCCGGCTCGGGCAAGTCGACCCTGCTCAAGACGGTGAACCTGCTCGAGGGCATCGACGACGGCGAGATCCTGCTGCAGGGGACCGACATCGCCGATCCCCGCATCGCCGTCGACGGCGTCCGGGCGCGGATCGGCGTGGTCTTCCAGCAGTTCAACCTGTTCCCGCACATGCGCGTGCTCGACAACGTGACACTCGCCTCGCGGCAGGTGCACGGCGTCGGCCGGGCCGAGGCGGAGGCGACCGCGCGTCGGCTGCTCGAACGGATCGGGCTGGCGGAGTTCGCCGACGCCTACCCGGACCGGCTCTCCGGCGGCCAGCAGCAGCGTGTGGCCATCGTCCGGGCGATCGCGTCCGACCCCGAGCTCCTGCTGCTCGACGAGGTCACGAGCGCCCTCGACCCCCAGCTCGTCGGCGAGGTGCTCGACCTGGTCACCGAGCTGAAGCGGCAGGGCTCGACGATCCTGATGACCACGCACGAGATGCACTTCGCGCGGAACGTGGCCGACCGGATCGTGTTCCTGCACCGGGGAGAGGTCGTCGAGCAGGGCGTCCCCGCCGAGGTCCTCGACGCCCCGCAGCACCCGGCGCTGGTCGAGTTCCTCTCCCGCGTCCACGCCTAGGACCAGACCGGGCGACTACGCGACGGGAGCCGGGACGGCGGGCGTGGGCCGGGCCTCTCCCCACCGTCACGGCCGGCTCGCCGCTGGCGCGTCGACCCGGAACCGGCGGCGTGGGCCCAGGTCGTCATCGGCGACCACGTCGGGGACGTGGGATCCGCGACCTGCCGGCAGGAACACGGCGACGAGTGCCGAGGCTGCGACGACGGCCGCTCCGACCAGCACGGCGGGCTGTGCCGCGTCGACGTAGCCGCTGGGCGTGAGCTGGCCGCCGGCACCGGTGAACACGGCGGTGAGCACCGCGATGCCGAGCGCGACGCCGATCTCGCGCAGGGTGGAGTTCGCGCCGGAGGCCTTCGCGTGGTCGTCCTGCGGCATCCGCGCGAGCACCGCGGTCGAGATTGGCCCGAACACGGCGCCCATGCCGATGCCGGCGAGCAGGAAGCCGGGCAGGAGGCCGGTGAAGGTGACGTCGGCGGACATCGTGGCGGCGATCCAGAACAGTCCGGCGGACAGGAACGCCATGCCGCCGGCGATGAGCACCCGGGTGCCGACCCGTGGTGCGATGATCCCGGCGAGCGGCGCGACGACCATCGGTGCGAGCGTCCACGGCATCGTCCAGACGCCGGCCTCGAGCGGTGACCGGCCCTGCACCACCTGCAGGAACTGGATCAGGATGAAGACCGACCCGAAGGCGCCGAACGAGAACGTCATGGCGACGAGGTTGGCGAGGGTGAAGCTGCGGTCGCGGAAGAACCGGAGCGGCAGGAGCGGTGCAGCCGTCGTGGCCTGGCGGACGACGAACGCGACGAGCAGTGCACCGCCACCGATGAGGCCGACCAGCACGTCGGTGCTCGTCCAGCCCGCGTCGTTGCCGCGGACGATGCCGAACACGACGCCGAGCACCCCGAGGCCCGCGAACACGACGCCGAGGACGTCGGTCCGGACCCGGGCACCACGGGTGTTCGGCAGGGCGAACAGGGCGAGCGGGATCGCGATCACGCCGACGGGGACGTTGAGCCAGAAGATCGCCTCCCAGCTCCAGTTCTCGACGACGGCTCCGCCGATGAGCGGGCCGAGTGCGACACCGAGGCCGGAGACACCGCCCCAGACGCCGATGCCCACGGTGCGCAGGCGGTCCGGGACGCTGCCGACGAGCAGGGTCAGCGACAGGGGCATGATCGCCGCGGCGCCGGCCCCCTCGACCGCGCGCCAGACGATGAGGGCGGTCGGGTCGGTGCTCATCGCCGCGAAGGCCGACGAGACGGTGAAGACGCCGATGCCGGCGATGAACAGGTGGCGGCGGCCGATGCGGTCGCCGAGGCCGACGGCCAGCAGCATCAGGGCGGCGAAGGCGAGCGTGTAGGCGTTGGTGATCCACTGCAGCTCCTCGACCGAGGCGCCGAGGTCGGCGTGCACGGCGGGGAGTGCGCTGGTGACGACGAGGTTGTCGAGCGTCGCCATGAACATCGGGAGGGATGCGGCGGCGATCGCGAGCCACACGGGGATGCGTCGGGACATGGTGTCTCCAGTCGTTGGTAATCCGATGATTACTTGTCTCGACGGACTGTAGTAATCGACTGATAACATGTCAACCATGAGCACGGAGACAGCCGTCCGGATGCCGGCAGCGCAGCGTCGCGCGATGATCCTCGAAGCCGCACGCGGGGTGTTCGGCCGCCAGGGGTACCACGGCACCACCACCGACCAGATCGCCTCGGCGGCGGGCATCAGCCAGCCGTACGTCGTCCGGATGTTCGGGTCGAAGGAAGCGCTGTTCCTCGAGGTCTTCCGCGACACCCTCGGCATCCTGCTCGACGCCTGGCGGGAGACCCTGACGACCCTCGGCCCGGACGACGTGCCGGCGCACGTCATCGGTGAGCAGTTCGTCGACCTCGCTGCCGAGCAGGGCCTGCACACCGTGCTGCTGCAGGGGTTCGTCTCCGGTGCCGAGCCCGCGATCGGTGCGGCCGCACGCGACGGCTTCCTCGAGATCTACCGGTTCCTGCGGGACGAGGCGGGGATCCCGGACGACCAGGTGCAGGGCTTCCTGGGCAGCGGGATGATCTTCGCGATCATGCTCGCGATCGACATGCCGGCGCGGTTCGACGAGGACCGTGACGCGGCGGACCTGCTCCGCGCGACGTTCGGCGCGAAGTGCGGGCAGGTGCTCGACCTGGTGCGGCCGAGCGCGGCAGACCCGGGCGCGGCAGGCCCGGGCGCAGGGCACCCGGGCGCCGCCCGCCCACGCGCCTAGAGCGTCAGCAGCACCTTCCCGACGACCTCGCCGTCGCGGACCTTCCGGTGCGCCTCCTCGACCTCGGCGAGCGGCAGGACGGTGTCGATGACCGGTCGGACGCTGCCGTCGGCGACGAAGGGCCAGACGTGCTCACGGACGGCGGCGACGATCGCGGCCTTCTCGGCGAGCGGCCGGGCGCGCAGGGTCGTCCCGCTGATCGACGCCCGCTTCCGCATCAGCGCGCCGAGGTCGAGCTCTGCAGTGCTGCCGCTGCCCGAGGCGATGACGGCGATGTGCCCGTTGGGTGCGAGGGCCTGCAGGTTCCGCGCCAGGTAGGACGGTCCGACGACGTCGAGCACCACGTCGACCCCGACGCCGTCCGTGAACGCGAGGACGCGCTCGACGAAGTCCTCGGTGCGGTGGTCGACCACCAGGTCGGCACCCAGGTCACGTGACGCCTGGACCTTGCGGTCGCCGCCGCTCGTCGCGATCACCGTGGCACCGAGCGCCTTCGCCCACAGGACGGCGTGCGAGCCCATGCCGCCGGTGCCGCCGTGCACGAGCAGGGTCTGCCCGGGGCGGAGTCCGGCGAGCATGCCGACGTTCGAGTACACGGTGCAGGCGGCTTCGGGCAGGCCGGCGGCCTCGACCAGGTCGACCGAGTCGGGGACCGGCAGCACCTGCGTCGCGGGAGCCACGACGAGCGAGGCGTAGCCGCCGCCGGACAGCAGGGCGCACACGCGGTCGCCGACGGCCACCGAGGTCACGCCGTCGCCGAGTGCCCGGACGGTGCCGGAGACCTCGAGCCCGAGGATCTCCGAGGCCCCGGGCGGCGGCGGGTAGTTCCCCGCGCGCTGCTGCAGGTCGGCGTTGTTCACCCCGGCGGCGGCGACCTCGATGAGCACCTCGCCCGCGGCGGGCACCGGGTCGGGCAGGTCGGCAACGGACATGGTGGTGTCGTCGAACGTGATGGCGGGCATGCTCTCGACGGTACGCCGGGCGGCCGGTCATCCTGTGAGTGCCCCATGTACGCTCGATGACGGATCTGCACCTCATCCGGGGGAGTGCGGACCGATCGAGGGGGACTCTCCACCATGCCGAAGAACAAGTTCATCGCGCTCGCCACCGCCGGCCTCGCGCTCACCCTGCTCGCCGGTTGCTCGACCGGGCCGTCGAAGGCCAACCAGTGCACCCAGTTCGAGAAGACGGTCAAGTCCGCCGCCGAGGGCGTGCAGTCCGAGGCCGCGAACCTGCAGTCCGACCCGGACGCCGCCGTCACGAAGCTCAAGGAGCTCGACGAGAAGATCTCCGACGGCGTCGACGACCTGTCCGACGACGACCTGCAGGACAAGGGCGAGGCGTTCGAGGACGCCTACGGCGACCTCGTCGACCAGATCGAGGACATTGCTGACGACCCGCAGTCGGCGGACGTCTCGGCGCTCACGAAGTCCAGCACCAAGGTGCAGGACGCCGGCAACGCCTTCCAGAAGGAGTGCAACTCCTGATGCGCCGCACCTTCACCGCGGTGACCACGGCGCTCGTCGCCGTGGCGCTGCTGGCGGGCTGCTCCGGCGGGTCATCGGACGACGGCGACTCGTCGGACACGCCCGCTCCGTCCAGGACATCCGCTCCGTCGAAGACCTCGGCCGCCGCTCCCGCGCAGACCAAGACCGAGGCGTGCGCCCTGGTCGAGAACGAGCTCAAGTCGTTCATCGACGAGCAGACGTCGTCGTCGGCGCCGGCCGATCCGGCTGCGCGTGCCGCGATCATCGGTGAGTTCGCCGACCGGCTCGATGCCGCGCTGCCGAAGGTCACCAACGACGACGTCCACGACGCCTTCGAGGACTTCAGCGAGGACGCGGAGGAGTACGCCTCGGCGCTCACCTCCAGCGGCTCGAGCGACTCCGCCGAGGCGAAGGACGCCCAGACCGACGTGCAGTCCTCGCTGAACGAGGTCTCGGCGGTCTGCCCGACGAACTAGTCGCCACACCAGGTCCCGACACCACGACGCCCCGCAGCTCCGACCGGAACTGCGGGGCGTCGTCGTGGGACTGCTCAGACGGCCGCCGGCTGCGACGCGTCCAGACGGGCGACGTCCTCCGGTCGCAGCTTCACGGTCGGTGCGGTCAACGAGTTGAGGATCGACTGCGGCCGCGACGCCCCGGGGATCGGGACGACCACGTCGCTCTTCTGCAGCTCCCACGCGAGCGCGATGACCTGCGGGGTCACGCCACGGTCGCGTGCGATGTACGCGAAGTCCTCGTACGCGGTGCCGAGGTCGGCGGCGTTCGCGATGCCACCGAGCGGGCTCCACGGCAGGAACGCGATCCCGAGCTCGTCGCAGAGCTCGAGTTCCGGCTCGCTCGACCGGAACTTCGGCGAGAACTGGTTCTGCACCGAGGCGAGACGTCCGTCGAGGACGTCGTTCGCCGTCCGGATCTGGTCGGGGTCTGCGTTCGAGATGCCGGCCATCCGGATGACGCCCTCGTCGAGCAGCTCGCCGAGCGCGCCGACCGACTCGGCGTAGGGCACCGCGGGGTCCGGACGGTGGAACTGGTAGAGGCCGATCGCCTCGACGCCGAGGCGCTTCGCCGACGCCCTCGCCGCCTGCTTCAGGTACTCCGGGTGGCCGTTCTGCGCCCACGCGCCGGCTTCCGGTCGCAGGTGGCCGCCCTTCGTGGCGATGAGGATCGACTCGGTGTCGCCGTGGAACTCGCGGACCGCCCGGGCGATGAGCTCCTCGTTGTGCCCCACCTCGTCGTGGGCGGCCAGGTGGTACGCGTCCGCGGTGTCGATGAGCGTGACACCGTTCTCGAGCGCGGCGTGGATGGTCGCGATGGACTGTCGTTCGTCGGGTCGGCCCTCGATCGACATGGGCATCCCGCCCAGACCGATGGCGCTGACCGACACGTCTCCGATGACTCGTTGCTTCATGGCCCCAGCATGCGCCGGGGGTGCGCGGTCGCGCACAGGGTGCGTCGCGCAGTGGCGGTGACCACCCGCCGACCGGGAGGCCCGTGGCGGCCCCGCCCCGCGCCTCCCGTCCGCCGTCCGGTCCCGTCCACCGCGCGCGCTCCGTTCAGCGCCGCGCCCAGCTCGGCGCGTGCTCCGGCAGTGGCCCAAACGCGATGCCCCGGGCGTAGAGACCCCGTGACGGCGGCACGTACCGGGCGAGCAGCACGGGCAGCAGCGGTGGCCCGTCCTGCAGTCGTCCGGCGAAGGCCCGCTCGAACACGACGCGGTGCAGCACGGCCTGCGCCGACTGGACGATCACTGCCGGCGGCTTCCGACGACGCTGCACCGCGGCCAGCGCACCGTCCAGCCCCGCACCTCGGAGCCCGTGCCGCAACGACGGCGCGAGGATCGCCGCCGTCGCCACGGCGTCCTGCACCGCCAGGTTGATCCCCACCCCACCCGCGGGCGACATCGCGTGCGCCGCGTCGCCGATGCACAGCAGCCCCGGCCGCCACCACCGCCGCAACCGGTCCATCCGGACGTCGAGCACGTGCACGTCGTCCATCGACCCGAAGGCGTCGACCCGGTCCGCGAAGTCCGGACGGAGCCGCGCTACCCGCTCCCGGAAGGCGTCGATCCCCTCGGCCCGCAGCGCCGCGTCCGAGCCCTTCGGGGCGAAGTACGCGACCTGGTGGTAGTCGGGCCGCGGGAAGCTCAGCAGCACGTCCTTCCCCGAGAACGCGGGGGTCAGGGCGCTCGCCGCATCGCCCGATCGCCGGGGGAGCCGGAACCACCAGGTGTCGAACGGCACCGGGAACGCCCGCGGCACGAGCCCCGCTGCCCGGCGCAGGACCGAGTTCCGTCCGTCGCAGGCGATCACGACGTCGGCGCGGAGCTCCTCGGGTTCGCTGCTGCCGTCGCGCGGGCGGAGGTGGACCCCGGTGACGGTGCCGTTCTCCTCGATGAGCCCGGTCGCCGCGAGGCCCATCGCGATGTCGAACGACGGTTCCTGCCGGGCAGCGGTCACGAGCAGGTCGAGCAGGTCCCACTGCGGCACCATCGCCACGTGGTCGTACGGGGGATCGAGCCGTGAGAAGTCGCCGAGCAGCAGCCGCGACCCGTCGGGCATGGGCAGGGAGAAGTCGTCGAGCCGTGACTGCGGCAGGGCCCGGAAGCGCTCGCCGAGGCCGAGCTCGTCGAGCAGCCGGATCGTCGAGGCGTGCACGGTGTCGCCCCGGAAGTCCCGGTTGAAGTCGTCGTGCTGCTCGATGACGCGCACATCGATGCCGGCCCGGGCGAGCAGCAGCCCGAGGACGACCCCGGCGGGGCCACCACCGACCACCGCGACCGTCGTCCGCGACACCGTCACCATGCCGTGGACGGTACGCCGTGTCGGACGGGACCCCCGTGGCCGTGTCCGCCATGGGCCTCCCGTCCGTCGCCCCGTCGCCGCTGCCCACGCGACGTGACGCGGTGCGATGCGATGCGATGCGACAGTCTCGACGTCGTACGACGTCGATCGTGTCGTTCGGAGTCGGTCCGGCGGGACCAGCGCGGTGCGCGACGGCGCTAGGCGCTCGCGGACACCGAGGACGACGCGGTCTCGTCGTCGGCGGCGTTCGCGAAGACGACCCCACCCCACGTGATGACGGCGATCGCGAGCACGAAGCCGACCGCGGCGATCCACCACGACGACTTCCGACGGATCCACGCGCCGATCGCCAGCACGATCGTGGCGACGCCGATCACGAACGCGCCGCCGACCGCGATGGCCGTGCCGCCGATGTACCCGCCGGGCGAGCACCCGGCGGAGGCATCGCAGGTCGCGGTCGCCGAGATGACCGCGATGATGCCGACGACGGCGGTGACGATCGTCATCACGGCGCCGAAGGCCAGCAGCAGCACGGTGGAGATCCGGTCGGCGAGCTTCGCCGGCGGGAACAACGTGGTGCCGCTGCGCTCCCAGGCCGCGCGCTGCGGGTCCTGGGGGCCGGGCGAGGACTGCGGCGGACCGCCGGGGACGTTGGACCAGGTCATGGGAGCAGTCCTACCGCGCTTCGACGCCGAACGCCTGTGCGAGCCGCTGGATCTTCTGCGCCCGACCCAGTCGGGGCAGGTCGGAACCGTCGCGGATGACCTTGCCGCGGGCCTCGAAGTCGTCGAGGAAGTCCTGTGCCCAGGCGACGTCGGTCGGCGTGGGGGAGATGACCTCGTTGATGACGGGCAACTGCTCGGTGTCCAGGCAGAGCTTGCCGGTCAGGCCGAGCGACACCGCGACCTGGGACTGCTCGCGCAGGATCGGGTGCGACGACCCCACCGTCGGGCCGTCGATCGGGCCGGGCAGATCGCCGACGCGCGAGGCAACGACGAGCTTCGACCGTGGGTACGCCATCGCCAGGGTGTCGGCGCTCGTACCGGTGTCGCGGCGGTAGTCGCCGGAGCCGAACGCGAGCCGGAACGCGCCCTGGGCCCGCGCGATCGAGACGGATTCCTCGATGCCGAGCGCCGACTCGACCAAGGCGATCACCGGGGTCTGGCCGCCGAGCCGGTGCCACGTGTCGGTGACCTGAGCCGGGGACTCGGTCTTCGCGAGCATCACGCCCTGCAGCCCGGGCAGGCCGCGGAGCTCCTCGACGTCGTCGGCCCAGAAGTCGGTCGTGACGTCGTTGATCCGGACCCAGGCCTCGCCGCCGCCGGCCAGCCACGCGGCGACGCCCTGCCGTGCCGAGGGCTTGGCGGCGGGGTCGACGGCGTCCTCGATGTCCAGGATGATCTGGTCGGCGCGGGACCGCTGGGACTTCTCGAACCGGTCGGTCGCGGTGCCGGAGACGAGCAGCCACGAGCGGGAGATCTCGGCGGGGACCGATCGACGCCGGTTCGGCGTGGGGGCGGACGGGGTGGTGCGGTCGTCGATGGCCATGCCCCGTTGGTACCACATCGGACGCGTCGGGCGCGGACCGGAGCGCTTCACCGTGCACCGGAAACCCCGAAACCTCGGTTCATTGCCAGAGAGGGCGCTCGTTCCCGCCTACAGTGTCGGATGTGTGGCGAGCGGACAGGGTGACCGACGGTGAGGACGACGTGAACGACGACGTCCCCGTCGAGGGTGCCCACGAGCGCCCCGACGACGAGCGAGACGACCGCGGTCAGCGAGACCACCGCGACGAGCGAGACGACCGAGACGAGCAGCAGGACGTGGACGAGGACCGGACCGACGACGAACCGGACCGTACGCTCCGCCCGGAACTGCAGCTGACCAGCCCGCAGGCGATCAGCCTCGGCGATCCCCGGCTGCAGGCGGGCAACGCGGCCGAACCGACGTGGGACGGCTGGCGCGGCCAGCTCACCGGCGTCGGCGGCACGAGCCCGCTCACCCACTTCAGCGACCACCCCCGCGCGCGCATCGAACTGTCGACGACGCACCCGGGCGGCCTCGCCCAGTTCATCACCGGCAAGACCACCCTGCTGTCCAGCCTGATCCGCGACGAGGTGGCGCTCCGAGCGGCCCGCGTCGCCGCCGGCCAGGTCGAGGCGAAGGGCACCGAGCTCGCCACGGTGCGCGGGATCGACGCCGTGAAGCTCGGCATCGGCATGGCCGACTGGAAGCACGGCGACGAGCAGTTCCGCGGCCCGGTGCTCCTGCGCCCGCTGGCGATCCGTCGCCACGGCCGTGACTTCGAGGTCCGGCTCCTCGGCGAACCCGTGCTCAACCCCGGTCTCGCCGATGCGCTGCACGAGCAGTTCGGCGTCATCCTCGACGCGCAGTCCTTCGTGGCGCTCGCGCAGCAGGACGGCTCGTTCACGCCGAACCCCGTCATCGACCGGCTGCGCGGCCTGACCGCGCACATCCCCGGCTTCTCCGTGCACGCCCGGCTCGTGGTCTCCACGTTCGCCGAGGTCGCGACCGGTCTGGTCGAGGACACCGGCGACCTGTCCCACCCCGTGCTCGACGCCCTGGCCGGCAACCCGAGCGCCAAGTGGCAGGTCGAGCAGTCGTACCACCCGGTCGAGCAGACCCCGTCGGACGAGCGCAGCCCGGAGACCGACACGCTGCTGCTCGACGCCGACGACGAGCAGGAGAACGTGATCGCGCAGATCGCGGCCGGCAACTCCATCGTCGTCAAGACCCTGCCCGGCACCGGTGGCACCCAGACGATCGTGAACGCCCTGGGTGGCCTGGTCGCCGCGAACAAGCGCGTCCTCGTGGTGAGCCCGCGCCGCGCGACCCTGCGGGGCATCGCGGCGCGCTTCGGCGAGGTCCAGCTGCCCGGCGTCGCGGTCACACCGTCGACCCTGCGCCGTGACGTCGTCCGTGCCATCGCCCGGAACGAGAAGGCGGCCCGTCCGAACCTGCGCGAGGTCGACGACGCCCTGGTCCGGCTCCGCAAGGTCCTGAAGGACTACCGCGGTTCGCTCACCCGCAAGGACGCCGACTTCGGCGTCTCGGTGCTCGACTGCCTGGTCGAGCTCTCGCGCCTGTCGCTCCTGCCGGTCCCGCCGTCGACGACCGCGCGGCTGTCGAAGCAGTCCGTGGCGTCCATGGTCGAGGGGCGTTCGCGCGTCGCCGAGACGATGGTCAGCGCGGCCAACCTCGGTGAGTTCCGCTACGGCCCCGACGATTCGCCCTGGTACGGCGCGAAGTTCTCCACCAGCGACGGTGCCCAGCGCGCCCACCGCACCGCGAAGGACCTCGACTCCGACGGTCTGCCGACGCTGCTCCGCCGGGCGCACGACCTGGTGAGCTCGACGCACATGCGCCAGTTCACGACGATCAACGAGCTCGGCATCTACCTGCGCCTGCTCACCGAGATCCGTGACACCCTCGACCGCTTCCTGCCGGTGGTCTTCGACCGTTCGGTGTCCGAGCTCGTCGCCGCCACCGCCCCGCGTGGCGAGGGGGCTCCGATGTCGTCGACGAACCGCCGTCGCCTGAAGAAGCTCGCTCGCGAGTACGTCCGCCCCGGCGTGCACGTCTCCGACCTGCACGAGGCCCTGACCCGGGTGCAGCAGCAGCGCGTGCTCTGGCAGCGCTACGTCGCCGCCGGCGTGAACCCCGAGGTGCCCACGGGCATCGCGGACGTGCAGGTGCTGTTCTCGAACGTCGCCGAGGACCTCGCGCGCCTCGACGAGCCGCTCGGCCGGACCGAGCGCGACCGTCAGCTCGCGAACACCCCGGTCGACCAGCTCGTCCCCACCATCGCCGAGCTCGCGGCCGAGTCCGACGTCCTGCACAACCTGCAGGAGCGCACCGAGCTCATGCAGACCCTGCGCGACCTGCAGCTCGAGCCGCTCATCACCGACCTGGCGAACCGGCACGTGCCGGACCTGCAGGTACCGGCCGAGCTCGAGCTCGCCTGGTGGCAGTCCGCGCTCGAGACCATGCTCGAGTCCGACCGGGCCCTGCTCGGCGCGAACACCGACATGCTCGACCGGGTCGAGGCCGACTTCCGCCTCGTCGACGACGCCCACGCGGCCGGGGTCTCCCAGGGCCTGGCGTGGCAGCTCGCCGAGAACTGGAAGGTCGGACTCGTCGACTGGCCGGAAGAGGCCACGGCGCTGAAGACCCAGCTGCGCGAGGGTGCGATCACCTCGCGGCTGCTCCAAGACTCCGCACCGCACCTGTCCCGGTCGATCGCGCCCGTGTGGCTCGCGAGCCCGTACGAGGTGTCGCAGATCGCCGACACGATGCCGTTCGACACCGTGATCCTGGTCGACGCCGGCGCCGTGACCATCGCCGAGACCGTCGGAGCCGTCCGTCGTGCGCGCCAGACCGTCGTCTTCGGTGACCCGGTCACGCAGACGCCGTCGCCGTTCCGCATCGCCGTCGACCCCGAGCACCGTGCGCTGCAGGTCGACGAGGGCACCCTCGACGCCTTCCACGCCGACTCCGCCCTGGCGAAGCTCTCCACGCTGCTGCCGACCCTGTCGCTCTCGCGGTCGTACCGCGCCGGCGGCGAGGACCTGGCCGAGCTCGTGAACCGTCGCTTCTACGGCGGCAAGATCGAGTCGCTGCCCTGGGCCGGCTCGTTCCTCGGACACGGCTCGATCGCGCTCGACTACGTCAGCGACGGCAAGGCCGTGCCGGACCCCGAGTCCGGCGCCGTCGAGAGCGTCGACGCCGAGGTGGACCGCGTCGTCCGCCTCGTCATCGACCACGCCCGCACCCGCCCGTCCGAGTCGCTCATGGTCATCACCGCGTCGGCGAAGCACGCCGTGCGCGTCGAACAGGCCGTGCTGACCGCGGCGCAGGGGCACAAGGACCTGACCGAGTTCGTCATCGGCGACCGCGCCGAGCCGTTCATCGTTGCGACGCTCGAGCAGTCGGTGGCGCAGAGCCGCGACCGCGTCGTGTTCTCCATCGGCTACGGCCGCACCCCGCACGGCCGCGTCCTGCGTGACTTCGGTCCGCTCGGCAAGCCCGGCGGCGAGCGGTTGCTCGCGGTCGCGATGACCCGTGCGCGCCGCTCGATGGTGATCGTGACGTGCTTCCAGCCGTCCGACATCGAGGCCGAGCGCATGGGCCACGGCACCGTCGCCCTCGCCGAGATCCTGGCCGAGGTGCGTGCGCGCACCACCGCCGAGTACGTGCCGGACGACTCCGACCCGCTGCTCGTCGACCTGGCCCGCCGACTCGAGATGCGCGGCATCCCGGTCGCGCTCGGACACCGCGGCAAGCTCGGCCTGGTGGCCGCGCACGGCGGCGTCTGCGTCACGATCGAGACCGACGCGTCGCTGGTCAAGGGGTCGCTGCGTGAGTCACTCCGCCTCCGCCCCGAGGTCCTGCGCCGACTCGGTTGGCACTACGTCCGCGTGCACGCGTTCCAGCTGTTCTCCGACCCGGACCGTGTCGCGAACACCGTCGCCGCCGTGCTCGGTGTCGATCGTGGCGCCACGCAGGAGATCTCGATCCCCCCGATCCCCGCACGCCGATGACCGACCGGCCGAGTCGGCGGGCCTCCCGGCCCGCCGGGCCGGTGACGCCGGAGACGGACCAGCTGGTGGGCACGTGGACGCGAGCCGACGACGCGTCGCCAGCCGCGCCTCCCGTCCGGTCAGCGTCTCCGGAACGCGACACGGACGACCTGTCGGGAGGCCCGGTGCGGCGGCGCAGACGCGTCACCACCCAGCCGGTGCCGGGCTCGGACCCCACCCCCGCGCCGGAGCCGGCGCGGCACGGAACCGGCGAGAACGATGTCCGTCTCCGGGCGGACGTCCCGCCCCACTGGTAGCAGGTAGCCTGGCCTGCGATGACTGACACCGTGCGGGAGCGCCCCGACTGGCAGACCTGGCCGAACCTGATCTCGCTGTTCCGGCTGCTCCTGATCCCGGTCTTCGTGTGGCTCGTCGTCGCCGGACACCCGGGCTGGGCGCTCGTCGCACTCGTCGTCATCGGCGTGAGCGACTGGGCGGACGGCTTCATCGCGCGCAAGTTCGACCAGGGCTCGAAGCTCGGCAAGGCGATCGACCCCGTCGCCGACCGACTCGCCATCATCGCGATCGTGCTGTCGCTCGTGCTGACCGGCCTGCTGCCGTGGTGGGTCGTCGCCGTCGTCGTGCTCGTCGACCTGGTGCTCGTGGTGCTGTCGAGCGTGCTGTTCCACGGCAACCCGGACCTCGACGTCACGTGGACCGGCAAGATCCGCTCCGCGCTGCTCTTCGTCGGGCTGCCGGTGCTGCTGTTCTCGGCCGTGCACGCCGTCGACGAGAACGCGCCGTGGGTGCGGGTCGTCGCACTGGTCTTCGTCTACCTCGGCACCGTGGGCCACGTTCTCGCGGGTATCCAGTACGCGACGGCGATGTTCGCCAAGCGCCGCCGCGTCACCGCCTGACGCGCCCCGTACGCAAAACACCGGTGTTCGTGCTGCACGCCGCGGGATGCGGGTGTGCAGTGCACGAACACCGGTGTTCGGCGAGCTGTGGCTAGAGCTTCGTCGAGCCGCCGATGCCGGGGCCCTCGGGAGCGGTGCTCGGAGCGACGTGCGCACCCGAACCCGTGCTCGTCGGCTCGCCGTTCTGGGAGCGGAGCAGGTCGCGGATCTCGAGCAGCACCTCGACGTCCGTCGGGGGCACGTCCTGCGGGGTCTGCTCCTCGTCGTTCTTGACGCGCTCGAACGCCACCTTCTTCAGGTGGTTCACGGGCACGACGAGGGCGAAGTAGACGACGGCGGCGACGATCACGAAGTTGATGACCGCGCCGATGACCGCGCCGAACAGGATCTTCGCGCTTCCGCCGGAGACCGTCGGGATGGACCAGACGAGCGCCTTGTCGAGGCTCGACGCGTTGAAGACCGCGCCGATCAGGGGGTTGATGAGGCTGGTGACGATCGTGGTGACGATGGCGGTGAACGCAGCACCGATGACGACTGCGACGGCCAGGTCGATGACGTTGCCGCGGAGCAGGAACTCCTTGAAGCCCTTCACGGGACTCCTTCCGGTCGAGGACAGTCGCCGGTCGGCGACCCCATCAACCTATCGGCGAGGAGTGCTCGTGGTCAGGAGGCGCTGGGCTTCGGCGTGCTCGGCTTCGACTCGGTCTTGGCGGGGGTGGACTTCGTCTCCGACTTGGCCGGCGCGCTCGACGAGCCCTCGGACTTCGGCGCCGGGCGGGAGTCGGTGCGGTAGAAGCCGCCGCCGTTGAAGGTCACGCCGACGGGGGAGAACACCTTGCGCAGGACGCCGCCGCACACCGGGCACTCGGTCAGGGTGGCGTCGGAGAACGACTGCTTGATGTCGAACGCGTTGTCGCACTCGGTGCAACGGTACGAGTAGGTGGGCACGTCAGCTCCGGAACGTGATGATGCGCGACGGCGTGATGATGCCGTCCACGGGTTCGTCGTGGGGTTCGCGCGGGACCTCGTCGAGGTACTCCGCGTCGAAGATCACAGCATAGACGGGCGGGCGCTTCGCCATGGACCCGAGGGTCTTGTCGTAGTAGCCGCGGCCCCATCCCATCCGGACGCCGTCGTGCCCGACGGCAGCTGCGGGAGCGAGGATCGCGTCGACGTCGTTGATGGCGAGCGGGGACAGGACCTCGCCGACGACCTCCGGCATGCCGAAGATGCCCTCGGTCTCGCTCTCACCGTCGCCGACCGCCCAGTCGAGCAGGCCGTCCTCGCGGGTGACCGGCAGCAGCACCCGGATGTCGTGCGCGAACGCCCAGTTCAGGAACGGCCGGACGTTCGGCTCGTCCGACGCCGACAGGTAGAGCGCCAGCGAGGTGACCTGGCGCTCCTCGGCGAAGCGCTGCAGGGTCGCGGTGAGCGCCGCACTGTCCGCGTCGCGTTCCGTCGTGGTCCGGGTGCGCCGCCGCTGCCGGAGTTCGGCTCGCAGGGCGCGCTTCTCGTTCCCGAGATCAGCGATCATGCGCAGGAGTCTACCGAGCGCATCCGTTGCGGCTTCCCGCCGGGAAACGCGCTGATGCCGTGTCCCCAGTAGCGATGACATGCCCCGGAAACCCGGATCGGATACGGTCTGGGGCATGGGCTTCCAGATTTCCAAGGCGGTGATCCCAGCGGCAGGGCTGGGCACTCGCTTCCTCCCCGCGACCAAGGCGATGCCGAAGGAGATGCTCCCCGTCGTCGACAAGCCAGCCATCCAGTACGTGGTGGAAGAGGCTGTCGACGCAGGACTCACCGACGTCCTGATGATCACGGGCCGCAACAAGAACGCTCTCGAGAACCACTTCGACCACGTGTCGGAGCTCGAGGAGACCCTGAAGAAGAAGGGTGACCACGAGAAGCTGCAGAAGGTCAACCAGTCGACGGACCTCGCCGACATGCACTACGTGCGTCAGGGTGACCCGCTCGGCCTCGGCCACGCGGTGCTCCGCGCGAAGATGCACGTCGGCCGCGAGCCGTTCGCCGTGCTCCTCGGCGACGACATCATCGACGCCCGCGACCCGCTGCTCAAGCGCATGATCGAGGTCCAGGGCGAGAAGAACGCCACGATCGTGGCGCTGCTCGAGGTCCCCGAGTCGCAGACCCACCTGTACGGCATCGCCACGGTCGAGCCGACCGACACCGACGACGTCGTGAAGATCACCGGGCTCGTCGAGAAGCCCCCGCAGGGCGAGGCGCCCTCGAACCTGGCCATCATCGGCCGCTACGTCATCCGCCCCGAGGTCTTCGACGTCCTCGAGAAGCAGGAGCCCGGCAAGGGCGGCGAGATCCAGCTCACCGACGCGCTCATGAAGATGGCGAGCGCCGAGGAGTGGACCGGCGGCGTGTACGGCGTCGTGTTCCGTGGACGCCGGTACGACACCGGTGACAAACTCGACTACATCAAGGCGATCGTGCAGCTCGCCTCGGACCGCGAAGACCTCGGCCCCGACCTCAAGTCGTGGCTGAAGGAGTTCAACGCGGGCGAATGAGTCGGCCATCCCGCCCGGGTCCGTGCACACGGACCCGGGCGGGACACCCCGTCCCGCACAGCGGCGGGATCCCGGAGGAACCAAGCGATGACGACGATCCCGACCCTGTCCCACGGGCGGGTCACCATCCGGCCCCTCCGGCTCCGTGACACGCGCGACCTCGACCTCGCACTCGCGTCGAACCGATCGTGGCTCCGCACCTGGGAGGCCACGAACCCCTCAGGACACGTCTCCACCGATGTCCGCGGCAGCATCCGCGCGCTCCAGGCCAACGCCCGCGCGGGACTCGGACTGCCGTTCGCGATGGAGCTCGACGGCCGGTTCGTCGGGCAGCTGAACGTCTCCGGCATCACCTACGGATCCCTGGCCAGCGCCTCGATCGGCTACTGGGTCGTCGAGGACGCCGCCGGACACAACGTGACCCCGATCTCGGTCGCCCTGGCCGTCGACCACTGCTTCCGCGCGGTCGGCGTGCACCGCATCGAGATCTGCATCCGCCCCGAGAACGCCCCGTCGCTCCGCGTCGTCGAGAAGCTGGGCTTCCGGTACGAAGGGCTGCGCCGCCGGTACATCCACATCAACGGCGACTGGCGCGACCACTTCTGCTTCGCGCTCGTCGCCGAAGAGGTCCGTGAGGGCGTCCTCGAGCGCTGGGTCCGCGGGCAGGTGCCACCCGGCCTCGGTGCCGTGCCGCTCGCGGCCCGCGACGAAGCGGCGCTGCCGATCACCACCACGCCCCGGCTGTAGATTCCGCCGCGACACGCGCAACACGCGTTCCGCAATCACGCGACGGGGATACCCCCGCCCCTACCGTGTCCCCATGGCAGGAATCGGCTCGTGGGGTGGCGGCATCGTCCTGCTCGTCGCGGCCGTCCTCTGGCTCGTCTACCTGATGCCGTCGTGGGCTGCCCGACGCCAGTACCTGGCCACCGAACGCAACGCGATCCGGCTGCAGCAGACCCTGCGGATCCTGGCGCAGACCGCTGAACTGCCCGACGAGGTCCGTGTCGAGATGAACGCGAAGTCCCTGGCCGAGGCGCAGCGCGTCGCCCGGTCCGAAGAGGCCAAGCGCACCGCGATCGTCCGCGCCCACGAGGCCGCACGTCAGCGCGAGATCACCCGCCGGCTCGCCGAGCAGGCCCCCGTGCTCGAGCGTGCGTCGTCGGTGCCCGCACTGACCGCGATGCGCATGCGCCGCTCCCGCCTCGGAGCCACCCTGTTCGGCACGCTCGGCGTCGTCGTCGCACTGGTCGTCTTCGTCGCGTCGCCCGCCCTGTGGCTCGTCGGTGTCGCAGGACTCCTCGCCGCGGGTGGGTCCGCAGCGGTCCTGGCCCAGCTGCACCAGGTGGCGACGGCACGGAAGACCCGTGTCGCGGCGGCCGAGGCGGGCGCGACCCGTGCCTCCCGGCCTGCGAGCACGTGGACGGACCCGGCACCGCCGCTGTCGACCGAGCAGTCCGCCGAACCCGCGCAGGACCGCAGCTGGACCCCGAACCGGGTGCCGAAGCCGCTGTACGTGGAGCGTCCGACAGCGCCCGCTGCCTCGCCGGAGTCGTCGGCCGAGCTCGCCGCGCGACTCAAGGAGCGCGTCGCCGAGGCCAAGGCCGAGGCGGACGCCGAAGCCGCTGCCATCCGAGCGGGCGAGGCCGACCCGTCGCTCGCCCGGGTGTCACGCATGCGGCCCGAGCTCGAGGACGCTGCCGCGTCGCTGTCCGCCCACGACCAGGGGCGTCTCGCCGAGCGGCTGGGGCTGCGTGCTCCCGCCGTGCCCGAGCTCGTCGCAGAGATCCCTGACGAGCCGACCACGCCGCCGGGTCCGCCGAGCAAGTGGGCCGGCATGGGGGTCCTCGACGACGACGCGTACCAGCAGGCCGACCTCGACGCGATCATGCGTCGGCGCCGCGCGGTCTGAGTCGCGGCTCGCCCGACCGGCTGTCCGCGATTTCGGATCGGCCGAACGGTGGTGCTACTGTGGTCGAGCACTTGGGGCTATGGCGCAGTTGGTAGCGCGTCTCGTTCGCAATGAGAAGGTCAGGGGTTCGAATCCCCTTAGCTCCACCAAGGCAATGCCGAGACGGCCCGGAACCGACAGGTTCCGGGCCGTTCTGCGTTCGGTGTGTTCCACAGGCTCGCGTCACTGTGTCGTCGTGCACAGTTCGCGAACAGGGGTGGTGTGTTGCTGAGCGCATCGTTCTAGACTCCCGGTGCGCCAAGGGGGCGCGGGGAACGGGGGAACACGTTGCGCTTCAGGACTGCCATCGCATCGATCGGGACGGTGCTCGCCGTCACTGCTGGGCTGCTCGTGGTCGCCCCGGTGGCACCGGCATCGGCCGCAGCGCCCACCACTGGTCGGTTCACGCCTGTGGCACCCGCGCGAGCCTGGTCCGGCACCGCGACGAGCAAGCTGACGACCGTCACGCTCGGCGGCCGCAACGGCATCCCGTCGAACGCGACCGCGGTCGTGCTGACCGCGACCGTGACCTCCCCGAGCGCGGCGGCGTACGTGAGCGTCGCCCCGTTCGGCAGTACCGCGAGCCCCGCCATCCAGAACTTCGCCAGGGCGCAACCGATCTCCGGCACCACCACGGTCGGACTCACCAGCGGCAAGGCCCAGGTGAAGGTCTCGGCCGGCAAGGCGACCGTCGCCCTCGACGTCGCCGGTTGGTACGGCACCAGCGCAGCCGGGTCGACCTACACGCCGCTCGCGCCGACGAACGTGCTGAACGGCACCGTCACGACGGGCGCCAAGCGCATCGTCGTCGCGGGCAAGGCGGGCGTGCCGTCGAACGCCACGGCCGTCGTGCTCCAGGCCGACGTGTCCCGTCCCGCGACGAGCGGCCGACTGCGCCTCACCCCGTACGGCAACAACGCCGGCGTCGTCTCGCTCATGTACTCCAAGGGCACCACCGTCGCGAACACGACCACCGTCCGGCTGTCCGGCGGCGCCGTGCAGGCCAAGGTCTCCACTGGCTCCGCTCGCGTGCTCGCCGACGTCGTCGGGTACTACGCACCGAACGCCAACGGGTCCGTGTTCGTGTCGGCGCACCCGGTCCGCGCCGCGACCGTCGCCGCGGGCACCACCGCGACGAAGGTCACCGTCGCCGGGACCGCAGGCGTCCCGCGCAACGCGACCGCGGCCGTCATCAACGCCAAGGTCGGTGGCGGCAGCGTCGGGGGGTCGCTCCGCGTCGTCGGCGCCGGGCTCGCCTCGAGCGTGCCGACGCAGGTCTACGCCAAGGGGCAGACGATCGGCAACGCGCTCATCGCGCCGCTGGCGTCCGGTGGGCAGGTGCAGGCGAAGGTGTCGGCGGGCAGGGCCACCGTGTACGTCGACGTCGTGGGGTACTTCCTCAACGGCAACAGCGGGTCCGGCACGGGCGTGGACGTCTCCTACCCGCAGTGCGGCAAGAGCGTGCCGACCGACCAGTCCTTCGGCATCGTCGGGGTGAACTCGAGCCTCGGCAACACCACGAACCCGTGCCTGCAGCAGCAGCTGTCCTGGGCTGCGTCGTCAGCCGGCGGCACCGCGCAGCCGAAGACGCAGGTCTACGCGCTGTTCGCCAACCCCGGGGCGGCGGCAGCATCGGTCTGGCCGACGTCCAACGCCGCGCCGAACGGGCAGTCCGTGACGAACCCGTACGGCACGTGCGCGGCACAGTCCGGCGCGAAGCCGACCTGGAAGACGACGTCGGCGTGCTCGTACATGTACGGCTACGCCAGGGCCTACGAAGCAGCGAACACCCGGGGCGTCGCCAACCCGGGGCAGTACCGCTGGTGGCTCGACGTCGAGACCGGCCTGTCCCACCTGAGCGACACCGGTCAGAACCGGGTGGCGCTCGAGGGCATGGTCGCGGCACTGAAGCGCAGCGGTGTCACGCAGATCGGCGTGTACTCGACCTCGTACCAGTTCCGCACGATCATGGGCACCGTCCCGACCGCGAGCCCGCTCCGGCCGCTGCCGAGCTGGATCGCGATCGGCGACGGCCGTCTCGACCAGGCGCAGGCAGCATGCTCCGGTGCGCGGCTCCTCGGCGGCCCGATCGCGATGACCCAGTACAAGACGCCGTTCGGGTCGACGGAGATCGACCGCAACTGGTCCTGCTCCTGACGAGGCCGCACGCGGTTCGCGACCATCCACGAGTCGTTCGTCGCGTGTTCTGTCGGGGAACGCGTGCCAGCGCCCGCGGCCACCGCGCGCCGGCGATGCGACCGGGTCAGCTCGCGAAGCTGTCCGTCAGGACGCCCGCCTGCGCGAAGGACGTGTGGATCGCGTTCGCGGCCTGCTCGAAGGCGCGGTTGCCACGCGAGATCCCGAGCGCACCACCCTTGATCGCGGACTTGCCGGAGCCGCGCAGCAGTCGCGCGACGGTGCGGCCGTCCGCGGTGACCATGATCTGCACGTCGAGCCGGGTGTGGAAGGTGCGGTCGTCCGCGAGACCGCCGATGAGCAGCGTCAGGCCCATGCTGCCGCGGGTGGCTCGGAGCGCGCCCTGTTCGGCGTCGTCCACCGTGTAGCCCTCGCGGCTGAGGGCGAGTCGGACCTGACCGCGAGCGGTCTCGGGGTCGGTGGCGACGAAGAAGTCGTGGCTCTCGGGCATGGTCTGCTGATCCTCTCGAACGCGTCCGTGCGGACACGGAGGACGCTCGCCCCCCGGAGACGATCATGCCGTGTCGGAACGTCAGGTGCGTCGCTTACGCTGGCTGTGTCATGACTGCCTCGATGAACCGCCGCGCACTCCTGTCCCTCGCCGGTGTCGCCGGGATCGGGCTCGCGGTCGCCGCGTGCTCGTCCGGCAGCGACGATGCCGGCAAGAAGAACGGCAGCGGCAAGAGCGACAACGCCGGGGACGGCAACGCCGGCAAGAGCACGACCACCCCGAAGCCCGTCGCGAAGTCCCTGACCCCGGCGCAGGTCCCGCTCGTCGGCGGCGTCACGGTCACCGTCGCGGGCACCGGTCTCGCCGCGGTCAAGGGCGTCACCGTCGGCGGGGTCGCCGCGCGCGACGTCACGGCCACGGCGTCGAAGGTCACCTTCACGGCTCCGCACCAGGCGATGTACACCGCTGGTGACGCCGCCGTCGCGCTCTTCACCGAGTCGATCGAGCCGACCCCGTCCGCCAACCAGTCGTCCGACGGCAACGGCAGCGCCGCGAACGACGGGCAGACCGGCGCGACGCAGGACTCGGCCACTGCGACGCCGACCCCCACGGCAGCGCCGGTGCCCGATGCGTCCACCGCGGTTGCGACGTCGACGGTGGCATACGCAGCGCTGACCGACGTCGACCGGCAGCTCCAGTACGCGATGGCGCACTGGAAGGACTACAACCTGTCCGAGTACGGCACCATGAACCCGATCGGTGGCGACTGCGCGAACTACGTCAGCCAGACGCTCATCGCCCGCGGCTGGGAGCAGCGCTCCGACTGGTACAACCGGGCCGCCGGCGCCGAGCACAGCGCCACGTGGACGTACTGCCCGACGATGGACCCGTGGCTCGAGACGAACGCTGCGGAGTTCGGTCTGACCCGGCGCACCTCGGACGAGCGCGACAAGGTCAAGGTCGGCGACATCGTCTTCTACGACTGGAACGCGAACGGATCGCCGGACCACACCACCATCGTGTCCGAGGTCTTCACCGAGTCCGACGGCACCATCCGCATCAAGTCGGCGAGCCACAACCAGGACGGCCCGTACCGCGACCTCGACGAGATGATCACGGTGCAGCACCCGGGCGGGACCGCCTGGTTCCACACGTTCGACGCGTAGGCCGACAGGCCGACTGACATCGGCCCGCCGCTCAGGGGTACCCGAGGAACCAGAGCAGCACGATCGCGACGGGCTGCAGGCACACCCCGACCACGAGCCACGTCACCGCCCGCCATCGCGTCCGCACGAACACGTCCGACCCGAGCAACGGCGCCATCGGCATGAGCAGCCGCGGCAACGACTGCTGCGGCAGGAACACCGCGACCAGGTACAACCCGTACGACGCCGTGAACGCGAGCACCTCGGTGCCGAGCGCGCGGGTGCTCCGTCGGGTGAAGAACCACACCGCACCGCCGAGCACCGCCACCACGAGCAGGATGCCGAGCGGCCCGAGCCACGTCGAGGCCATCGTGAACCACGGCGTCAGCGGGGCGAAGTGCTGTCGCCCGACGAACCCCACCCACCACGACAGTTCGGTGTCCACGTACGCGTTCGGCCGCCCGGTCACCGCCGAGGCGATCACCGGCCACGCCAGACCAGCCGCCGCGACGACGAGGCCGGACACCACGATCGCGATGCGGTCGCGCCACGGGAACGGGTCGTCCTGTCGGCGCGAGGCGACCCACCGCACGACGAGGTGCACCGCCAGCGCCACCGCCAGCGCGAGGACGCCCGGCTTCGTGAACGCGGCAACCACGCCGAGCGGCGCGATCAGCCAGTACCGACGCCGCACCAGCGCCAGCAGCGCTCCGAACAGCAGCACGAGCAGCAGGCTCTCGGCGTACGCGACCTGCAGCAGGAACCCGGTCGGCGCGAACGCGAACAGTGCGGTGGCCCAGCGGGCCCGGTGCGAGCAGCCCACCGCGAGCACGAGCCGGTACAGCAGCACGCAGGCACCGGCGCCCGCGATGGTCGCCACGAGCACGCCCGCGACCCAGAACGACGCACCCGTCAGGGCCATGACGGCCCGCACGATGGCCGGGAACACCGGCAGGAACGCCCAGGCGTTCGGCGCGACGTGGCCCGCGTCGTCGAGGGGGAGTGTGGCCGGGTACCCGTGCTCCGCGATCGTCCGGTAGAACGAGGCGTCCCACGATCCGGAGAATGTGAAGAACGACGGGTCCTGCCGGTACGACGCGAACGTCCAGCCGTTCGCGGTCGCCAGCACGTACATCGTGGCGAGCAGCAGGGTGCTCACCAGGCGCGAGGCGGCCCAGATGAGCAGGGGCGCGGTCCACGCGCTGCGGGCTCCGGTCAGCAGGCTGCGCACCCCCGACCGGGAGGCCCGGCTCGTCTCCGCCACGCTCGTCACCCGCCCGATCCTCGCAGACCAGGGCCCGGGCCCGCGCCAGCGGGCGGCCGTGCGCCGGGCCGCGCGCCGACCTGCGTGCATCGTGAGCAGCAATGGTCGGGTCCGTCTGCCGGACCCGACCATTGCTGCTCACGAAGTGCGGGCCTCCCGGCTAGCGACCGGTGACCGCCAGGCGGATCTGCTCGATCGGGACCTTCGGGGAGCGGTCGGCGTTCAGCAGGCCGTTCGTCTCCTGCATGGTGTCGGTCAGCTGCGTGTAGCAGGAGCCAGCCAGGAACGAGCTCGCCCGGATCGCGTCGTACAGCGCCGTGATGCGGGTGACCCAGTCGTCGCCGTCGCTGGCCGAGGTGTAACCCCAGCCGTCCTCGCGCTGTGCACCGGGCTGGTAGTTCACGCCACCGAACTCGGTGAGCATCACCGGCTGGCCGAGGTCCTGCGCGCCACCGACGAGCACCCAGCGGTCCGCCGGGCCGAAGTGGGCGAACAGTGCCGTGCGGGCGTCGTCGTCCGAGTAGGTCTTGGCGAGGGCATCGCCGGCACCCTCGTAGTCGTGGACCGTGACGATGTCGGAGTTGGTGTGCTCCCATCCGTCGTTCGAGATCACCGGACGCGTCGGGTCGATCGCCCGCGTGACGTCGGCCAGGGACCGGGCGTAGGCCTGCTGCGCCGGGTCGGTGGCGATGTGCTGCACGCCCCAGCTCTCGTTCGCCGGCACCCACGTGACGATCGACGGGTGCGAGGCATCGCGCTCGACGGCGTCCATCCACTCGCGCATCAGGCGCTGGACGGCTCGCGGCGAGAAGGCGTAGGCGCCGGGGGCCTCGCCCCAGACCAGGATGCCGAGTCGGTCCGCCCAGTACAGGAACCGGGGGTCCTCGATCTTCTGGTGGTTGCGGGCGGCGTTGAAGCCGAGCTCCTTGATGAGCTCGACCTCGCGGCGCAGCGCCTCGCGTGACGGTGCGGCGATGTGCGAGTCCGGCCAGTAGCCCTGGTTCAGGACGCTGCGGACGTCGTAGCTGCGGCCGTTCAGCAGGAAGGTGCCGCCGTCGACGCCGACGGTGCGGAGTCCGAAGTAGGACGCGACGGAGTCGATCGGCGTTGCGCCGGTACGGGGGAGCAGCGAGACCGTGGCGTCGACCAGGCGCGGGGCGTCCGGGGTCCAGTGCAGTTCGTCCTCGGCCTGCCCGTTCGTCTGGCGCGCGATCGGCACGACCACGTCGAACTCGTCCGAGGTGTCGCCGAGCGTGGCCTCGACGGTGGCGAGGTGCTCGTCGCGCTCGTCCCACCGGGCGACGACGCGCAGGCGCTCGCCGCCGGTGCGGTCTCCCGCGATCCGGACCGTCAGGCGGACGGTGGCGTGGTCGACGTTCGTCCAGCGCAGGTACCCGATCGAGGCGGTCGGCACGGCTTCGAGCCACACGGTCTGCCAGATGCCCGTGGTGCGGCGGTACCAGATGGCGTGCGGGTCCTCGTGCCAGTCCTGCTTGCCGCGGGGCTGGGTCAGGTCGTGCGGGTCGTCCTCGGCGCGGACGACCAGGGTGTGGTCGGCGTCGGGGTCGGTGGCGAGGGCGTCGGTCACGTCGAACGAGAACGGCGTGTGACCGCCCTCGTGCTCGCCGATGAACTGGCCGTCGATCCAGACGCGGGCGCGGTAGTCGACGGCGCCGAAGTGCAGGACGAGTCGGGGTGCGGCGGTGTCGTGTCCGGCTGCCTCGAGGTCGGCGCGGGTGATCGCGCGGGAGTACCAGACCACGGGGTGGAAGCCGGGCTCGTCGATGCCCGAGGCGACGGACTCGGGCGGGAACGGCACGACGATGTCGCGGGCGTCGGGGAACCCGGCGCGCCAGTCGGTGTCGTCGCCGTCGTTCCGGAAGGACCACGTGCCGTCGAGGTCGGCCCACGCGGTGCGGAGCATCTGCGGCCGGGGGTACGTGCCGTCCTGCCGCGAGGCGAGGGGGAGTGCGGGAGCGGATGCGGTGTCAGGTGCGGCCACGGTGCCGTCGAGCGTGCTCATGAGTCGATACTCCCGCGCGGGTACATCGTTGTAAAGAGCGTCGCAACGATTGCCGTCCGGAGAATCCGGTGGGTGCTCGGGGGCGACGTCAGGCGATCGCGGCGTCGCGCGTCAGGACCATCACGTCCATGCGTCCCTGCTGCACCACGTCGCCGCGCTGGTTCCGCAACGAGACCGTCCGCTCGACGATGCCGGTCCTGCCGGAGCTCGTCAGGCGCGTTGACAGGATCTCGACCTCGCAGGTCACGGTGTCGCCGATGAACACCGGCTCGGTGAACCGCCACTGGTCGATCCCGAGCAGTGCCACGGCCGACCCCTCGAACACCCCGGTCCGTGCGATCAGCCCCAGGCAGAGCGAGGTGCCGAGCAGCCCGTGCACGATCCGCTGGCCGTACCGGGTCTTGCCGGCGAACTCCACGTCGGTGTGCACCTGGTTGTTGTCGTTCGTCCACGAGGCGAAGGACACGACGTCCGCCTCGGTGATCGTGCGACCCGGGGTCGTGAAGGTCTGTCCGGCGGCGAGGTCCTCGAGGTAGTGGGGCACGTCTGCGATTCTCGCAGAGCAGCGCGACGAGCAGCCCGCCGAGCCGCGCTCACAGCCGGGCGAGCACCTTCCGCGATCGTCGCAGCCCCCGCTCGAACACCGCATGCTCGGCCGTCGCCAGCGCCCCGTACCCGAAGGTGTCGGCCCCGTCCCGAGCCGCGGGCCCGGACAGCCGCCGGTAGGCCTCCGCCGCGTGGGCCGCGTCGAGGGCGTCACCGAGCGTCTCCTGCACCCGCCGCAGCCGACCGAGCCGCCGCTTCCCGAGATCGGCGACGTCACCGGCTGCCTGCAGCGCGTACCGCAGGCGCCGTGCCGCCTTCCGGATCTCGTGCAGGACGTCGAGACCGGCTGCCCCACCGTCGACCAGTCGTCGGACCCGAGTGCGCTCGCGGTCAATGCGCTGCGCGACGAAGGCAGCGGCGGCGTCGTCGGCGTGCGGTCCGGCCGGGGCGCGGAGCAGCAGCTGGTCGAGCGCGTCGAGGGTGCGGAACCAGTCGTCCGAGCGCAGGGCCTGGCGGAGTTCCGCTGCGGCCGCGCTGCGGAGTGCCGCCGCCTGCTCGCCGATCCGGTCCAGCGTGGGCGCGTCGACGAAGCCGTCGGGGGCCCGCGCCGCCGACCGGAACAGCCCGCCGTGCAAGACCTCGGCATCGCGGGCGACACCGGCGACGCGTCCGGCCTCGGCAAGTGCGGCCCGCAGTGCCTCGGTTGCCTCACGGTCGAGCGCCCCGCGGTACGCCGCGAGCACGCTCCGCAGCCGACGGACCACCTTCCGGAAGTCGTGCACCGACTCGTGGTCGTCGGCGCGGACTCGGGGGTCGACCGCGACGAGGTCGGCGCGCAGCGACTCGAGGACCCGCAGGACGAACGCCGCAGCGGTGCCCGAACGTGGTCGCTTCGCCCGGTTGCCGCGCCGCTCCGGGGTGAGCACGGGAGCGGACGCGACCGCGACCGCCGAGGTCGACGGCGGCTCGGTGGCCGCGTCGTCCAGCGCTCGCTCCGCGGCCCGTGCCGTGGTGCCGTCCCGCCCGTCGTCCGACAGGGCCCACCACCGTGCGGACCGCAGCACGGTGCTGTCCGGGTCACCTTCGTCCACCCGGACGTCGGCGATCTCGGCCCGCACCCGACCGTCCTTGCCGCGCAGGGTCACGAGCGTCGTCGTGGTGTCCCGGATGCGGACCGTCGCCACCGCCCGCCCGCGCAGGAACACCTCGACCCCGTCACGCGGGGGCTGCTCGCCGTCCGGTCGATCGAGGTCCGTGCCCACCGGTTCCGGGCCGTCGCCGTGGTCGAGGCTCCAGGAACCGTCCTGGGCGCGGGTGAGCGTCACCCCTTCGGCCGCGAGCACACGCTCCGCGGAGTCCCACACGGTCTCGCGGAGCGTCACGGGCTCGTGCCGTTCGACGGCGGATGCGAGGGGCTCGAGTGCCGGCAGTCGGCGGTCGTCGGGGATCCGCCAGCTCCGGCGGGGATCGGTGCGGGCGGTGTCGGGGGCGGGGTGCTGACTCGGCATGTCCGCAAGTGTCGTCCGACTGTGCCCGTGCGGTCCGAGCGCAGGCGTGTTCTGTGGACGGACCGCTCAGAACCGCGAGCTGTGCAGGGATGAGTGACGGACTCGGCACCTCGCCAGCACTCGGCGCGTACGGTCCGCTGCATGAGCGACGGAGCCCGCCACCCCAGCGACACCGCACCCGACACCCGCGAGACCGCACCCCCGAGCGCCACCGCCCCGAGCGACCACGACCTCGAGTCCTGGATCGGCGACCGCCGGTGGTACGCGTCGAAGGGGTCCGTGCCGCGCCTCCGCACCCTCTCCACCGCCGACGGCACCCGACTCGTCCTCGACGAAGCCCCCGCAGCACCCGCGGCTCCGGTCCTCTACCAGTCACCCGTGGTCAGCGGCCCCGACGGCACCATCGCCGACGCCACCACCGACCACGCGTGGATCACGGCGCTCGCCGCACGCATCGACGCCGACCCGCAGAGCCTGCGCCCCATCGGCCGGGTCACCGGTGCGCGCGTCCTGACCGGCGAGCAGTCCAACACCTCGGTCATCTGCGACACCGAGTCCGGCGCCCGGGTCATCATCAAGGTGTTCCGCGTCCTGCACCACGGCGACAACCCCGACGTCACGACGCAGCTCGCGTTGTCCGCCGCCGGCAGTGCACGCGTCCCCCTGGTCTACGGCGCGTTGCGGAGCAGCTGGCCCGACGTCGGGCAGGGCAGCGGCACGGCGACCGGCCACCTCGCGTTCGCGCAGGAGTTCCTCCCCGGCCTCGAGGACGCCTGGCGCGTGGCGCTCGAGGAAGCACACGCCGGCACACCCTTCGGAGACCGGGCCGAGCAGCTCGGTGCGGCGCTGGCCGACGTCCACCGCACCCTCGCCGAGGCGCTGCCGTCCGAACCCGCCGACGAGGCCCGACGAGACGCAGCGGTCGCGACGATGCACGAGCGGCTCGACACGGCCGCGCGCGAGGCCCCGGCCGTCGCCGAGCACGCGGACGCGATCCGAGCGGTCTACGCCCGTGCCACGGCGACGCCTTGGCCGGACCTGCAGCGCATCCACGGCGACCTGCACCTCGGCCAGGTGCTCGCCGCCCCCGAGCCGCGCGGCTGGGTCTTCCTCGACTTCGAGGGGGAGCCGCTCCGTCCCCTGGCCGAACGCTCGTTGCCGGACGTCACGCTCCGTGACGTGGCCGGCATGCTCCGGTCGTTCGACTACGTCGCCGGAGCCCTGGCGCACGACGCGGATCCGGTCGACGCAGCGGCCTGGGCGGACGAGGCACGCGTGCGGTTCCTCGACGGGTACCAGCGGGGGACCGGCGCCGACCTCCGAGCGCACCGCGAGCTCCTCGATGCGTTCGAGCTCGACAAGGCCGTCTACGAGGTCGTCTACGAGGCCCGGAACCGACCCGACTGGGTCGGCATCCCGCTCGCGGCCGTCACGCGCCTGGTCGGCCGAAGCGCGTCCTGACCGCGCACCCGAAGGCGGACGGGAGGCCCGTGGCGATCCCGCCACGGGCCTCCCGTCGAACGCCGTGACGGACAGTGCCCGTCGTGCGTCAGCCGCCAGCCGTCAGTTGACGGGGCCGGTGTACTTCTCGCCCGGTCCGGCGCCCGGTGCGTCCGGGATCGCCGACGCCTCGCGGAACGCGAGCTGCACCGAGCGCAGCCCGTCGCGCAGCGGACGCGCGTGGTGGTCGCCGATCTCGGTCGCCGCCGCGGTGACCAGTCCGGCCAGTGCGGTGATGAGCTTGCGCGCTTCGTCCAGGTCGGTCTGCTCCTGGGGGTCGTCGGCCAGGCCGACCTTCACGGCGGCGGCACTGAGCAGGTGCACGGCCACGGTGTTGATGAGTTCGACGGCCGGCACCTCCGAGATGTCCCTGGCGGCATCGATGCCGCTGCCGTCGTCGTCGATCGGGGTGTCGGTCACGGTGCTCCTCTGCTAGACTCGCTCGCGGCAGATGCTGTCCGTGTGCCATCAGGTTCTCCTGAAGCGCTGGGACGGTGTCACGAAAGAGGAGTCTCTCCCACCCGCGGCCGCGTTCCACCAGGCTACCGGGTCACCACCGCTCCACGAGTGCACAGCAACTGGGTGCACGCGTCGGTCGGGTCCACGGATCCGACGCAGGGCGGCTGCCGAACGGGTTCCGATCCGTGCGTCAGATCTCCTCTCTCGTGCTGTCGTCCAGGGCAAACGTCCCGGACGACCACCACCTGATTGAAGGAGCTCCGCATCACCGATCCCCGTACCAACGACCGAATCCGCGTTCCCGAAGTCCGACTCGTCGGCCCGCAGGGTGAGCAGGTCGGCGTTGTCCCGATCGCCATGGCACTGCGCCTCGCGCAGGAAGCCGAACTGGATCTGGTCGAGGTCGCGCCGAACTCGAAGCCGCCCGTGGCCAAGATCATGGACTACGGCAAGTTCAAGTACGAAGCCGCTCAGAAGGCCAAGGAAGCCCGTCGCAACCAGGTGAACACGGACCTGAAAGAGGTCCGTTTCCGCCTGAAGATCGACGTGCACGACTACGAGACGAAGCGCAAGCGCGCCGAGGGGTTCCTCCTCGGTGGCGACAAGGTGAAGGCGATGATCCTCTTCCGTGGCCGCGAGCAGTCGCGTCCGGAGCAGGGTGTCCGTCTCCTCCACAAGTTCGCGGAGGAGATCGCCGAGTTCGGCGTCGTCGAGTCCCGTCCCACCCAGGACGGCCGCAACATGACGATGATCATCGCCCCCCTGAAGAACAAGTCCGACGTCAAGGGCGAGCAGAACGCGAAGCGCGCTGCACAGAAGGCCGAGCGTCGTGCCACCGAGCACGCTGCGAAGGACCACTCGGAGACCGACGCCCCGGCCGAGGCTCCCGCGCAGGACACGGCACCGGCGAAGAGCGACGCTCCCGCCGAGTAGGTCACCCAGACCGACCCCGCAACGACGCGGCTCCCATCCATCCCACGGAAAGGCACCACCATGCCCAAGCAGAAGACCCACTCCGGGTCGAAGAAGCGCTTCAAGATCACCGGTACCGGCAAGGTCATGAAGCAGCAGGCCGGTATGCGTCACAACCTCGAGGTCAAGAGCTCCAAGCGCAAGGCCCGCCTGAACGAGGACCAGGTCCTCTCCAAGGCAGACGCGAAGAACGTCAAGAAGCTCCTCGGCCACTGAGCCCCCGGATCGTAAAGGAATAGTGCAATGGCACGAGTAAAGAGAGCGGTCAACGCCGCCAAGAAGCGCCGCGTCATCCTCGAGCGCGCCGAGGGTTACCGCGGCCAGCGTTCGCGTCTGTACCGCAAGGCCAAGGAGCAGGTCACCCACTCCCTGGTCTACGCGTACCGCGACCGTCACGCGAAGAAGGGCGAGTTCCGTCGCCTGTGGATCCAGCGCATCAACGCTGCGTCCCGTGCGAACGGCCTGACCTACAACCGTCTGATCCAGGGTCTGGGTCTCGCCGGTGTCGAGGTCGACCGTCGCATCCTCGCCGACCTCGCGGTGAACAACCCCGAGACCTTCACCGCGCTCGTCGAGACCGCGAAGAAGGCCCTCCCGGCCGACACCTCGGCCCCGAAGGCTGCGTAGTCAGTTCTTCTGCTCGCGAAACCCCCGCCGCACGGCGGGGGTTTCGTCGTTCCTAGACTTGGGTCGTGAGCGAACTCCTCGAGAACCCCCGTGCCGGACGCGTGAAGGCCGTCGCGGCCCTGTCGAAGAAGGACGTCCGTGCCGAAACGGGCCTCTTCCTGCTGGAGGGGCCGCAGGCGGTGCGTGAAGCACTCGAGTACGCCCCGGAGCTCCTGCGCGAGCTCTACGTGACGCCGACTGCCGCAGCCCGCTACGGCCTCGACGACGCGCCGGTCGACACCTGGTTCGTGACGGAGCAGGTCCTCGACGCGATGGCCGACACCGTGACGCCACAGGGCGTCGTCGCCGTCTGCCAGCAGTTCCCGACGTCGGTCAAGGACGTCTTCCCGGACCGTCGCGTCGGTGATGCTGCTGCTGCCGTCGACCTGGAGGCCCGTGGGGACTCCGACGAGCCGGCCGCGTTGCCGGGACTGGTCGCCATCCTCGAAGAGGTACGGGACCCGGGGAACGCCGGCACGATCATCCGCGCCGCCGACTCCGCCGGCGCCGACGCGGTGGTCCTCACCGGGCGGTCAGTGGACCCGTACAACCCGAAGGTCGTCCGGTCGACCACGGGCTCGCTGTTCCACGTGCCGGTGTCGGTCGGCGTGACCCTGTCCGACACGATCGCACGGGCGAAGGCACTCGGGTACACCGTGCTCGCGGCCGACGTCTCGGGCGACGACCTGCCGGTGGTCCGGGCCGAGGGCATGCTCGACGGTCCGACCGCGTGGGTGTTCGGCAACGAGGCCCGTGGGCTCACCACCGAGGACCTCGCGCTCGTCGACCGTGCGGTGAAGGTGCCGATCTACGGCCAGGCGGAGTCGATGAACCTGGCGACGGCGGCCTCGGTCTGCCTGTACGAGTCGGCGTTCGCACTCCGGAGCTGACCCCTCCTCTCCACAGTCCGACCGGTGCAGGCGGGTGGTATCCCGTCGGCCGGTAGGCTTGGGTCTCGTGTCAGAACCTCTCGAGATCAGCGAATCGGCCGTCGCCGACGCCGTGGACGCAGCACTCGCCGCCGTCCGCGCCACGACGACGGTCGCCGAACTGAAGCAGGCCAGGGCCGAGCACACCGGTGAGCAGTCGCCGCTGGCTCGGATGAACGCGTCGATGCGCAGCGTCCCGCCGGAGCAGAAGGCCGCGGCCGGCAAGCTCGTCGGTCAGGCCCGCGGGCGGCTGAACGCGGCGATCGCGGAGCAGGAGTCGGTCCTCGCCGTGGCTGAAGAGCGCGCGCGGCTCGAGGCCGAGCGTGTCGACGTCACCGCGTTGCCGACCCACCGCCCGACCGGCTCGCGCCACCCGCTCTCACTCCTGAACGAAGCCGTCGCGGACATCTTCGTCGGCATGGGGTGGGAAGTGGCGGAGGGCCCCGAGCTCGAGCACGAGTGGTTCAACTTCGACGCCCTGAACTTCGACCAGGACCACCCGGCCAGGGCCATGGCGGACACGATCTTCGTCGAGCCCGTCGACCGCCACCTGGTCATGCGCACCCACACGTCGCCCGTGCAGGTGCGGTCGCTGCTGTCCCGCGACCTCCCGCTCTACGTCATCGCACCGGGTCGCGTGTACCGCGCCGACGAGCTCGACGCCACGCACCTGCCGGTCTTCACCCAGGTCGAGGGCATCGCGATCGACAAGGGCCTGACGATGGCGCACCTGCGCGGCACGCTCGAGCACTTCGCCCGCCAGGTCTTCGGTGCCGAGGCGCAGATCCGCCTGCGCCCGAACTACTTCCCGTTCACCGAGCCCAGCGCCGAGATGGACGTCTGGCAGCCGAACGCCAAGGGTGGCGCCCGGTGGGTCGAGTGGGGCGGCTGCGGCATGGTCAACCCGAACGTCCTGCGTGCCGCCGGCATCGACCCGGACGAGTACCAGGGCTTCGCCTTCGGCATGGGCATCGAGCGGACGCTGCAGTTCCGCAACGGCCTGAACGACATGCGTGACTTCCTCGAGGGCGACATCCGCTTCTCGCAGCAGTTCGGAACGGTGGTCTGATGCGCGTCCCACTCCGCTGGCTCGGCGAGTCCGTCGACCTCCCCGAGGACGTCACCCTCGAGCACGTCCACGCGGCGCTCGTGTCGGTCGGCTTCGAGGAAGAGGACGTCCACACCTTCGACCTGACCGGCCCCGTCGTGGTCGGCCGGGTGCTCGAGCGCGTCCCGGAACCGCAGAAGAACGGCAAGACGATCAACTGGTGCCAGGTGGACGTCGGCGAGCCCGAGCCCCGCGGCATCGTCTGCGGTGCGCACAACTTCGACGTGGGCGACCTCGTCGTCGTGACGCTGCCCGGCGCCGTGCTGCCCGGACCGTTCCCGATCGCAGCTCGCAAGACCTACGGACACGTCTCCGACGGCATGATCGCCTCGGCGCGCGAGCTCGGTCTCGGCGACGAGCACGAGGGCATCCTGCGCTTCGCAGACCTCGACATGGAGCCCGACGTCGGCCAGGACGCCATCGCGCTCCTCGGCCTCGACGACGCGGCGGTCGAGATCAACGTCACGCCGGACCGCGGGTACGTGCTGAGCATGCGCGGTGTCGCGCGTGAGTACGCCCACGGCACCGGCGCGAGCTTCCACGACCCCGTCGACCGCGTCGCACCCCGCACTGCCGAGGGCTTCTCGGTGACGATCGACGACCGGGCCCCGATCCGTGGTCGCGTGGGCGCGAGCACCTTCGTCACCCGCGTCGTCCGTGGCATCGACCCCACCGCGAAGACACCGGCCTGGATGGTGTCGCGTCTCGCCCTGGCAGGCGTCCGCGCGATCTCGCTGCCGGTCGACATCACGAACTACGTCATGTTCGAGCTCGGCCAGCCGCTGCACGGCTACGACCTGTCGACCGTGCGCGGTGGCCTGGGAGTCCGTCGTGCCGCTGCGGGCGAGACGCTCGAGACCCTCGACGGCGCCGTGCGGAAGCTCGACCCCGAGGACCTCGTCATCACCGACGACGACGGCCCCGTCGGGCTCGCCGGCGTGATGGGCGGTGCCCGCACCGAGATCTCGGCGAGCACGACCGACGTCCTGATCGAGGCAGCCGGCTTCGACCAGGTCTCGATCGCGCGGACCGCTCGCCGCCACAAGCTGCCGAGCGAGGCCTCCCGTCGCTTCGAGCGCGGCGTCGACCCGCTCGTGGCCGAGGCCGCGGCGAACCGCGCCGTCGACCTCCTCGTCGAGCTCGCCGGCGGCACGGCAGACGCCCTCGGCTCGACGCTCGTCGACACCGAGCCGCGTGCGACGGTCCCCATGTGCACCTCGCGGCCGGCCGAGCTCATCGGCGTGGACTACACCGACGCCGAGGTCGTGGACACCCTCCGTGCGATCGGCGCGACGGTGCAGGCCGACGGCGCGCAGCTCGCCGTCACCCCGCCGACCTGGCGTCCCGACCTGACCGACGACACCACCTTGGTCGAAGAGGTCGCGCGGATCGTCGGGTACGACCGCATCCCGAGCGTGCTCCCCGTGGCCCCGCCCGGACGCGGGCTCACCCCGCACCAGCAGGCGCGCCGCCGGGTCTCCGCGGCCCTCGCCGCCGCGGGTCTGGTCGAAGCGGTGACGGCGCCGTTCGTCTCCGCCGCGACGCAGGATGCCTACCCGGGGATCGACCCGGAGGGCGGCCCGAGCGTCGTCCTCGCCAACGCCCTCGACAGCGAGCAGAACCTGCTCCGCCGCAGTGGTGTGCCGGCCCTCGTCGACGCCGCCCGCCGGAACGTCTCGCGCGGCCTGCTCGACGTCGCGCTCTACGAGACCTCGCGGGTGTTCCTGCCGGTGACGGGCGTGACGCTCGGCACCGACGAGGTCCCGGCCGGTGCCGCGCTGCCCGACCGCGCGACGCTCGAGGCGCTCGACGCGTCCCTGCCCGCACAGCCGTTCCACGTGTCCGCCCTGCTCACCGGCAACCGCGTCGGCAAGCAGGCGGGCGTCGCGGCCGAGCAGTACGGCATCGCCGACGCGATCGACGCGGCCCGCCAGGTCGCGTGGGCCGTCGGCGTGGAACTGCGCGTCGCGCAGACCACCCACCCGTCCCTGCACCCGGGCCGTGCGGCATCGCTGTTCGTGGGCGACACCGTCGTGGGCGTCGCCGGCGAACTCCTGCCGGAGCTGTCCGCCGCTGCGGTGCTGCCCCGCGTGGTGGCCGTGGTCGAGCTCGACCTCGACGCCATGGTGGCTGCGGCCCCCGACCTCGTCGCGGTCGCGCCGATCGTGTCGTACCCGGCAGCGACGCAGGACCTGTCCCTGGTCGTCGACGCCGGGGTGCCGGCCGGTGACGTGTTGGATGCGGTCCGCTCTGGTGCCGGAGACCTGTTGGAGTATGCTCGGCTCGTGGATGACTACCGGGGCTCCGGCGTGGACGAGGGACAGAAGTCCCTGACGTTCGCCCTGCGCTTCCGTGCCACGGACCGCACGCTGACCGCTGCCGAGGCCACCGAGGCCCGTGACGGCGCAGTCCGACGTGCCGGCGAGCGATTCGGGGCGACCCTGCGCGACTGACCCACGACGGGATCAGCACCGCCCGGGGTCGCCGCCTCCGACTCTCTCGACGACCAGTCCGACCAAAGGTGGAATCCCATGTCCGTATCCGTCGCCGTGGCGGGAGCCTCCGGCTACGCGGGTGGTGAGCTCCTGCGCGTGCTCTCCGCCCATCCCGAGTTCGACGTCAGGACGGTGACGGCGTTCTCGAACGCCGGACAGCCGTTGATCGCGACGCAGCCGCACCTCCGGTCGCTGTCGCACCTGACCCTCGAGAAGACGACGGCCGAGACGCTCCGAGGGCACGACGTCGTGTTCCTGGCGCTGCCGCACGGTCAGTCGGGGGCGATCACCGAGGAGCTCGGCGACGACGCCCTGGTGGTGGACTGCGGCGCGGACCACCGTCTGACGGACCCCGCGGCCTGGGAGCAGTTCTACGGTGGCGACTACCACGGCGCCTGGACCTACGGCCTGCCCGAGCTCCTGCTCGCCGCCCCGACCCCGGGTTCGGCCGACGAGTGGCGCGAGGTCGAGGACATCGCGTCGCAGGGCAAGCAGCGTTCGGCCCTGGTCGGCACCAAGCGGATCGCGGTCCCCGGGTGCAACGTCACCGCGGTGACGCTCGGCATCCAGCCGGGCATCCAGGCCGGGCTCGTCGAGTCGGACGACATCGTCGCGGTGCTGAGCGTCGGCCCGAGCGGTGCCGGCAAGAAGCTCGCCAACACCTACCTGGCGTCCGAGATCATGGGCTCCGCCAGCGCCTACGCGGTGGGCGGCACGCACCGGCACGTCCCGGAGATCCAGCAGAACCTGGTCGTCGCGGGTGCTGCCGACGTGACGATCTCGTTCACGCCGGTACTCGTCCCGATGTCGCGGGGCATCCTCGCGACGACGACGGCCAAGATCACCCCGGGTGTCAGCGCCCGCGACGTGCGGCTCGCCTGGGAGCAGGCCTACGCCGACGAGCCGTTCGTGCACCTGTTGCCCGAGGGCGAGTTCCCCCGGGTCGCGGACACGATCGGCGCGAACACCGCGCTCGTCGGCATCGCGGTCGACGAGGCCGCAGGCCGCGTCGTCGCCGTGACGGCACTCGACAACCTCGCGAAGGGCACGGCAGGTGCCGCCGTCCAGTCGACCAACATCGCCCTGGGTCTGCCGGAGACCCTGGGCCTCAGCGTGGACGGAGTCGCACCGTGACCGACCTCACCGACGTGAGCAAGCCCACCCAGGGCGAACCGGGCCTCCAGGGCGTCACCGCGGCAGCGGGTTTCCGCGCTGCCGGCGTGACCGCCGGCCTGAAGACCAGCGGCAGGCCGGACGTGGCCCTCGTCGTCAACGACGGCCCCGACGCGGCCGTGGCCGCGGTCTTCACCAGCAACCGCGCGCAGGCGCACCCGGTGATCTGGTCCCGCCAGGTCGTCGGTGACGGCGTCGCGCGCGCCGTCGTCCTGAACTCCGGCGGCGCCAACTGCTTCACCGGCCCCTTCGGCTTCCAGACCACGCACCTGACCGCCGAGGCCGTCGGCGACGCCCTCGGCATCGGCGCGGGCGACGTCGTCGTCTGCTCCACCGGCCTCATCGGGGTCGGCGACCAGACGTTCCGCGACAACGTGCTGCGCGGGGTCGACCTGGCGAGCACCGCACTGAGCGCCGACGGCGGCCCGGACGCGGCCACGGCCATCATGACGACCGACACCCGGGCGAAGCAGTCCGTGGTGACCGAGGACGGCTGGACGGTCGGCGGCATGGCGAAGGGTGCGGGCATGCTCGCACCCGGGCTCGCGACGATGCTCGTCGTGATCACCACCGACGCCGTGCAGACCCCGGACCAGCTCGACCAGGCCCTCCGCGCGGCCACCCGCATCACCTTCGACCGCGTCGACTCGGACGGCTGCATGTCGACGAACGACACCGTCGTGCTGCTGTCGTCGGGCGCGAGCGGGGTGACGCCCGAGGTCGGCGACTTCCAGGAAGCACTGACCGCGGTCTGCGCCGACCTGGCCCGCCAGCTGCAGCAGGACGCCGAGGGCGCCAGCCACGACATCGCGATCGAGGTCGTGCACGCAGCGACCGAGGACGACGCCGTCACCGTCGGCCGGAGCGTGGCGCGCAACAACCTGTTCAAGGCGGCCGTCTTCGGCAACGACCCGAACTGGGGTCGGGTCCTCGCTGCCATCGGCACCACCGACGCCGACTTCGACCCGTACGCGGTCGACGTCAGCATGAACGGTGTCCGGGTCTGCCACGCCGGCGCCCCGGACCAGCCGAGCGGCGCCGTCGACCTGACGCCGCGGGACACCCTTGTGCGCATCGACCTCGGCGTCGGGACGCACTCGGCGACGATCCTGACCAACGACCTCACGCACGACTACGTGCACGAGAACAGCGCGTACTCCAGCTGATGGCGAACGACACCGAAGGGGCCGGGACGCCCCTCACGAAGGAAGAAGAGCACGAGTTCGCCGCCGTCAAGGCGGCGACCCTGATCGAGTCCCTGCCGTGGCTCAAGCGGTTCTCCGGCAAGGTCGTCGTCGTCAAGTTCGGCGGCAACGCGATGGTGAACGAGGACCTCAAGCGTGCGTTCGCCGAGGACATGGTCTACCTCCGCTACGCCGGGCTGCACCCCGTCGTCGTGCACGGCGGGGGTCCGCAGATCTCGGCCGCGCTCAAGGAACAGGGCATCGAGTCCGAGTTCCGTGGCGGCTACCGCGTCACCACGACCGAGGCGATCTCGGTCGTCCGCGACGTCCTGGCTGGCGAGGTCAACCGCGAGATCGTCGACCTGATGAACGAGCACGGCGAAGGCCTGGCCGTCGGCGTGTTCGGCGACGGCGGGTCGTTGTTCACCGGCGAGCAGAAGGGTGTGGTCGTCGACGGGCAGGAGTACGACCTCGGCCACGTGGGTGACATCACCCACGTCGACCCGTCAGGGGTGCTCGCCGCGATCGAGGCCGGCCGGATCCCGGTGGTGTCGAGCATCGCGATCGACGACGCCCACCCGGACCAGGCGCTCAACGTGAACGCCGACGCAGCCGCGGGTGCCCTGGCGATCGCGCTGCGTGCGTCGAAGCTCATCATGCTCACCGACGTCCCCGGCCTGTACCGCAACTGGCCGGACCGCGACTCGCTCGTCGACCTCATCGCGGTCGAGGAGCTCCGCGAGCTCCTGCCGTCCCTCGAGTCGGGCATGATCCCGAAGATGACCGCGTGCCTCGACGCCGTGGTCGGCGGGGTCGGCGGGGCGACGATCATCGACGGCCGGATCCCGCACTCGATCCTGCTCGAGGTCTTCACCCTGCGTGGTGCGGGCACCGAGGTGATCCCGGACCCGAGCCGACGCACCGAGAACCAGATGACCCACGCCGAGATCGGCCGACGCGTCGCAGCACCGTCGACGAGCACCAGCACCGGCCAACACGTGGCCAGCACGACCGAGAAGGGGCAGCAGCCGTGAGCAGCGAGACGCAGACCGAGACCTGGAACGACCGGTTCGGGGCGTCGCTGATGCGATCCCTGACCCCGCCGAAGATCATGCTCGAGCGCGGACAGGGCTGCCGTGTCTGGGACGTCGAGGGCAACGAGTACCTCGACTTCCTGGCGGGCATCGCCGTGAACTCGCTCGGCCACGCGCACCCCGTCCTGGTCGAGGCGATCGCCGACCAGGCCGCGAAGCTCGTGCACGTGTCGAACTACTTCGCGACGCCGCCCCAGCTCGAGCTGGCGGAGCGTCTCAAGCGCATCACCGGTGCGGGCGACGCCGGGCGGGTGTACTTCGGCAACTCCGGTGCCGAGGCGAACGAGGCCGCGTTCAAGCTCGCGCGCCTGAACAAGGGCGCCGACGGGCAGAAGACCCGCATCCTCGCGCTGAAGCAGGGGTTCCACGGCCGGACGATGGGGGCGCTCGCGCTCACCGGCAAGCCCGCGCTGCAGCAGGACTTCCTGCCGATGATCCCGGGCGTCGAGCACATCGACTCCACCGTTGCAGCGCTCGAGGAGTCAATCGACGACACGGTCGCCGCGATCGTCATCGAGCCGATCAAGGGCGAGGCCGGCGTCGTCGACCTGCCCGAGGGATTCCTGCTCGCCGCGCGCCGGCTGACCGAGGAGCACGGTGCGCTGCTGATCCTCGACGAGATCCAGACCGGCGTCGGGCGGACGGGCAACTGGTTCACGTACCAGGGCCACGGCTTCACCCCCGACGCCGTCACGGTGGCCAAGGGCATCGCCGGCGGATTCCCGATCGGTGCGCTCGTGACCTTCGGGTGGGCGTCGGACCTGTTCTCGGCCGGTCAGCACGGTTCGACCTTCGGCGGCAACCCGCTCGGCACCCGCGTGGCGAACGCGGTCCTCGCCGAGATCGAGCGCGCCGACCTCGTCGCGGCCGCCGTCATCAAGGGCGAGCGGATCCGGGCTGGCATCGCCGGCATCGGCTCACCGCTCGTCGAAGAGGTCCGCGGCACCGGTCTGCTCATCGGCGTCGGACTCACCGGCCCGATCGCGGCCGCGGTCAACGCCGCCGCCCTCGAGCGTGGCCTCATCATCAACGCCCCGAACGAGTCGAGCCTGCGCCTCGCGCCGCCGCTCATCGTGTCCGACGCCGAGATCGACGAGTTCGTGTCGATCCTCGCCCAGAGCCTCGCGGCCGTCGCTGCCGAGCAGGGCACCGCTACCCAGGAGACCTCCGCATGACCCGCCACTTCCTCCGGGACGACGACCTCAGCCAGGCCGAGCAGTCCGCGATCCTCGACATCGCCGACCAGATGAAGGCCGACCGCTGGGGTGCGAAGCCCCTCGCCGGCCCGCAGAGCGTCGCGGTCATCTTCGACAAGTCGTCGACCCGCACCCGGGTGTCCTTCCACGTCGGCATCTCCGACCTGGGCGGCAGCCCGCTCATCATCTCGACGGCGAACAGCCAGCTCGGCGGCAAGGAGACCCCGTCGGACACCGCCCGCGTGCTCGAGCGCATGGTGTCGGCGATCGTCTGGCGCACCTACGGTCAGGCCGGCCTCGAGGAGATGGCCGCCGACACGACCGTCCCCGTCGTCAACGCGCTGTCCGACGACTTCCACCCGTGCCAGCTGCTCGCCGACCTGCTCACCATCCGCGAGCACCGCGGCACGCTGGCGGGCCAGACCGTGGCGTTCATCGGTGACGGCGCGAGCAACATGGCGCAGTCGTACCTGCTCGCCGGCGCGACCGCGGGCATGCACGTCCGCGTCGCGGCTCCCGCCGAGTTCTCGCCGTCCCCGCAGGTCGTCACCGACGCCGAGCACCGTTCGGCCGAGACCGGCGGCTCCGTCCTGGTCGTCACCGACCCGGTGGCAGCGGTCGCCGGCGCCGACGTCGTGGTCACCGACACCTGGGTGTCGATGGGCAAGGAGTCCGAGAAGCAGTCGCGCCTCGACACCTTCTCGGGGTACCGCGTGGACGACGCCCTGATGGCGCACGCCGCCGACGACGCGGTGTTCATGCACTGCCTGCCCGCCGACCGTGGCTTCGAGGTGACCGCCGACGTCATCGACGGGCCGCGCAGCATCATCTGGGACGAGGCGGAGAACCGTCTGCACGCCCAGAAGGCGCTGCTGGCCTGGCTCCTCACCGCGAACGGCGCGACGACGGCGACCGCTGCGACCGCCGCGACCGCCGCGACCGCCGCGGCGACCGCGTAGGCGCACCGCATGGCTGACCGCGTCGTCCTCGCCTACTCCGGCGGCCTCGACACCTCCGTCGGGATCGGCTGGCTGCGTGACGCCACCGGCAAAGAGGTGGTGGCGCTGGCGGTCGACGTCGGCCAGGGCGGCGAGGACCTCGACGCGATCCGGCAGCGCGCGCTCGACTGCGGGGCCGTCGAGTCGATCGTGGTCGACGCCAAGGACGAGTACGCCGACGAGTACATCGTGCCGGCGCTCAAGGCCAACGCGCTGTACCAGAAGCGCTACCCGCTGGTGTCGGCGCTGAGCCGCCCGCTCATCGCGAAGCACCTCGCGCTGACGGCGAAGCAGCTCGGTGCCGACAGCGTCGCGCACGGCTGCACCGGCAAGGGCAACGACCAGGTCCGGTTCGAAGCCGCCGTCGCGGCGATCGCCCCGGACCTGCGGAGCGTGGCACCGGTGCGTGACCTCGCCCTGACCCGGGACAAGGCGATCGCGTACGCCGAGCAGCACGCCCTGCCGATCCAGCAGTCACAGCGGTCGCCGTACTCGATCGACCAGAACGTGTGGGGCCGGGCGGTCGAGACGGGTTTCCTCGAGGACCCGTGGAACGCCCCGACCGAGGACCTGTACGCGTACACGCAGGACCCCGCCGTCCCGCGCGAGCCGGACGAGGTGACCATCACGTTCGAGCGCGGCGTCCCGGTGGCGCTCGACGGGCAGCGCTTCAGCGTGCTGCGGATCGTGCAGGAGCTGAACGCCGTGGCCGGCAAGCACGGCGTCGGTCGGATCGACGTCGTCGAGGACCGCCTCGTCGGCATCAAGTCGCGTGAGGTGTACGAGGCCCCGGCGGCGATCGCGCTCATCACGGCGCATGAGGAGCTCGAGCGCCTCACCCTCGAGCGGGACGTCAACCGCTACAAGCGGGGTGTCGAGTCGGAGTGGGCCGACCTGGTCTACGACGGCCTGTGGTTCGGCGGGCTGAAGCGCAGCCTCGACGCCTTCGTCGATCACACCCAGCAGCACGTCTCCGGCGACGTCCGTCTCCAGCTGCACGCCGGTCGCGCGACGGTGACCGGCCGTCGCTCGGAGCAGAGCCTGTACGACTTCGACCTCGCCACGTACGACACCGGCGACACGTTCGACCAGTCCCTCTCGAAGGGCTTCATCGAACTCTGGTCGCTCCCCAGCAAGATCTCCGCCCGCCGCGACGCGGCGAACTGACAGCACGCCACCCGGCGGACGACACACCGCCGCCACCCGGCCCGACGACAACGACGCAGGACGAGATGACCGACGAGAAGACCGACGCCACCAACACCGGAGCCCTCTGGGGCGCCCGCTTCGCCGACGGCCCGAGTGCGGCCCTGGCAGCGCTGTCGAAGTCGACGCACTTCGACTGGCAGCTCGCCCCGTACGACATCGCCGGCTCCCGCGCGCACGCCCGGGCCCTGCACACGGCCGGGTACCTGACGGCGGACGAGCTCGAGCGCATGCTCGCCGGACTCGACCGGCTCGAGGCCGCGCACGCCGACGGCACGCTGCAGCCCGATGAGTCCGACGAGGACGTCCACGGTGCCCTCGAGCGCCTCCTCATCGCCGACCTCGGTCCGGAACTCGGCGGCAAGCTCCGCGCCGGCCGCAGCCGCAACGACCAGATCGCCACGCTCGGCCGCATGCACATGCTCGACCACGGGCGGCGCATCGGCCGACTCGTGATCGACCTGGTCGACGCGATCACCCAGCAGGCCAACGAGCACCCGGCGGCGATCATGCCGGGCCGCACGCACCTGCAGCACGCGCAGCCCGTCCTCCTCGCGCACCACCTGCTGGCGCACGCGTGGCCGTTGGTCCGCGACCTCGAGCGCCTCCGCGACTGGGCGGGGCGCGCGAGCGTGAGCCCGTACGGCGCCGGTGCCCTCGCCGGCAGTTCGCTCGGCCTCGACCCCGCCGCGATCGCCGCGGAGCTCGGGTTCGACCGCCCGGCCGACAACTCGATCGACGCCACGGCCGCCCGCGACGTCGTCGCCGAGTTCGCGTTCGTGCTCGCGCAGATCGGCATCGACGTCTCGCGTCTGTCGGAAGAGGTCATCCTCTGGAACACGAAGGAGTTCGGCTTCGTCCGGCTCCACGACGCGTTCTCGACCGGCTCGAGCATCATGCCGCAGAAGAAGAACCCGGACATCGCCGAGCTCGCGCGCGGCAAGTCCGGTCGTCTGATCGGCAACCTGACGGGCCTGCTCGCGACCCTGAAGGGCCTGCCGCTCGCCTACAACCGCGACCTGCAGGAGGACAAGGAGCCCGTCTTCGACTCGGTCGCCACGCTCGAGGTCCTGCTGCCCGCCTTCACCGGCATGATCGCGACGCTCACGTTCGACACGGACCGGATGGCCGAGCTCGCGCCGCAGGGCTTCTCGCTCGCGACGGATGTGGCCGAGTGGCTGGTCCGCCAGGGCGTCCCGTTCCGTGACGCGCACGAGGTGTCCGGCGCGCTGGTCCGGTACTGCGAACAGCGGGGCATCGAGCTCGACGACCCGACCGACGACGAGTACCGGTCCGTCTCCGAGCACCTGACCCCCGGGGTCCGCGCCGTGCTCACGATCGAGGGCAGCGTCGCGTCCCGCTCGGGCGTCGGCGGGACCGCTCCGGACCGTGTGGCCGAGCAGCTGGCGTCCGTCACGCGTCGCGTCCACGACCTGGCCGAGGGCGCACCCTTCACGCGATGACCGAGGGGCTGCTCGCGATGCTCGCCGAGCCTGCGCCGCGCATCGCACCAGCGCTGCTCGGCGCGACGATCGCGGGCCGTGGCGTGACCCTGCGCATCACCGAGGTCGAGGCCTACTTCGGGCCCACCGACCCCGGTTCGCACGGACACCGCGGTCCGACCGAGCGCAACCGCCACCTGTTCGGGTCGCCGGGCACCCTGTACGCGTACCGCTCGTACGGCATCCACACCTGCGTCAACGTCGTGAGCGCACCGGCCGGCACCTCGTCCGGTTCCCTGCTCCGCGGTGCGCAGGTGATCGAGGGCGTCGACACCGCACGCGGACGACGTGGCCCGTTGGTCGCCGACGTCGCGTTGGCGCGTGGCCCCGGCAACCTCGGTGGCGCCCTCGGCGCGGTGCTCGGACAGGACGACGGCACCTCGCTGCTCGACGGGTCCGGTCCGTTCGTGCTCACGTTGGCACCCGGCCTGGAGGCGCGGCTCGCCTCCGCCCCGCCGGCCCGCGTCATCGAGGCACTCCTGGCCGAGACCACACCCGGCCCCGGCGGGACGGGTCCGGTCCCGCGCATCTCGCGCGGACCGCGCACCGGCGTCGGCGGCATCGCCGGCGGTGCACAGTACCCCTGGCGCTTCTGGTTGACAGGCGACCCGACGGTCTCGACGTACCGACGGCACAAGGGTGCCCTCGACTGACCCCCACCGGCACGGCCGGCCCGCCGCTGGCGCGTCGCGCCGGAACCGGCGGCGTGGGCCCAGACGCACCACGGGCCTCCCGGTCGACGGCGCGCTGTCGGTGGTGCGCCGCCGCTACGATGGCGGGGTGTCCAGTGATACCGCTCAAGACGTCCTGACGCGCCAGCAGAACGACCCCACCTTCGCCTCGGTGTGGGACGAACTGCGCTGGCGCGGTCTGGTGCAGGTCTCGACCGACGAGACCGCACTCCAAGAGGCCCTCGACGGTGATCCGATCACGTACTACTGCGGCTTCGACCCCACGGCGCCGTCGCTGCACTGCGGCAACCTGCTGCAGCTCCTGACCATGCGTCGGTTGCAGCTCGCCGGGCACAAGCCGCTGGCGCTCGTCGGGGGATCGACGGGGCTCATCGGCGACCCGCGTCCCACCGCCGAGCGCACGCTGAACACCCGCGAGACCGTCGCCGAATGGGTTGCTCGGCTCCAGGAACAGGTGTCGCGCTTCCTCAGCCCGGACGGCGACAACGGCGTCCGGCTGGTGAACAACCTGGACTGGACGTCGCCGATGTCCGCCATCGACTTCCTGCGCGACGTCGGCAAGTACTTCCGGGTGAACTCGATGCTCAAGAAGGACGCCGTCGCCGCGCGGCTGAACTCCGACGCGGGCATCAGCTACACCGAGTTCAGCTACCAGATCCTGCAGGGCCTCGACTACCGCGAGCTCTTCCGGCAGTACGGCTGCACGCTGCAGACGGGTGGCTCGGACCAGTGGGGCAACCTGACCTCGGGGACGGAGCTCATCCGTCGTGCCGAGGGTGCGACGGTGCACGCGCTCGGGACACCCTTGATCACGAACTCGGACGGCACGAAGTTCGGCAAGAGCGAGGGCAACGCCATCTGGCTCGACGCCGAGATGACGTCGCCGTACGCGCTGTACCAGTTCTGGCTCAACACGGCCGATGCCGACGTGATCGCCCGGTTGCGAGAGTTCACGTTCCTGTCCCGTGCCGAGATCGAGCGACTCGAGCAAGCGGTCGCCGACGAACCGTTCCGACGCGAAGCGCAGCGGACCCTCGCATTCGAGGTCACCTCGCTCGTGCACGGGGTCGACGCCACCCAGGCCGCGATCGACGCTGCGGCCGCCCTGTTCGGCAACGGCGACCTCGGTGCGCTCGACCCGGACACCCTGCGGTCGGCGATCGCGGAGCTGCCGGGGTCGGTCACCATCGAGGCCGGCGCCGACGTGGCCCGGGCACTCGTCGAGACCGAGCTCGTGAAGTCCCTCGGTGAAGCCAGGAGGGCGATCGACCAGGGCGGCGTGTACGTGAACAACGTCCGAGCCGAGGACGCCACCGCACCGCTGTCGGACCTCGCCCTGCCCGGGGGAGTCCTCGTGCTCCGCCGCGGCAAGAAGACCCTCGCCGGTGTGACGCTGGCCTGATCGCGCCGGCACCCGGGCGACGCGTGTTGCACAACGCGACACGCCCGGGATCGGGCCTGGCTTGGCACACTCGCCCAGGCCTGCGTAAAGTTCCTACTCGTCACCCCAAAGGTGCGGCGGAGCGGCTGGAGCGAAAGCCCAGAGCACGCCGGCCCTCAAGCGGGACCATCCTCCACTGAAGATCAGATCTGGCCTTGTGCTCGATCGCTTCGACGCCTAGGATGACAAGCCCACCGGCTCTCTCCCCTTGGGGATGAGCCACAGGACCTCCGGGTCCGACGACACACCGGTGGCAAGCCAAGTACACAAGCCTCGTGGCTGGAGCTCGAACCTGAGCCGAAGAGCGAGTGCGTCTGGTCCTTGAGAACTCAACAGCGTGCACATTGTCAATGCCAATTTATTGATTGACCTCGTGCCTGGCCTTCCTTCGGGTTGGTTGGGTTTGAGACAATTCCTTTTGGATTGAAGATTGTCAGTAGACAGTCAACAGTCAGAATCAACTCGGTCTGATGCCTTTTGGGGTGTTGGGTCTGTATTTTTTTACGGAGAGTTTGATCCTGGCTCAGGACGAACGCTGGCGGCGTGCTTAACACATGCAAGTCGAACGATGATGCCCAGCTTGCTGGGTGGATTAGTGGCGAACGGGTGAGTAACACGTGAGTAACCTGCCCCTGACTCTGGGATAAGCGTTGGAAACGACGTCTAATACTGGATATGATCACTGGCCGCATGGTCTGGTGGTGGAAAGATTTTTTGGTTGGGGATGGACTCGCGGCCTATCAGCTTGTTGGTGAGGTAATGGCTCACCAAGGCGACGACGGGTAGCCGGCCTGAGAGGGTGACCGGCCACACTGGGACTGAGACACGGCCCAGACTCCTACGGGAGGCAGCAGTGGGGAATATTGCACAATGGGCGAAAGCCTGATGCAGCAACGCCGCGTGAGGGATGACGGCCTTCGGGTTGTAAACCTCTTTTAGTAGGGAAGAAGCGAAAGTGACGGTACCTGCAGAAAAAGCACCGGCTAACTACGTGCCAGCAGCCGCGGTAATACGTAGGGTGCAAGCGTTGTCCGGAATTATTGGGCGTAAAGAGCTCGTAGGCGGTTTGTCGCGTCTGCTGTGAAATCCCGAGGCTCAACCTCGGGCTTGCAGTGGGTACGGGCAGACTAGAGTGCGGTAGGGGAGATTGGAATTCCTGGTGTAGCGGTGGAATGCGCAGATATCAGGAGGAACACCGATGGCGAAGGCAGATCTCTGGGCCGTAACTGACGCTGAGGAGCGAAAGCATGGGGAGCGAACAGGATTAGATACCCTGGTAGTCCATGCCGTAAACGTTGGGCGCTAGATGTAGGGACCTTTCCACGGTTTCTGTGTCGTAGCTAACGCATTAAGCGCCCCGCCTGGGGAGTACGGCCGCAAGGCTAAAACTCAAAGGAATTGACGGGGGCCCGCACAAGCGGCGGAGCATGCGGATTAATTCGATGCAACGCGAAGAACCTTACCAAGGCTTGACATACACCGGAAACGGCCAGAGATGGTCGCCCCCTTGTGGTCGGTGTACAGGTGGTGCATGGTTGTCGTCAGCTCGTGTCGTGAGATGTTGGGTTAAGTCCCGCAACGAGCGCAACCCTCGTTCTATGTTGCCAGCGGGTTATGCCGGGGACTCATAGGAGACTGCCGGGGTCAACTCGGAGGAAGGTGGGGATGACGTCAAATCATCATGCCCCTTATGTCTTGGGCTTCACGCATGCTACAATGGCCGGTACAAAGGGCTGCGATACCGTAAGGTGGAGCGAATCCCAAAAAGCCGGTCTCAGTTCGGATTGAGGTCTGCAACTCGACCTCATGAAGTCGGAGTCGCTAGTAATCGCAGATCAGCAACGCTGCGGTGAATACGTTCCCGGGCCTTGTACACACCGCCCGTCAAGTCATGAAAGTCGGTAACACCCGAAGCCGGTGGCCTAACCCTTGTGGAAGGAGCCGTCGAAGGTGGGATCGGTGATTAGGACTAAGTCGTAACAAGGTAGCCGTACCGGAAGGTGCGGCTGGATCACCTCCTTTCTAAGGAGCATCTGGCCTCGTGTGCCCTTCGGGGTGGGCGTGGTCCAGGCGCCGAGTAACCCGAACGTGGTTGCCGGTAGCTCATGGGTGGAACATTGACAGTGCAGTTGGGAGTGATGCTTCCGACCTCAGTACGCTCTGCTTGCAGGGTTGGGACGGGTCGGGGTGGAGTTGCCTGCTGGTGCACGTTGTTGGGTCCTGAGGGACCAGGCTTCCTGCTGACATGAGAGTGTCTGGTGGGGGTTGGGCCTACGGGTCCTTCGTTGGGCCGCATGAAGCACTGTCATTGGACGGTGGGGAGTGTGGTGCCGATCGTATGTTGAGAACTACACAGTGGACGCGAGCATCTTTGATTCGCGTCATCCAATCGACCGGGCACTTTTGGTGTTCGTGTTGTGGGTGATGACGGATCGCAATTTTAATCTTTGTGGTCAAGTTTCTAAGAGCAAACGGTGGATGCCTTGGCATCTGGAGCCGAAGAAGGACGTAGAAATCTGCGATAAGCCTCGGGGAGCTGATAATCGAGCCCTGATCCGAGGATTTCCGAATGGGGAAACCCCGCTGGGCGCTTTTGTGACCTGGTGACTCCCGCCTGAATATATAGGGCGGGTAGAGGGAACGTGGGGAAGTGAAACATCTCAGTACCCACAGGAAGAGAAAACAACATGTGATTCCGTGAGTAGTGGCGAGCGAAAGCGGATGAGGCTAAACCGATCATGTGTGATAGCCGGCGGGCGTTGCATGGTCGGGGTTGTGGGACACGTCACTCAGTTCTGCCGGACTGGGGCGGTTACAGCGCATCATAGTCGAACCGGTTTGAAAGCCGGGCCGTAGTGGGTGCCAGCCCCGTAGACGAAATGGTGTTATGGCCGGATGTGTATCCCAAGTAGCACGGGGCCCGAGAAATCCCGTGTGAATCTGTCAGGACCACCTGATAAGCCTAAATACTCCCAGATGACCGATAGCGGACAAGTACCGTGAGGGAAAGGTGAAAAGTACCCCGGGAGGGGAGTGAAATAGTACCTGAAACCGTTTGCTTACAAACCGTCGGAGCCTCCTTAGTAGGGGTGACGGCGTGCCTTTTGAAGAATGAGCCTGCGAGTTAGTGATATGTGGCGAGGTTAACCCGTGTGGGGCAGCCGTAGCGAAAGCGAGTCTGAATAGGGCGTTTGAGTCGCATGTTCTAGACCCGAAGCGAAGTGATCTATCCATGGCCAGGTTGAAGCGACGGTAAGACGTCGTGGAGGACCGAACCCACTTCAGTTGAAAATGGAGGGGATGAGCTGTGGATAGGGGTGAAAGGCCAATCAAACTTCGTGATAGCTGGTTCTCTCCGAAATGCATTTAGGTGCAGCGTTGCGTGTTTCTCGCCGGAGGTAGAGCTACTGGATGGCCGATGGGCCTCAACAGGTTACTGACGTCAGCCAAACTCCGAATGCCGGTGAGTGAGAGCGCAGCAGTGAGACGGTGGGGGATAAGCTTCATCGTCGAGAGGGAAACAACCCAGACTACCAACTAAGGTCCCTAAGCGTGTGCTAAGTGGGAAAGGATGTGGAGTTGCATAGACAACCAGGAGGTTGGCTTAGAAGCAGCCACCCTTGAAAGAGTGCGTAATAGCTCACTGGTCAAGTGATTCCGCGCCGACAATGTAACGGGGCTCAAGCACACCACCGAAGTTGTAGATTTCGCACACTAGACAAGCCTTCGTGGTTCAGTCGTGCGGAGTGGTAGGAGAGCGTCGTGTGGCGAGTGAAGCGGCGGAGTGATCCAGCCGTGGACGCTACACGAGTGAGAATGCAGGCATGAGTAGCGAAAGACGGGTGAGAAACCCGTCCTCCGAAAGACCAAGGGTTCCAGGGCCAGGTTAATCCGCCCTGGGTAAGTCGGGACCTAAGGCGAGGCCGACAGGCGTAGTCGATGGACAACGGGTTGATATTCCCGTACCGGCGAACAACCGCCCAAGCTAATCCAGTGGTGCTAAGAGTCCTAACCCGGACGTCCGGATCCCTTCGGGGTGATGGTGGCCGGTCTAACGCTCGACCCCATGCTGGTGCGGTTAGCGTATGAACAGGTGTGACGCAGGAAGGTAGCTGAGCCAGGCGATGGTATCCGTAAGGTGAACCTGGTGTAAGGATGTAGGGCTGACGATAGGCAAATCCGTCGTCTGTGTGCCTGAGATCCGACGCGTACCCGTAAGGGGAAATCAGTGATCCTATGCTGCCGAGAAAAGCATCGACGCGAGGTTGCAGCCGCCCGTACCCGAAACCGACTCAGGTGGTCAGGTAGAGAATACCAAGGAGATCGAGAGAATCGTGGTTAAGGAACTCGGCAAAATGCCCCCGTAACTTCGGGAGAAGGGGGGCCGGACACGTGACCGGATTTACTCCGTGAGCGTTGAAGGCCGCAGAGACCAGTGGGAAGCGACTGTTTACTAAAAACACAGGTCCGTGCGAAGTCGCAAGACGATGTATACGGACTGACGCCTGCCCGGTGCTGGAAGGTTAAGAGGAAGGGTTAGCCTTTGGGCGAAGCTCTGAATTTAAGCCCCAGTAAACGGCGGTGGTAACTATAACCATCCTAAGGTAGCGAAATTCCTTGTCGGGTAAGTTCCGACCTGCACGAATGGCGTAACGACTTCCCAGCTGTCTCAACCGCGAACTCGGCGAAATTGCACTACGAGTAAAGATGCTCGTTACGCGCAGCAGGACGGAAAGACCCCGTGACCTTTACTACAGTTTGGTATTGGTGTTCGGTGTGGCTTGTGTAGGATAGGTGGGAGACTGTGAAGCGGGCACGCTAGTGTTCGTGGAGTCATTGTTGAAATACCACTCTGGTCACTCTGGATGTCTAACGTAGGACCCTGATCGGGTTCATGGACAGTGCCTGATGGGTAGTTTAACTGGGGCGGTTGCCTCCCAAAGAGTAACGGAGGCGCCCAAAGGTTCCCTCAACCTGGTTGGCAATCAGGTGGCGAGTGTAAGTGCACAAGGGAGCTTGACTGTGAGACTGACAGGTCGAGCAGGGACGAAAGTCGGGACTAGTGATCCGGCAGTGGCTTGTGGAAGCGCTGTCGCTCAACGGATAAAAGGTACCTCGGGGATAACAGGCTGATCTTGCCCAAGAGTCCATATCGACGGCATGGTTTGGCACCTCGATGTCGGCTCGTCGCATCCTGGGGCTGGAGTAGGTCCCAAGGGTTGGGCTGTTCGCCCATTAAAGCGGTACGCGAGCTGGGTTTAGAACGTCGTGAGACAGTTCGGTCCCTATCCGCTGCGCGCGTTGGAAATTTGAGAAGATCTATCCCTAGTACGAGAGGACCGGGATGGACGAACCTCTGGTGTGTCAGTTGTTCTGCCAAGGGCACCGCTGATTAGCTACGTTCGGACCGGATAACCGCTGAAAGCATCTAAGCGGGAAGCCGTCTTCGAGATGAGATTTCCATGCACCTTGAGTGTGAGAGGCTCCCAGCAGACTACTGGGTTGATAGGCCGGATGTGGAAGCGGGGACTAACGACCCGTGGAGCTGACCGGTACTAATAAGCCGAAGACTTGATAACACACTGATTTCCCGCACCTTAGCGTGTGGGGCTCGCGTCCACTTTGTGGTTCCCGACAGACGATCGGGAATCAAACTGAATAACTCAGCTACAGCTGGGACATGTTTGAGACCGTGATTCATGGTCGACAGTGTTCCGGTGGTCATAGCGAGAGGGAAACGCCCGGTCACATTCCGAACCCGGAAGCTAAGCCTCTCAGCGCCGATGGTACTGCAAGGGGGACCTTGTGGGAGAGTAGGACGCCGCCGGACTTAACGTTGCAACACCAGGGAACCCCTGACCAGCACTGGTCAGGGGTTTTCTGCGTTTCCGGGGGCTTTCGCGGCGGTGGCCGTTCGCGGCGCTCGTTCGTGAGCAGAAATCGTCGAGGACCCGTGTACGACCCGACCATTTCTGCTCACGAAGCGTCCCGCTCGGATCCGAAGCCCTGCCGCTCCTCGCTGCGTCGCTCGACCGCGGTCTGGCGCCGGCCTCCTTCGATGACGAGCTCGAAGTTCCCTCGCGAGTGGCGCTGGCCCTTCGTGAGCAGAGACGGACGAGGGCTGCCGAACTCAGAGTGGAGCCTTGGGTTGGCGGTGGCACGGGTCCAGGCGGGTTGCGCCCATGGGCCGGCGGCTGTGAGCGCCTTCGAGTGTGCGACTCGGTTCGGTACGAAGTGGTTCACTCGCGTACTGCCGCGCCTCGAGCCGGACTCTGGACTCGAAGCAGCTTGCTGAGCCGGCGGAGCGATCCGCGATGTGGATCCCGTTTGCGGACTCCGGTCGCTGATCCAGAGGGAGCTGTTCATGTGATGAGTGGTGGCGCCTTGTCCTGAGAGCGATCGCTCGAGCTGGGCGCGTCGTGGTGTTCAGACTGCATGGGAGAGCTGGCACGGGGCCGACACTCGCTATCCGGTTGCCGGGGGAGGATGCTGGTCCCGGTGTCCCGGTGTCCCGGTGTCCCGGTGTCCCGGTGTCCCGGTGTCCCGGTGTCCCGGTGTCCCGGTGTCCCGGTGTCCCGGTGTCCCGGTGTCTCGGTGTGCCGGTGTCTCGGTGTGCCGGTGTCTCGGTGTGCCGGTGTCTCGGTGCAGGTAACGACGTCGAACCGTTCGGGCCTGCTCGTCGACGCACGTGGGTCCCCGACTGCGACACGCCCGGGAAGTGGCCCGGCTGGCGCTCCCGTTCACCTCCCCGTAATGTTGTCACTCGTTGCCGCTGAGGCGGAGAACGGAACGGCCGAGACGGTCACCAGGTGGAACCACCTAGAGATGCAGTCCGGACGGGGTCCCGCTCAGGCAACCGACACCCAAGAGTTCCACGGTCTCGATCGTGGCGGTCGATGGTGTCGCGAGACGAATGCCTCTCTGATGAAGCCCGACGGGTGGAGTGGGGAGTGCGTCTGGTCCTTGAGAACTCAACAGCGTGCACATTGTCAATGCCAATTTATTGATTGACCTCGTGCCTGGGCGGCTTCGGTTGTTCAGGTCATGATGCAATTCCTTTTGGATTGAAGATTGTCAGTAGACAGTCAACAGTCAGAATCAACTCGGTCTGATGCCTTTTGGGGTGTTGGGTCTGTATTTTTTTACGGAGAGTTTGATCCTGGCTCAGGACGAACGCTGGCGGCGTGCTTAACACATGCAAGTCGAACGATGATGCCCAGCTTGCTGGGTGGATTAGTGGCGAACGGGTGAGTAACACGTGAGTAACCTGCCCCTGACTCTGGGATAAGCGTTGGAAACGACGTCTAATACTGGATATGATCACTGGCCGCATGGTCTGGTGGTGGAAAGATTTTTTGGTTGGGGATGGACTCGCGGCCTATCAGCTTGTTGGTGAGGTAATGGCTCACCAAGGCGACGACGGGTAGCCGGCCTGAGAGGGTGACCGGCCACACTGGGACTGAGACACGGCCCAGACTCCTACGGGAGGCAGCAGTGGGGAATATTGCACAATGGGCGAAAGCCTGATGCAGCAACGCCGCGTGAGGGATGACGGCCTTCGGGTTGTAAACCTCTTTTAGTAGGGAAGAAGCGAAAGTGACGGTACCTGCAGAAAAAGCACCGGCTAACTACGTGCCAGCAGCCGCGGTAATACGTAGGGTGCAAGCGTTGTCCGGAATTATTGGGCGTAAAGAGCTCGTAGGCGGTTTGTCGCGTCTGCTGTGAAATCCCGAGGCTCAACCTCGGGCTTGCAGTGGGTACGGGCAGACTAGAGTGCGGTAGGGGAGATTGGAATTCCTGGTGTAGCGGTGGAATGCGCAGATATCAGGAGGAACACCGATGGCGAAGGCAGATCTCTGGGCCGTAACTGACGCTGAGGAGCGAAAGCATGGGGAGCGAACAGGATTAGATACCCTGGTAGTCCATGCCGTAAACGTTGGGCGCTAGATGTAGGGACCTTTCCACGGTTTCTGTGTCGTAGCTAACGCATTAAGCGCCCCGCCTGGGGAGTACGGCCGCAAGGCTAAAACTCAAAGGAATTGACGGGGGCCCGCACAAGCGGCGGAGCATGCGGATTAATTCGATGCAACGCGAAGAACCTTACCAAGGCTTGACATACACCGGAAACGGCCAGAGATGGTCGCCCCCTTGTGGTCGGTGTACAGGTGGTGCATGGTTGTCGTCAGCTCGTGTCGTGAGATGTTGGGTTAAGTCCCGCAACGAGCGCAACCCTCGTTCTATGTTGCCAGCGGGTTATGCCGGGGACTCATAGGAGACTGCCGGGGTCAACTCGGAGGAAGGTGGGGATGACGTCAAATCATCATGCCCCTTATGTCTTGGGCTTCACGCATGCTACAATGGCCGGTACAAAGGGCTGCGATACCGTAAGGTGGAGCGAATCCCAAAAAGCCGGTCTCAGTTCGGATTGAGGTCTGCAACTCGACCTCATGAAGTCGGAGTCGCTAGTAATCGCAGATCAGCAACGCTGCGGTGAATACGTTCCCGGGCCTTGTACACACCGCCCGTCAAGTCATGAAAGTCGGTAACACCCGAAGCCGGTGGCCTAACCCTTGTGGAAGGAGCCGTCGAAGGTGGGATCGGTGATTAGGACTAAGTCGTAACAAGGTAGCCGTACCGGAAGGTGCGGCTGGATCACCTCCTTTCTAAGGAGCATCTGGCCTCGTGTGCCCTTCGGGGTGGGCGTGGTCCAGGCGCCGAGTAACCCGAACGTGGTTGCCGGTAGCTCATGGGTGGAACATTGACAGTGCAGTTGGGAGTGATGCTTCCGACCTCAGTACGCTCTGCTTGCAGGGTTGGGACGGGTCGGGGTGGAGTTGCCTGCTGGTGCACGTTGTTGGGTCCTGAGGGACCAGGCTTCCTGCTGACATGAGAGTGTCTGGTGGGGGTTGGGCCTACGGGTCCTTCGTTGGGCCGCATGAAGCACTGTCATTGGACGGTGGGGAGTGTGGTGCCGATCGTATGTTGAGAACTACACAGTGGACGCGAGCATCTTTGATTCGCGTCATCCAATCGACCGGGCACTTTTGGTGTTCGTGTTGTGGGTGATGACGGATCGCAATTTTAATCTTTGTGGTCAAGTTTCTAAGAGCAAACGGTGGATGCCTTGGCATCTGGAGCCGAAGAAGGACGTAGAAATCTGCGATAAGCCTCGGGGAGCTGATAATCGAGCCCTGATCCGAGGATTTCCGAATGGGGAAACCCCGCTGGGCGCTTTTGTGACCTGGTGACTCCCGCCTGAATATATAGGGCGGGTAGAGGGAACGTGGGGAAGTGAAACATCTCAGTACCCACAGGAAGAGAAAACAACATGTGATTCCGTGAGTAGTGGCGAGCGAAAGCGGATGAGGCTAAACCGATCATGTGTGATAGCCGGCGGGCGTTGCATGGTCGGGGTTGTGGGACACGTCACTCAGTTCTGCCGGACTGGGGCGGTTACAGCGCATCATAGTCGAACCGGTTTGAAAGCCGGGCCGTAGTGGGTGCCAGCCCCGTAGACGAAATGGTGTTATGGCCGGATGTGTATCCCAAGTAGCACGGGGCCCGAGAAATCCCGTGTGAATCTGTCAGGACCACCTGATAAGCCTAAATACTCCCAGATGACCGATAGCGGACAAGTACCGTGAGGGAAAGGTGAAAAGTACCCCGGGAGGGGAGTGAAATAGTACCTGAAACCGTTTGCTTACAAACCGTCGGAGCCTCCTTAGTAGGGGTGACGGCGTGCCTTTTGAAGAATGAGCCTGCGAGTTAGTGATATGTGGCGAGGTTAACCCGTGTGGGGCAGCCGTAGCGAAAGCGAGTCTGAATAGGGCGTTTGAGTCGCATGTTCTAGACCCGAAGCGAAGTGATCTATCCATGGCCAGGTTGAAGCGACGGTAAGACGTCGTGGAGGACCGAACCCACTTCAGTTGAAAATGGAGGGGATGAGCTGTGGATAGGGGTGAAAGGCCAATCAAACTTCGTGATAGCTGGTTCTCTCCGAAATGCATTTAGGTGCAGCGTTGCGTGTTTCTCGCCGGAGGTAGAGCTACTGGATGGCCGATGGGCCTCAACAGGTTACTGACGTCAGCCAAACTCCGAATGCCGGTGAGTGAGAGCGCAGCAGTGAGACGGTGGGGGATAAGCTTCATCGTCGAGAGGGAAACAACCCAGACTACCAACTAAGGTCCCTAAGCGTGTGCTAAGTGGGAAAGGATGTGGAGTTGCATAGACAACCAGGAGGTTGGCTTAGAAGCAGCCACCCTTGAAAGAGTGCGTAATAGCTCACTGGTCAAGTGATTCCGCGCCGACAATGTAACGGGGCTCAAGCACACCACCGAAGTTGTAGATTTCGCACACTAGACAAGCCTTCGTGGTTCAGTCGTGCGGAGTGGTAGGAGAGCGTCGTGTGGCGAGTGAAGCGGCGGAGTGATCCAGCCGTGGACGCTACACGAGTGAGAATGCAGGCATGAGTAGCGAAAGACGGGTGAGAAACCCGTCCTCCGAAAGACCAAGGGTTCCAGGGCCAGGTTAATCCGCCCTGGGTAAGTCGGGACCTAAGGCGAGGCCGACAGGCGTAGTCGATGGACAACGGGTTGATATTCCCGTACCGGCGAACAACCGCCCAAGCTAATCCAGTGGTGCTAAGAGTCCTAACCCGGACGTCCGGATCCCTTCGGGGTGATGGTGGCCGGTCTAACGCTCGACCCCATGCTGGTGCGGTTAGCGTATGAACAGGTGTGACGCAGGAAGGTAGCTGAGCCAGGCGATGGTATCCGTAAGGTGAACCTGGTGTAAGGATGTAGGGCTGACGATAGGCAAATCCGTCGTCTGTGTGCCTGAGATCCGACGCGTACCCGTAAGGGGAAATCAGTGATCCTATGCTGCCGAGAAAAGCATCGACGCGAGGTTGCAGCCGCCCGTACCCGAAACCGACTCAGGTGGTCAGGTAGAGAATACCAAGGAGATCGAGAGAATCGTGGTTAAGGAACTCGGCAAAATGCCCCCGTAACTTCGGGAGAAGGGGGGCCGGACACGTGACCGGATTTACTCCGTGAGCGTTGAAGGCCGCAGAGACCAGTGGGAAGCGACTGTTTACTAAAAACACAGGTCCGTGCGAAGTCGCAAGACGATGTATACGGACTGACGCCTGCCCGGTGCTGGAAGGTTAAGAGGAAGGGTTAGCCTTTGGGCGAAGCTCTGAATTTAAGCCCCAGTAAACGGCGGTGGTAACTATAACCATCCTAAGGTAGCGAAATTCCTTGTCGGGTAAGTTCCGACCTGCACGAATGGCGTAACGACTTCCCAGCTGTCTCAACCGCGAACTCGGCGAAATTGCACTACGAGTAAAGATGCTCGTTACGCGCAGCAGGACGGAAAGACCCCGTGACCTTTACTACAGTTTGGTATTGGTGTTCGGTGTGGCTTGTGTAGGATAGGTGGGAGACTGTGAAGCGGGCACGCTAGTGTTCGTGGAGTCATTGTTGAAATACCACTCTGGTCACTCTGGATGTCTAACGTAGGACCCTGATCGGGTTCATGGACAGTGCCTGATGGGTAGTTTAACTGGGGCGGTTGCCTCCCAAAGAGTAACGGAGGCGCCCAAAGGTTCCCTCAACCTGGTTGGCAATCAGGTGGCGAGTGTAAGTGCACAAGGGAGCTTGACTGTGAGACTGACAGGTCGAGCAGGGACGAAAGTCGGGACTAGTGATCCGGCAGTGGCTTGTGGAAGCGCTGTCGCTCAACGGATAAAAGGTACCTCGGGGATAACAGGCTGATCTTGCCCAAGAGTCCATATCGACGGCATGGTTTGGCACCTCGATGTCGGCTCGTCGCATCCTGGGGCTGGAGTAGGTCCCAAGGGTTGGGCTGTTCGCCCATTAAAGCGGTACGCGAGCTGGGTTTAGAACGTCGTGAGACAGTTCGGTCCCTATCCGCTGCGCGCGTTGGAAATTTGAGAAGATCTATCCCTAGTACGAGAGGACCGGGATGGACGAACCTCTGGTGTGTCAGTTGTTCTGCCAAGGGCACCGCTGATTAGCTACGTTCGGACCGGATAACCGCTGAAAGCATCTAAGCGGGAAGCCGTCTTCGAGATGAGATTTCCATGCACCTTGAGTGTGAGAGGCTCCCAGCAGACTACTGGGTTGATAGGCCGGATGTGGAAGCGGGGACTAACGACCCGTGGAGCTGACCGGTACTAATAAGCCGAAGACTTGATAACACACTGATTTCCCGCACCTTAGCGTGTGGGGCTCGCGTCCACTTTGTGGTTCCCGACAGACGATCGGGAATCAAACTGAATAAATAGCTCAGCTACAGCTGGGACATGTTTGAGACCGTGGTTCATGGTCGACAGTGTTCCGGTGGTCATAGCGAGAGGGAAACGCCCGGTCACATTCCGAACCCGGAAGCTAAGCCTCTCAGCGCCGATGGTACTGCAAGGGGGACCTTGTGGGAGAGTAGGACGCCGCCGGACTTAACGTATGAAGATGTGGCCATCGGCCCTCCATCGTGGATTCGCAGGGGAGACCCTCGTTCACGGTGGTGGCCGGTGGCCATTTCTGTTTTGCCGCTCGTTGCTCGACGTCGGCTCCGGTTCGTGATGGACTGGAGCTCGAACGTCGGTCCGACCGACGCGGCACCCAACACAACGACACAGCGGACGAACGCCCGGCCTTCGGCTCGGGCACGCGATGAGGAGCAACGGTGGCGAACGACGACGAGCGGCGGAACGACGGCGACCGGGGAGACCGACCCCGACGGGACGACCGAGCCCCTCGACGCGACGGAGGTCCGCGCGGAGACGGTGGGAGCGCAGGCCGTTGGTCGTCCGGTCCACGTGACTTCGAACGCCGTGAGGGCGACCGCCGTGACCGTCCTGAGCGCTCCGACCGTCCGTTCCGCGACGGCGCTGCACGTCGCGACGGTGCGCCGCGGAGCGGTGGCGATCGTCCGTTCCGCTCCGGAGACCGTGACGATCGTCCGTCGTGGCGGAGCGATCGCGGCGACTCCGGCCGTCCGCCGCGCGGCGACGGCCCCCGCGGTGCTGAGCGTCCGCGCCGCGACGGGGACCGTCCGTTCCGATCGGACCGCCCCGCGCGTGATGGTGACCGCCCCGCCTACCGTGGTGGTTCGGATCGTCCGCGTCGTGATGGTGACCGCCCGTACCAGGGCGGTTCGGATCGTCCGCGTCGTGATGGTGACCGTCCCGCGTACCGTGGCGGGTCCGACCGTCCCGCCCGTGACGGCGACCGTCCCGCGTACCGTGGCGGCTCCGACCGTCCCGCCCGTGACGGCGACCGTCCCGCCTACCGTGGTGGTTCGGATCGTCCGCGTCGTGATGGTGACCGCCCCTACCAGGGTGGTTCGGATCGCCCGCGTCGTGACGGTGACCGTCCCGCCTACCGCGGTGGTGCAGACCGTCCCGCTCGCGATGGCGACCGCCCGTACCGCGGCGGCTCCGACCGCCCGGCTCGTGATGGCGACCGTCCTGCTCGCGACGGCGACCGTCCGCGTCGTGACGGGGACCGACCGTCCTTCCGGGGTGCTTCGGACCGTCCGGCGCGCGGTGGAGACCGCCCGCGTCAGGACGGTGGCGACGACCGACGCCGCTTCGGCGACGGGACGCGTCACGCCGGCGCACGGTTCGGTGAGGCAGCCCGCGACGACTGGGAAGACCGCGACCCGTACGGCACGAAGTCGATCCGACCGCGTCACGACGACCCGGACATCCCCGACGAGATCGATGCGCGCGACCTCGACCCCGCAGCGCGCATGGAGCTGAAGACGCTCAGCAAGGACAACGCCGACTGGGTCGCCCGGCACCTCGTGGCCGCGGCGCTGTTCGTCGACGAGGACCCCGCCCTGGCGAACGAGCACGCCCTGAGCGCCGCCCGCCGTGCCGGTCGCGTCGGTGTCGTCCGCGAGACCGCTGCGATCACGGCGTACCGCCTGGGTGACTTCGCGACCGCGCTGCGCGAGCTCCGCACCTACCGGCGCATCTCCGGCCGCAACGACCAGCTCCCGATGATGGTGGACTGCGAACGAGGCCTCGGTCGCCCGGAGCGCGCGCTCGAACTCGGCCGTTCGGTGGAGCGTGCCGCGCTCGACACCGCCGTACAGGTCGAACTCGCGATCGCGATGTCCGGCGCACGCATCGACCTCGGGAACCCCACAGCTGCCCTGGGCGAGCTGGAGATTCCACAGCTGGACCCGTCCACGGCCTACACGTGGTCACCGGCGCTCTACAGTGCTTACGCGGCCACGCTCGAAGAGCTCGGCCGCCAGGACGAGGCCGACGAGTGGTGGGCCCGTGTCGACCGTGCGGCAACGGCTCTCGCCGAAGCCGCCGACGAGAACGCTTGGGAGACAGTTGATGTGGTCGAGGAAACGCTCGAAGTCGAAGAACACGGAGACGCCGGCGAGCTCGACGACACCGACCAGCTCGACGACGCCGACCTCGACGACGACGACGAGCCAGCCCTCGCCGAGCCCGATGTCGTCGGCGAACCCGGCGACGCCGACGAGCCCGGCGAACTCGACGACGACAACCCCCGCGACGTCGACGGCTCCGCAGCCGACTGACGTCCCGACCGCGCCGACGGACGGCGTCCACGTGGTGCTCACGGACCTCGACGGCGTCGTCTACCGCGGGCGGAACGCGATCCCGCACGCGGTCGAGGCGCTCACACGGGCATCGCTGACCGCACGGGTCGGGTACATCACCAACAACGCGTCCCGACGACCGATCGACGTCGCCGAGCACCTCGAGCGCTACGGGCTCGAGGTGTCCGAGGACGACGTCGTCACGTCGTCGCAGGCGGGCGTGCAGCTCCTGTCGACGCTGGTGCCCGCCGGCGCGACGGTGCTCGTCACCGGTGGCCTGGGACTGTCGAGCATCGTCGAGGCCGCCGGCTTCACGGTGACGACCAGTGCCGAGGACTCCCCGGCCGCGGTCATCCAGGGCTTCTCCCCGGACCTCGGGTGGAAGGAACTGGCCGAGGCGTCGTTCGCGTTGGCCGACCCGGCGATCCCGTGGGTCGCCACGAACATGGACTGGTCGATCCCGGTCGAGCGCGGCATCGCCCCCGGCAACGGCACGCTCGTGTCCGCGGTCCACCAGGCCGTGGGGCGGATGCCCGTGGTCGCCGGCAAGCCGGAGCGCCCGATCTTCGACGCCGCGGTCGAGCGGTTCGGCGGCGGGAAGACACTGTTCATCGGTGACCGTCTCGACACCGACATCAAGGGGGCGAACGACGTCGGGATCCCGAGCGTCCTCGTGCTCACCGGCATCGACCAGGCGAAGCAGGTGCTCGCGGCCGACCAGCGCTCGCGTCCGGTGTTCGTGCTCGAGGACCTACGCGGTCTGTCCGAGCCCTACCCGGTGACCGTCCGTCGGCAGGACGACGACGGCACGCGGTACGTCACCGTCGGCAGCGCCACCGTGGCGATGCGGGGGCACGTGGTGCGGGTGCTCGACGCGGGCAGCGACATCGATCGGCTCCGCGCCGGCGCAGCGCTGATCTGGGAGTCCGGTCTGGCCATCTACGGCCTCGACGTGGACCCGCAGCTGTACGGCGGCGAGTAGCGTGTCGGACGTGCCGAACCCCGAGCAGCCGTCCGCCGACCTGGAACCGCAGGACGAGTTCGCCGCGCGCACCTCGGCGGCCGAGGCCCTGCCGCTCGTCGAACGTGCAGACGCCTTCTCGGCACTCCACGACGAGCTGCGCACGCGGCTCGAGAGCGGCGGCACCGCGAGTGCCTGAACCGGACGGAGCCGTGCCCGACGCGACCCCGGTCCGCCTCGACGCTCTCCTCGCGACACGTGGCCTCGCGCGGTCGCGCACCGCTGCCACCAAGCTCATCCAGGACGGCCGGGTGACGGTCGATGGTCGTCCCGTCGTGAAGCCCTCGACCCCGACCTCGCCAGCTGCCGACATCGTGGTCGACGCGGCCGACGAGTGGGTCTCCCGCGCCGCCCAGAAGCTGGTCGGGGCGCTCGATGCGTTCGGCGTCGACCCGTCCGGCCGTGTGGTGCTCGACGTCGGCGCGAGTACGGGTGGCTTCACGCAGGTGCTCCTGGCACGAGGTGCTCGCCGGGTCATCGCGCTCGACGTCGGGCACGGGCAACTGCACCCGACGATCGCCGTCGACGAGCGTGTCGCCGTGGTCGAGGGCACCAACGCCCGCAGCCTGACCCGGTCGGACTACCTCGCGCTCGACGGCGCCGCAGCCGAGACGACCCTGGTGGTCGGCGACCTGTCCTTCATCTCGCTCCGGCTCGTGCTGCCCGCTCTGGCCGAGGCCGTCCCTGCCGACGACTTCGTCCTGTTGGTCAAGCCGCAGTTCGAGGTCGGTCGCGGTGGGGTGCGCGAGGGCATCGTGCACGATCCGGCACTCCGCGACGACGCCCTGATGAACGTCCTGTGGGCGGCGTGGGACCTGGGCCTCGGGACCACCGGCCTCGCGGCGTCGCCGATCATCGGCACGCACGGGAACCACGAGTACCTCGCGCGCTTCCAGCGTGGTGTCGGTGGCAATCCGACAGAATGGAGAGTCCGGGCAACCGAACTCACAGAGGGGACCGCATGAGCGACGACCGGCACATCCTGCTCGTCTCCCACACGGGTCGCCGTGACTCGATCGACGCTGCGGTCGAGGTCTGCGACCTCCTGCACGCCGCCGGTCTGATCCCGGTGATGCCGTTCGACGAGTACGCCGACATCCGGCGCGCCGAAGCGTCGGTGGGGCAGGTCGACATCCTGGGCGTGGACGTCCAGGCGGACCAGCTCGAGATCGTCATCGTGCTCGGCGGCGACGGCACGATCCTGCGCGCGGCCGAACTCGTGCGCGAGACGCGGGCACCGATCGTCGGCGTGAACCTCGGGCACGTGGGCTTCCTGGCGGAGAGCGAGCGGGACGCCCTCGCCGAGACCGTCGAGCGCGCCCTGTCCGGTGAGTACCACGTCGAGGAGCGTGTCACCCTGCAGGTCGACGTGGTCGTCGGCAACCAGATCGTCTACTCGAGTTGGGCGCTCAACGAGGCCACCATCGAGAAGGCTTCGCGCGAGCGCATGCTCGAGGTGGTGACCGAGGTCGACGGTCGCCCGCTGTCCTCGTTCGGGTGCGACGGCGTCGTCGTGTCGACCCCCACCGGGTCCACGGCGTACTCGTTCTCCGGCGGCGGTCCCATCGTGTGGCCCGACGTCGACGCCCTGCTGATGGTCCCGCTCAGCGCGCACGCCTTGTTCGCCCGCCCGATCGTGGTGGGCCCGGACTGCACGCTCGCGATCGAGGTCCTGCGGCGCACGAGCGGTGTCGGGGTGCTGTGGTGCGACGGTCGCCGGACGCACGACCTGCCGCCGGGCGCTCGCGTCGAGGTCCGACGGTCGCCGGACCCCGTGCGGGTCGCGCGCCTCAAGGACGCTCCGTTCACCGACCGGTTGGTCGCGAAGTTCCGGCTCCCGGTCACCGGGTGGCGGGGGCCGCAGACCGACGAGGACGAGGACCACCTGTGACCGGCCGAGGCGAGGAGCACCACCGATGATCGAGGAGATCGCGATCCGTGACCTCGGGGTCATCGGCGAGACCACGCTCGAACTCGGTCCGGGGTTCACCGTCGTCACGGGCGAGACCGGTGCCGGCAAGACCATGATCGTCACGGCCCTCGGGCTGTTGCTCGGTGCTCGGGCGGACGCCGGCTCGGTCCGCCGTGGTGCCTCGAGCGCCGTGGTCGAGGGCCGGTGGAACGTCCCCGAGCACGCTGCCGTCGCCGAACGCGTCGAGGACGCCGGCGGCGCGGTGGAGGACGGCGAACTGATCCTCACGCGCACCGTCTCGGCCGAGGGGCGCAGCCGTGCGACCGTCGGGGGCCGCAGCGCTCCCGTCGCGGTGCTCGGTGAACTCGCGGACCAGCTCGTGACGGTGCACGGCCAGTCCGACCAGATCCGACTGACCTCGTCGACCGCGCAGCGTGCGGCGCTCGACGGCTTCGGCGGGGCGGCCCTCGAGAAGGCCCTGAACCGGTACGTCGCCGCGTACGACGCGTGGCAACAGCACACGGGCGAACTCGAGACACTGACGCGCGACCGCGACGAGCGGGTGGCCGAGGCCGACCGGATCCGCGCTGCCTCGGACGAGATCGAAGCGGCCGACCCGCAGCCCGGCGAGGACGTCGAGCTCGCCGAGCGCGCCGACCGGCTCGGCAACCTCGAGGAACTCCGGCTGTCCGCGGCCCTGGCGCACGAGGCCCTGTCCAGCGAGTCCCTCGACGGCGTCTCCGACGTCGTCGGCCTGGTCGAGTCCGCCCGACGCGCCGTCGAGCGGGTCGCCGACTCCGACGCCGCCCTGCAGCCCGTGCTCGAGCAGCTCACGGAGCTCGGCATCCAGGCGGCCGAGGCCTCGGCGAGCATCTCCAGCTACCTCGGCTCGCTCGAGCCCGAGGCCGGGCACGACCTGGAGCTCATCAACGAACGGCGCGCCCTGCTCGCCGGCCTCACCCGCAAGTACGGCGAGACCGTCGACGACGTCATCGCCTACGGGCAGCGGGCGAGCGACCGCCTGCTCGAGCTGGACGGCGACGACGACCGCATCGCCGCCCTCCAGGAGGCCCTCGAACAGGACGAGCAGGCACTCGGGGCGGCAGCGGCCGCGTTGACCGCTGCCCGCACGAAGACGGCGGCGGACCTCGCGAAGCGCGTCACGACGGAACTGAAGACGCTCGCGATGGCCGGCGCCACCCTCGTGGTCGAGGTCACCGACGCGGGGGAGTACCGCCGACACGGACGCGACCAGGTGTCGATCCTGCTGCAGCCGCACTCCGGCACCGACCCCCGACCGATCGGCAAGGGGGCATCGGGCGGCGAGCTCTCGCGCGTGATGCTCGCGATCGAGGTCGTGATGGCCGGCAGCACGACCGTGCCGACGTTCGTCTTCGACGAGGTCGACGCCGGCGTGGGCGGTGCGGCGGCGATCGAGATCGGCCGTCGGCTGGCGAAGCTCGCCGAGCGCACGCAGGTCATCGTCGTCACCCACCTGGCGCAGGTCGCGGCGTTCGCGAACAACCACCTCAACGTGGTGAAGGACGCCAGCGGCGCCGTGACCTCGTCGAGCGTGCAACGGCTCGAGGGCGAGGACCGCCTGCAGGAGATGGCGCGGTTGCTCTCGGGGCTCGGCGACAGCGCGAGCGGCGTGGAGCACGCCCGCGAGCTCCTCGACGTGGCCGGCCAGACGGCCTGACGCACGGCCCGAAGACCCGGCCACCCACCCCGCGCAACGCCCACGGCGAACCGAGGTCGCGCCTCCCGGCAGTTCTGACGTACGATGGAATCCCGTGGCGGACACTCTCAGCAGCGGTACCCAGGCAAACACCCCGACCCCGAAGGTGACGAAGCAGATCTTCGTGACCGGCGGGGTCGTCTCGTCTCTCGGCAAGGGCCTGACGGCAGCCAGCCTCGGCAATCTCCTGACGGCTCGCGGCCTCAAGGTCGTCATGCAGAAGCTCGACCCGTACCTCAACGTGGACCCGGGCACCATGAACCCGTTCCAGCACGGCGAGGTCTTCGTGACCGACGACGGTGCGGAGACGGACCTCGACATCGGGCACTACGAGCGCTTCCTCGACATCAACCTGGCGCAGTCGGCGAACGTCACGACCGGCCAGGTGTACTCGACGGTGATCGCCAAGGAGCGTCGTGGCGAGTACCTCGGCGACACCGTGCAGGTCATCCCGCACATCACCGACGAGATCAAGCGTCGGATGCGCGAGCAGGCGGAGAACGACCCGCAGCCTGACGTCATCATCACCGAGGTCGGCGGCACCGTCGGCGACATCGAGTCGCAGCCGTTCATCGAGTCGGCGCGCCAGGTGCGCCACGAGCTCGGTCGCAACAACGTGTTCTTCGTGCACGTGTCGCTCGTGCCGTTCATGAACGCGTCGGGTGAGCAGAAGACGAAGCCGACGCAGCACTCGGTCGCCGCGCTCCGCTCGATCGGCATCCAGCCCGACGCGCTCGTGCTGCGGTCGGACCGTCCGGTGTCGGAGTCGAACAAGAAGAAGATCGCGCTGATGTGCGACGTGGACGAGGACGCCGTGGTGAACGCGGTGGACGTCCCGTCTATCTACGACCTTCCGACGCTGCTGAACAACCAGGGCCTCGACCAGGTCATCGTCGACGCGCTCAAGCTCGAGGCCGGCCCGGTCGACTGGACCGCGTGGACCCCGGTGCTCCGTGCCGTGTACGAGCCGAAGAAGGACGTCACGATCGCCCTGGTCGGCAAGTACATCGACCTGCCGGACGCCTACCTGTCGGTCACCGAAGCGCTCCGTGCCGGCGGTTTCGCGCACGACGCGAAGGTGACGCTGAAGTGGGTCGTCTCCGACGACTGCACGACGCCCGAAGGCGCTGCGAAGCAGCTCGGCGACGTCGACGGCATCTGCATCCCCGGCGGGTTCGGCGTGCGCGGCATCGAGGGCAAGCTCGGCGCGCTGCGCTTCGCCCGTGAGCAGGGCATCCCGACGCTCGGCCTGTGCCTCGGCCTGCAGTGCATGGTCATCGAGTACGCCCGCCACGAGGCCGGCCTGACCGACGCGTCGAGCACCGAGTTCGACCCGGAGACCTCGACGCCGGTCATCGCGACCATGGCGGAGCAGGTCGACATCATCGCCGGCGGCGACCTGGGCGGCACCATGCGCCTCGGCCTGTACCCGGCGACGTTCACGTCGGGGTCGTTGGCCGAGTCGCTCTACGGTGCGCCCGAGGCGTCCGAGCGCCACCGTCACCGCTACGAGGTCAACAACACGTACCGGCAGCAGATCGCGGACGCCGGCCTGGTGTTCTCGGGCACCTCGCCCGACGGCACCCTGGTCGAGTACGTCGAGCTTCCGCGCGACGTGCACCCGTTCTACATCGCCACGCAGGCGCACCCGGAGCTGCGCTCGCGTCCGACGAACGCGCACCCGCTGTTCGCGGGGCTCGTCGCGGCCGCGATCGAGCGCCACGAGGCGTCCAGCCTGTTCGACCCGCAGAACGAGGAGCAGGTCGCGTAAGCGGAGGCCAGCCACGGTCGGACGGGAGGCGCAGTGCCAGCTGGCACCGCGCCTCCCGTCCGTCGTCTGGTTCCGCGAGGGGCGCGTGCTTGGATGGTTCCGTGACTGACGCACCCATCGCTGACGAACCCGCCTCGTTCGAGGTCACCGAGTCGACCGTCGTGTACGAGGGGGCCGTCTGGGACGTGCGCCGGGACGCGATCGCCTACAACGACGAGACGATGGTGCGGGAGTACATCGACCACACCGGTGCCGTCGCGGTCTACGCCGAGGACGACGAGGGCCGGGTCCTCGTGATCCAGCAGTACCGACACCCGGTGCAGGTGCGCGACTGGGAGCTGCCGGCCGGGCTGCTCGACGTCGAGGGAGAGGACCTCCAGGTCGCTGCCGCCCGAGAGCTGGCAGAAGAGGCCGACCTCGAAGCGGACACCTGGGAGCCGCTGGTCCGGTACAACACGTCGTCGGGCGGGAGCAACGAGTTCCTGCAGGTCTACCGCGCCCGGGGCGTGCGGCCCACGACGACGGCGTTCGAGCGCGAGGCCGAGGAGGCCGACATCGTGAAGCGGTGGGTGCCGCGGGCCGAGCTGGTGGAGGCGATCCTCGACGGTCGGCTGCAGAACTCCGGACTGGTCGTGGCCGTGCTCGCGGTGGATGCGCTCGAGCGAGGCCGCGCATGAGCCTGCGAGAACTGGTCGACGCGGCGACGTGGACGCACGAGCCCGAGGCCGTGGAGTTCGACGGCGATGTGCTGCGGGTCACGGCGGCCCGGGGCAGCGACGCCTGGCGGACCACGTCGTACGGGTTCGTCCACGACTCCGAGCACGCGCTGGTGCAGCCCCTCGACGGGTCGTTCTCGGTCGAGGCCTCGTTCGTGCTCGACTACACGGAACAGTTCGACCAGGCCGGCGTCTTCCTGCGCGTCGACGAGCGGAACTGGATCAAGGCCGGTGTCGAGGTCTCCGACGGGACGCCGCAGCTCGGCGCCGTGGTGACCCGTGACTTCTCGGACTGGTCGGTGGCGCCCGTGTCGGAGTGGGTGGGACGCGTCGTGACGGTCCGGGTCAGCCGCGAAGGCGACGCCGTGACCGTCCGGGCGTGGGCCGACGACGAGCAACCCCGGCTGGTGCGCGTCGCGTACCTCGATCCCGATGCTGCCGTGTCGGCCGGACTGTTGTGCGCTGCTCCGACGCGTGCCGGCCTGACCGTGAGCTTCACCGGGTACCGGGTCGGGGCGCCTGACGAAGCGCTGCACTGACCGTGCGCCTGCTGTCGTGATTCCGCTCGACCGTGCCACGGAGACGTACCTGCGGCACGTCGCGATTGAGCGCGGCCTGTCGCAGCACACCCTGTCGGCGTACCGGCGAGACCTGGCGGTGTTCACCTCGTGGCTCGCAACGGCTCCGGTGGTCGACTCCGACGGTGCCGACCGAGCCGGCGGGGCGTCTGCGATGGACGACGTCGGGCGGTTGGCGCGTGCGGACGTCTCGGAGTTCGTGACCTACCTGGCGACGAAGCCGGACGGTCCGCTGGCACCGAGATCGATCGCCCGGATGCTCAGCTCGGTGCGGTCGTTCACCGCCTTCGCGGCGGGGGAGGGCTGGCTGCCGCTCGACCCCGGTACCGCCGTCCGGCCGCCGAAGGCCCCGATGCGGCTGCCGAAGGCGATCTCGGTGGAGGACATGGAGCAGCTGCTGGGCGCGGTGTCCGTCGACGCCGACGACCCCGTCCAGCTGCGTGACAAGGCCCTGCTCGAACTGCTCTACGCCACCGGCGCGCGGATCTCCGAGGCGGTGGGGTTGTCGGTGGACGATGTGACCACGTTGTCCGACGACTCGGCTCCGGACGCCGATGGCCTCGCCGTCGTGAAGGTCACCGGCAAGGGCAACAAGCAGCGGGTCGTGCCGCTCGGCAGTTTCGCGCGGGCTGCGATCGATGCTTACCTGGTGCGGGCCCGGCCGGTGTTCGCGGCACGAGGGGCCTCGACGCCGGCGCTGTTCCTCGGCGCCCGGGGTGCCCGGCTGTCACGGCAGAGCGCGTGGCTCGTGATCCAGTCGGCGGCAGCGGCGGCGGGCCTCGAGGCGCACGTGTCGCCGCACACCTTCCGGCACTCGTTCGCGACGCACCTGCTCGAGGGCGGCGCCGATGTGCGTGTGGTGCAGGAGTTGCTCGGGCACGCGAGCGTCGCGACGACCCAGATCTACACGATGGTCACGGCGGACATGCTGCGGGACGTGTACCAGACGGCGCATCCGCGGGCGCGGCGGTAGCGGGCGCGGCGGAAGCGTCTCGCCCACGAAGGCGAGACCCTTCCGCCACGCATCAGCTCGAGTGCCCCCGGCGGCGACGCGCACGATGGCCGAACGAGGCCCAGGCGAGGAACATCCCGGTCAGGAGACCGAACATCGCGACACCGAGGAGGCGCAGCTCGACGTCGGAGACCCCGTTCGGCATCACGCTGACCAGCCATCCGAACCACAGGACGATCGGCAGGACACGCAGGAGCCTCGAGGCCCACCGATCGGTGAATTCCCCGGCCGTGGACAGGGCGAACCCGACGAAGAGTCCGACGAACATGGGTGCGATCATGCTGGAATACTGCATGACAGGGCTGTTCGATCTCAACATCTGGCGACGGTTGCCACGAGCTGCGGCTGGTTCGTGCGGCGTTCTGCGTCAGAAGAGGTGGAACTGGGCCGACGCCGCCACCGCGCCCGTCGCGACCGCCACCACCACCGCGCTCGAGGATGCGCTCCTCGCGGCGACCGCCCACCCGCCGGTCGCACCGGGGCGGACGACACCGACGAACCCGCACACGAGCGCGAGCAAGCTGCAGGCACCCAGCGGGTTGATGAGGATCGACGTCAGGGCCAGCAGCACCGCGAGCACCGTGAACACGCACAGCCGTCGGTCGCGACCGCCGCCGGACGCCCACGCGTGCGTCCGGATCGAGGCCGTGTGCACCGAGAACGAGGGTCCGACGGGTGCGACGGCGACCGGCAGGATCGGCTCCGGTGCGCTCGCCACGACCCGGGTAGCGGCACCCCAGGCGTGACCGTCCCACCAGCGGAGACGGCTGGCGTCCTGCGGGTCCGGGAACCAGCCTGCGGCCGGCAGTGTCACGGGGACTCCTCGAGGTGCGGGGGACGGTGCTCCTCGACGGTACGAGTCGGGACGGTCCTGCCACAGTCCCAAGGCGGGTGTCGGCACAAGTGCGGACACCCGGCGGTGCGCTACGGTCGGCTGGTGACCACGACCCTCGACGGCTTCTGGAACGCGCGGCGGGGCGAGGCCCCGGAACTGCCGACCGAGGTGCCGGAGGCGTGGTCGTTCGGTGCAACTCCGGAGCAGGCGGACGAGCTGCTCGGCCTGGTGCTCCGCGGGGTCAAGGACGGCACGGCGTCATCGCTCTGGGACTACGAGGCGATGGGTGACCCGCTCCCCGCGACCGGTGAGTGCAGCATCGTGACCGACGGCGCCGGTGTTCCCCGAGCCGTCATCGAGACGACGGACGTCCGGATCGTCCCGTTCGACTCCGTCGGGGCCGAGCACGCGCGCGCCGAAGGCGAAGGCGACCGGACTCTCGACCACTGGCGGACGGTGCACGAGGCGTACTGGCGTGAGCACTCCGAGAACCCGCGCGGCTTCGAACCGGACATGCCGGTGGTCTGCGAGCGCTTCCGGCTGATCTGGCCGACGTCGACGTCGACGCCGACGCCGACGGCGGAGACGCTGCCGCCGACCGTCAGTGCCTGAATAAGCGGGTCAGGCGGGGACGGGTGCCGCGTCGACCTCACGCATCACGCCGGCGACAGCGGCCAGCAGCCGCGCGTTGAAGTCGACGCCGAGCTGGTTCGGCACCGTGACGAGCACGGTGTCGGCAGCGCGGACCGCCTGGTCGGCCGCCAGCTCCGCGACGAGGTCCTCGGGCGACCCGATGTAGGACCGGCCGAAGCGTGCCAGACCGCCGTCGAGGTGTCCGACCTGGTCCTGCCCCTCGACCTGTGCGCGGACGCCGAAGTAGTGCCGTGACTCGTCGTCGATGATCGGGATGATGCTGCGGGAGACGGAGACGCGCGGGGTCCGCTCCCAGCCCGACTCTGCCCACACTCGGCGGAAGCGCTCGATCTGTTCGGCCTGCAGTTCGTCGAACGGCACGCCGGTGTCCTCGGTGAGCAGGGTCGACGACATCAGGTTCATGCCCTGCTCGGCCGTCCACTCGGCGGTGGCCCGGGTGCCGGCACCCCACCAGATGCGGTCGCCGAGCGAGTCGGAGAGCGGGGAGATCGGCAACGATCCGACCGAGCCGGTCATCTGCGGGTTGGCGTTGGCCATCGGCTCGCCGGCGATGGCACGACGGAACACGCTGGTGTGCGCGCGGGCCATGTCCCCGCCGTTCTCGTCGGACGCGTCCGGCACGTAGCCGAACTGCTGGTAACCGGCGAGGGCGGTCTCGGGTGAGCCACGGGAGACGCCGAGCTGCAGTCGTCCGCCGGAGATCAGGTCGGTCGCCGCTGCCTCTTCCGCCATGTACAGCGGGTTCTCGTAGCGCATGTCGATCACGCCGGTCCCGATCTCGATCCGGCTGGTCTTCGCGGCGATCGCGGACAGCAGGGGGAACGGTGCGGCCTGCTGCGGTGCGAAGTGGTGCACGCGGAAGTAGGCGCCGTCGACGCCGGCCTCTTCGGCAGCGACCGCGAGGTCGATCGCCTGCACCAGGGACTCACTCCCGCTGCGCACCCTCGACCCCGGCACGTCGCGCCAGTGTCCGAACGACAGGAACCCGATCTTGGTCATGTCGATGCAAACGCATCCGGAGAGTCGGGCATTCCGTCACGACTACGGTGTCCGCCATGGACGACCCCCGCACTGCACTCGACACGGAACGCGCCCGCAACGAACGGCTGCTCGCCGACGTCGAGCGGAGCATGCGCGACGTCAGTGACGCCCGCCAGGACGCCAACTCCGACGACGAGCACGACCCCGAGGGCGCGACCCTCGCGTGGGAGCGCGGCTCGCTCGGCGCCGTCCGTGACGCGGCCCGGCAGCGGATCGAGCAGGTGGACGCCGCGCTCGCGCGGCTCGACGCCGGCACCTACGGAACCTGCGCGGTCGGCGGCGAACCGATCCCAGCGGCCCGATTGGCCGCCGTCCCGTGGGCCGCGACGTGCGTCGCCCACGCATGACGGGCCTCCCGGCGGACACCCGCTGACGGACGGGAGGCACGGCGCATCCCCGCCACACGTCCTCCATCACGCGCACCGCGCGTCCACCGCGTGCGCCGCGGATTCCCAGCCGCACGCCCTACGTTTTCGGCATGGATGGCGACCCGAACGACGGACCCGGCGAGAGCCGGACCGACGGTGCGCCGCGTCAGCGCTTCCAGTGGTTCCACGACATGCGGACCTGGATCCACGCCAGGCCGCACCTGCACCTGTTCTACAAGGTCCTCGTCGGCATCGTCGGCGGGCTGGTCGTCATCATCGGACTCATCCTGGTGCCGCTGCCCGGGCCGGGGTGGCTCGTGGTGTTCATCGGACTCACGGTGCTGGCGAGCGAGTTCCACTTCTTCCACAAGATCATCGTGTGGCTCAAGGCGCAGCTGCACCGCTTCTGGGACTGGGCCAAGCGGCACGGACCGAAGCGCCTGCGCGATGCTGCCGACCGGGGCAAGGCCGACGTCGACGCCGCCCACACGGGTGCTGCTCGGACGGTCGGCGTGCGTGCTCGTGGACGGGCGCGCGGCGCGAACTCGGCGCACCCGGGGCACTAGCCGTCGGCTGGTGCGAGGTTGATCACTCCGTGCGGTGCTGTGGCCTCGCACCGTGTGGTCAACCTCGCACCAACCTCGCACCAAGCGGACGGCCCGCCTACTCCGCCGCGACGCGGATCGAGCCGGTGGCGGTGCGCTCGATGACCTCGGCGGCCTGCTCCTCGACGGCGGCCGCGTCCTTCGACACCAGCTGCAGCACGAGCGCGACGACGGCCGCGAGGACGATGAACCCGCCGTACCCGGCGATGACGGGGACGAGTCCGATCGACGGTTCGAGCAGCCCACCGATGACGGCGGGGACCCCGAACGCCAGGTAGCTGACGACGTAGATCGTCGAGAGCAGTCCGGCGCGGTGTGTCGGTGCCGCGGTCGCGAGCAGCATCCGCAGCGGTGCCTGGAACCCGGCACCGAAGCCGACGCCGGCGATCGCACTGCCGACGACGAGCCCGGGCAGTGAGTGGGCCATCACGAACGCCACGGTCACGATGGGGCCGAGCACCAGGGCGACGAGCCCGACGAGCACGGCGCGACGAGCATCCATCCGCTGCGTCGCGAGCCCGGTCAGTGCGCCGACGCCCGTGACGACGGCGATGAGTGCGCCGGCCGCGAAGTGGTTCGTGATGCCGAACACCGCACCGAGGGCCGAGGGGACGAATGAGAGGAACATCCCGCCGAGCGCCCAGCTGGCGACGAGGGAACCGACGACCCCGCGGAACAGTCGACGCGAGCTCCGCGGCACGCTGATCGTCGGGCGCAGCGAACGGAGTGCTCCGGGGCGCCGTTGGACCAGCTCGGGGACCACGAACAGTGCCAGCACGAGGAGCACGAGCAGCGCACCGAAGACCAGGTAGACGAGCTGCTCCGGCGCCGGACCCCACTGGACGAGCGCACCGCTGGACATCGCGCCGGTGGCGAGTGCGATCGGCGGGATGACGCCGTTCAGCACGCCGGCCAGGGTCGGGTGCCGCTCGAGCGAGTTGTCGATGAGGGCCGCTCCGAGTGCACCGATCAGGAGGCCGACGGAGACGCCCTGCACGATGCGGTCGACGATGAGCGCACCGACGCCGTCCGCGATCGCGAAGAGCCCGAGCGACAGGGCGACGCCGAGCCCACCGGCGACGAGCACGGGCTTGCGGCCGACGTGGTCGGACAGTCGGCCGGCGATCAGCAGGCTCGCGAGCAGCCCGGCGACGTAGATGGCGAAGACGCCGGTCAGCATGAGCGGCGTGAGGTGCCACTCGGCGGCGTAGACCGGGTAGATCGGCGAGGGGACCGCGGACGACGCGACCGACACCAGGAGCATCGCCGCGAGGATCCAGAACCCGACAACCGAGCGAGCTGACTGCTGCATGAGCATCCTTCCGATGGTCCGTTGTACGAGTGCATTCGTACCGCAGTCCGCTGTACGACGCAAGTCGTACAGCAAGCCGAACGGTGGTAGCGTCCCGTCCATGCCCGCGCACGTCGATGCCCCCGAGCGGCTGCCCCAGCCGGCCGTGGCCGAGATGGACCTCCCCGTCGTCCTGGACGCCCTGAGCGACCCGATCCGGTTGGCGATCCTGCACCGCTACCTCGTCGACGCGGCCGGTGGTGAACGGAGCTGCGGCTGGGTCGGCATCGACCGACCGAAGTCCACGCTCACCCACCACTTCCGGGTCCTGCGCGAGGCCGGACTGCTCGAACAGCACCTCGAGGGTCTGACCCGGATCAGCCGGGTCCGCATCGAGGACGTGCAGCAGCGGTTCCCGGGGCTGCTCGACCTGGTGCTCGACTGGCAGGTGCCCGCGGCGCTGCTCCGCGACGGGATCGAGTCGTGAGCACGGTGCCCGGCGCGGGTGCCGCCGCCGGCGCGGGTGCCGCCGCCGGCGCGGGGGTGGCCGTGCACCGGCTGCCCGACATCGGTGCTGACCCGGCAGTGACGACGGCGCTCGCCGCGGACCTCGACGCCGCCGGCTTCACCGTCGACCGGGTCGACGCACTCTGGGGGACCGAAGCGGCCGCATCGCTGCACCGGGGGTCGCGAGTGGCGGCCCTCCGTGCCCTGGGTGCTCGTGAGACATCCCCGCTCGGCACCCTCGCCACCCTGTTCGTGCTCGGACTGCCGACGTCCCGCGCGGACGCCGCAGCCGCGTTCCCGTCCGCCGGGCTCGACGTCGTGGTCGCGGCAGGGCTGCTGACGGCAGACGGAGACGACGTCCGCCCGACGGTCGACCTGCGTCCCTACGCCTTCGTCGACGACCTCGGCGCCGGCAGCTGGTGGATCGTCTCGGACCTCGGCGAGCTCGCCCTCGGCCACGCGATCAGCGAGGAGCACGTCCTCGGCATCGGCGGCGCCACCACCACCCTGAGCGGCCTGCAGGTCCCCGTCCCCGTCCGCACGGTGCTCGACCTCGGCACCGGATGCGGGATCCAGGCCATGCACGCCCGGCGCTTCGCCGAGCACGTGGTCGCCACGGACATCTCGCGCCGCGCCCTCGACATCGCCCGTTTCAACGCGCAGCTGAACGGCATCGACGGGATCGACTTCCGGTACGGCTCCCTCTTCGAGCCCGTCGCGGGGGAGCGGTTCGACCGCATCGTGTCGAACCCGCCGTTCGTCATCACACCTCGCCGGCCGGGCGTCCCCTCGTACGAGTACCGCGACGGCGGCATGGTCGGCGACGCGCTCGTCGAGACCGTGCTCCGTGGCCTGTCCGAGCACCTCGAGCCCGGTGGGACCGCGCAGCTGCTCGGCAACTGGGAGTACCACTGGGGCGTCGACGGCCTCGACCGCGTGCGCAGCTGGTTCGCGGACACCGACCTCGATGCGTGGGTCATCGAGCGCGAGCGCCAGGACCCCACGTCGTACGCCGAGACCTGGATCCGCGACGGCGGTACGAAGCCCGGAACACCCGAGTTCGACACGCTGATGGGCGCCTGGCTCGACGACTTCGCGGACCGCCGCGTCACCGGCGTCGGCTTCGGGTACGTCGTGGTGCGTCGAGCCCTGCCAGGAGGAACGGCGAGCCTCCGCCGGTTCGAGCGCGTCCCCGAGACGCTCGGCTCCAACCCCGCAGGGCTCGGTGCCACGGTCGCTCGCGTCCTCGACGCGGCCGCCTGGCTCGCCGACCACGACGACGCCGCGCTCGCCGTGGCGCACCTGACGGTGGCGGGCGACGTCACCGAGGAGCGCTACTACTGGCCGGGCAACGACGACCCGACGGTGATGACGCTCGTGCAGGGCGGCGGACTCGGACGGCGGGTGGACGCGGACACGGCGCTCGCCGCGTTCGTCGGAGCCTGCGACGGGGAGTTGTCCGTCGCCGCGATCGTCGGCGCGCTCGCGCAGATCACGGGTGTCGACGAGCAGGTGCTCGCTGCCGACCTGCTGCCGGCGGCGCGCGACCTGGTGCTCGACGGGCTGTTGCTGCCGACGTAGCCGCGGTCGCGGGCGCTGTCAGCGCCCGTCGCGCCAGCTGTGCTCCGGGGCGTAGCCGAGCAGCTCGCGAGCCTTCTCGGACGACAGCAGCGAGCTGACGCCGTCGATGTCCGCACGACGCTCGATGTCGGGCACGTAGCGCTCGACGAGCTCGATCGTCGGGGTGTCCATCACGGTGTCGGGGCTCGCGATGACGAACGCCTCGAACCCGGTGAGCTCAGCCTCGACGGCCTTGCGGACCGCCTGGGCGCCGTCACGCGAGTCGATGTACGACCACAGGTTGAAGGTCTTCGCCTCGGGGGTGGCGTCCCACGGGAACGCGGGGTAGTCGGTCTCGTCCATCACGTTCGAGAACCGCAGGCCGATCATCTTCAGCTCCGGGTCCCAGCGGGTGAAGTGGCGGGCCATCTCCTCCTCCACGGCCTTGCCGAGCGAGTACGACGACTGCGGACGGACCGCGAACTCCTCGTCGACGGGCAGGTAGGGCGGGTGGTGCTCGCCCATCGGGATGCCGAGCAGGGTCTCGCTCGACGCCCACACCAGGTTCTTGATCTTCGCGGCGCGAGCGGCGTGGAAGACGTTGATCGACGCCGTGACGTTGTTCGTGATGAGCGCCACGTCCGGCACCTGCCCAGGTGCGGGGACGGCCGCGAGGTGCACGACGGCGTCCACGTGGTCGTACCGGTCGTCGATGCCGAGCAGGGCGTTCAGGACCTGGCCGTAGTCGGTCAGGTCGATCCGGACGAACTGCACGCCCTCGGGCTGGTCAGGGGAGGGCACGCGGTCGAGCAGCACCACGTCGTACCCGTGCGCATCGAGGTCACGCACCACCGCTCGTCCGAGCTTGCCGCTGCCGCCGGTCACCACTACACGCGTCATCGCGTCACTCCACATCGTCGTCGGGTCGCCCTTCGGGCATGGCCCATCCTGCCCGGTGTCGGCTGACCCGGCCAGGCCCTGTCCGTACCCCGCTTGGCAATGTGCCTGCAGGATTTCAGATCTCACGTGTCGTATGACAGTCTCGATCTCATGCTTCGATGGGGATGCGGCGCAGTCGCGGTCATGACGCTGCTGGCTGTCGCCGGCTGCGCGCATGTGTCTGACTGGACGCCGACTCGATCAAGCAGCGACCGGAGTATCGCGATCATCGACGGGGGCATGAAGCCAGCGGGCAAGGTCCAGTTCTCGGTGGCTGGCTCGTGGACCGTTCCCGGCCTTCCGAGCGAGCCTGTTGATGGACACGCCGATCTCCTCGCCGCAGTGATCGGAAAGCTCGGGGATGCTGCGCCGTCGCTCCTGGACGTCCGGGTGGCGACTCCGGGTCACGCGGCGACCCCGGATTCGATCGCACAAGGGCTCGACTGGGCCGTGGGCCGAGGAGTCGACATCGTGTTGATAGCGCTCAGCGGTCGTTCTGACTCGGTCACCCTCCGACAGGCGTTGCGTCACGCCGACCACAACGGCGTCCTCGTGGTGAGCAGCCTGCGGAACGAGTTGGTCGGTGCATCGTCGTTCCCTGCGGATCACGAGTCCGTGCTCTCCGTGTCGAGCGTCGACGAAGCCTTGGCGCGGGCCGCGACATCGCCGCGCGACGGTGACGTCAGCGCGCTCGGCGTGGAAGTCGACCTCGGAGATGGACGGGTGATCTCCGGTACCAGCATCGCTGCGGCTTCTGCCGCCGCTGCGGTGGTCCGGTGCGGTCCGCCGTCCGCATCGCGAAGCGACCTGATCCGTGACGCGCAGCGTCGCGGGCTCCGAGACGACCGCGGCGTCCCAGTGCTGCGGTGCACCGAAAGGAACAAGCAATGAAGCTCTTCAAGCGGGCAGCGCCCGTCGGCATCCTCGTGACCGTGGCCATGGTCTTCGGCCTCGTCACACCGGCCTCTGCAGAATCGCTGGAGCCCGACCAGGGCGAAGCAGTCGTCGATGTGTCTGTGGACATGCAGGGGATGCCAGCCGACGAGGCGTCGGTCGCGACTCAGATCGAGTCTGAGCTCGGGCTCGAGGGTGAGGCCGTCGTGTCGATCGACGCCTACGAGATCGACGAGGTGCGTGTCGAGACAGAGCAGGAGGGCGAGGTCCTCCAGGACACGTACTCGATCAGTGACGTCACGATCGTCGATGACGAGAACTTCTCGGCGCTGCTGACGTCTGATTCGACCGGTGAAACACACTTCATCGACACATCGGTAGCCGAAGCTCAGGTGCTTCCGCTCATCCTCGTGGTGCTGGCACGCGTGGGGATCCAGATGGCCATCCGTCAGTTCTCGAAGGCCGCGATCCAGAGCGCAGCGAAGAAGTACGCTCTCTCGCTCGCAACGAAGAAGTGGACGCACATCATGGCGTCGAAGCACAATTGGCGCTACGTCGGGGGGACGACGCGAGCGAAGGTGGCTGATCTGATGAGCAAGGCCGTGGTCAATGGACGCTCTTCGAAAGCTCGCGACCACATCGACTACACCTGGGGGTACAAGGGCCGGACGATCACCGTCCGGACATCAACGGGTGGCCACATCAGCAACGGATGGGTGAAATGAGCGGCATCGCTGACCTGGTCGACGCGGGCAAGATCGGTGACGCCGTGCAGCAAGCTCGTGGGCTCACCCCGCAGCGGGTTCGCGAACTCCTGTTCGCGTCCGGAGGCTTCATGCGGGACTCAGGGCCGTACGACGAGTTCCTCCGTCGCTGGTACGCCACGCTCGAGAGCCCGTACCTGCGAGCAGAAGCGGCCGATTGGTTCTGCCAGGCCTACCTGACCGAGCTCGCCGACGTCCCCGGCGCGGAACAGCACGGCGCGGCATTGGCGACTGAGTCGAAGCGTGACGTGCTCGAACATCTCGCGAGTGAGATGCGGGGGCGGAACATCTCGGATTGGTCGACCTCTCCGGAGGAGCCTCTGTCGAAGGCGCAGGTTCGTGCCTGGGCCGACGCGTCGTACGTGCTGGCCTCGGTGCGGTTGCCCTGACCGTCGCGTGACCGGAGGCGCGGCGCTGGACCGCGCCGTGCCTCCGGTCAGGCGGTGGGGGCGACCTGGGCGATCGCGAGGCGGGCGACGAGCTCGACGTGCTGCGCCATGTCCCGCGACGGGTCGAACAGCCACTGGATCTGCATGCCGTCGGACACCGCGAGCAGCACGCTCGTCAGCTCCTCGGCATCGACGTCGGCGCGGAGTCGTCCGTCCTGTTGCATGGTGCGGAAGTCGGCGGACAGGTCGCGACGGCTGCGCTCGTAGCGCTCCTGGAAGTAGGCGTGGGCGGGGTGCTCGGGGTCGGTCGCAGCGGCGGCGGACAGGTTGACGAACATCTGCACCAGGCCGGGGACCTCGGCGTTGTGCCGGACGATCGCCGCGAGCAGCGCGGCGGGGTCGGGTGCCCGCCAGTCGTGGGCGAGGTCGAGCTGGTCGCGTCGTCGCAGGATCTCGACCCAGAGCTCGTCCTTGGAGTCGAAGTAGTGCAGCAGGCCGGCCTGCGTCAGCCCGACGGCGTCGGCGATGTCCTTGATGCTGGTGCGGCGGAAGCCCTGCGAAGCGACGAGGTCGAGCGCGACCGTGAGGATCTCCTCGCGCTTCGCGATGCCCTTCGCGTACGAACCCCGTCGTGCCATGGCAGGACTGTACCGCTCGGAGTGCACACAGAAAACCTAGCCGTGTTTGGTTTTGGTGTTACGGTGGCACGAGCCGCCGATGAAGGCGTGCGAGTCACCGGTGCAGGTGGCGTCCCCGAGAAGAGGTTGCAGTGGCCAACGACGCCCTGACCGTCAACGACACCCCGACCGCAGTCGCACCCACGCGCGGCCGAGGTGCCCCGCTCATGTACACGCTCGGCATGCCGATCGCGATGCTCGGCCTGTACATCGCGCTGCTGCCGCCGGTGCTGGTCGCCATGGCGCTCAAGGTCGCCGAGATCGCGCCGGACAACCAGGCGGGCGTGCTCGGCCTGGCACTCGGTGTCGGCGCGTTCGCCGCGATGGTCGCCAACCCCCTGGCCGGTCGCTTCAGCGATCGGACTGCCGGGAGGCTCGGCATGCGTCGTCCGTGGATCATCGGTGGCACCGTGGTCGGCTTCGCGGGCCTCGTGGTCGTCGCGACGACCACCTCGACCGTCGTGCTGGTGATCGCGTGGGGCGTCACGCAGATCGCCTACAACGCCACGATCGCCGCCATGACCGCGGTGCTGCCGGACCACGTCACGCGGTCCCAGCGCGGCCGGGTCGCGGCGCTGCTCGGGCTCTCCCAGAACCTCGCGCTCGTCGGCGGCACGTTCCTCGTGCAGCTCTTCTCGACCTCGGCGACGCAGATGATCATCCCCGGCGCGATCGGGTCGATCGTCGTCGTGCTCTACGCGCTCGTGTTCCGCGACCGCGTGCTCACCAACCGGCCGACGTCGAAGCTCAGCGTCGGGCAGGTCTTCGGCTCGTTCGTCTTCAACCCCGTGAAGCACCCGGACCTCGGGTGGGCGTGGCTCACCCGGTTCCTGATGGTCGCCGCGCAGTACACGGCGGTGAGCTACCTGACGTACTTCCTGCGGGACGACATCGGGGTGGACCCCGACCACGTCGCGAACGCGGTGTTCCAGGGAACGCTGTGGAACGTCGTCGGCATCGTGCTCACCTCGCTGATCGCCGGCTGGCTGTCGGACAAGCTCGGCCGCCGCAAGCTGTTCGTCGCGATCGCGGGCATCGTCGGCGTGGTCGGGCTCGTGATCATCGCCCTCGCGCCGTCGCTCGGCACGGTCCTGGTCGGCGAGTTCGTGATGGGTGCCGGCATGGGCGTCTTCTACGCCGTCGACCTGGCGCTCATCACCGACGTGCTGCCGTCCGACGAGGACAACGCGAAGGACCTCGGCGTCGTCAACATCGCGCAGGCGCTGCCCCAGTCGATCGTCCCCGCTGCGGCCCCGGGCGTCATCGCCCTGACCGGCGGGTACAGCGGCTTCTTCATCACCGGCGCCGTCGTCGGACTGCTCGGCATCGTCTCGGTGTCCCGCATCCGCGGCGTGCGCTGACCACGCTTCCCCAGGCTCTGAACGAAAGGACCGACCACCGTGACTACCGTGAACGACGTGACCACTGCCTCCAGTACGGCCGAGCGCATCGACGCGCTCGTCGACCAGCTGACCACCGACGAGAAGGTGCAGCTCCTGACCGGGCGCGACTTCTGGACCACCTGGCCCATCGAGAAGATCGGGCTGCGCCGGATCCTGATGTCGGACGGCCCCTCGGGCGTCCGTGGTGAGGTCTGGGACGAACGCGACCCGTCGCTGAACCTGCCCTCGGCGACCGCGCTGAGCGCGTCGTGGGACCGTGCGATCGCGAAGCGCTACGGCGCCGCAGCAGCCGTCGAGGCACGCCGCAAGGGCGTCGACGTCGTCCTCGGCCCGACCATCAACCTGCACCGCTCGCCGCTCGGCGGCCGGCACTTCGAGGCGTTCAGCGAGGACCCGGTCCTGACCGGTGACCTGGCTGCGTCGTACGTCGACGGTGTGCAGGAGAACGGCGTGGCCGCGACCCCCAAGCACTACATCGCGAACGACTACGAGACCGACCGCTTCACCGCGTCGACCGAGGTCTCCGACCGTGCGCTGCGCGAGCTGTACCTGCTCGCGTTCGAGAAGGCCGTGACCGAGGCGCACGCCTGGGCGATCATGTCGTCGTACAACTCGATCAACGGCGTCACCGCGTCGGAGCACGACCTGCTCGAGACGCCGCTGAACTCGGAGTGGGGCTTCGACGGCATCGTCGTGTCCGACTGGACCGGCGTGCGCTCGGTCGACTCGGCGAAGGCGTCGCAGGACGTCGCGATGCCCGGACCGAACCAGTGGTGGAGCGAGGGCCCGCTGCTCGCCGCTGTGCAGTCCGGTGCGGTGCCGATCGAGGCGATCGACCGCAAGGTCCGCCGCATCCTGACCCTCGCCGCCCGCGTCGGCGCACTCGAGGGCTTCGAGCCCGTGGCCGCGCAGCCGGTGCACGTCGAGGACGGCATCGCCTTCGTGCGCGAAGCCGAGGCCGAGGGCACCGTCCTCGTCCGCAACACCGGCGTGCTGCCGCTCGACGCGCCCGCCGTCTCCCGCATCGCCGTCATCGGCCACAACGCCGACCAGGCCCGCACGCAGGGCGGTGGCTCGGCCACGGTCGTGCCGTCGCAGGTCGTCTCGCCGCTCGACGGGATCCGTTCGGCGTTCCCGGGCGCCACGGTGGACTACGCGATCGGTGCCGTCGTGCAGGAGGGCATCGCGGAGTTCCCGCTGTCCACCATCACGAACCCCGGCACCGGCGAGCCCGGCGCCCGCGTCGCCTTCGTCAAGGACGGCGAGGAGCTGTACGTCGAGGACCGTCGCGCCACGGCACTGTTCTGGTTCGGCGGCGATGCCCCCACGCGTGAGGCCGACCGGCTCGACATCACCACGACCTACACCGCGCCGTCCACCGGCACCGTGCGGATCGGCATCGGCGCGGCCGGCCGGTCGCGGATGTGGATCGACGGGGAGCTCGTGCTCGACGAGGACGTGCCCTTCGAGGGCGACCAGCTCGGCGCGGCGTTCCTCAACCCGCCGGCACGTTCGGTGCCCGTGTCGGTGACCTCGAGGCAGCAGGTCGCGATCCGCATCGAGTACGACGTCATCCAGGACGAGACCCTCGGCGGCGTGCTCGCGTACCAGTTCGGCACCGAGCCGTCCGACGAGGACCCGTCGGTGCTCATCGATGCGGCGGTCGAGGCTGCCCGAACTGCCGACGTCGCCGTGGTGGTCGTCGGCACGAACTCGAAGGTCGAGTCCGAGGGCTACGACCGCTCGTCGCTCGCGCTGCCCGGGCACCAGGACGACCTGGTGCGTGCGGTCGTGGCGGCGAACCCGAACACGGTCGTCGTCGTGAACGCCGGCTCGCCCGTGGAGATGCCGTGGCGGAACGACGTCGCCGCGGTCCTGCTCACCTGGTTCGGTGGGCAGGAGTACGGCAACGCGCTCGCCGACGTCCTGACCGGAGCGCAGGAGCCCGGCGGACGTCTGCCCACCACCTGGCCGGTCGCGATGGCCGACGTGCCCGTGCTCGACGTCACCCCCGTCGACGGCAAGGTCTCGTACGACGAGGGCGTCCACATCGGCTACCGTGCGTGGCTCCGTGCCGGCACCACGCCGGCGTACCCGTTCGGGCACGGCCTCGGCTACACCTCGTGGACCATCGACGGCGTGGTCGCGACGCCGACCGTGTCCGAGGGCGACGCGGTCATCGTCACGGCGACGGTCGCGAACACCGGACCGCGCGCCGGCAAGCACGTCGTGCAGGTCTACGCCTCGCGCGAGTCCTCGGCGGTCGACCGTCCGGCGCGCTGGCTCGTCGGGTTCGCCCCGGTCCGCCTCGGCGCGGGGGAGTCGACCGAGGTCTCGATCGAGGTGCCGGCCCGGGCGTTCGCGCACTGGGACGGAGCCTGGCAGTACGAGCGCGGCACCTTCACGCTGCACGTCGGAGCCTCGGTCACCGACGAGTCCGGGACCGCGGCCCTCGAACTGGAGTGACCAGTTCGTCCGGTTTCCGCGCACGGACGACGCCTGTTGAGTAACATCGATGTGCGCCAGTCGGCTGGTTACCGTCGGCGCACGCACCGACTACGGGGTCGCTGGGTGTGCGACTCAGCCTCCTGATCCGGCTGACGATGCCCCAGCTTCCCCGGTGCGTCCAGAATGCGTCCCCGCGTCCGCGCGGGGGCGCATTCGTTTGTCCCGACTGTTTCCAGTCCGGAAGGGGTTCGGCGAACCGGTTGACGGACTTCGTGCGATCCGGGCAAAACGGGTGACGGATGATCAACTTTCTCGTCCTGAGGGCGCATCTGAGTGTGACAAACCGCTCGGTAGGTGGAACGATGGTGCCACCATCCCGTGCGGATCAGGGACGAGATGGTCATCCGGCAGGGCTCTCGGGACTCACCGATCCGATCTGAGCCCGCCGGATGTCCTGATCCGTTCTCAGGCCCGCAGTGCCGGCGCGATCTCCTCGGCGACGATGCGCAGGATCCGCTCGTGCGCGGCCACGTCCCCGTTCGCCGGCAGGGTGATCACGAGCTCGTCCGTCGCGGTGACGGCGGGGTCGTCGAGCAGTGCATCGACGATGGCGGCCGGCTCGCCGGACAGCACCTTGCTGAACCGGAACGGCGGACCGGAGAGCGGTCGGCCCTCGTCGTCCATGCCCGACGCGTACCCGGTCAGGAACTCCTCGTGCACCGCGCGGTCGTGGTCGTCGAGCAGCGGCACGACGATGCGGCCCACCGCGACCTTCGACGTGCGGCTGGTCCCGCCGTGCAGCTCGGTGAACCGCTCGCCGTAGGCGGCGATCTGGTCGGCCTGCGCCTGGGCGAAGGGTGCACCGGTGTCCTCGGTGTTCAGGGTCGAGCAGTGCAGGAGCAGCCCCTTCTCGGCCGTGCGCACCGCCGTACCCATGCTGCCGCCGCCCCACCACACGCGGTCGCGCAGGCTGGGGCTGAGCGGCTGCAGGGTCAGGTCCGCACCGGCCGGGATGCTCTCGTAGCCAGACCCCGCGCTGCCGAGTGCGTCGCCGTCGAGCACCTCGAGCAGTCGGGCAGCCCGGGCCTCGGCCTCGTCGCGGAACGAGCGGTCGACGGCGCCGAACACCGGGTCGAGGATCGGCCCGTACCCGGCGATGCCCGTGCTGATGCCGAGCTGCACGCGCCCACCGCTCAGCAGGTCGACCGTGCTGGCGTCCTCGGCGAGGCGCACCGGGTCCTCGTAGCGCATGCCGAGCACCGCGGTGCCGAACGCGATGGTGCTCGTGCGCTGGGCCGCGGCGGCGAAGAACGTCATCGGGCTCGTCAGGAAGGGCTCGAAGTGGCGACCGCGGACCCAGCCCGTGCCGTAGCCGAGGGTCTCGGCCGTCTCGAACAGCCGCAGACCGTCCTGCAGGGCGCTCGCCGCACCCGCAGTGCCGCCGTGGTTCGGGACGAAGGTGAGGAAGCCGAGTTCGCGCATGACGCGAGTCTATGCGCGCGTATGGAGCCGGGCCTCCCGGTCGACCGTACCGACCACCTCGTCACCGCAGCCTGGGAGGATGGAGCCATGACCGACGTCACCACCGTGCCCCCGCTCGTCGCCGCGATCCCGGCGGCGGTGGACGGCGTCGTCGACGCCGACGAGGTCTACGAGGCCTTCGCCGCCTGGGCAGCCGAGGGCGGCCGGCCGTTGTACCCGGCGCAGGACGAAGCGGTCATCGAGCTCGTGTCCGGTGCGAACGTCGTGCTGAGCACCCCCACCGGTACCGGCAAGTCGCTCGTCGCGGCCGGCGCACACTTCGCCGCGCTCGCCGAGGGCAAGCGGAGCTACTACACGGCACCGATCAAGGCGCTCGTCTCCGAGAAGTTCTTCCAGCTCGTCGAGCTGTTCGGCGCGCAGAACGTCGGCATGGTCACCGGCGACTCCAGCGTGAACGGCGACGCCCCCATCGTCTGCTGCACGGCCGAGATCCTGGCGAACCTGGCCCTGCGCGAAGGTCCGGACGCCGACGTCGACGTCGTGGTCATGGACGAGTTCCACTTCTACGGCGACCCCGACCGGGGTTGGGCGTGGCAGGTGCCGCTGCTCGTGCTCGAACGCGCGCAGTTCCTGCTGATGTCGGCCACCCTCGGTGACGTCACCACCATCGCCGACGACCTGTCCCGGCGCACCGGCCGACCCACCGCCCGCGTGACCGGGGTCAGCCGACCGGTGCCGCTCGAGTACGAGTACGTGATGACGCCCGTGCAGGAGACCGTCGAACGGCTGTTGGAGGAGGGCAAGGCGCCGATCTACATCGTGCACTTCGCTCAGGCGGCTGCGCTCGAACGGGCGCAATCGCTGATGTCGGCTCGCGTCGCTGATCGGGCGCGTCGAGACCAGATCGCGGAAGCGATCGCGGGCTTCCGCTTCAGCGCCGGGTTCGGACAGACCCTGTCCCGCCTGATCCGCGCCGGCATCGGCGTGCACCACGCCGGCATGCTGCCCAAGTACCGACGGCTCGTCGAGCAGCTCGCACAGCGCGGACTGCTGCCCGTCATTTGCGGCACCGACACCCTGGGCGTCGGCATCAACGTGCCGATCCGGTCCGTGCTGTTCACCGGACTGACGAAGTTCGACGGCACCAAGATGCGGCAGTTGTCCGCACGTGAGTTCCACCAGATCGCCGGCCGTGCCGGCCGCGCCGGGTACGACACCGAGGGTGACGTCGTCGCCGAGGCCCCCGAGCACGACATCGAGAACGCCCGCGCCGTCGCCAAGGCCGGCGACGACCAGAAGAAGAAGAGCAAGATCAAGCGGAAGAAGGCGCCGGAGGGGTTCGTGTCCTGGGGACAGGCCTCGTTCGACCGGCTCATCGGCGCCGAACCGGAGCCGATGGTCTCGCGCATGCGCATCACGCACGCGATGGTGCTGTCGGTGGTGGCCCGCGGCGGTTCGGCGTTCGACGAGGTGCGCTCGCTGGTGTTCGACAACCACGAACCGCGTGCCCGCCAGCTCGCGATGGCCCGGCGTGCGCTCGTCATCGCCCGGACCCTCATCAACGCGCAGGTCATCGAGCGGGTGCCGGGGCCTCCGGTCTCCTACCGGCTCACCGTCGACCTGCAGTCGAACTTCGCCCTCAACCAGCCCTTGTCCCCGTTCGCGCTCGCCGCGTTCGAGCTGCTCGACCCTTCTTCGCCGACGTACGCCCTGGACATGGTCTCGATCGTCGAGGCGACACTGGACGACCCGCGGGCGATCCTGTCGCAGCAGCAGTTCAAGGAGCGTGGCGAAGAGGTCGCCCGCATGAAGCGCGAGGGCATCGAGTACGAGGAGCGGATGGAGCTGCTCGAGGAGGTCACCTGGCCTCGCCCGCTGTCCGAGCTGTTGGAGGCGGCGTATGAGGCGTACGCGGCGGAACAGCCCTGGGTCCTCGACTTCCAGCTCTCGCCGAAGGCCGTCGTCCGCGACATGTACGAACGCGCGATGACCTTCGGCGACTTCGTGCGGTTCTACCAGCTCACCCGGTCCGAGGGGCTCGTGCTCCGGTACCTGTCCGACGCCTACCGCACCATGCGGCAGACGATCACCGAGGAACAGCGGAACCAGGAGCTCGACGACCTGATCGAGTGGCTCGGCGAGGTCGTCCGGCAGACCGACTCCTCGCTCGTCGACGAGTGGGAAGCGCTGCTCAACGGCGACGTGCTGCTCGCCCTCGCCGAAGAGCAGGAGATCGCGCCGCCGCAGCCAGCGCGGCTCACCGGCAACGTGCGGGCCTTCACCGTGCTCGTGCGGAACGCACTGTTCCAGCGGGTGCTGCTCGCCGCACGGGACGACGTCGACGGCCTCGGGGCACTCGACGCCGCTGCCGGGTTCGACGGCGACGCGTGGGACGCGGTGCTCGAGGAGTACTACGAGTCGCACGACGAGATCCGCACCGACGCCGACGCCCGGTCGATGTCGTACCTGGTGCTCGACCAGACGGGAGCAACGGGTGCCGGGGCGACGGGGGCTGCTGGTACGTCGCGCGTGTGGCGTGCACGGCAGATCTTCGCGGACCCGTCGGGCGACAAGGACTTCGGGTTCTCGGCGACGATCGACCTCGACGCCTCGGACGAAGCCGGCGAGGCCGTCGTCCGGGTCACCGAGATCGGACGGTTCGACGGGTGGACCGACGTGGACGTGGACTGATGCCGGGCGGTGCTGGTCCGTTCGTCGTGCGAGCGCTCGGCGCTGACGACGTCGACGCGTTGCAAGCGCTGCTCGAGACCGTGCCGGACTACGCCGAGCGGATCACGGGGTACCCGCCGGGGCCGTCCGACGGACTGAGCGCCCTCGTGTCGGTGCCGGACGGCTTCGACCCGGCGGGCAAGCACGGGATCGGGCTGTGGGACGGCGACTCACTCGTGGCGTTCGCGGACGTGCTGCTCGGGTACCCGGCACCGACCACGGCGTACGTCGGACTGCTCGTCGTCCGTGGCGATCGGCAGGGTTCCGGCCTCGGCCGGGTCCTGCACGAGGCCGTCGTTTCCCTGGCAGCCGACGCCGGCGCCGACCGACTGCGACTGGGGATCGTGGCGACGAACGCGGCCGGTGCGGAGCCGTTCTGGCAGGCGCTCGGGTACGCACCGACGGGGGAGCGGAAGCCGTACCGGTACGACGGGCTCGAGAGCACGGTGGCGTTGTGGGAGCGGGCGGTCTGATCCTCGTGGGTCAGGGGCGGACGAGGCCCTTGGCCACGAGGCTCCGGGCCGCCGCCACGATCGCCTGGTGGGGATCACGAGGTGTCCAGCCGAGCACGGTGCGGGCTCGCTCGTTCGAGGTGCGCTTGGCGTAGCCGAGGTCGGGCACCATCGCACGGAACTGCGGCTGCGTCTCGGCCGCGGTCCGCACGACGTCGTCGGGCAGCGTCTGCGTCGGGACCGCCCGGGCGTCGTCACCGAGGTGCTCGCGCAGGGTGGCTGCGATCTCGGCCATCTCGAGCGCGGGACCGTTCGACAGCAGGAACCGCTTGTCCGCTGCATCCGGCGCGGTCGTCGCGATGACGTGCGCCGCGGCGACGTCACGGACGTCGACGATGGGGATGAACAGGCGCGGGGTCGCGGGCATCCCTCCGGAGAGCATGGACTGCAGGATGTGGTTCGCACCGGACACCGCGTGCCCCATCGCAGGACCCATCACCGCGACCGGCATCGTCGTGACGAGCTCCGGCGCACCGGGCTCGGACGCGACGAAGTCCCACGCAGCCCGTTCGGCGAGGGTCTTGCTCGTGCCGTAGGCATCGACCCCGGGCCCGTCGAGCACCGTCCAGTCGGCCTCGGTGAACACGTGGTCGGAGTGCGGGTGGCCCCAGCTGACCGCGTGGAAGGCCGAGGTCAGCACGACGCGATCGACTCCGGCAGCGTGTGCGGCGCGCAGTACCCGCAGCGTCCCCTCCACCGCCGGACGGATCACGGTGTCCTCGTCCTCGACGTGGCCGGGCATCACCGGCGAGGCGACGTGGTGCACGACGTGGATGTCCGCGACCGCCTGAGCCCATCCGTCATCGGACGTCAGGTCGGCGGCGACGAACTCCAGCCGGTCGTCGGCGGTCAGGCCGGCTTCGGCGAGGACCGCACGGACCGCGGGTTCCCGGTCGAGGGACCGGATCGTGGTGCGGACGCGGTGCCCGGCGTCGAGCAGCTGCAGGATCAGGTGGCCGGCGATGAAGCCGGAGCCGCCGGTGACCAGGACGTGTTCGGTGTTCTCCATGCGCCCAGCATCGTCTCGGGGTCGGACGCGGACCAGTGCCTCGGTGTTCCTGGGTCTGCGAGACCCAGGCTGACCGAGGGCGGACGCGCTGGCCCGAGACTCGTGCGCGCTGCCGCGAGACTCGCGGTGAGCGACGGTTCTCGGGCGAGCGGCCGCGAGATCAGTCGCTCAGGCCGAGACTCGGCCACCGGCCCGGCGCGGCCGGGTCAGAAGAGCGTGGCCGGCGGGGTCGCCTCGGGCAGTGCGGACGGCTCGGTGACCTCGACTCCGGGCCAGCCCGGACCGTGCGGCACGTCGGTGTGGTTCTGGTAGGCGGTGGCCGCACCACGGGCGCGGACGTCGGCGGCCTCGTTCATCTCGTGGCCGACGTGCCCGCGGACCCACTCGAACGTGACCTTGCGGCCCTGCAGTTCGGCGTCGAGCTCCTTGATGATCTCGACGTTCATGACCGGCTTGCCGTCGGCCTTGCGCCAGTTCTTCCGCTTCCACCCAGCGAGCCACTCGGTGCAGGCCTTGATGGCGTACTGACTGTCGCACAGGATGTGCAGCGGCTCGCCGGTGTCCTTCGTCGCGCGGAGCAACTGCAGGACGGCCGTGAGTTCGCCGATGTTGTTCGTTGCCCGGGGCCAGCCACCGGCGGCCCAGCGGTCGTCGTCGACGTACCAGGCCCAGCCGGCGGGGCCGGGGTTGCCGAGGGCTGAGCCGTCTGCTGCGGCGACGATCGTCACGAGGGGACCTCCTGGTCGGGGCTGGTGCCCGTCGAGCGTAACGGACGGTCGAGTTCCGTCCGCGCCGAGGTCAGCGGCGCGCGGGGTCGAGGTTCAGCGTGCTGCCCTCGAGCAACCAGTCGTCGGCGCGGGTCTCCATGTACGGGTTGAGCCACTGCACCTCGGCCGGCGTGATGCCGAACCGCTGCGCGACCGTGGTCAGCTCGTCGCCGTGCGCCACCAGGTAGTCCGCCGGACGACCGTCAACGTCCGTGACGATGCCGTACGCCCCCGGCCGGTCCTTGCCCACGGTGATGCGCAGGTCCGGGTAGGGGTTCGGGATCTTCCAGTCCAGAGCACCGACGGCCAGCACCGATCCGACCCACGGGCGTTTCGACGGGTCTTCGTCCGTGACCGAGGCGGGGACGAGCACGACACTGCGCAAGTAGTCGGGGAGCGGGCCTGACTGGCCCATCGTGAACGAGATCGGTGGACCGGCGCTGGCGTCCCACTCGACCGTGTCGCGCACCGAGCTGTCGTCGCCGTCGAGCGGGCTGGCGGTCCGGTGCCGGAACTGCAGGCTCATCGGCTGCGGGTTGGTCGTGCGGTAGCCGGACAACTGTGCGTCGAAGGTGCCCTGGTCGTTCGCGACGATCCGAACGTGGATGCTCGTGTCACCGCTTGGAGAGGTGACGTCGGTCTCCGCCGCGACCGTGCCGGTGGGCAGGACCTGCTCGAGCTCGTCCGGGTCGCCGCCGATCTGTTCGGTCATGAGCGTCGGGTCGGGGATCGGCTCCGCCGTCCGCTCGGCAGCTTGTCTGGTCGGCTTCGGCAAGGGGTCGTCCCCGCCGAATGCCGTGCAGCCCGTGAGCAACAACCCCACCAGTGCGGTGCCGGCCACTGCGCTCGCCGCGGTCCGCGCTCGTGTTCGTCGTCGTTCGATCTCCCCCACGGCAGCGAGCGTATCGCCGGGGCCGGGCGCGATCGACCGTCGTGACCGAACTGGTACTCGGGGCACACGGACTACCGTCCGGGTCATGAGCGACAGCATCCCGGAGACGCCGGATCCCGACTCGACCGACACCGCGTACAGCCCGTCGAGCGAGCGGGAGACCGAGGCGTCGCAGACGAATCAGCGCAGCGACGCCGAGCTCGAGGCGGACGGCATCGACACGTCCAAGATCACCGCGGCGCCGGGAACGGGTGGCGCGGACGACGCCGGCGACGTGGAACCCGCTCCGGGCGATCTGCACCTGCCGTGGCAGTCGGAAGAAGACCGCCGGGGCTAGCGGGACGCCCGGTCGAGTTCGCGCACGAGTTCCTCGCCGTCGCGGACGTCCCAGAACGCGAACACCTGCGGTCCGAACAGCCCGTCGAGTCCGGTGTTCGCGTAGATCTTGGCGGTCGCTCCGCCGGCGAAGAACGCCGCTACTCCGCTCGGATCGCCGGTGTTCCACTCCACCGAACAGTGTCGTCGGCCGCCGGTCCAGGTGATGGTGCGATCGGTGCGTCCCACCGGGACCTCGCGGGTGGTGTTCGGCCTGATGATCAGCGCGCGGCGGTCGGTGACGGCGTAGACGGTCGTGCGTTTGCGGTGGGCCTTCACGAAGAAACGCCCGAACACGAGGTGCAGGCCGACCAGCGACAAGACAATCGGGATGATCGCTCCCACGCCGAGGTACCCGTTCCGCACGACGTCGGCCACTGCGAACAGGATGAAGCCGGTCCAGAACAAGGAGAACGGGATGAGGAAGCCGTCCCGCCCCGTGAAGAGCTTCGCGGGGTCGCTCGTGCCGGCCCAGTACAGGTGCTCATCCGGCCCGAGGTGCTCGCGGGCGGTCTGCTGAGGATCGTTCACCCCGAAGAACCTACGCCGTCACACACGCTCCACGTCACGAGACCGAGTCTGGGTGTGAGCCCGTCCGCTGCCCGGACTCGAGCGTCGCGATCGCCGCGAGCTCGTCGTCACTGAGGACGAAGCCGTCGACGTCGAGGTTCGACCGGATCCGAGACGGCGTCACCGACTTCGGCAGCACCACGACCCCCTGCTGCACGTTCCACCGCACGAGGACCTGCGCGACGCTCACCCCGTGGGCGTCCGCGATGCCGGTGAGGACCGGTTCGTCGATCAGCCGGCCGCGACCGAGCGGCGACCAGGCTCCGGTGACGATGTCGTGCTGCTGGTGGAACTCGATCAGCTCACGCTGGGGGAGCCACGGGTGCCGCTCGACCTGGTTGAGCACCGGGACCTCGCCCGTCTCGTCGACGAGTCGCTGCAGGTGCGGCACCTGGAAGTTCGAGACCCCGATGCCCCGCGCCCGGCCGGAGTCGCGCAGTTCGACGAGCGCGCGCCAGGTCTCGACGTAGCGGTCGTTCGCCGCAGCGGGCCAGTGGATCAGGTACAGGTCGACCGTGTCGAGCCCCAGCCGCTCGAGGCTGCCGTCGAACGCCCGCAGGGTCGCGTCGCGCCCCTGGTGGTCGTTCCACACCTTGGTCGTCACGAAGACGTCGTCACGGTCGAGCCCGGAGGCCCGGATCGCCGTGCCGACGCCGGTCTCGTTGCCGTACATCTCGGCCGTGTCGACGTGTCGGTAGCCGGCGTCGAGCGCGAGACCGACCGCCGTCTCGGCCTCGGTGTCGTCGACCTTGTAGACGCCGAACCCGATCGCGGGGATCGCGGCGCCGTCACGCAGGGGAAGTGAACTGACCATGCACCCATCCTGCCGGTGCGTGGCGGGCGCGCGCCGGGCCTCCCGGCCATCTGTGGAGAACGCGACCCGCTCGTGGGAAGCACGTTCCTTCCCATACGGGCCGCGATCGCAAACGCAATCGGGCGTACCTGGTCAGAACTTCCGAACAGGTACGCCCGATTCGACCAGGTACGCCGAAAGCCCGCGCCCGCGCGCCCCGCTCAGGTCGGCAGGACCACCGGCTCGGTGTCGGGGATGGGGCTGGCGTCACGGCCGCGCAGGTCGGGCAGCCAGCGCTTGGCCCCGAGCGCGACGACGACGCCCACCCCGGCCATGACCGCACCGACCGTGAAGCCGCCCACCGGGCCACTGCTGTCGATCAGGAAGCCGGCGACGGCGGACCCGCCGGCGGCGCCGATGAGCTGACCGGTGCCCATCCAGCCGTAGGCCTCGGCCGTGTCGGAGAACTTGACCGTGGCGGAGACCGAGCCGAACATCACCGCGAGTGCCGGCGCGATGCCGATGCCCGCGATCACGAGGGCGAAGCAGAGCCACCAGAAGTCCGTGCCGCCCAGGGCGAGCGCCAGACCGACGAAGACGATCGCCATGCGCGTCCACAGGGTGTTGGGGGAGATCGGACGGTGGCCGAAGGCCAGGCCGCCGAACAGCGACCCGACCGCGAAGACGGCCAGGACGATGCCGGCGTTCGGGCTGCCCTCGCCGAAGACGCTGGTGACGCTGGCCTCGACCGCGGCGCACGCCCCGATGAGCAGCAGACCGGTCAGGGTGGCGACGACGACCGACGGCCGCTTCAGCACCACGCCGAACGCGCGCTTCGAGCGGGGGATGCGGACGCGGCCGAGCTCGGGGGAGGCGATGAACCACGTGCCGCCGACCACCAGGAAGACCATGGCGACGACGATCGCCTCGACCGTGCCGACCTGGGTCGCGACGAAGGTGGTGATGACCGGTCCGGCGACCCAGATGAGTTCCTGGGCGCTGGCGTCGAGCGAGAACAAGGGGGTGAGCTGCGACGAGGTCACCATCTTGGGGTAGATGGTGCGCACCGCCGGCTGCACGGGCGGGACCGCGAGACCGCCGAGGAACCCGACCACCACGTAGCCCCAGAGCGGCATGAGCACGAAGCCGATGACCCCCATGCTCACGAGCGCGACGATGCTCGTCAGGATGAGGACGGGACGCATGCCCCAGCTGCCCATCCAACGGCTGGTGAGCGGGCCCGCCAGTGCCTGCCCGACACTCGTCGTCGCGAGCACCAGGCCGGCGGCGCCGTAGGAGTGGAAGACGTGCTCGACGTGCAGCAGGTAGGCCAGCGAGAGCATCCCGAACGGGAAGCGCGCGGTGAGCTGTGCAGCGATGACACGACCCACGCCGGGGGTCTTCAGGAGGGGGCCGTACGTGCTCACGAGACGAGTGTACGGACCGGACGGAACGGGGTGTCACCCGTCCGGGGGAGGTGTGGAGGAGGTCCTCGTCGACACCGTTCTCAGACACGCCGACGGGAGGTGTCGAGAACTTCCGTCCACAGCTTGTGGAGGACTGTCGGTGGTCGGTGCGAGAGTGGCGGAAAACCGGGCCTCCGGGAATCCACAGTCTGTGGATCGGCTTGTGGAAACTACAGGTGTGTAACACTTTCTCTTGTGGTCGACGGGTCCGCCGGGCACAACATGTAGTAGCGTCGTCCTCAGCACCGCACACGAACTTCGGACCTGGAATCAGGCCCAGAAACCAGGGGAGAACATGGCCGTCACCGTCTACACCAAGCCGTCCTGCGTCCAGTGCACAGCGACGTACCGGGCCCTCGACAACAAGGGCATCGAGTACGAAGTGCACGACGTCTCCACCGACGAGGCAGCCCTCGAGCACGTCAAGAGCCTGGGCTACATGCAGGCCCCCGTCGTCGTCACGGACGACGACCACTGGTCGGGCTTCCGCCCCGACAAGATCGCGACGCTCAGCGCCGAACTGGCGTAGTCGTCTCCCGTCCTGTGGACGGTCACCCGGTTCCGTTCAGGAGGCCCGGATCACCACCCGCAGGACACCCTCCGGTCCGCCTGTTCCGCACCTTCACCACAGGAGCGCACCATGAGCCGATTGGTCTACTTCTCGAGCGTGTCCGGGTACACCGCACGCTTCGTCGAGAAGCTCGGCCGCGACGCGGACCGGATCCCGCTCTACCCGAGCGAACCCTTCCTCCACGTGGACGAGCCCTACGTCCTGTTCCTGCCCACCTACGGTGGCGGCAACGGCGATGGTGCGGTCCCCAAGCAGGTCATCAAGTTCCTCAACGACGCACACAACCGCTCGCTCATCCGCGGTGTGGTCGTCGGCGGCAACACGAACTTCGGCGAGGCCTACGGCCTGGCAGGGGACGTCATCGCGCGGAAGTGCAACGTCCCCCTTCTCTACAGATTCGAACTCTTCGGGACCCCTGACGACGTGTCGGCGGTCAACTCAGGATTGGATGCATTTTGGACGCAGCAGTTGCAGACGTCGATCTGACGTCGCCGCAGACGGGGATGGACTACCACTCCCTCAACGCGATGCTCAACCTCTACGACGCGGACGGGAACATCCAGTTCGACAAGGATCGTGAGGCCGCCAAGCAGTTCTTCCTGCAGCACGTCAACCAGAACACCGTCTTCTTCCACAACCTGAAGGAGCGGCTCGACTACCTGGTCGAGAACGAGTACTACGAAAAAGCCACGATCGACATGTACTCGCTGGACTTCATCCAGCGACTCAACGACCTGGCGTACTCGAAGAAGTTCCGGTTCCAGACGTTCCTCGGCGCGTTCAAGTACTACACGAGCTACACGCTCAAGACGTTCGACGGCAAGCGCTACCTCGAGCGCTTCGAGGACCGCGTCGTCATGACCGCCCTCGGCCTGGCCCAGGGCAACGAGCAGCTCGCCATCGACCTGGTCGAAGAGATCGTCGCCGGCCGCTTCCAGCCCGCCACCCCGACGTTCCTCAACACGGCGAAGGCACAGCGCGGCGAGCTCGTCTCCTGCTTCCTGCTCCGCATCGAGGACAACATGGAGTCGATCTCGCGCGGCATCAACTCCTCCCTGCAGCTCTCGAAGCGCGGCGGCGGCGTGGCCCTGCTCCTCTCCAACATCCGCGAGGCCGGCGCCCCGATCAAGCAGATCGAGAACCAGTCCTCGGGCATCATCCCCGTGATGAAGCTGCTGGAAGACTCCTTCTCCTACGCGAACCAGCTCGGTGCGCGTCAGGGTGCCGGCGCGGTCTACCTCAGCGCCCACCACCCGGACATCATGAAGTTCCTCGACACCAAGCGCGAGAACGCCGACGAGAAGATCCGCATCAAGACGCTGTCCCTCGGCGTCGTCGTGCCGGACATCACGTTCGAACTCGCGAAGAACAACGAGGACATGTACCTGTTCTCGCCGTACGACGTCGAGAAGGTCTACGGCGTCCCCTTCGGCGACGTCCCGATCTCCGAGAACTACCGCGCGATGGTCGACGACTCGCGCATCAAGAAGACGAAGATCAAGGCGCGTGACTTCTTCACGACCATCGCCGAGATCCAGTTCGAGTCGGGCTACCCGTACATCGTGTTCGAGGACACGGTGAACAAGGCCAACCCGATCAAGGGTCGGATCAACATGTCCAACCTGTGCTCCGAGATCCTGCAGGTCAACACCCCGACGACCTTCAACGAGGACCTGTCCTACAAGGAGATCGGCAAGGACATCTCCTGCAACCTCGGCTCGCTGAACATCGCGCTGACGATGGACTCGCCCGACTTCGGCAAGACCATCGAGACGGCCATCCGCGGCCTGACCTCGGTCTCGCAGATGTCGCACATCACCTCGGTGCGTTCCGTCGAGGACGGCAACGACAAGTCGCACGCCATCGGCCTCGGCCAGATGAACCTGCACGGCTACCTTGCTCGTGAGCGCGTCTACTACGGCTCCGAAGAGGGCATCGACTTCACGAACATCTACTTCTACACGGTGCTGTTCCACGCCCTTCGTGCGTCGAACAAGATCGCGATCGAGACCGGCGAGACCTTCGACGGCTTCCGTGACTCGAAGTACGCGTCGGGTGAGTTCTTCGACAAGTACACCGACCAGGCGTGGACCCCGGCGACCCCCCGCGTTGCGTCGCTGTTCGACAACGCGAACATCACGATCCCGACGCAGGACGACTGGAAGGCGCTGAAGGCGTCCGTCCAGGAGCACGGCATCTACAACCAGAACCTGCAGGCCGTGCCGCCGACCGGTTCGATCTCGTACATCAACCACTCGACGTCGTCGATCCACCCGATCGCGTCGAAGATCGAGATCCGCAAGGAAGGCAAGCTCGGCCGCGTCTACTACCCGGCGCCGTTCATGACGAACGACAACCTGGACTACTACCAGGACGCGTACGAGATCGGTGCCGAGAAGATCATCGACACGTACGCCGCGGCGACGCAGCACGTGGACCAGGGCCTGTCCCTGACGCTGTTCTTCAAGGACACCGCCACCACGCGTGACATCAACAAGGCGCAGATCTACGCATGGCGCAAGGGCATCAAGACGATCTACTACATCCGTCTGCGTCAGCTCGCCCTCGAGGGCACCGAGGTCGAGGGCTGCGTCAGCTGCATGCTGTAGAGCTGCCGCTCTCTTCCTGGAGGCGCGGGGCGGGCCCCGCCCCGCGCCTCCAGTCCGTCATCAGATCACCATCTCGAATCCGGAAGACAATCCCATGACCCTCACCGACCCGGTCCACGCCACGGGCAAGTCCATCCCGCTGATCAGCTCGGTCAGTGCCATCAACTGGAACCGCATCCAGGACGACAAGGACGTCGAGGTCTGGAACCGGCTGGTCAACAACTTCTGGCTGCCCGAGAAGGTGCCGCTGTCGAACGACGTGCAGTCGTGGAACACGCTGACCCCGGCAGAGCAGCAGCTCACCATGCGGGTCTTCACCGGCCTGACGCTGCTCGACACCATCCAGGGCACCGTCGGCGCGATCAGCCTGATCCCCGACGCCATCACCCCGCACGAAGAAGCCGTCTACACGAACATCGCGTTCATGGAGTCGGTGCACGCGAAGAGCTACTCGTCGATCTTCTCGACGCTGGCCTCGACGCCCGAGATCGACGACGCCTTCCGCTGGTCCACCGAGAACGTGAACCTGCAGAAGAAGGCCCAGATCGTCCTCGACTACTACACCGGTGACGACCCCCTGAAGCGCAAGGTCGCCTCGACGCTGCTCGAGTCGTTCCTGTTCTACTCCGGCTTCTACCTGCCGATGTACTGGTCGTCCCGCGCCAAGCTCACCAACACCGCTGACCTGATCCGCCTGATCATCCGCGACGAAGCCGTCCACGGGTACTACATCGGGTACAAGTTCCAGAAGGGCCTCGAAGGCGCTTCCGAAGAGCGCAAGCAGGAGATCAAGGACTACACGTTCAACCTGCTGTTCGAGCTCTACGAGAACGAGGTGCAGTACACGCAGGACCTCTACGACCAGGTCGGGCTGACCGAGGACGTCAAGAAGTTCCTGCACTACAACGCCAACAAGGCGCTGATGAACCTGGGCTACGAGCCGATGTTCCCCAAGGAGACGACGGACGTGAACCCGGCGATCCTGTCGGCCCTGTCGCCCAACGCCGACGAGAACCACGACTTCTTCTCGGGGTCCGGGTCGTCGTACGTCATCGGCAAGGCGGAGAAGACTGAGGACGAGGACTGGGACTTCTGATCCTGGTCTGACTCGTGGGGCGCCCCGCTGGCTTCGTGATGACCCGTCTTGGACCTGGCCATTCAGGAGTCAGTGTTGGCCGAGGCTGTTTCCTTGCTGGCCTGACGGCGCTCTAGCTGGCCAGTTTCGGTTTGTGCGGGCGTTCCTTGCCCAGTTGGCACGTGGTGTGCCTGCGATCTATTGCCCTTTTTGGGAGGTGTTGTGAGCAGAACGTCTCGGTTGAGTCCGGTGGAGTTGGCTCCTGCGCCGTGGCCCGAAGTGGCGTCTTCAGATCCGGTCGGGGAGATCGGCCGTCAGTTCGCGCGTCATCTAAGTGAGGCGATCGGCTCGCAGTCCCTCCGTGAAGTCGCTGCAGCGGCGGGGGTGAATCGTCAGACGTTGGCGAACATCCTGGCCGGAGAGGTGTGGCCGGACTTGGCGACGATCGGGCGCCTGCAGTTGGCCTTGGGTGTCCAGCTAGTTGTTCTGCGGTGAAACCATGGCGATTCGGCCCAGTGAGCCATTCCGGAGCCGAGATCACGCAGTTCGGTAACGGGCGGCGCGACCCGGACCTTGGCGCGAAGCGATTGAAGACAGTCTCGTAGGGGCTTGCAAGAGTACGGGTTGGCGTTCAGTCCGATCTCGAGCCGGGCAGTCGTTGCGAGGTCGGACCAAGCGCGAGTGTTCCAAACTCCGAGGTGGTGTGAAGCGGATTCAGGCCAATGGTTCGCTGCCGTGCCCAAGTCACGGACACGACGTGGGGCACACAAACGATCAGGCCTGTCGAGCGTCGACGCTCCGGTCGTCGAGCGTCATCGTCCGCCGGCCGGGGTGTCGATTCCCTCCGTAAGGAGGCGCGCCGGTGCCGCCCAGCCCTTTACGCCGTCAGGGATTTGGTCTGCCGTGGTGGGAGTGGCGCGGGGGTCGCGTCCGTCATACCCGGCGAACCCGCCCTGATGATGGCGGCGGACCAGGGGGACAGTCCAAATCGCCGTCGACGGCATGAACGTCGGTCAGCCGCAAGACCTCTACAGCGCCCAGACGGGGAAGTGGGCCTCCCTCACCGTTCCCATCCACATCACTTCCGACGGGACCCACACGGTCAGTTACACCGTCACCGGGAAAAACGCCGCGAGCACGTCCTACATCGTCGGCATCGACTACCTCACGCTGACGCAGACCAACAACTGATCGCAGCAATCAGCGAGAATTCACCGAAGGCCCGGCGCAGATCTGCGCCGGGCCTTCGGCCGTCCGCACCGCTCATGCGGAACCAGACACTGCGGGCCCGAAGAGAGGCCAGACAGACGGCCGGTACCGGCCTGTGAAGCCGACCGCCGACGACATTCAGGACGTATTCGACGCTTTTCTGCGTGGAGCACTCCTCCGCGGCGAGAGCGCGGCTAAGTCCCCCGGTGGGCAGGGGGCGTGCTCGGGGGGAGGAGCGCACATATCGCGAGAGCCCGCGTGGCGGCCCGGTTCCGAGCGGACGCGCTCATCCCGATACAGTCACGCTGTGTTCATGGGGAGAGGTACTCGGGGTCAGCGCGCAACAGGTCGGCTGGCGGAGCACGCTGACGGCGGCGGGCGGCACGACCGGCGTTGGCGGGGTCGCGACGTGAACTCGGCGGTCGTCCGGAACGTGCGCCGTTCGAACATCAGGAAGGCCGCCTATCAGGGCACGGGGATAGCCACTGGCGCCGTCCTCTTGGTCCTCGCCGCCACCACGTCCACCACGGCATGGCTCGACCCCAGCCTCAACCGAAGTACGGCGATACTGAACGCGATCGGGGACCTCGGCCTGACTCTCATCGACGACGCTGGCTGGTTCCTCCCGCTCCTGTGCGCCATGTTGCTCGGCATCATCGGCCTGCTGCTCGGGCAGTCCAAAGATGCGGCCGAGGACGATGGCGCACTGCGGCTTCGGCGCCGGCTCGCGCTCTCCGCGTGGGCCATTGCCGGTATCTGCGTGGCCCACCTCGTCATCGTCATCGTCGCGGTCGTGAACTATCACCGCGTCGCTCCGCACCTGTGGTCCGCCGCCGTCACCACTGTGCTTCTCACCGGAGGGGCACTCTGGATCGGCATCATCGTCCTCGGGACGAGCCACGAGCAGCTCCGGCTGACCCGAAGTCAGGCGGAGCTGGTCGAAGTCGACCTCCAGCACATTCCCGCAGATGTCCGCCCAGCTTCCGGCAAGCGCCGCGCTCTCCTGCTCATAGTGACGGTATCCGTGATCACGTCGACGTGCAGCATCGGGATCGTGGCGATGCTGGGACAGACGCTCGATCCCCCGACCGCGATCATCATCGACCTGCTCGTCGCAGTGACGTGGAGCACGGCCATGTTCGGGCTGTGCTGGCTCGCCGCGCTCATCAGCCGTCCGGTCGGAAGCCGCATCCTCATCATCGTCGGTGCGACTGCGCCTGCAGCCTCGTGGGTCGCAAGCGTGACACTCGCCGACGGCATTTCGATCACACAAAGCGCGGTCGACGGCTTCGTCGCGATGCTCGTCCCATCGGCAGCCGCGCTCATGCCGCGCACCTGGTTCGGAGGATGGACCTACCAGGACGCAACACTCAGGATGCGGCGACGCGCGCTCCTCAAACAGTCCATAGACCTGTGCGAAACCGAGGCGCACCTTCGCTCGGCGATTGATGCAGAGCGACCGCTCCTCGCCCGCCTGCAACACGCGCGGATGGACCGCGACGAGCGTAAGCGGGCATGCTCGTGCCGGGAACGTCGTGCTGAGCTCGTACGTCGTCCGCTGACGTAACCGAGCAGCTTCTGGGCCATCGATGGACAGAAACGAGCGCCTGGCTGCATCACGCCGCCCCGCACCGACGGATGCGGCGCATGGGCACGAGGACACGCAAGGTGGTCCAGCTCTCGGTGTCACGTGCGTCCGCGTCGCATGCCCTTTCCGCGGGAACTTCCCGCCGGCACATTGACACGAAGCGGCCTCTTCGATGCTCGAACTTCGAAGCGACTCATCAGGTCTGCGTGCGACGACCCAGCCCGGCAGAGCGGCGTCGCGCCCCCGCAGCCCTGCTCGTTTGGGGCACGCCACGACGCACAGACCAGACACTCCAACGCCTATGCGGCCGTGCCGACAGGCGTGCGAGCAAAATGTCCTCCATGGGGGATAGCACGATCTTCATGCTCCGCGGTCAGCTCGTTCACCGAGCCGTGTTGTGGCCGTTCGTCAGGCCACTTGTCGGGGACCAGCTTCGCGCTGTGAAAGACCCGGAATTCGTGAAACGGCGAGCGATTGTCGCTGCGACTGTGCTCGCCCGAGCGCTCGAGAACCTGCTCGATGGAGGTACCGATCTTGAGAAGGACACCGCTCTCGGCCTCGTCAACCTCGAAGGCCCGAGAGATTTCACGACCTTCGAACCGGAGTGGCAACGCCTGTCCACTGCTGATCGCCGCGAGGTTCTCATCGATCTCGACCGGTACATCATCAACGCTGCGAACGGTATCGCCGCCTTCATCCGGGAAGTCGGCCTCACCGGAGGGCTGACGACCTGCGTCTGGTCGGAAGTGCCGCTGTTCATGGCGGACGGATTCTTCAACCCCGTCGAAGGTGCGCCGACTCGCCTTCGCGCGGACCTCGTCGTGTGGCGGCAAAGGGGCGTCATGGACGTCCTCGATCTGAAGGTCGGGAACGCTAACCCGCCGGACTGGGTGCTGCAGAAGGACCGGAAGCAACTCGCGCTCTACGTTGATGCCGTCAAGCGCCGAGCCGCCGGAACTTCCCGCGTCCGCGCAAAGCTGCTCTACGTCGGCAGGGGCCACGGTGCCAGCCGATTCGAGTCGCTTACGCCATAGCGGGCAGCGATATCTCCGGCGGAGGGCGAACCCCGCCTCGCCGCGTTGGACCACGGCCGCGCGCTAGAGTCGCACTCGTGGGGGACCGACTTGCAAGACGCGGGGTGCGCGCGCGATGACCGACGAGCGTCCGATCGCCGTCGCGCTCCGAAGCGTGGTCGCGCCCTTGCAGATCAGCGGCTCCGGGGCGGGCGCATTCCTCGTCCTCGCAGACGACGGCGAGGAGTACTGGGTGAAAGCACCGAACAACCCGCAGGGTGCCCGGTCGCTCATCGCAGAGCGGGTTGTCGCCGGCATCGGTGAACTCATCGGTGCTCCAGTGCCGGACACGGCGCTGATGGCGATCCCCGACGACCTCCGGTTCGAATTCAAGCCGGGCATCCGGACCAACGGCGGATTGGGACACGGCTCGCTCAACGTGCAACCGGTCGTGAACTCAACCGATTGGGGGCGTTTCGCACCAGACGACCACAACCGTGAACGGACCGCCAGCATTCTCGGGCTCTGGGACCTCTGCCTCGGATTTGACGAGCAATGGGTTCACCAGTCCGACGAGGACAACCAGATCTTCACGGTCGACCACGGCTTCTGGTTCGGAGGGGGGTCGGACTGGACCATCGCCGACCTCCAGCGAGTCGGCACCAACGCATGGGACCAGGACCTCGACCCCGGCATTGCATCAGCTGTGGCGCTCCGTGACGCCGCGGACCGCATCGATACCCTCACGCTCGACATGTTGCGGGGCGTCGTCGACACCGTCCCCGTAGAGTGGGACACCACTCCGGCGGAACTGTCGGAGCTGGCATCCATACTGTTCGTCCGAGCCGAAGGCGTTGCGGCGCGACTGCGCACCAACGCCGCCCACTCCCGCCACCGATGACGCAAGGAGGTGCATGAGATGGTCTACCAATACTGGGTCGTTCGATACGTCCCCAACGTCGCTCGAGGCGAGTTTACGAACATCGGTATCGTCTGCGGCATCGACGGCGGCGGCTGGGCAAGCCGATTCGACCTGCGCAACGTACCGAATCCCGGCTCGCTCCGCGCCGACCTTCGGGAACTCGGGAGCTGGGTCCGCTGGTTCGAGCGCCGCGTCGGCGCATATGATGCTGGCCAGCTCGACGAGGGCCGCATCGACAGCGGCTGGATGAACGAGATGCGCGACCGGCAGGCGAACGCCGTTCAACTCGCAGGCCCCACCCCGATCGCCGTCGAATCCGCGCAGGCCGGCGTCGAACTGCTTTACCCGCACTTGGTGGAACGAACGAACAGACGTCGACGTCGACGTGGTCTCACACGCGCCGACATGCGCAACGAACTGCGCGACACGTTCACGCACGAGCTAGGTTTCCGTATCGGTCAGAACCTCTTCCGTCAGCCCACGATGCTTGTCGGGTCCTGGCACACAAAGTTCGACCTCGGACGACGCCAAGACGGGACCGTTCTCACGAACACGTGGACGTTCAACGGGTCTAGCCGCGAGTACCTTGAGCGTGACATCGGCCACTGGAACTACATCGTCAGCCGCTTCCGCACCGAAGGTGCGCACGTCGTTCTCGGACACACTGACGAACACCTCACCGGCTCTGAGCGGATCGAGGTCGTATTCGACGCCCCCGACCGTCGTGACACCGCACCAACCTGGCGGGAAGACGTCTTCGAGGCAGCACTCGAATCATGGCGCCATGAGGGCGTCGTCGCCACGAACTACGACGACTACCTCTTGCAGCTTCGCAGTGGCGACTTCGCGCTGCACTAGGAATCTACATCACGGGAGTGATTGGTGAACCGGACAGGGACCGACTCGTATTCGAGCCCATTGTTGAACAGGCGTGCAGGGACTTGGGCGACGCTGGCACAGCGCACCGAGTAGACGTTCCCGGAGAAGATGGGCACCGCGACGTTGAGATCGGGTTCGTGGAGGCGGTGCGTTCGTCCGATTCGATCGAACATCAGGTGGACGACTTGTGCGGAGCCCTGGTGCCGCCTCTCGTCCTTCATGGGCAACGCTGCTATCCCGCAGATAGCGACCTCGTGGACGCCGTGGCCCCGGCTCGGTACCCGTCCCGGCGAGAGCCGAGCCTACGTCTTCAATTCGCCGGTCTGCGCACGCATCCGGTCGGCGGCGGTGCGGCGCTGCTCGATCCCAGCGCGGACCGATTCCGGCAAGGACTGCGCCAGTCCGCGCTGCCGTGAAGGCTTAGTGCGGAGTTCGTCGACCAGATCATTGATGCTCTCGAACAGGAAGTCGATGAGCTCAGTGTTCCGTTCGTCGAGCACGAGGACAATGACGTCGTCCGTGCTGTCGCCAACATGCACTGACTCGTTGCCGGCGTAGCGAATCACGTCGAGCATTTCCATGAGCCCGCTCGACACTCGCGTTCGGACGTGCTCGATCCGAGCGTTCAAGGTCGCCTTCTCGCCGGCTTCGGGGTCGAGTTCGCGCAGCACCAGCTCAAGTGTCGCTCGCGCCATCGCGGCGCCGGCACGCCTGGAAATGGGCACGACTGCGCGCGCCTCCTCATACAGCGTTACTGCGGATGCGGACATGTCCGGGTGCGGTGCGGGCCCTCCCTTGCCGCTGGGGTACACCATGACGCCGTCACGCCAAATCGAAGCCTGGCGGCACCGCTGGCACTGCGCCGACGCCCACATCGATCCGACAACCCAATCAGCCTTCGGGTCGTCGAACGGCTGCGTCTCGTCGTCGAACTCTCCGGCGAACGGGTCGTAGACCTCTTCGGAGAGCACGTGGTAGGTCTGCGGCTCTATCCAACCGGTGCCCTGATTCGCCAGCATGTAGCCGACCATCTGCCAGTCCTGCACGCTGTGTACGCCGCAGGTTGGGCATTTGAAGGACCGAGCGGATCGGCTGCGAGCGGCGTTCGCTGCGTCGGTCATCGGCGTGTTCCCGGAAGCATGGAGCGAGCCTACCGACGGCAGGAGCGTCGGAATCGGCGCGGCCCTCCTCAATGTTTGCCTCGCTCATCCAGCGGCGCAGACCGGACTCGCTGATATCGAAATCTCCCGGACCGGTTTCTCACCCTGCCGGGCAAGCGCCACAGCGCCGCGGCGGAGCTCCTCAGGCTTCGCACCAGGCATCACGGCCTTCTTATCCGGGACGATCATCGCCCCAACTCAGGTGTCCGGGAGACCCGGGACAGGTCATGTCGGCTGTGTGCGGCGGAGAATTCGTCGGCCGTGAGGCGTCTATCGGTCGATGGGATCTGTTGGCGGGTTGAGCAGCCGGAGGATGGCTCGGGCGAGGACGCCGGCAGCGTCGGCTGTCTCCGCTGGCGTCAGGGAGAGCGTCCGTCGGAGGACGGCCAGGATCGCGCCGAGCGCCGCCGTGACGAGGATGTCGGACTCGAGCGTGTCGGGAATACCACTCGCTCTATAGCGTGCATCAGGTTCTCACAACTCAAATGCTCCGAGGCCTCGTCGACAGCATTCGGACGGCTGCACTGGACTTCGCGATCGAACTACAGCTGGCGAACCCTGACGCCGGTTCCGTAGGAGGTCCGACGATCGAGACAGATCCCAAAGTCGCTTCGGTGGTGTATAACGTGACAAACAACGTCACCGGGCACGGTACAAACATCGCGGCGGGCTCGTCGATCACGCAGACGTCCACCGTCAACGCCGGAGACCGCGACGGTCTTCGTGAGGAGCTAACGAAGGTTGGACTTGATGAGGCCTCGGCCGAAGAGTTCGCAAACGCCCTTGACACGGACGGAAGCGTCGAAGGCCCCCGTGTTTCACGATGAAGACCGATACGCGGTCACAGGCCTTGCAGTCGTTGCCGCGTGGGTGCTGCTCTTCTGTGCAGCTCAAGCGCACTACGTTCCTCTCGAGACCGCCTACCAAGCCCACCTCGACACCCTGAAGGGACTGCTGCAGGTTTCGTTGACTCGTTGGTTTAGGCCGCGAGTGCTGCCTGTGGGTTGATGATTGCTTCGTACTCGATGGGTGTCAACTTCCCGAGACCGCGCTGTCGGCGCTTTCGGTGGTAGGTGCCCTCGATCCAGTGCACGATCGCGAGCCGCAGTTGCTCACGAGAAGTCCATCGGTGCCGGTTGAGGACGTTCTTCTGCAGTAGCGCGAAGAACGACTCCATTGCCGCGTTATCCGCGCACGCACCGACCCTGCCCATCGACCCCAGCAGCCCGGCATCCGACAGCGCTCGAACGAACTTCTTGGACCGGAACTGGCTGCCGCGATCCGAATGAACCACGGTGTGGAGCGGGCCGCGGCGAGAGATTGCCATCTGCAGCGCCGCGACGGCGAGTGAGGATCGCATCCGGTCGCTGATCGAGTAGCCGACGATCCGGCGGGAGCACGCGTCCTTCACGGCGCAGAGGTAGAGCTTGCCCTCGCCCGTGTTGTGCTCGGTGATGTCGGTCAACCACAGCTTGTCCAGATCCGGCGCGGTGAACGCCCTCCGCACCCGATCGTCATGCACTGGAGGTCCGGCTTTCCGGGTCAGGCCCCGTTTTTTCGCGTGCAGTGACCAGAGCCGCTGCTGCGAGCACAGTCGCCAGACGCGCCGCTCCGAGACGAGCAGGCCGGCTGCGCGGAGGTCGTCGGCGATGAACCGGTACCCAAACGCCGGGTCGTCGCGGTGCGCGTCGACGGCGGCATTAGTCAGGTGCGCGTTCTCCCAATCGCGGCGGCTCACCGGGTTCCTCCGCCAGGCATAGAACGCCTGCTTCGTGAAGCCCAACACCCGGCAGGTCGCCGCGACCGGGATCCGGTCGGCGAGTTCAAGGACCAGCGGGTACATCATTTTGGGAGATGGGCTTGGGAGAGATACGCGGCAGCACGGCGGAGGATCTCGTTCTCCTGCTCGAGGAGCCGGTTCCGTTTCCGCAGTTCTCGCAGCTCCACGTTCTCCACAGTCGTGACGCCCGGCTTGACGCCATCGTCGACGTGGGCGCGGCGGAGCCAGTTCGTCACCGTTCCCTCGGATATCCCGAAGTCCTTCGCCACTTGATGCAGCGGGATCTCGCCCCGGCGGGCAACCGCGACCACATCGCGTCGGAACTCCTCCGGATAGGGCTTGGCCATGATCGACATCCTTCCACCGAGGACCACGTCCTCAGAGGTCAGGAGTCAACTGAAGCTGCAGCAGTCCCGATCGTCAGTCGGGACACCTTGACGCCGGGCTGTGGGACACGAACAGGCGTTTCGTGGTGTGCTGGCCGGATGCGCGCCAGATCAGCGGCCGTCGTCATCCGAGACGAGAGCCTGCTCGTCATCGATCGATTGAAGGACGGTCGGAACTACTGGGTGCTTCCTGGTGGTGGGGTGGAGGAAGGTGAGAGCCTCCGCGAGGCTTGCCGGCGCGAACTTCGCGAGGAGACTGGCCTTGAGGCGATCATCGGTGATCTGCTCGACGTGCCAGTGGACAGCGCCGCTCCAGCGGCCTACTTCGCAGCCCAAGTGCGTCCTGGTTCGTTGGTGCTCGGTGGCCCAGAAATCGAACGAGCATCAGAACTGAACCAGTACGAGCCGAGGTGGGTGGAAGTGGCTTTCCTCGCTCAGATCCCGTTGGTGCCGGAAGCGGCAAGACAGGCGGTGCAGCTGGTCGTCGAGGCCCGCCGGTAGGGGATCGGCCGTTGAGGCAAACTTGCCTCGAAGGACGAGAACTTGCGTTCCCCGATCGTCCCGGCAGTAGCGTCACGTGATGATCATTGATGTCCCGCTCCGTCCGACCGGCCGCGCCCCGGGCGCGCGCGCCATTACTGAAGTCCTCTGATGGCTCGGGCCGTCCTGCTGGACTTTTTCAATACCTTGGCGGTCCGTTCCTCGAAGGGTCTCTGGATCGATGCCGCGCTGAGACAAATCGGCAGCGGCGATGAGGTCGCTCGCGAGGCGCTCACGGCAAGACTGTCGCAGGTGTGGTTGGTGGCGCGGTCGCTCTTCCCGGCCGAGAACTGGGACCTGCACCCGGCGAAGCACCGCAGCACGTTCATCGCTGCCATCAGTCACGACGGTGTCGCAACGCCAGCACTTGCAGAGGCGCTGTACGACGTCATGCCGGACCAGGTGGAGATGAACAGGGGTGCTGAGGACTTCGTGCGAGCGATCCACGATCAGGGAAAGAAGCTCGCCATCGTGTCGAACACGGCGTTGGATGTTCGCCCGATCCTGCAGCGCTGGGGGCTCGAGTCGCTGTTCGACGCGGTGGTCCTGTCCTACGAGGTTGGATGCGTAAAGCCGGACCCAGCGATCTTCCGGGTGGCGGCACGCGAGTTGGGGGTCGAAGCGCCGGACTGCGTCATGATTGGCGATACACCAGTGGACGACACCGGAGCCGTCGCGGTGGGGATGCAATCCGTCATCGCGCAGCCCGAGCAGATGTGGAGAGCGTTCGAACTCGTGCTGGGCGGATCGAGGCGCTAGGTACATCGACGAACGGCATGGTTGTCGGAATCTGCGGCACACTCGATCGTGGCGAAGGCGCCCGAGTTGCACGATAGGTCCGGGAACGGATCCACGCACTCTGGCGAGTGCTCTGGGGACCCGCCTGCGGAATCCGCCCGACGACTGCCGGCGTCTCACATGCCGATCGTTCACGGGATGGAAAGCCTGCTGAAGCGGGCGTAGCGTCGGAACCACGAAGTAGCGAAAAAGCTTCGCATCTGCCACCAGAGGAGTCCCGTGCCTCAGGTCGTCGTGAGTGTTCCGCCTGCGCAGGTGCCGGGACTCTTCCGCCAGGCGATTTACGCCGTGCAGGGGGCCACCCTCATCGAGGTCCTCGAAGACCGTGCACTCGTCGGCCGCCGTAGGACCTTCGCAGCACGATCCGAGACGACCCGCTTCACGTTCCATAGTAGGTCTGACTCGACGACGGGGATCCGCGCCGAGTCCACTAACGGTCGAGACACCGGATAAGCGTGCCACAGCAGACCCCAGTCCGTCTTAGTTGTATGAGGCCATGACGTTGGTGACGCCGGTGCGGAGACGAGTAGCGGGTGGCATGTTGCCGGCGGTGGTGTGGGGCCGATGGTAGTTGTAGTGCACGTTCCACACCTTCAGGGCGTCCGCGCGCTGCTGTTCTGAGGTGAAGGTGCGGGCGTAGAGGAACTCGTCGGCGAGGATCCGGTTGTAGCGCTCAACCTTCCCGTTATGCCGGGGCGTGTAGGGCCGTGTCCGTTGGTGCCGGGACGCGTGTGCGAGCACGATGCGGTGGAACCGGTCGGCGCGGTAGTTGGAGCCGTTGTCGGTCACGACCCTCGTCAACCGGGTGATGCCGTGCGCTTGGAAGAACGCTCTCGCGCGGGTGAAGAACCCGATCGTGGTCGCCGCGGTCTCATCCGGCAGGTGCTCGGTGTAGGCCAGCCTCGAGTACCCGTCGATCGCGGAGTGCAGGAACACATACCCGGGGCGTTTCCCACCTGTCGCGCGGTCCTTCGTGCGTGCCCGGCCGGTGGCGCGGTGTTGGTCGGAGCCGCGGCCGTGGACGCGCCAGCCGCCGCCGTCAGGGATCCGGCCGACCTTCTTCACGTCCAGGTGCACCATGTGCCCCGGATACCGGGCCGTGATCGTCCGCGGCGTCCGATTTACCTCCCCGTCGGGGTCGATGTGGCGGCGACGGTTCAACCCGAGCCGGTCCAGAACCCGGGTTACCGTCCGCACCGAGATGACCACCTGGTCTGCGGCGAGTTCGGTCACGATGCGGCGAGCCGAGTGCTTGCCGTCACGGCGGAGTTGCTCGATCCGAGACACGACGTGCGCGGGCGTCGCGGTCGGTGACGTTCCGGGCGCGCTGGAGCGGTCCTCGAGACCGAGACCGCCGTGCTGCCGCCACCGGTTCACCCACTTCGACGCGCACGCCCGTGAGATGCCCATCTCGGCGGCGACATGGCTGATGGGGCGGGTGCGGCAGCGTTCGATGAGGCGGCGGCGGCCCTCGACGGACAGCGGGGCGTTACGGTGGGTCACGAAGCGGGTCCTTGCAGGTCGGAACGGTTGTCAGCACTTCCATCCAACCGACAACGGACCCGCTTCTTCACACCCACCCGACGTCTACAACGTCATGACCCACAACACTTAGTGGGCGATCCCCGCGACTCTGAGCAGCGGTCTACTCGTCGTCAAGCACCGCCTGAATTCGCCGTTGAAGTTCCTCTCGCTCTTATTCCCGCACCCAAGCTCTCTAGTCCGATTCGGTCGCAGGGAGACATTTGTCGTTGACGGCTTAGAACACGGTTTCCTTGGCGCGGTGCACGCGCCACTCATGTTCCCTGACACCATGTCCGTCCCCCGTTCGAGGTGGTTGACAGCCGGCAGACGGTCAAGCAGTGTTTGAGAAATGGTCGACGCATCGCTGAGCACCGTTCCCGTCCATCGCGATCTCAAGATTGTGGTCGATCAGCCGACAAAAGAACTCGGTCTCGGCTACGACAAGTACGTCGATGCGCTCGCGGCCGTCGTCCGAAACGGGGACCCGGCGCGCTACACGGTCGGTATCTACGGGGCGTGGGGCGTTGGGAAATCTTCCATCCTCCGAGCGCTCGAGGACGCTATCGCAAACAAAGACCTCCCGGTGGCGAGCTTCGATGCGTGGCGGTACGCACGTAATCCGAACGTGCTCGTGCCGCTGCTACACGAGATCGACCGTGTGGTCGAAGGGAAATCTGAGCCTTTCTGGAAGGGGTTCGCCCGTGGGCTCCGCGCGATCACTGCAGAGCTCACCCTCCCGACGCCATTCGGTTCGATCTCGGGCGCCGCGATCGGCAACGCCGTGACCGCGGTGTCGCGAGCCGCTCGGGAACCGATCGAACGCCGATACGTCGAGGTGCCCCATGACCGGCTCCGAGAGCTGGGAGATGACCTGACGAAAGCGAACCAGCGGATCGTCGTGCTCGTTGACGACCTTGACCGGTGCCCGCCCGACACGATCGTAGACATCCTCGAAGCCGTCCACTTCCTCACGGACGTCCAAGGATTCGTTTTCGTGTTGGCCCTCGACTACGAGGTGCTCGTCGATGCGATCCGCCTGCGGTACCCGTCGGTCGACGCAGCGCTCTTCATCGAGAAGATCATCCAGATCCCGTTCTGGATCCCAGAGGTCGACCGCGGCGCCTCCGTAATCAACGAAGTCGTTCGAGGATGGGACACCATGCTCGGACTCGATGCCGAGGACCAGGCAACGCTCGAGCGGGTCGTCCACCTTGCTCTCCGGACGAACCCTCGTCAAGTGAAGCGACTCGTCAACAGCATGTTGGTGGCACAGCACATCCTCGGCGCTGGTTCGGCCGAAGCGACGGACAGGTCTACTCTGATCGCGGTGACCGGACTCCAACTGCGTTGGCCCGCGCAGTTCAAGGATCTGCACCGCGCGCTCCTGGCCAACCCCGACAACGATCTGCTCGGCGACTTCGACGCGGACTTGGCGTCGTTCGCCAAGGTCCCTGGCCTGTCCGAGTACGTCGCGGCGGTGCTGCCGCCAGAGCTCTCGCGCGGCCAGGTCCTCGCTGCGATGAAGTACTCGCAGACCACGGCCTCAGCACCGGCGCAGTCCGAGTCCGACCCGGTCGTCGACGAAACCGAAAGTGGGCAGTATCAGTACGAGATCGCTGAGCCCCATCAGGAGTGGTTCAAGTGGGTCTGCGACAAGCTCGGCAGTCGCGGTGCCATGTGGATCGCACGACAGCAGTACATCGTCTTCAAGATCGGCACCAGGGCGTTCCTACGAGTCGACGGTTATGAGCGAATCGGCCTCCGCTTGTTCTTCCCGGACTGGTTGCACATTGACGATGCCGATCTGGAGCGCTTCACAGCGGGTTCAGGTGGCAGAGCCGGAAATTTCTCGAAGACACTCGTCCTCGATGACGACACGAGGGATCTAGCACTGGAGTACATGGTGCGCGCACTGCAGTCTTCACCCGGTTGGCGTCGGCCCGCCGAACGCGGGTTTCAGGGCTGAGAACTGCAGGACGGCGAACCGGAACACGCTTGATCGACGCGACCACACGCCGCCCGGCTTTACCCCGATCGTTCGCGATTTCCTGAAGGGCCTCCGTCGCACTTGCTGTCATCCCCTCCGCCCCGGTCGACGAAGAAGACGTAGTCGTCCTTGCCACCGACCTCGGAGCTGTTCGGCTTGGCTGGTACATCGACGACACCGACACCGTTGACATCTATCTCTGGCGGCCGGACGAACTCAGCCGGCTATGCGACGCCTGGTTCGAGAGCGACTGACTCGGAGGCGGTCATCCGCCGGTCCGTGAGACGTCTCACAACCCGATCCTGCTCCGGACGTCGGGTGAGGTGACCCGGCGCGTTCAGGCTCGTCGTGGTCTCGCTGGCGGCCACACTTAGATGTGCACACTTTTCCAGCTTCAGAGCAGCCCGACCCGCCGGTTGCCTTCGTTTCGTATTCCTGGGCCTCCGAAGAGCATGTCGTCTGGGTTGCGGAGCTAGCTCGGCGGTTGCGTGCCAATGGAGTTGACGTCCATCTCGACCGTTGGGACGTGCGTCTCGGACACGATCTCAACTTGTTCATGGAGCGGTATCGCGCTCCGTCGGCCCGAGTTCTAGTCGTGCTCTCCGATGATTACGGCCCGAAGGCAGACAATCGCGGCGAGCAGCCTTCTGGTGTTGGCACGGAGACGACCATCGTCTCCCCGACCGTCTACCGCGACCTAGGAGGCAATCGAGTAATCCCTGTCGTCCCGGACTCTGGGACTGTGGCGGGGCAGCCTGTCCCACCCGCATACCTGGACGGCAGACAATGGATTGACTTCCGGGACGATCACGAGTACGCCTATGAGCGGCTGCTCCGCGAACTACACGGAGTCCCAATCGAAGTTGCTCCTGCGTTGGGACGTAACCCGTTCGTCGGTGCAACCGAAGCACAAGCCAGGACTGCGATCCGGAACGATCCCGCTCGTTGGCACGACGGGCGGACCAGCGCGGCGATCGAGGTGAACCTAAACGAGAACTCTGGCCACTTCGCCATCGGAAGCGATGAGGCCCGCTTTGAGCTCCAGATGGAGTACCTGTCTGGCGGCGGTCCCCGACCGGGCGGAGAGAAGCGTGTGCGCCACTACAACGATCGGATCGGCAACATCGGCCTGATCACCGCGGATGCAGACCAAACGAAGGCGTTCGTCGACCTCGCCGCCCTGCCAATGTCTAACCGAGTGGAGGTAACCGCTCCCGGCGACGCGTTGGTCATGGTCAACCGCGAGGGCTATTGGGCGCTCCTCACGCACGATGACGTGGTCTTCCGGCCGGGCTTTAACGGCTTCGAAGCCGTGGCTCAGCTGCGCTACGTCATCGCTGCCGACCGCGGCGCCACTCTTACGCCTGACGATCTACCGCCCAGGGTTGAACAAGACGCATGACGGTTCGGCTAAAACACCACTGGTGTGTAGGCAAGCCACGAGACTCCCAGCGCGCCCCGAATGGGGAACCGGACGGGGTTCGGCTCAGTCGTGGGCACTATCCGTTTCCCTGATCGTCGAGCCGTTACGGTCAACAGATGATGCGAGCAGTGATCCTGGTGGGAGTTGCCGTCGGATGCGTGGTGGCGACCGCCGCGATCGTCCTCACTCTCAGGGACGTCCGAGCAAGCCGGTCAATGTCTCGTCGAGCGATCGGAACTTTCTGCGCGGCCGGGCTCATCATGACTGCCACCATCGCCTACGCCATCACCACGCCTGCATCCTCTTGACCCCTGCGTCGTCAGCCTCGGACTCAGGCACCTGTCCCGCTGACCGATCGGCATCAGGAGCCTTCTCTTGTGGCGCGCTCCGGCATGGCTGTCCTTCCTGCTTGGGATCCGCTTCTTCCTATGCACCGGCACGGCCCTGCTGCGATCGTCGCGACGCGGACGCGAGATACTCGTTCGGCCCCCTCCGCGCAGCACCACCACGAGAGCGATCACCACTTGGGACGTCACAGCGTGTCCGACGAGTTCTCCGACGGCAAGCGGCTGAGCGAGCAGTCGAAGGATGTCGTCGAAGACGCCGGCGGCTTGCTGCTCGAGCTCGCGATGAGCCCGCTCCCGTTCCTCGGAACGCTGACCTCGCGCATGCTTGGCTCGGCCGCCGGTCGGCGGAACGCGGCCGTCCTCGAGCAGCTGCAGGCGGACCTCACTCGCCTCAGCGCCAAGGTGCACGGACGGTTCGAGGAGCTCGCCGCGGACGACGCGTTCATCGCCGCGACCAACAGCACCGCACGGAAACTCCTTGAGGCCGGCACGGAGGACAAGCGCCGGCTGCTGCGTCATGCACTCATGAGCCGCGGCGCCAACGCCGACTCACCGGACGCGGCCGACTTTGACGACTTCGACGACGCCCTTGACCGGCTCATGCCGCGCGACCTCGTGCTCCTCCTCGAGCTCTCGCAGCACTCGCATGTCTACGGCCTGAGCTACGGCGACAGCGACACCAACGACCGGCTCGCACCCGAACTTGGGCCCCTGAGCCCGCGCATCAATCGGCTCGTCACGCTCGGCCTCGCTGAGGAGACGACCGATGTCGCCCAGCGGTACCGAGACGCATTCGACGGCGTCACGCACAACCCGAACCAGTCGCTGCACGTCATCTCAGACTTCGGGCAGCGCTTCCTGACCCACCTCGAGGACCCCTTCGAAGACTGACCCGCGCCAGCTGTCGACCGACCCGCAGCGCGTCGCCGATGTGGGCTCGCCAGGCCTCCTGGCAGTGCGCTCATCGCTCGAGTCGGTCGAATATCTTGTCGCCCTTCGCCGACGTTCCGGCCTTCTCGGTAGGCGATCCGCTACCGAACGAGACGCCCCAGCTCTCCAAAGGACAGTCAGCGCTTGCGGCGAAGAAACATCGTGAGTCCGACAGCGACGATCACCACGATCACGAGGACGAACGCCCACAGAGGAATCGTGGCGCCCGACTTCGGACTGACAGCAGCGAGCATCACGACCACGGTGGCGACGAGTGCGTTCGTGCGCCTGCGACTAGAGGGCGACCGCTGTCTCGTCAGAAGATCCTTGGGTTCAGCCGGTCGTTGCAACACCACCGTGATTTGGAGTGTTGCAGATGGGATCGAGGCTGGAACACCGTGCCCGAGAGGCGCGGTTCTGGGAGCTATTGAGACGGGGCCTTGGGCGTACGGCGGCCTGTGATGCTGTCGGCGTGGACCGACGTCAGGGATATCGATGGGTCAAAGCAGCCGGCGGACGGAACCCGTTCGCCCACACGCCCCGCTCCGACAGGTACCTCAGCCAAGAAGAGCGGCTCCAGATCGCAGACCTACGCCAGGACGGTGAGGGCGTGCGCGCGATCGCCAAAGCACTCGGTCGGTCGCCGTCGACGATCAGCCGCGAGCTCACCAGGAACGCCGCGGCTGGCGGAACCTACCGGCCGTACTCGGCTGAGAAGCAATGCCGTGCTCGTGCGCGACGCCCGAAACCGCGGAAACTCGACCGGCTGGAGCTCGCTCTGCAGGTCGAGCTGCGGTTGGTGCGGAACTGGTCCCCGGAGCAGATCCGTGATGACCTGGCTAGGACATTCCCCGACCGGCCGGAGATGCACGTGTCCCACGAGACGATCTACCAGTCCCTCTTCGTGCAGGGCCGTGGCCACCTGCGCGCTGACCTGCACAAACACCTCCGCACCGGCCGAGCCCTCCGCCGGCACCGCGGTGAACGTCGGCAAGCGTCGTGGTCGAAGATCCGCGACATGATCCTGATCAGTGAACGCCCCGCTGAGGCCGACGACCGGGCCGTTCCCGGCCACTGGGAAGGCGATTTGATCGTCGGTATCAACGCCAGAAGCGCGATCGGCACCCTCGTCGAACGCACCACCCGGTACGTGATGCTGCTGCATTTGCCCAACGGGCACAGTGCCGACGCGGTCCGTGACGCGATGATCCCCACCATTCAGAGCCTGCCGGAGCATCTGCGGCGCTCGTTGACGTGGGATCAGGGGACCGAGCTTGCCCGTCACAAAGACATCACTCTCGCCACGGACCTCGCGATCTACTTCTGCGACCCGCACAAGCCGTGGCAGCGCGGCTCGAACGAGAACACCAACGGACTGCTCCGGCAGTACTTCCCGAAGTCCACCGACCTCAGCGTCCACAGCCCGGAACGGCTCCTCGAAGTCGCTTCCGAACTCAACGGCCGCCCCCGCAAGACCCTCGACTACCGCAGCCCTGCAGAAGCATTCGAGCAGCTACTCTCGGACCCGAAACAACCACCCGTTGCAACGACCCCTTGAAACCGCCATCGTCTGTTGAGACGCCGGCGCACGCTCGCCTAAGACTTCTTATGGCACGGGGGGCGCTCGCACGTGTGATCTACGCAAAGGCCGCCCCCCGGGCACAGTCAGGCCGCCGGCGTCGTCCCAGCGCCCTCGGTGTCGTCCGCGCCTGCCGGACCTGTCCCGGACTGATCGAGGTTCTCGTGCGGGTCGCCCATGTCCCCGGTCGCTGCGCCAGCGGCAGACAGCCCGAAGTGCTTACGGACGGCGTTCGCCTCGGCAGGGGACAGGGTCTGTCCGACTCCGAGGGATGGCGCGCCCTTGATTGCGTTCTTCGTGTACCCGACGTGCAGATCCGTACCGTCGAAGGTGGCGTCCTCGACCGGGACGAGCGCCTGGTGCCTCCCGAGCATTCCCGTCGCGACGCTGACGTAGGCAGCGCTTCCGTCCTCGTCGGAGGGGAACACTTGCGTCAACTTGCCGACCATCGCGCCGTCGCGATCCCGGACCGTCGCGCTCTCGACCTGATGGATGAGGCTCTTGGAGATCATGGGCGTAGTCAACGCCGTGCGCCTGACGCTTCACGGCAACGCGTGTTTGGACAGGAGGCACGGTGCCAGCTGGCACCGTGCCTCCCGTCCGGCGCGTGGCAGGCAGACCCGGGAGAGACGACTTCGCGATCAGCTCTCGAGGGAGGCTCGACGGATGGCACGGTGCGCCACCGGAATCGACAGGAGTGCGCCGCCGACGAGTACTCCTGCGGCCACGAGTACCGAGACCGGATGGCGGAGAGGAGCAAGGCCGATGCTGGCCAGGCACCACGCCGCGGTGATCGTCCCGCTGATGATTGTGGGACGCAGCGCCGCATGATGCCCGATCCGCCAGGCCGCATCGCTGGACATGGTGATCCGGGTCCGGATGCCGGCGAGATCGTTCCGAGCCAGCGACCCGTTCGCGGCTCTCCAGGTCAGCCAGGTCACGAGTACCGCGGTACCGACCTCGAGAGCTAGCGCGAACACCATTGCCTCATCCATGAGTTCGACGCTACTGTGCTGATGTATGAACGGCAATGTTTCGGATGCTGTGTTGTCGCCGAGAGGGGAGCGGACGGAATGTCGAATCCGACGGAGGACTGGGCGTGAGCCCTCTCGTCCCGACAGTGTTGGATGGCGCCGCGATGAGCGTCTGCACCTTCGGGCTGTTGCTTGCCCTTGCAGCTCTCGCGTCGCTGATCAGAGCCGCGTCACCGACGGGATGGCATTTGCTCGGCTGGGCTCTCGTCGTCCTCTTCGTTCCCTTCGTCGGTCCGGTGTCGTGGTTCGCCGTTCGGCTCCGCGGGCGGCGACAGAGGTTCCGGTACCTCGATGACGACGCCTGATTCTCACCGCATGGTGAGCGGTGATGTCCCGAGCCGCCAGCGCCGAGTCCGGTCACGGCGGAACGGCGCTGCACACCCCCTGACGACCCTTCTGCGGAGGAAGGGATCCGGTGCGGAGCCCGCGTGAGCCCCAAGAGCTTTGGCGCGCGAGTCTTCGCGCGGCGGACGGCTGGCAAACCGTCCGTGAGCCACGCGGGCCGTACGCCACCGCCTCGATGCTCGAGTGGGGGAGCATCACGAAGGGACTCGTCGGCGCGACGGCCTGGCTCACGCTCGAGGTCGACCGGCCTGTCGTGCACTACCTCCCCGGTGTGCCCGACGCTGACATGACCGTTGCTGACCTCGTGCACCACACCTCGGGTTTGCCACGGCTTCCGGCCACGATGCGCGACCGACTGTTCGGCGACCCGTATCGAGAGGCTGTCGGGGTTCCTCTGGACCTGGCAGCTGCGGGGCCGGTCACGCCCCGAAGCCAGTTCGGGTACTCAAACCTGGGGTACGCGCTCCTCGGCGCAGTACTCGACGAGGTGCACGGCGACTGGTTCGCCGCTGTGCGCCAGCACGTCCTCGAGCCGGCGGGGATCAGCTCGGCGGTCCTCGTGCCAGCTCCAGCAGACCGGGTAGTGCCGAAGCTCTTCGGTCGCGCGATCAAGCCGTGGGCGCTCGGGGAGTCGTCGTTCGCGGCGGCAGGCGGCGTCTGGTCTACGTTCGACGATCTCTGTCGCTACGCCGATTGGGCGCTTGAGCCAGGCGCCGGAGCGTCCCGCACCGTGAGCTGGCAGCGGAGAGGAGCATCGATCTGGATCAACGGAGAAGTGCGAGCGTCGGGAGCGGTCATCGCCAACGCGGCCGAAGTCACTGCGGTGGTCCATGCGCTCGCGAAGACTCCGCACGCGGCTGATGCGATCGCAACGGCGCTCATCGAGCGGAAGGTGCGGGAGAAGTGCGACGGCTGATGAGCGGCTACGCGTTCGAGTGTGGCCACGCCCCAGTCCTGTACTTCGTCGAGGAAGACAGCTCGCGCCTCTTGGATCACTCCCCGTTGCGCTGTAGCTCCTCCGCGTCGCCAGCGGTGCAGGAAGAAACGGCGTCGAGACTGTACCCGCGTTCGTCGGCGAGGAAGTCGATGCTCTTCATCGGGCCACCGACACCTCGGAGGCCGAGCGTCGGTTCCGCGCCGCCGCTCTTGTGTCGCTCGGTCTCTATCCCCTTCTCCTTCCAGAGCCGTTCGACGTTCGCCACGTCTTCGGCGGGATCGCCGCTGCGCTGCTCCCGCATCTTCGTGGTGAAGTACGCAGCGCCGCGTCCGCCGCTGTCGCGATTGCAGCCCTGCACTGCCGGTCCGCTCGCCACCGACCACGCACCACCGACCGCATTCGCGGTGTCGTCGACGATCGCCACGACGGCCTCCTTTGCCTGGGCCGGGGTCTGCTCCCTCTCCACGGCGGTTCCTCCGTCGCATCCGGTCAGTGAAAAAACCGCTGTGGCGATCACGGCGATGGTGGCCGACGATCGAACGGCCAGCAGCTGGGGAATCCGTTGGATCATGCGTCGAGCCGAGTCGCTGCTCGTGATCAGAGAGCTCGAAGGACTTGCTGATGCGGGGTTCACTTCGTGAGCTTTCCTTCTTGGTTGATGGTGGCGTGAGCGAGGCTACTGAGACACTGCACATCGCGGTCGAGATCGCGTATTAGTTGTTGTGGGTCATGACGTTGTAGACGTCGGGTGGGTGTGAAGAAGCGGGTCCGTTGTCGGTTGGATGGAAGTGCTGACAACCGTTCCGACCTGCAAGGACCCGCTTCGTGACCCACCGTAACGCCCCGCTGTCCGTCGAGGGCCGCCGCCGCCTCATCGAACGCTGCCGCACCCGCCCCATCAGCCATGTCGCCGCCGAGATGGGCATCTCACGGGCGTGCGCGTCGAAGTGGGTGAACCGGTGGCGGCAGCACGGCGGTCTCGGTCTCGAGGACCGCTCCAGCGCGCCCGGAACGTCACCGACCGCGACGCCCGCGCACGTCGTGTCTCGGATCGAGCAACTCCGCCGTGACGGCAAGCACTCGGCTCGCCGCATCGTGACCGAACTCGCCGCAGACCAGGTGGTCATCTCGGTGCGGACGGTAACCCGGGTTCTGGACCGGCTCGGGTTGAACCGTCGCCGCCACATCGACCCCGACGGGGAGGTAAATCGGACGCCGCGGACGATCACGGCCCGGTATCCGGGGCACATGGTGCACCTGGACGTGAAGAAGGTCGGCCGGATCCCTGACGGCGGCGGCTGGCGCGTCCACGGCCGCGGCTCCGACCAACACCGCGCCACCGGCCGGGCACGCACGAAGGACCGCGCGACAGGTGGGAAACGCCCCGGGTATGTGTTCCTGCACTCCGCGATCGACGGGTACTCGAGGCTGGCCTACACCGAGCACCTGCCGGATGAGACCGCGGCGACCACGATCGGGTTCTTCACCCGCGCGAGAGCGTTCTTCCAAGCGCACGGCATCACCCGGTTGACGAGGGTCGTGACCGACAACGGCTCCAACTACCGCGCCGACCGGTTCCACCGCATCGTGCTCGCACACGCGTCCCGGCACCAACGGACACGGCCCTACACGCCCCGGCATAACGGGAAGGTTGAGCGCTACAACCGGATCCTCGCCGACGAGTTCCTCTACGCCCGCACCTTCACCTCAGAACAGCAGCGCGCGGACGCCCTGAAGGTGTGGAACGTGCACTACAACTACCATCGGCCCCACACCACCGCCGGCAACATGCCACCCGCTACTCGTCTCCGCACCGGCGTCACCAACGTCATGGCCTCATACAATTAGTGAGCACCGGGCACCGGAACGATGCTCTCGACAGCTCACTGTTGTGTAGAACACATGCTTCGGCGACGCTTCGGGGTAGGGTCAGAGATCGGACCGGGGTGGGCCTGAGGGGGACGTCATGGGGAAGATCGAGTTCGACGCGGCCGCGGCAGACGCCGTCGTCAGAGCGGCCACGTCGGCGAAGGACGAGCTCCGCGCTCAGTCGGGGGCTCGTCGGTCCGCCGTCGAGGAAGCAGCGGCTGACTTTTCCGGAGCCTACGCGGACCGGTTCACCGAGTCCGCCTCGACTGAGTCGACCGACCGGGGCAAGTTGGCGTCCGTCCTGGATGACCTCGTCGGTCAGGTGCGCGACGCCAAGTCCTCCGCGCAGGCTGAGGAGGAACGGCTGGACGCACTCGATGCTTGGAACGAAGCCGAACGCGAACGCCAGCACGCCGCAGCGACCTCCCTGCTCGCCACCACCACTCTGCCCCCAGTCGCGATCCGTGCGCCGAAACCGTCGGAGGTTGCGGTCCGACCGCCGTCGATCCATGCGGCGTTCGCACCTCGGGAACGCAGGCGGTCCGGAGGCGGCACGGGACACGGTCGAAGCTCAGCGGACCCGGCGCCACTGCGCGACTTCAGTATCGTCAGCCGGGCGAACGACGCGGCTGCCGAGTCAAAGGCCGCAACGCTCGCCAGTGCATGGACGGCGTTCACCGCTTCGTGTTCCTGGGTGCTGATCGAGGGGTGCACCTTCGTGACTGGGTTCGATCGCTTCCTCGAGGAGAACCGAGCCGATGCCGCATGGATCGACCGCATCGCGGACGCGTTCGAGCAAGCCGGGAGCGGCGGGTCGCTGACGAACGCCAGGATCGACAAGGCGACCGACGACGAGCTCATCCGCGATGTTCAGCGGCTCTTCGCTGACGACTTGACCCCGACGCAGGTCGCGGCGAGGTGGGCGGATCTCGGTCTGACGAGGGCGGACGCTGCGGACCTCGCACTCCTCCCGACCTCGGTGCTGACCACTCTGGGGAATCTGGAAGGGGCGCCGTACTGGGCGCGCGGAGCTGCGAACGTCGCCGTACTCGACCGCCGGATCGCCTCCGCGAAGAAGTTCCTGGACGACCTTGGCCGCCCGGACCGCACCTACAGCGCGGAGGCGCGCAAGAACGCGGAAGACCTCTCCGCACTCGAATCGATCAAGGCATCACTCAACCCCAACGGCCGCAAGGGCCAGCGAAGCCTCACGGTACTCAGCGCAGACCATCCACCCCTGGCTGCGGTGTCCATCGGAGATCTCGACGAAGCCACGAACGTCACCTGGGCGGTGCCGGGAATGGGATCGAGCACGGGCAGCATGACCGATTGGGCGGATGCCGCTCAGAACGTCTACAGCGAGCAGGCAAAGGCCGCTCCCGCAGGACGCGGCACCACGAATGCCGTCGTCGCGTGGATGGGGTACGAAGCACCGCCCGTCCCGCCGGCGAGCACCGCCGTCTTCGGCAGTGACTACGCGAAGGCCGGCGGCGAGAAGTTGGCCGCGTCGATCAAGGGCCTCGACGCGACGAGAGCCGATACGATGCCGACGGTCAACGTCCTCGGACACTCCTACGGCACCACGACCGCGTCCTACGCGCTCACGACCGAGGGCGTGCACGTGGATTCGTTCACCACCATTGCTTCGGCTGGGATCCCGGACAGCATCCACGAAGCAGACGAGATCCACGCGGATGCGGTGTACGCGGGGCAAGCAGAAGTGGTGAAGCCGATCATCGAACATTGGAGTGGCGACGAATGGGCGGCGGTTGGGCGTGACTTCAGCTCTGACCATCATCAGGATCCGACTGCTCCGGAGTTCGGCGCGACGAGCTTTGGCGCTGACGGGGCGCCCGGCCTCAAGCCCGTCCGCGACCACGGCGTGCACACCTGGTACGGCGGCGGTTACCTCGATGAAGACACGCAGTCGTTGCAGAACGTCGCGTACGCCACGACCGGCCAGCCCGAACGATTGACGAACTGATCATGCCGATTTCGCGGAAGCAAAGTGATCTGGAAGGAACTCCCAGATGAAGCCACCACGGGCGAAAGCCGTCTCCGTCCTCCGGACGACAGGAGCCGTACTGCTCGCTGTCGCCGTTCTCACTGGTTGCAGCGAAGGGTCTGGCATGAACACGAAAGAAGCGAAGCAGTCCATCGTCACGTTCGTCGAGGGTTCGACCGACGTGGTCGGTGACGGCTGGGAAGTCAGCGACGGTCCGGGGCTCGGGAAGTGCGGCCGGGGTCTTGGGCAAGAGGGCGTCCAGTACGTCTACGCCAAGGTCCGCTCCGCGAGCGCTGACCCGAAGGCCGACGTCGAGGCGGTGGAACAGCACTGGAAGGAGCTCGGGGTCACGACCGAGCGGTACCAGACCGGCGGCGAGGACCCGATCCTCGGCGTCCGGGGCAGGGGCGGTCCGGTGAGCTCCTCCGACTTCCGTGCGGATCCCCGCGGGTACACGATCGATGGCAGCTCACAGTGCATCGCGGGGGACTTCGAGAAGATGAGCCTCGACAGTCAGGAGTGAGGACCGCGACCTGACCACCGGAACCGAGCCGCGCCTCCAGACCGTCCCGAGACGCGAGCCCCTGCCGGGCGAGACATGGAAGACGGCCCGCCCCGTTGCCGAGGCGAGCCGTCCGGTCGGACCGGGACGCTAGCGCGCAGCCTGGACCGCCGCGCCGACGAGCTCTGCCCGCACGATGTCCGCACCAGCGGACAGCGCACTGAGCTTGTCGAGCGCGGCGTTCCGCGCCAGCGGTGCCATCCCGCAGTTCGAGCTCGGGATGAGCTTGTCCGCGTCGACGAACTCGAGCGCCCGACGCAGCACCTCCGCGACCTCGTCCGGGGTCTCCACGGTCTCGGTCGCGACGTCGATCGCCCCGAGCATGACCTTCTTCCCCCGGATGAGCTCGACGAGCTCGAGCGGCACGTGCGAGTGGATGCACTCGAGCGAGACGATGTCGATGGACGACTGCTGCAGCAGCGGGAACGACTGCTCGTACTGACGCCACTCGGCTCCGAGCGTTTCCTTCCACTTGTTGTTGGCCTCGATGCCGTAGCCGTAACAGATGTGCACGGCGGTCTCGGCGCGCAGGCCCTCGGTCGCGCGTTCGAGCGCGGCCACACCCCAGTCCTGCACCTCATCGTGGAAGACAGTGAAGGCGGGCTCAGTTCGGCCGCGTCGTCCCTGCGTCCTCGGTGTCGTCCGCGCCCGCAAGACCGGTCCCAGCCTGATCGAGGTTCTCGTGTGGGTCACGCATGTCACCGGTCGCCGCGCCGGCGGGAAACAGCCCGAAGTGATTGCGGACGGCGTTTGCCTCGGCAAGGGACAAGGTGCGTCCGGTTCCGAGGGACGGCGCGCCCTTGATCGCGTCCTTCGTGTACCCGACGTGCACGTCCGTGCCGTCGAACGTGGCGTCGTCGACCGGGACGAGCGCCTGGTGACGCCCGAGCAGTCCCGCTGCGACACAGACGTAGGCAGCACTGCCGTCCTCGTCGGAGGGGAACACCTGCACGACCTTGCCGACCGACACACCGTTGCGATCCCGGACAGTCGCATTCTCGACCTGGTGGATGATGCCCTTGGCGATCATGAGCGTAGTCAACGCCCCCTAGTTTGACCCGGCGCAGACGCCGTCCTCCGGATCGGCGGTGTGGACCCGATCGTTGTGGTCCGGGGCCGAGGTCGCCCGGTGAGTTCCTCGGACATCCGATCGGCTACGGGGACACCGCGGTGTCGCGGATCTCACGGCCGCCCTGTTCTGAGTCATGTCGCTGCCGACGTCGAGTTGCCCGCAACATGCATGACGTGATCAGGAGCGTCATGACGATCCACCCGGTGATGGCGAGCGGCCCGACAAGGCGTTGGTCGAATGGGGGGAAGAGCACGGACTGGTACGTGGCGAAGCTGTTGAGTGCCGCATGTGCGAGCACGCAGGGCAGAAGCGATCCGCTCGCAAGCCGTAGCCAACCAATTAACACCCCCGCACCGACGCAGCCGATCATCATCATGATGATCCCGAGCGGATTGCGTTGCTCGAAGTTCAGGCCGAGCAGGATCGCGGGGGCGTGCCAAAGGCCCCAGATAGCGCCGCTCACGCTCAGCGCCCATCCGGGACCGAGCGGCAGTAGTTTCGGGAGGAGCCAGCCGCGCCAACCGACTTCTTCGCCGGTCGCAGCGATCGCGGTGATGGCAATCCCGATCGGGAGATTCACCAGCTGAAGCAGCGCCAGGAGCGCCATCGGTATCGGCGGTTGCTCGCCCGTGACTCGAACGATGAGTTCTTTCGCCACAGATTGTTCGGGGTCGAGCTGCACCCACCCGAACAGCATCCCGAGGCCCCAACTGCCGGAGATCAGCACAACAGCTCCGGTGACGCCGGCGAGAGCGAAGCGCCAGGCTTGACGCGTGAAGAATCCCGTCAGCCCAAGCTCAACCAGGATCGCTTTCCCACGGCGACGTTGGAGCGCGACCGCGACCAGCAGGGCTGCGAGACCCGGTGTGAACATCATCGCGACGGTCCCGATGTACGCGCCAGGGCTCCCGACGGGGTCCGAGAGATCCGCGCTTGTCTGGATTGCTGGCCAGAGCAGCACCCACGCCGCACCATAGGCCAGGGACACGAACACGCTGATCGCACCCCATCGTGTGCCACGCGAACTCCCAGCTGTGGTCTCCCTCTCGTCCTTTCGTGCCGTGATCTGCCTCATACTGCCTCCTTGTCGGGTCGTAGCAGCCAGTAGGGAACGACTGCCCACGCCGGGCCCGCCAGGATTGCCCACCACGCTGCTGGTGCCACGGTCGAGGCCGCGACTCCCGCGATGATCAGCCAGCTGATCGCCACGGTGGCGATGAATCCAGCAGTCACCGCGCAGGCGATCCGACCTTTTCGCCGATCTCGAGCGAAGGCAGATCCGACCGCCGCGATGAGAAAGGGGGTTTGCACGGCAGCGAGAAGCGTTGCTGTACCCAACGGTGTGCCGTATCCGCTCGCGCTGCCGTCCGTACCGAAGGTCGTAGCGATCCGATCAGGGAGTCGGTTCCACCACGCACTCGTGACTGCGATCTCGATGAAGACGGGGACGGCCGCGGCTAGGGAGCCAAGAGACGCGATACGCACGTGCTGCGCGCTCACCGGACGCCAGCGCCATTCATGCTGGGGCTGTTCATGGTGGCGTGGTGCCTTCTGCCGAGGCGGGACCAGACCTGGTGCGTCTGCTCATGCGGCGTGTACGGCATCGCGGCGATGCCGACGATCGCAATCATGATCAGCCCGAAACTCCAGAGCCCCATCGTGATGATGATCGCCCCGTGCAGCGCCACGCACAGGACGAAGGCGATCGACCGACTCCGCGCGCCACACAGGATCAGGACACCGATCGCGATCTCGGCGATCACCGCACCCCAGGTCGCGCCCACCGTCACCGCGGGGAGTGTGGTTGCAGCTTGCAGCACAGGAGCAAGCGGTCCACTCGCCCCGAAGAACGGGTCCCGAAGAACGTAGTACTCGGCAGTGCCGTCGGCCCATTCTGGCGCGAACAGCTTGGCGATCGCGGCGTTGAAGTAGATCGCAGCGACCTGGACCCGCATGACCATGAGACCTGCGAGCGCTACTTGTCGGCGCCAGCTCCCGACGGTCTGCGGTGGACCGAGCAGCCAGCGACGTTGGTCGGCAAAACTGACGGCGACGAGGAGCAGGGTGCACACCGCGGCCGCTTGGTCGCCACCGTCGGGGAGCGAGATCGACCCTGCGATCGAAAACGCAACCCACGCGTGCAGGATCGCCGTGACGGTCGGCGCAATCCCGATCGCAACCCCGATGAGGATCATGACCATGGCGGATGTGACGAGTCCATCGGGCATGGAACGTCCGAGGCAGTACGTCGACGCGTTTCTCAGTCCACCACAGACCGGACCGGCTTCGCTTCCCACCAGAGTCTGCATCAACGCGTCGTACGGCGTTGCCACGAGGATCGTGAGTTGAGCCAGGACGAGCGTTCCCCGAAAGCCGCTGAAGCGGAGCGTCTGAAGGTCAAAGCTGCGGAGGGTGCGCCGCAGCCGGGGCCCGCTCACCTCAGCGAAGATCAGTTGCACGACACCTCCACACGTGCAGCCTGCAGCACCCGGAAATTCGGGAGATCGAAGCTACGGAACTCGAACGGAGTCGCCTTTTCCTGAGCGAGGAGGAGATCTCCGCAGAGAGTCTTCCGCTTCGCCCCATTCCTCAGAGTCTGCGGTCGCTCTTCGGCTGCCTGTCGGATGCACTTATGAGACGCAGACTTGTCCACGCACTTATTCCAGTTCGCCACCTGCTGATGCAGCGCTGCCAGCTCAGGACCCTGCGCACGCTGCGCGCGCGAGACGCCGAACATGTTCGTTGCTCTTCCTTGCGGCAGCGAAAGCGCCGATTCGCCTGTCCGCGTGCGGTAGGCAACGTATTGCCTGCCCTTGGAAGACGCGGTGAAGAACTCCCAGCGCTGTGGCGCGATTGTCAGCACCGCATCTCGCACCTTCACTGCGGCAGGATCACGACTCGACAAAGCGTGCGGAGACAACGACTCCACAATGCTCAGTGCCGTCCAGCTCATCAGCAGTACGACCGTCGTCACAAATGGCCAGGGCGCTCGTTTCGGACCCATCAGCCCAGGGCGCGAGTCAGCTCCGCAGCAAAGAGTGCGCCGGAGTCATGGTCTGCTGACTTCGGCCCCCAGAACTTCACCGAGACGGAAACAGCCGCCCAGACCAGGACACCGACTGCGACGACCACCAGGCACTTGCCATCACCGGTGATCGTGGCGGGCTCCGAGGTTGCGAGGCGTTCGGTTGCGGTTTCGAACGCGTGCAGCGCATCGAGCGCTCGGTACGGGTCGCCGCTCTGCAGCGGGACGGTGATGTTGTCGTGAAACTGCGGGTAGGCGTTCTGGTACTCCGCCGTCACGTCGGAGATCTGCGCAGCTGTCAGCTTCTGCTCCCCGCTTGGTACGTACTTTGCAAGCTCCGGGTGCTCGGCGATGATCCGCCCCTGCCCGGTGAACAGCTCGATGACGTTCCGGTCAGAGAGCGGAGCCCGTTCGGCGGTGAGGTGTTGCGTCGTCGGTGTTGCTGCCTGGACCGGCGCAGCCGGCACCGTGATTGCAGCGGAAACGGTGACCATCACGGCCGCAGCCGCGATCATGATCTTCGACATCGAAGGTATTTCCTCTCGAGGTTCTCGTCAGTTGCTCAACGGCAAAGCAGCCGCCAGCTCGGCCGCGAACTGTTCCTCGGTCAGGGTGGAGCCGGATCGGCCCGCAACCCAGACAAGGACGCCCAACCACAGCATTGCAGCGACAGCGACGGCGACCAGGAGGGCGCACTTGCCGTCCCCGGTGATGGTGGCGGATTCCGAGGTTGCGAGGCGTTCGGTTGCGGTTTCGAACGCGTGCAGCGCATCGAGCACTCGGTACGGGTCGCCGCTCTGCAGCGGGACGGTGATGTTGTCGTGAAACTGCGGGTAGGCGTTCTGGTACTCCGCCGTCACGTCGGAGATCTGCGCAGCTGTCAGCTTCTGCTCCCCGCTTGGTACGTACTTTGCAAGCTCCGGGTGCTCGGCGATGATCCGCCCCTGACCCGTGAACAGCTCGATCACGTTGCGGTCAGAAAGCGCAGCCCGCTCGGCAGCGACTTGATGCTGCGTTGTCGGTGACGTTGCGTGGGCCGGCAGCGCCGGCACCGTGGTTGCCGCCGAAACGGTGACCATCACGGCCGCAGCCGTAATCATGAACTTCGACATCGAAGCCCCCTTCTCGCGCGGCCCCTCCGTGCTCGGGTATCAACGTACATGTTATGAAGTTTGATGCGCAACATATTAAGTGGTTGAGAGTGCGACGTTTGCAGGATCCGCTAGCGCCGTTCGGGTTCTGGTCGGGACGCCAGTACCAATCCGACCTGTCAGCCGGACGGAAGCCGCGCCTCCCGGCCGGGTCGAGAGCCGCACACGCGGCGGGCGCAACACGAACGGCGGCCCTCCTCCTTCCGGAAGAAAGCCGCCGCGGTGTCTCGCAGTGGTCAGCGCGCCGACGGAACGGCCGAGCCGACGAGCTCGGCCCGCACGGTGTCCGCACCAGCGGACAGTGCACCGAGCTTGTCGAGCGCTGCCCCACGCGCAAGCGGAGCCATCCCGCAGTTCGAGCTCGGGATGAGCTTGTCCGCGTCGACGAACTCGAGCGCCCGACGCAGCACCTCCGCGACCTCTTCCGGGGTCTCGACGACCTCGGTCGCGACGTCGATCGCCCCGAGCATGACCTTCTTTCCCCGGATGAGCTCGACGAGCTCAAGCGGCACGTGCGAGTGGATGCACTCCAGCGAGACGATGTCGATCGACGACTGCTGCAGGAGCGGGAACGACTGCTCGTACTGCCGCCACTCCGCCCCGAGCGTCTCCTTCCACTTGTTGTTCGCCTCGATGCCGTACCCGTAACAGATGTGCACGGCGGTCTCGGCGCGCAGGCCCTCGGTCGCGCGTTCGAGCGCGGCCACACCCCAGTCCTGCACCTCATCGTGGAAGACAGTGAAGGCGGGCTCGTCGAACTGGATGATGTCGACGCCGGCGGCTTCGAGCTCGCGAGCTTCCTGGTTGAGGATCGTGGCGAACTCCCACGCCAGCTTCTCGCGGCTCTTGTAGTGCTGGTCGGAGAGCGTGTCGATCATCGTCATCGGGCCGGGAAGCGCCCACTTGATCGGCCGGTCGGTCTGGGTGCGCAGGAAGCGAGCGTCGTCCACGAACACGGGCGCCCGGCGGCTCACGGCACCGACCACGGTCGGGACGGCCGCGTCGTACCGGTCACGGATCCGGACGGTCTCCTTGCGCTCGAGGTCGACGCCGTCCAGGTGCTCGATGAACGTCGTGACGAAGTGCCGGCGGGTCTGCTCGCCGTCGCTGACGATGTCGATGCCACGGCGCTCCTGCTCGTGGACGGCGGAGCGGAGGGCGTCATGCTTGCCCTCGGTCAGGGCGTCTCCTTCGAGCAGCCAGGGGGACCAGAGTCGCTCGGGCTCGGCGAGCCAGGACGGTTTCGGCAGGCTGCCGACGATCGAGGTGGGCAGGAGGGTGCTCATGCGGTTGCGAGTCCTAACGATCAAAGAGAAGGAACGGCGGCGCCGGCAGCGAAGCGCGAGAGGAGCGCGCGGTGCGGCGTCACGAGGTGCTCCTCGGTCCACCGGCCCTGCGTGATCCCGAGGCGGCTGCGCTCCTCGCGGTCGTAGGTGACCGGGGTGGGCGTGAAGTCGGTGTGGTCGAGGGTGGGGCGGTAGGTGCTGCCGGCCGGGGTGTTCGCGGCGTAGATCTCCGGGCGGTAGATCTTCTGGAAGGTCTCCATGGTGGCGATCGTGCCGATGAGCTGGAGGTCCGTGTAGTCCCCGGTCAGGTCGCCGCGCGTGTAGAACGCGAGCGGGGCCGACGCTCCGGCGGGCTGGAAGTACCGGACCCGCATGCCCATCCGACCGAAGTAGTCGTCGGTGAGCGATGAGTGCTCGTGCTCGTACTCGGCGCCGAGGACGGGGTGGACGTACCCGGTCTGGCGGTAGGTCTGGCTCGTCGAGACGCTGATGCAGACGACGGGCTCGCCACCGAACCCGTCGCGGAATGCCGGCGACGAAAGGAACCGCTGGAAGAGCGCCCCGTGGAGCACACCGAAGTCGGACGGCAGGCCCTCTGACGACGGCAGCAGCACCGAGAAGTCGTAGTCGCGCAGGTACGACGAGAAGTTGTTGCCGAGGATGCCGTGGTGGTGCTCGCCGGTCTGCTGGTCGACGATCGTGACGTCGAGCATCTCGAGCAGTGGGAACTCGGCGTCCGACCCACCGTCGGAGAACGCCAGCGCGGCCGAGACGATGTCGAGCTCCAGGCGGTAGCGGTCCCCGGCAACCGAGAGGTCGTTCGCGCGCCCGTCGATCATCGCCAGCGCAGCACGGAGGTTCTCCTGCCGGCGCTCGCCGCGCGCCAGGTTGGCGAAGTTCGTGGTCAGCCGGGAGCTGTCCGCGGGGGAGTAGTCCTCGTCGAACCGGGTCCGGGTGATGCTGAAGGTGATGTCGTTCGCCATGGTCGGCAATCTGTTCGTCGAGCGCCCGAGGGCACTGGGGAAGGGGTACTTCGATGATGGCGGGAACCACGAGCCATCAGGTAATACCGAGACACTATGCACTGGTATAGCCTGCGCCTATGGCACGTATCTCGAACGACATCACCCTGCAGCAGCTCCGGTACTTCATCGAGGTCGCGACGGAGGGCTCGATCAGCGCAGCGGCCGACCTGCTCTACGTGTCACAGCCGACGATGTCCGCCGCGATGAAGGACCTCGAGACGCGGATCGGGCGCCCGCTCTTCACCCGCTCGGCCCGGGGCGTCGTGCTCACCGTCGACGGCGTCGAGTTCCTCGGGTACGCCCGGCAGGTCGTCGAGCAGGTCTCCCTGCTCGAGCAGCGGTACGTCGGCGGCCAGCGGTCGCGTCGGCTGCTCGGGGTGTCCGCCCAGCACTACTCGTTCGCGGTGGAGGCCTTCGTCCGCATGGTCGAAGCAGCCGCTGCGGACGAGTACGAGTTCTCGCTCCGCGAGACACGCACCTGGGACATCATCGAGGACGTCCGCACGCTGCGCAGCGAGGTGGGCATCCTCTACCGCAACGACTTCAACAAGCAGGTGCTCGGCAAGCTGCTGCGGGACGCCGGGGTCGTCTTCACGCCGCTGTTCGTCGCGCAGCCGCACATCTTCGTGGCCCGTCGGAACCCGATCGCGTCACGGGAGCGGGCAACCCTCGAGGACCTGGCCGACCTGCCGCGGCTGACCTTCGACCAAGGCGCGAACAACTCCTTCTACCTGGCGGAGGAGATCCTGTCGACGATGTCGAGCAAGCGGGAGATCCGGGTTTCGGACCGGGCGACGATCTTCAACCTCATGATCGGCCTGGGTGGCTACACGATCTCCACCGGGCTCATCAGCGATGACCTCGACCCCGAGATCGTCGCCATCCCCCTCGACGTCGACGAACGCATCGAGATCGGCTGGATCGCGCACGCATCCGTTCCGCTCACCGTGCAGGCGCAGACCTACCTGGACGAGTTGCGCGCGGTGGTCACGAGCTACGGCGTCGAGCCGCTCGGATAGGCGGGCGGCGATTCCGGCGCTTTCGGCGGTTCCGGCGGTCGGCCTGGAGGCGCGACATGCGTCCGTCAGGAGGCTGCGGTCTCGATCATCGCCTTCACGTGCGGCGCGCTCCACCGCAGGAGCGCGTCAGCGGGTGGACTGTCGAGGTCCTCGCCCCAGATCGCGACGGCCGCGCCCGACATCGGAGCAGCGAGACGTGCTCCGGAGTCGCCGTCCCACGTCCGGAGTGACCAGTGCTCGCGGAGGTCGGCGACGGTGTAGTCGCTGTCGGCGGGGTCGAGGTCGGTCGGCACCTCGTAGAGGTAGTACGAGTTGTAGTTGAGCAGGTCGATCCCGGCCTGCTGCAGGTCGACCGCACTGGCCCGTCGCGCTCGGCGTTCGCGACGCTCCGCTGCGTCCTCGGTGTCGCCGTCGAAGCTCCAGTACGTGACGTGGATGCGCGGGTCGAGTCGCCCGACCGCGGCGCGATCGATCCCGTCGTTCCAGGCCCACACCTCGCGGGTGCCGAGGGCGGCTGCCATCGCGTTCATCCACCCGACGCGCCCGTCGGCGGTGACGTTGCCGCCCCATTCGTCCCCACCGATGTGCACGGCGCGGCTGGACGGGAACGTCCGCTGCACCTCGGCGTAGAGCTTCGTCGCCAGCGCGAGACTGCCGGGCGCCGACGGGTCGAGCTCGCTCTCGCCCGAACGGATGCGATCGACCCACTTCGTGCCGTGTTCCGCCTCGAGCAGGGCGAAGGCGGCAGCCATGTGGCCGGGAGTGTCGACCTCGGGCACGATCGCCACGCCCCGCTTCGCCGCGTGGTCGGCGATCGTGCGTGCCTGTGCGGCGCTGAGGAACGGACGACCGGTCACGCGGCTCGTGTAGACGTCGTGGTCGAGATCGGCGTTCGCGAGGGTCTGACCGAGGACCTTGCTCTCGATCCCGACGTTCTGGTCATCGGTGAGGTGCAGGTGCAGGAAACGCCCGCCGTTGTCGTCGAGCAGGTCGATGTACCGCTTGATCAGTGCCACGGGGTAGTAGGCGCGAGCGAGGTCGAGCATCACGCCGGTCTCGGGACGTGGGCGGGGCGTCGGCTTGGTGGTGACGGTCGAAGCAGACGTGCGGCAGTGCTGCCCGGAGTACGCACCCACGCAGGCGAGCACCGAGTACTTCCCGGCCGCGGCGCGGAAAGGTGTCGTGCGGACTGCGCTGACCGTCGTGCTCGAGCCCGGGGCGAGTGCCTGCACCGCGACCCGGCCGAGCGAGTACTTCTTCGTGCCGGTGGACAGGGAGAGCCAAGCGGAGGAAGCCGGCTTCCGCACCGAGGTGGTGTTCGTGACCTTCAGGGTGGCCCGCACGGCGCTGCCGGTCGAGGTGACGGTGGACGCCGCGGTGACCTTGGTGACCTTGGTGACCGTCACCGGCGACGCTGCGGTGTCCGCTGATCCGGCGACCGCATCGATGCCGACCAGGGCTGCTGCCGACACGGCGATCGCCAGACCGACCGCGATGGTCCGTCTGACGGAGTGCGGCGCGGTCGCTGGACCGGCAGTCGGGTCCGGAGTCCCGGTGGAGGAGGGCACAGAGACGACGGTAGTTCACCAGGGTTGCGCGGTTAGCATTGCCCGACCCGGCGCCCGGTCGCGGAACACATCCCACCCGAGGGAGACAACGTGAACGGCCACGAGCGCACCACCGATCGCGGTCGGCGTCGAGGATCGCCCCGGCTCGTCGCCGGTCTGGTCGTCGCACTCGTGTCGATCGTCGCGACCGGGTGCACCGCGGCGAAGCCCCCGGAGGTCGCCGAGCCGCTCGCGACCTGGAACGCCGCCGTGGCCGACCGGACCGAGGCGCCCGCGAACTGGGTCGCCCTGGGGGACTCGATCACCGAGGGGCAGGGCGCCTCGTCACGCTCCACCCGGTGGATGGACCTCACGCTCGACCAGCTGCGCACGGAGCACCCGACGGACGGGGTCACCGGAGGGGCCGGGTACCTCCCCGCGCAGTTCGCCGTGTACGCACCGGACTCGACCTGGGGTGACTGGGCGACGGCGCGCACGGGGGAAAGCCAGTTCGACGTCACCACCCCCGACCTCGGCTACCGATCGGTCGGCATGCAGGCGGGCGCCTCGCGGAGCTACGGCTTCACGGGCACCGGGATCGACATCTGGTGGGCGCGCTACCCCGGGTCCGGCGACTTCACCTACAGCGTCGACGGAGCCGCACCGACGACCGTGTCCACGACAGGGACCGCCAGCACCGGGACGATCACGAAGGTGGACGGATTGTCGAGCGGGGAGCACACGGTGACCGTCACCGCCGTCGCGCCGTTCTCCTTGCTGGGGTTCACGATCTACGACGGTGACCGGGACAAGGGGATCCTTCGCTACGACTCCGCGCACTCGGGATCGACGATCGCGACGTTCACGAAGAACCAAGAGGGCTTCCTGACGGCGATGCGTCGTGCTGCTCCGGACCTCATCACCATCACGCTGGGTGGCAACGACGCGGCGAACCTCACACCCGACGAGCTCGGCGCCCGGTACGTGGCGTTCCTCGAGACGCTCGCGGCGCTCCCCACGAAGCCCTCGCTGCTCGTGATCGGCGAGTTCACGCCGGCCTCGAGCATGACGGACGGCATGGCGGAGCCGTGGTCGAGCTACCTCGCCGAGATCGAGCGTGCCGCAGCGAAGGGCGGCGCCGCGTACGTCAGCATGGCCGACACGTTCCCCGAGGCCGACACATCGGGCTCGGGGATCTACTCGACGGACGGCATCCACCCGAACGACGAGGGGCAGCGTCGGATCGCGAAGCTCGTGCTCGCCACCCTGGCTGCGCACGAGGGCGACTGACGGACCGACGGACGGGAGGCGCGGCGTCATCTTGCACCGTGCCTCCTGTCCGCCCCGTGTCCCGGTTCAGGCGATGGTGCTGCCGCCGTCGACCAGGAGCTCGCTTCCGGTCATCCCGGAGCTCTGGTCGGACACGAGGAAGAGGACCGCGGCGGCGACCTCGTCGGGTCGGAGGAGACGACCGAGGGGCATCCCGCTGGCCATCTGTTCCAGCAGCTCGTCGCCGTTGCCCGGAGCGAGACCCTTCAGCCCAGGCGTCTCGGTGGGCCCGGGCACGACCGTGTTGATCCGGATGCGCCGTGGTGCGAGCTCTGCGGCCCACGCGCGGGTGAGGGCAGCGATCGCGGCTTTCGACGCGCCGTAGATCCCGAACGACGGTTCGGTGCCGGAGGCTGCGGTCGACCCGGTGACGACGATCGCGGATCCCTCGCGCAGGAACGGCAGCGCGCCCTGCACGGTGAGGGTCGTCCCGCGGACGTTCGTGCCGAAGGTCGCCTCGAAGTCCTCGGCCGTGACGTCGGCGAGGGGCTTGAACTCGCCGATCCCGGCGTTGACGTGCACGGCGTCGAGGCCGGACCCTCGCTCGGCGACGGCACGGAAGACGGTCGCGATGCCGTCCGGCTCGGTGGCGTCCGCGCGGATCGTCGTGACGGCGTCGCCGAGCTCCTCGCGGATGGTGTCGAGTGCTTCCTGGCGACGTCCGGTGACGAAGACGTGCGCTCCTTCGTCGACGAAGCGGTGGACGACGGCCAGGCCGATCCCCGACGTCCCTCCTGAGACGAGCGCGGTCCTGCCCTGCAGTGCTCCGGTCATGGTGTCCTCCTTGTTATTGACTGAATGATCCAGAACCGTACGTCATAATGGACGGATCAGTCAACAACCGACGTGCAGGAGTTCCGATGCCGCGACCACGCAAGTTCGACGAGGCCGACGTGATCGAACGCGCCCGACGCACCTTCGCCGAGAGCGGGTTCGAGGGGACGTCGCTCGACGACCTGCTCGAGGCGACCGGACTCGGGCGCCAGAGCCTGTACAACGCGTTCGGTGGCAAGAAGGAACTCTTCATGCGGGCGTTCCTCAGCGACACCGCGGAGGCCGTCGACGCGGTGAAGACCGTCCTGCAGGGGGCCGAGCACCCGATCGCCCGCATCCGGACGCAGCTCGTGTCCTCGGCGGTCGAGCACGGTGAGGCCCAGGGGGCGCCGTCGTTGCTGCTCCGCGCGGCGGTCGAGCTCTCCGCCCGCGACCCGGAGGTCGCGGCGACCGTCACCGAGGCCTTCGACGCGATCCGTGCCGACTACACCGCGTGCATCGTCGACGCGCAGGAGGCCGGCGAGATCGAGGCCACCGCTGACGCCGATGCGCTCGGCACCTACTTCTGCGCGGTCATCGAGGGGATGGGCGCGATCGGCCGCGTCGGGACGTCCCGCGCCGCCCTCCTGCAGGTCGGCCTCACCAGTCTCGGCGTCGTGCCGATCACGCCCCTGGGGCACGAGCACCTCGGCACCGCGGACGGCCCCTGGACCTAGGCATCCCCGGAGTGGTGCGACGATCCGCTACCGTGAGCGCATGGGGGAGCAGCGCAACCAGTGGCTCGGCCCCGATGAGGACGCGTACCTCCGCCCGGCACGAGCGCAGCCTCGGACACCGCGCGTCCCGACGAAGCCCGGCGCGATCGACCTCGTCGTGACCGCTGTCACGCTGGCCGTCACCTACGTCGCCGCGCCCCTCGCCTGGTTCTGGGTCGTGCTCAGCCAGATGGCCTTCGTCGGGTGCACGGACACCGCGAGGAACTGCAACTACGACGCGAGTTCGGTCGTCCTCATCGCGTATCCGCTCGTCTCGGGTGTCATCGCCGTCGTCGGGACGTGCTGGGTGGTCGCCCGTCGGCGACGGTGGCAACCGGGGTCTTTCGCCGCTCTGGGCACGCTCGCCGGCCTCCTGGCGGCCTTCGTCGTCGCTGAGTTCGTCACGGACGTCGCGTCCGGCGGCCACCTGTTCTGAACCGCCGGCCGGGCCGCTGACGCACGGTGGGCAACGGACTGGAGGCGCGGTGCAGGTGAGTCGATCGACTCACCCGCACCGCGCCTCCAGTCCGGGTCGCTGCGAACGCAGCGTCAGCGACGTCAGCCGCGGATGAACGCGAGGATGTCGGGGTTGATGACGTCCGCGTGCGTCGTCAGCATGCCGTGCGGGTAGCCCTCGTAGACCTTCAAGGTCGAGTCGCTGAGCAATTCGGCCTGCTTCAGCGAGGCGTCCGCGTAGGGCACGACCTGGTCGTCGTCGCCCTGCAGGACGACGACGGGCACGGTGATCGCGCGCAGGTCCTCGGTCTGGTCCGTCTCCGAGAACGCCTTGATGCCCTCGTAGTGCGCGACGGCACTGCCCGTCATGCCCTGACGCCACCAGTTGGCGATGACCGGCTCGGACGGCGTCACGCCGTCACGGTTGAAGCCGTAGAACGGGCCGGAGGCGACGGTCTGGAAGAACTCGGCGCGGTTGGCGGCGAGTGCCTGGCGGAACCCGTCGAAGACCGCGATGTCCGTGCCCTCCCGGCGGCTGCGACTCGTGCCGATCCGGCGCCCCTTCGTCTGGGCAGCGGCTTCCGGGCGTCGATCAGTTTTCCGACCGGAGCTTGTCGGGCACTCCGTCGGAGCATGCGGAGGTAGCGGAGATCTGGTAATTGCCGGGGTAGGCGTTGAAGCTTGCCGAGGTCACTGGACCACCTCGACCACGGACGCCGGGTACTGGATTCGCGCCTCCGCTCTGGTACTCCTCGACCTGGATGCCGAGGCCCTGCCAGTGCTTGCTCACCGATTGGACGTCGGTCTTCGCGTCGGCGCCCGTGGTGTCCGCTCGTTTCATGACGTACACGAACGTCGTCCCCGTCGCACCACTCGGCTGCTCGCACTCCCGAACTCCCGGACCGCTCAAGTGCTCCCAGCTCCCGCCGGCTGCTGACGAGGACTGTTCCACGAAGTCGACAACGGACTGCTTCGCTTCTGACGGTTGCACTGTGGGTTCTCCTGGATCGTTGCTGCAGCCGGACAGGAGGAGGGTGGAGCATCCAAGGACCACCGCGGTCGCGATCGACCTGTTGAGCGGGGAGCGCTTCGTCGTCACGGTTGTCCCTGCATCTGATCGATCACGGTCTTCTCGTACCACGTCATTCCTTTGGGCTGCGCAGCGTCACTGCCGTACGGAGCTCACCAGGAACTCGGCTTGTAGTCCTTCAGGAACACGCCGAACACGTCCTCGCCCGCCTCGCCCCGCACGATCGGGTCGTACACGCGTGCAGCCCCGTCGACGAGGTCGAGCGGCGCGTGGAAGCCCTCCTCCGCCAGCCGGACCTTCGTCGGGTGCGGTCGTTCGTCGGTGATCCACCCGGTGTCGACGCTCGTCATCAGGATGCGATCGGTCTCGAACATCTCCTGCGCACTCGTGCGGGTGAGCATGTTCACGGCGGCCTTCGCCATGTTCGTGTGCGGGTGTCCCGGTCCCTTGTAGGCCCGGCCGAACACCCCTTCCATCGCGCTGACGTTCACCACGTAGGTACGGTGCGCCTCACTCGCGGCCATCGCGGGGCGGAGCTTCGAGATCAGGATGAACGGAGCCGTGGTGTTCGCGAGCTGGACCTCGAGCATCTCGAGCGGGTCGACCTCGTCGACGGCCTGCGTCCACGAGTTCACGTCGTGCAGGTCGGGCACGAGACCACCGGCGTCGATCGCGGTGCCCATGGCCAGGCGCTCGAGCGAGCTCGACCCCGGAGCCATCGCCTGCTCGGTGAGCTCGTCGGCGCGGGCTGCAGCGGCCGCGAGGATCGGGTGCGCCGTCACCGAGCGGGCGAGCGCCTGCGGGTGCTGGTCGTTCGTGTGCCCGAAGGTCACGAGCTCGGGCAGCGGGCCGTCCGGCAGCGGCGCGAGTTCAGCGTCGACGAGGGGCTGGTACGCGCCGGGCGACCGGCGGACCGTCTGCGTCGCGTTGTTGATCAGGATGTCGAGCGGGCCGGCAGCGGCGACGTCCTCGGCGAGACCGATGACCTGAGCCGGGTCGCGCAGGTCGATGCCGACGACCTTGAGGCGCGAGATCCAGTCGGCCGAGTCCGGCAGGCTCGTGAACCGGCGCACGGCGTCGCGGGGGAACCGCGTCGTGATGGTCGTGTGGGCGCCGTCGCGCAGCAGGCGGAGCGCGATGTACATGCCGATCTTCGCGCGGCCGCCGGTCAGCAGCGCCCGCTTGCCGGTCAGGTCCGTCCGGGCATCACGCTTCGCGTGGCTCATCGCCGCGCACGAGGGGCACAGCTGGTGGTAGAACGCGTCCACGACCGTGTACTGCTGCTTGCACATGTAGCAGGGGCGGGACTTCAGCAGGGTGCCGGCGGTGGACGCCGTCGTCGAGGTGCTGATCGGGACCCCGCGGGTCTCGTCGTCGATCCGGTCGGCGGCTCCGGTCGCGGTGGCGGCGATCACGCGGCGGTCGGCCTCGGCGATGACCGCGCGCTTCTCGAGTCGGTGCGCCCGCTTGACGGCCTTGAACATCTTCGCCGTGGCCTGACGCACCCGCACGAAGTCGGGGTGCGTCTCGTCGATCTCGCTCATCTGCCCGAGCACCCGGAGCGTGGCGTCGAGGTCCTCGGGGAGGATGCCGCTGGGTTCGGGCTGCTCGGAGATCACACGGGATTCTACGTTGGATCAGGCCGCGTCGAGCTCCCGCGTCAACGCCGCCACGAAGTCGTCGATGTCCTGCTCCGACGTGTCGTACGCGCACATCCACCGCACCTCGTTGCGGCTGGCGTCCCAGTCGTAGAACCGGAAGTGCTTGCGCAGCCGCTCTGCCACCCCCGCGGGCAGCGTCGCGAACACCCCGTTCGCCTGGGTCTCCTGGCTGAACCCGACGCCCTGGATGCTGCCGTCGGCGATCCGGGCCTCGAGTGCGCCACGGAGTCGGGCGGCCATGGCGTTGGCGTGCCCGGCGGAGCGCAGGTACAGGTCGTCGGACAGCAGCGCGATGAGCTGCGCGGAGACGAACCGCATCTTCGACGACAGCTGCATGTTCATCTTGCGCAGGTAGTGCAGCCCCTCTGACGCGTCGGGGTCGAGCACGATGATCGCCTCGCCGTAGAGCATGCCGTTCTTCGTGCCGCCGAAGCTCAGCACGTCCACGCCGGCATCGGTGGTGAAGTCGCGCAGGGGCAGGCCGAGGGTTGCAGCGGCGTTGGAGATGCGTGCGCCGTCCATGTGCAGCGTCATGCCGAGCGGGTGGACGTGGTCCGCGATCGCCCGGATCTCGTCGACCGTGTAGGCGGTGCCGAGCTCGGTGGTCTGCGTGATGGACACCACCAGTGGCTGGGCACGGTGCTCGTCACCCCAACCCCAGGCCTCCTTGTCGATGAGCTCGGGGGTGAGCTTGCCGTCCGGGGTCTCGACCGGCAGCAGCTTGATCCCGCCGATGCGTTCGGGAGCACCCGCTTCGTCGGTGTGGATGTGCGCGGTCGTGGTGCACACGACGGCGCCCCACCGCGGCAGCATCGACTGCAGCCCCACGACGTTGGCGCCGGTCCCGTTGAACACCGGGAACGCCTGCGCCTGGGAGCCGAAGTGGTCGCCGATCACCTCGTTGAGACGGGCCGTGTAGACGTCCTCGCCGTACGCGATCTGGTGGCCGTCGTTGGCCGCTGCGATCGCGTCGAGGACCTCGGGGTGGACGCCGGCGTAGTTGTCCGAGGCGAAGCCCCGCAGGTCCAGGTCGTGGAGTCGAAGGGTCACTGGTTCATCCTAAGGAAGGGAGAGCGGGAGACGGGCGCCGTTCACGTCGGCCGGCGATGCCGACCAGAGCCGCACGACCTCGTCGCCGAGCCGCTCTTCGAGACCGGCCAGAGCGCCGACGACGAACACGGTGGCTGCCGCCGAGTCCGGTGCATCCTTCCGGAAGCCCTGGGCGACCGCACGGACCCACGCGTCGGAAGCGGCCTTGGCGGCTGCGTAGTTCGCGGCACCCGCCGTGGGGGAGTCGACGGCGGTGGACGAGACGAACGCGAGCCGTCCGGCCGGCGACGCCACCAGGTCGTCGAAGAACACGCGTGTGGTGTTCCGCAGGGTGCGGAACGCCCGGTCGAAGAAGTCCCAGTCGTCGTCCGACTGGCCGGCGATGCCGCCGCCCCCGCGCCACCCACCGACCAGGTGGACCAGCCCGTCGACCGGGCCCGACGTGTCGCGGACCGCAGCCGCGAGCGCGGTGACCGCGCCGAGGTCTGCGAGGTCGTACGTGTGGGTCGTGACGCCCGGGACGGAGGCGTGCAGGGCCTCCAGTGCGTCTGGTCTGGTGCCGACCGCGACGACGGCCGCCCCGGCGGAGGTGAGTGCGCGCGCGACCGCCGCGCCGCTGGTGCTGGTCGCGCCCGCGACCAGCACCGTGCGACCGGACAGTGACCCAGCGCTCACGCGGCGACGTCCGGAACGGACGGAACAGCGGACGGAGCGTCCGACGACGAGCCGGTGATGCCAGCCGTCGAAGCGATGACCGCAGCCATCTTCTTGTTGAGCGCTTCGTAGAACATCGACAGCGGGAATTCGTCGTCGAGCACGGCGTCGGTGTAGCCCTTCGACATGCCGGCGAGCGTTTCCTCCGGCAGTCCCCGCGCCCATCTCGATGCCGGGTGCGGCGTGAGCGTCCGGGTGAGCATCTCGTACGCAGCGAGCCAGTGCGCCGATTTCGGTCGGTCGATCGACCGCCGGTACAACTCGTTGATCTCATCGCTGAGCGCGATGATCACGTCGGGAACGGCATCCCAGTCGATGGTGAGCTGCGTGTCCGTCCAGTGCAGGACATCGTGCTGGTGCATCCACGCGAACAACAGTTGCCCGCCGAGCCCATCGTAGTTCCGGACGCGGCTGCCGGTGATCGCGAACCGGAAGATGCGGTCGAAGACGACGGCGTACTGCACCAGGCGTGCGTGGTCGCGGATCGCGCGTTGCGCTTCGTCGAGATCTGCATCCGGCAATGCAGAAAGTGCACGTTCGAGCCGTACGGACTCCCGGAACGCCGTCAGGTCGCAACGCAGTTCTTCCAGCGAGTAGAGGAAGAACGGCATCCGCTGCTTGATCATGAACGGATCGAACGGCAGATCCCCGCGCATGTGCGATCGGTCGTGGATGAGGTCCCACATCACGAACACCTGTTCCGTCAGCTCCTGGTCGTCGAGCATCGCTGCAGCGTCGTCAGGCAGTTCCAGTTTCGTGATCTCCGCAGCGGCACGGACGACTCTGCGGTAGCGAGCGGCTTCGCGGTCCTGGAAGATCGCACCCCACGTGAACGTCGGGATCTCGCGCATCGCGACCGTCTCGGGGAACAGCACCGCCGAGTTCGTGTCGTAGCCGGGCGTGAAGTCGACGAACCGCAGTGCGACGAAGAGCTTGTTGCTGTAGTCGCCCGCTTCGAGTTCCGCGATGAACTCCGGCCAGATGACCTCGACCAGGACGGCTTCGACGAACCGCGAGGAACTGCCGTTCTGCGTCACCATCGGGAAGACGACCAGGTGGCCGAGCCCGTCGACGCGGTGCTGTTGCGGCTGGAATTCGTTCAGTGCGTCGAGGAAGTCGGGAACGCCGAAACCGTCGCGTTCCCAGCGTGTCAAATCGCGCTGCAGTGCAGCGAGGTACGCCGCATCGTGCGGAAAGAACGGGGCCAGTTCGGCAATGGCCGGGAGGATCGTGGCCAGGTGCTCGGAAGCGGTCGCGTGGACCGCATGGTCGGGTATCGAGCCGTCGGCCGTCTGCAACGCACGGAACGACACGACAGCGGCTTTCAGCCGCATCCACGCGGGATGCTCGGCGACCTCGCGCACCGACGCGCGGTCCTCGACGACCTCGGGTTCTCCGACGATGGCGCCCTGCGTGAACTCCTGGACGAACTGTGACATGTCGAACCTCCCGTCATTGGGCCGGCCGCGGATCTGCGGCGTGGTGGTGCGCTTGTCATGAGCCTAGGGAGGATCGGGGGACGCATTCTTGCCCATCCGTGGGGGTTTCGTGCGCCGGGGCATTGTCAGCGCACGCGATGCCGCTCGGCGCGCAACGTTTCGCCGGCGCGGGCTCGGGGGACCGTCAGCAGCTACGACTTCGTGACTGCGGCAATCGCCTCGCTCACGGTCGAGCTCGGGTGCTGTGCGCGCCATCGCCGCACTGCCGCAGGGTCCGGCGATGCTCCCTGGGGGATCGGCGTGGTCCCGATGATGCTCGGCGCAGACGCCGCCCAGGTGATCGTGGCCAGCGCAGCAACGCAGGCGGAGAGCAGGTCGAGAACCAGCCAGGTGCCGCAGGTCACGACCACCCCGCCGACGAGGTCGAGCGTCGGTACGCGATGTCTCGGAGGGCGTCCGCTTGCCTTGCCCGCGGTCGGACCAAGCATCAGCGAGGCTCCGCGCGGAGTTGTCGGACCCACCCGAGCGCGAGCGGGAGCGCGGTCCAGACCGCGAATGACGTCACCGCGGGCCCGAGTCCGACAGTGGTCTCCGACGTGATGGTCCAGGACAGTTGCGGCTCCGCGAGCCAAGACGCGAAGCCGTACGGGTTCAGCCAGTCGACCAGGCCGGGTGTGAACGCGAGCCCGATGGTCAGGAGAAAAGGTCCGAACACGGCGATGAGCAGGGCGAGCGCCGTTCGCAGCACGAGGCTCGCTACGGCGATTGCCGTGAGGGTTGCCGCGATCGTTGTCGCAAGCATCTGCCAGAACTGCGCCAGAACGGCAACGTCGAAAACGGAACCGACAGAACCGGGCCTGCTGACAACGAAGCCGACGGCTGCGAGGAGATGGATGGCAACGAGAGTCGAGGCAGCGAGGAGCAGGATTGCGGCGTAACGGGCACCGAGTATTCGTTGTCGGCGTGGAGTGACAGCGAACGTCGTCAACGCAGCGCGCGTGCTCCATTCCGCCGTGAACGCCATGACAGCCAGAAGGCCCATGAGCAGCGGAAGCGCAAGGCTGAGTCCGGCGACGAACGCCGCGAACGTCGTCGCATCTCGCGCAACGACAAAGGACAGCAGGACACCGCTGACGGCCGCCGCCGCGAAGGACCAGCGCGGCCCGCGCGTATCGACCGCGCGTCGCAGTTCGACGAGAACTAAGCGGATCACGTCGCCTTCCCCTCGTATTCGGTCTCAGTGATGGAGGACAGGTAGGAATCAAGCCGGACGTCCTCTGCGCGGAGTGCAGAGAGCGCGATGCCCGAATCTCTGGCAAGCCGCCCGACTTCCACGGGCTCGAGGTCCACGAGCAAGCCTTCTGCCATCGGAGATGGGTGTGCCCCGACGAGCCGCAGAGCATGCGCGAAGCGCGGTTGATCCTCGGCCACGAGGAAACTCCGCCCGGTTCGTGCGCGCAGCTCCTCAAGCCGAACCTGGTCGACGACCCGTCCGCGGGAGATCGCAACGATGCGATCCGCAGTCCGCTCCACCGCCGCGAGCTGATGTGTGGAGACCAACACCGTCCCGCCCTGATCAGCGAATTGGCGAAGCATCCTGTCGAGCCACTGCATCCCTTCGGGATCCAGACCGTTGGAGGGCTCGTCCAGGACGAGCGTCCGAGGGCGTCCGAGTAGTGCATGCGCAAGCCCGAGTCGTTGTCGCATACCGAGGGAGAGCTTGCCGACTCGTCTAGCGGCCACCGACTGCAACCCGACGGTCTCGAGGCACTCGTCGACTCGTTGTCTGGACTCACCGATGGTGAAGGCGGTGAGTCGGAGCGTCTCGCGAACCGACCGACCTGGGTGGAACGCTGACGCGTCGAGAAGGGAACCGAGGAATCTAGCCGGAGCAGGCAGCTTCTGGAGTTCCTGACCGTTCACCATCGCAGTGCCAACGTCCGCTCGGGTGATCCCAGTCAGGATCCGAAGCGCGGTGGACTTGCCGGCGCCGTTCGGTCCGCAGAACGCTGTGATCGTCCCCTGTGGGCAGGTGAAGGACACATCGTCGAGGGCGACGTGCTTCCCATAGGCCTTGCGGACCCCGCGAAGTTCGATCGGGTCGCTCACGAGACCACCTGATGGACAATCAACGCCGTGCCGATTGCTGCAACGCAGATCAGGAAGGCGGCCGGGGCGGCCTTGCTCTTCGGATCGACGGTGCCTGCAAAGCCCGAGGCGGTCAGCCCGGCTGCTCCGGCTGCGACCGACAGTGGCCAGCCGCCGGCGACGAGCACGACACAAGTTGTCCCGAGCAGGACTGCGCTCACTGCCAGCCCTGTGCTGACGATGTGTCGCAGACGAGAGTGCTTGACGGGCACGGACCCTCCTTCTTCGTGCTCCGGAAGGGGCGGCGCAGGCCACCCCTTCCGGAGGCCATTCGAATCGTCGGTCAGGCGCTCGATGCCATTGGTTTTTGACGCTCAGCGGTAGATCGCCATGCAAGTTCGGCCGCGGGCTTCGCCGTTGTTCCGGAAGTCAACACACATGCTTCCCGGACGCAACGTGTGCTTCTTGACGCTGGGAATCTTGAACACCGCCTGGCCGCAGCCCGATCGCACGGAAGTCGTTTCCTGGGCGTATTGCCGACCGTTGACGTCCTTGAATCGGTAGACACCGCTCCAGTTGCAGAACATGCCGGGGATGATCGCGGCGGGGCCGTAACACTCGACGGCAGTTGTTGATCCTGTGACGCTGAGACCTGAGCCTCGTACAGCCATGTTGAGGAAGCATCCTGCTGGTACGACGATCGTGACGCCTCGGTAACTCCACCGAAAGGAAGCCACCGGCGAGGTGGCGAACCCGCCATTGATCGAGTTTCCCCCCTCGTCCTTGGCGGTGCCGTAGGCGTGCTGGAGGGCTACGAATTCCTGACCCTGCTCTTCAACGTCGACGTGGGCCGCGGGGACCTCTGCGAGTGGCGCAGCAGCCGCCGGCGCGACCAGCGAGCCCAAGAGGAGCAAGCAGGCTCCGAACCCCATCGATCGAGCAATGTACTTACGAAACAACTTCATCTCCCCGAGTCGCTGCCAGCTTGTGCTGACATCCGCACTGTACTGATGTTGCAGGTCGATGTACACAACGTTAAATATCGTGAATATCACTCGTTGTGCTTGTGCGGCTGCCGGTCGTTCCTGCTGCACCGCGCCGGTACTACTCTTAGAATGTGAAACATGACGAGCGGATAAGTCAGCGGTGGTGGAGGCAGGGACTACTCGCGCTCGCCTCCTCGAGCGTTGCTCTCGGTGCTTCGATGACCACTGCACCGGCTTCGACTTGGTGGGGCGCAGCGCCACTCCTCGTCGTTGGTGGCACCGTCGTCTACTTGATCCTCTTGTGGGGACTACGTCGGCGCAGGGATGGCTCGCCAACCAAGCTCCGCGTGGTGGACTGGGTGACCTTCGCGACGAGTCTCGGGGGTGGACTGCTTGCTGGAGTCCTCCTCTTCAACGGCTCAGCTTCCTTCGCTGCTCTCTTTCCCGTCCCGCTTGTGGCGATCGCCGCCGCAGTCAGTCGTTCCGGCGGGGGATTGCGAGACCGGTCGATCGTGCTCGGCCTGACCGCTGCCCTGATCGCCGTGGTCCTCTTCTGGAACGCCGACGTGCGCCAGGGCTTCTCCGACCTGGTCCAGGGATCGGTGGTCGCGGGCGTCCTGCTGGCGGTGGGGCTCGTCCTGAGGGGGGTCGTTCGGCGACAGCGCGCCTGACCAGCGCGGTATCGCGGCCATCCGGCTCCGCGGCGCCGACTCGGTCGATACGGTTGTCTGCATGGCACGCTTCACGCCCCCAGCCCCCGACGCGATGCGCGCACGACTCCTGCTCGCGGCACGCGACGAGTTCGCCGCGGCTGGGCTCGTCGGCGCCAAGATCGAGCGGATCGCCGCGGCGTCGTCGAGCAACAAGGCGCAGATCTTCCACTACTTCGGCAGCAAGGAGGGGCTGTTCGACGCGCTCCTCGCCCAGACCGTCGCTGAGACGTTCGACGAGGTCCCGATCGACACCGACGACCTCGCCGAGTGGGCTGCCCGCCTGCACGACTCGTACGTCCAGCGACCCTGGGCCGAGCGGCTCGCCACGTGGCACCGCCTCGAGCGGGGGAGTGACGGTGCGCTCGAAGCCGTCATCGCCAGCAACGCCGAGGCCGTCGCCGCGGTGGAGCATGCCCAGCGCGCCGGGGTCCTGCCGCGCAGCTACCGTCCGGCGGTGCTGCTCGGTCTGGTGATGCACCTCGCCGCGTTCTGGAGCTCGGCCTCCCCCGAGTACGGCTCGTTGGTCGCGGCGGTCGCACCTGCGCGGCGTCGGCAGATCGTGATCGACGCGGTGAAGGCACTCGTCGGGGGCTGACGTCGTGCACGGCCGGGCGTAGGGTTCGGGCCATGAGCAGCGACAACCGGTTCCTCCGCGCGACCTTCGGTCGGCCGTTGGTCTGGGTTGGCGCGGTGTGGATCGCGGTCGGGGTGCTGTGGAGTGTCATGGCGGTCATCGAACCGAGTGGCTTCCGCGTGTTCATGGCTGTCCTGTGGCTCGTGCTCGGCGGCAGCATGCTCGCCGTCGCGCTCCGCGACAAGAAGCGCGGCCTCGGCCGGTACCAGCGCTAGTCGCGGCGGCGCGAGCCCGCAGGAACGACCCGCACCGGGCCTCCCGTCAGCCTTTCGCGCCCGCAGCGACCCGCAGCGTCCGCTCCGCATCGTCGAGGTAGTCAGCCAGCAGTGCTGAGGCCCCGGTCTGGTCACCGGCGCGCAGCGCCACGACGATCGCCTCGTTCCGCTCCACGAACTCGGCGTGGAACGACGCCGGGTCGTCGGCCGTCAGAAAGGCCAGCCGCATCTCGGCGAGCAGCCCGTCCATCAGCCCGTGGATCCGTGTGCTCGGAACCGCGCGCACGAGCTCGGCGTGGAACCGGATGTCCGCGGTGCCGACGGCGCCCCAGTCGCCCGTGACCGCAGCGTCCCGCGCAGCCGTGACGGCGGCGGCCGCCGCGTCGAGCGCGGGTGACGTTGGTGTGCACGCCCGCACCGCGGCTTCCTCGAGCACCCGCCGGGCGGCGTACAGGTCGGTGACGTCCTCGGCGGAGAGCCGTCGCACGAAGACCCCGCGGTTGAACACGTGCTCGACCAGCCGGTCGCGCGCGAGCAGCCGGAAGGCCTCGCGCAGCGTGTTCCGCGACACCCCGAGCTGGTCGCTCAGCCGCTCCTCGGACAGCTGCGCCCCGGGGGAGAACTCGCCCGACGCGATCATGGTGCGCAGCCGATCGGCCGTCGAGTCGGCACCACTGACGGTTCGGGTCATGTCCCGATCCTGACACGGCCTCGAGCGTCGCAGGTGCGAACCTCGCACCGTGTGACCGTCGTGTTACAGAGCAGAACAGCCTCTTGCGATTGTTGAACAATGCGGGCCAGACTGTCCCGCATGTTCGTCCTCATCGGCGTCGCCGTTGTCATCATCGGGTTCGCGTTGCGCGTCAACGCGCTGCTCGTCGTGACCGTCGCGGGCATCGTCACCGCGGCCATCGGCGGGATCGGTCCCGTCGGCATCCTCACTGCGTTCGGCGACGGTTTCGCGTCGAGCCGGTCCGTCACGACCTTCGCACTCGTCCTGCCCGTCATCGGCCTGATCGAGCGCTACGGGCTGCAGGACCAGGCCAAGCGCCTGATCGCGAAGCTCGACAAGCTCACGACGGGTCGTCTGCTGGCGGGCTACCTGGCCATCCGGCAGGTCACGGCCGCGGTCGGCCTGACCAGCATCGGCGGGCCGGCGCAGACCGTGCGGCCCCTCGTGCACCCGATGGCCGAAGGTGCGGCGATCAAGAAGTACGGCCGGATCGACGAGCGGATGCGCGAGAAGATCAAGGGCTACTCGGCGTCGTCCGACACCGTCGGGGTCTTCTTCGGCGAGGACGTGTTCGTCGCCGTCGGCTCGATCCTGCTCATCACCACCTTCGTCGACGCCACCTACGGTCTGTCGCTCGAGCCCATCGACCTGGCACTGTGGGCGATCCCGACGGGCATCGCCGCGCTCCTGGTCCACGGCACGCGACTGCTGCTGTTCGACCGCACGCTCGACAAGATGGCCGCCGACGCCCGCATCGACACCCCGACGCAGGGAGCTGCAGCGTGATCACCAGCGAATGGCTCTACTGGCTCATCGGCGCGTTCTTCATCGCGGTGGCCGTCCTCATCGTCACGGACACCTCGCACGCCAAGCGACTCGGCAACGCGGCGTTCTGGGGGATCCTCGGGGTCTCGTTCTTCTACGGAACGTTCGTCGCCGCGAAGACCGCGCCGTCGTGGGTGCTCGGCATCGCCGTGCTGGTGATGGTCGCGCTCGCCGGACTCGGGTTCACCGGGACGACCAGCCGCACACGGGTCGCCAGCATCCCCGGTGCCGGCACGGGGGCGGAGACCGGCCCGGCCGAACCCACCGCTGCCGCCACGAAGCCGTCCGCCAGCACGAGCGTCCTCGCCACCACCAGCCCCGACGAGCGCGCGGCGTTCGCCACCCAGTTCGGCAACAAGCTCTTCATCCCGGCGCTGGTCGTGCCCGTGGTCGCCGTCCTCGTGGCGACGCTCGGTCCGCTCGTCTCGATCGGCGGTGCGCCGCTGCTCGCCGAGGGCAGCGCGACCCTGACCGGCCTGGGCATCGGCTCGGTGCTGGCCGTGGTCGTCGCGGTGTTCGTCCTGCGCCCGCCGAGGATCGCCACGCCCATCCGTGAGGGCGGTCGACTGCTGCAGGCCATCGGGTGGGCGGCGCTGCTGCCGCAGATGCTCTCCACCCTCGGCATCGTCTTCACCCAGGCCGGGGTCGGCGATGCCGTCGGCACCATCATCAAGTCGATCCTGCCCGGCGGCTCGCTGATCGCCGCGGTGGTCGTCTACTGCCTCGGCATGGCCCTGTTCACGATCATCATGGGCAACGCGTTCGCCGCCTTCCCGATCATGACGGCCGCGATCGGATGGCCCGTCCTGGTGCAGGGCTTCGACGGCAACCCCGCCGCGATCTTCGCCATCGGCATGCTCGCCGGCTTCTGCGGCACGCTCGTCACGCCGATGGCCGCGAACTTCAACCTGGTGCCTGCTGCCCTGCTCGAGATGCGGGACAAGTACGGTCCGATCAAGGCGCAGATCCCGACCGCCGCCATCCTGCTCGTCGTCAACATGGGAGTCATGTACCTTGTCGCTTTCTGATGCTGCCCCGCTCGATCTGACCCGGGCCGCCTGGGCCGACCGCTTCGCGGCCGTCGCCGCCGAGAACACCTCGCGCGAGTACCCGTACGCGGCGCACCACACGACGTCCGGCCCGGACGACCGGGCGCTGCCGGTCGAGCTGCACCCCGCCTTCGCCACGTCGTACGACTGGCACTCGTCCGTGCACATGCACTGGCTCGCAGCGCGTCTGGTCGCGCACGGTCTGCCGGCCGACCTGGAGGCCCGGCTCACCACGATCCTGCAGGCCCACCTGAGCGCGGATCACCTGGCGACGGAAGCCGCCTACTTCCACACGACGCCGCACTACGAGCGCCCCTACGGGTGGGCCTGGCTCGCGAAGCTCGCCGCCGAGGTCTCCGCGTCCGAGGTGCCGGCCATCCGGCAGCTCGCCCCCGGGTTCGCGCCCGTGGTCGACGTGCTCGAGGACCTCGTCACCCGCTGGGTCGACGGCGCCGCCCACTCGGTGCGGCACGGGGTGCACTCGAACTCGGCGTTCGGGCTGCTGCTCGTGCTCGAGGCCGCACGGGCGCTCGGCCGCGACGAGCTCACCGCGACGGTGGAGCGAGCGGCGCGCGAGTGGTTCGGCGAGGACGCCGGATGGCCGTTCGCCTGGGAGCGCAGCGGGCACGACTTCCTGTCCGCCGGGCTGGCCGAGGCCGACCTGATGCGGGCCGTGCTGACCCCGGCCGAGTTCGCGACGTGGTCGGACGGCTTCTTCGCCCAGGTGCGGTCGGGCGACGCGATCCTGCAGTCGACGGTGGTCCGCGACGAGAACGACCCGCAGCAGGTGCACCTGTTCGGGCTCGACCTGTCGCGAGCGGGATCAGCCCGGCGCATCGCGGACGCCCTGCGCGCCGGTGAGCTCGACGACGACGGGCTCGCGAGCCTGCTCGACGAGGCGGCCGACCGGCTGTTGGCCTCGGGTCTGGCCGCGAGTGTCGGCGAAGAGTACTACTCCACGCACTGGCTCGCGAGCTTCGCCTGGGACGCCATGGAAGCGCGGGAGCACGCCGCGCGCTGACCCTCGAACGAGGGGCATGGTCGCCGGTCCGGCGTGCTGCTGTCAACCCCCTGCATTCGTTGCGGAATGCACCTACCTTCGACGCGCAGCCGAGATCCGGCTGGGTGCCCGAGGGGAACGGGTGCCACCAGTCACACCAGGGAGTGACACATGCAGCACCGCAGGATCAGGCGGACAGCACTCATCGCCGCACTCATCGGAGCCGTCGTCGTGGCGGCGCCGCTCGGAGCGGGAACCGTTGCCTACGCGGGGGTCACCGCCCCGGTCGGCAACGTCGGCAAGTTCAAGCAGACCTTCGTCGAGAACTTCAGCACGACGGCCTCGGCGAACGGCCAGTTCGCGAAGACCTACGCGAACTCATGGCAGCCGTACCCGGACGGGACGGGCGGCACGTACTGGTCGGGCTCGCAGGTCAGCGCCCGCAACGGCTACATGGACGTCACGCTCGACGGCAAGCACGGAGCCGCGGGGACCTTCGGCACCCCGAACGGCGCGTGGTCGCACGTGGGCGGCAAGTTCAGCGTCCGGGCGAAGGCCACCGGCGGCGACGGGAACGGTGCAGCGTTCATGCTGTGGCCGTCGTCCGACGTCTGGTCGGACGGCGAGATCGACTACCCGGAGGCGAACTTCGAGGCATCGCCGATGCTCCACCACCATTCGATGGTCGCCGGGCAGGAAGCGAACTCGACGAGCATGAGCACCGGGGTGACCTGGCGCAGCTGGCACGTCTACTCGGTCGAGTGGATCCCCGGCAAGTCGGTGCAGTACCTGCTCGACGGCAAGGTCATCAAGACGATCACCTCGAACGTGCCGAAGACCGCGCACCGGTACATGTTCCAGGTCGGCAACTGGGGTGCCGCCGGGCACCTCGACATCGACTGGGTCAGCACCTACGAGTACACGGGCTGACCCGCAGCAGGTCAGCTGATCGCGATCGTCCGTGCGAACGTCCGCGCGACGGGCGGTGCGGCGACGATCGGTCCGATCGCTGCGGCACCGTCCGGGGTCGCCCGCCATGCCTCGTAGGCGTCGTGGGCGGCCCCGCTCGTCCAGGACTCGACGACGACCATGCGCGTCGGGTCGGCGTCGTCGACCAGCACCTCGAGGGACTCGCAGCCGTCGAAGGCGCGGGTCTGGGCGAGCGTCTCGCGGATCGCCGCCTCGACGGTGTCGGCGGGGACGTCGCTCCGGAACTGGACCTCGAGCAGGACGGTGATCGACATGTGGTGCACCTTTCGTCGGCAGTGTCCGACTCAACCCGCAGTGGCGCCGACCTGTTCCGGATCGGTCAGTGAGCGGGTCGTCAGTGGACGAACCGGAAGCGGATGGTGTCACCCGGCCGGAGCTGCGCGGCACGGTCGACCGACTCCGGCGTGAGGACCGCCACGACGGGGTAGCCGCCGGTGACCGGGTGGTCGGCGAGGAACAGCACCGGGAAGCCCTCCGGCGGGACCTGCAGGGAACCGGTCTCCACCCCTTCGCTCGGCAGCTCGTGCGTGACGGCGCGGACGAGCGGCTGCGGAGCCGTGGTGCGGACCCCCACGCGGTCGCTGTCCGACCCGACGGTGAAGTCCTGACGGGTCAGGGTGTCGCGCCAGTCCGGCGTGAACCAGTCGTCGCGGGGGCCGGCGGTGACGTCGAGGAGCACCGGTTCGTCCGGCCAGTGCTCGTCGGGTTGCGGCACGGCGTCGACGATCGGCCACGAAGCGCGCGCGTCGCCGATCGGCAGGACGTCACCCGGCGACGGCGGCGGCGGCCCGAGGCGTGCGAGCGAGTCCCACGAGCGGCTGCCGAGCACGGGCTCGACCGCGAACCCGCCGAGGACCGCGATGTAGGAGCGCAGTCCGGTGGTGGCAGTACCGATCCGGAGGGTGTCACCCGGGGCGAGCATCAGGACCTCGTGCGAGGCCGCACCGCGGACCCGCCCGTCCGCCCGCTCGATCTCGACCGGGCAGGCGGCCCCGGCGGTGGCGACGACCACGTACGCGTCGGTCCGCAGCGTGACGGCGCCGAGCAGGGCCTCCAGGACGGCCGCATCGGGACGGTTGCCGACCAGCCGGTTGGCCAGTGCTGCGGACCCGCGGTCGGCGGCGCCCGCCGCGCCGAGGCCCATTTCACTGAAGCCGGGGCGCCCCAGGTCCTGCGTTGCCGCGCCGTAGCCGACCTGCAGGACGGTCAGCGCGCTCATGCCGCACCCGCGTCGACGAACCGGACCCGTGTGCCGGCGGGTGCCAGCGCCGGCGGTTCCCGGTCGAGCGCCCACATCGGTACGTCGGTGCGGCCGATGAGCTGCCAGCCGCCGGGGGAGACGCGTGGGTAGACGGCGCTGAACTCGCCCGCCAGTGCGACGGCACCGCTCGGCACGGCGGTGCGCGACGTGCTCCGGCGTGGCAGGTCGAGTGACGGCTCGGTGCCGGTGAGGTAGCTGAAGCCCGGGGCGAAGCCGCAGAAGGCGCTCGTCCAGAGTTGGCCGGTGTGCCACGCGATCACGCGGTCGCGGCGCATGCCCGTCAGGGCGACGACCTGGTCGAGGTCCTCGCCGTCGTAGACCACCGGGATGACGAGTGGGTCCGCGGCGCTCGCCGCTTCGGCGTCGGCGGACGGGACGACCCGTTCGAGTGCGCTGCGGAGTCTCGCGGCGTCGGTCGTCGCCGGGTCGTACCGGAGCAGCAGGGTCCGCGCGCCGGACACGACCTCGGTGAGGCCGGGCAGCCGAGCCGCGGCCAGCCCGGCGCGGAACGCGACGACCTGCGGCAGCGAGTCGAACGTGGCGAGCAGGGCGGTGCGCCCAGTGGGCCGGAGGTCGAGGACGGTCACGGTGCGAACGGCGCGATCGTGACGCCGTGCTCGGTCAGCAGCGACCGGATCGCGCGGGCCATCGCAACGGCGCCGGGGGAGTCGCCGTGGACGCAGACGGAGTCGGCGCTGACCCGCAGCTCGGAGCCGTCGACGGCGGTCGCGACCCCGTCGGTGACCATGCGGAGGACACGGGCGGCTACCTCGTCCGGATCGTGGAGCACCGAACCCGGCGTGCTGCGGGACACCAGGGAGCCGTCGGGTTCGTAGGCGCGGTCGGCGAAGGACTCCGCGACCGCGCGGAGCCCGTGGCGTTCTGCCGCGAGCAGGAGTTCGGAACCCGGCAGCGCGAGCACCGCGAGCGAGCTGTCGACATCGGCGATCGCCCGGACCACGGCCTCGGCCTGGACCGGGTCGGCGCACGCCGTGTTGTAGAGGGCGCCGTGCGGCTTGACGTAGGTGACGGCGGTGCCGGCGACCCGTGCGGTGGCGGCCATCGCGCCGAGCTGGTGCACGACGTCGGCGTGGAGTTCGTCCGGGGTGACGTGCACCGGACGGCGACCGAAGCCGGCGAGGTCGCGGTAGGCGACGTGCGCACCGATCGCGACCCCGCGCTCGGCGGCAGCGCGGGCGGTGGCGAGCATGATCGTCGGGTCGCCGGCGTGGAATCCGCAGGCGATGTTGGCGCTCGACACGACGTCGAGCATCGCGGCGTCGTCGCCCATCGTCCAGGCGCCGAACCCCTCGCCGAGGTCGCTGTTCAGGTCGATCGTCGTCACGGGGACTCCCTGTCGTCGCGGGTTGTTGAACAATCTACCGAGCGGTGACTCCGCTGTCGACCGGTCGGGGCACGCGGCTGGTGGGTGGATTCCGAGCAGCGGCACGTAGCGTCCGAGTTCAGCACCTGCCGGGGGCGTCGCCCTCGGTTCGACCACTGCACTGGAGCAGACCATGACCGACAGCAGCAACACGCACGACGACGACGCCAAGGCCCCCGTGAACGACTCCGAGGGCACCGAGAAGCCGGGCGGGCTCGGCGACGACAACACCATCCCGAACGACCCGGACGGCCTGGCCGCTGGGCACGTCGGGGACGACTCGCACTTCAACCCGGAAGAGGACGGCGAGAAGTAGGGGTCGTTCGTCGACTCGGAACGACGTCCTCGTTGTCGTACGACGACGAGGGCGTCGTTCCGAGTCGACCCGGTGTCGTTCCACATCGACATGCGCCCGAAGGTCCCCTACAGCACCCGCTCCAGCAACCGCAGCGTCCCCGCGATGTCCACGTTCCGGTCCAGCAGCCACTGCACCTGCAGCCCGTCGAACGCCGCGATGATGAGCGACGCCACCTGCTCGAGGTCGGCGTCCGAGTGCCGCCCCGACGCCGCGAGCTCATCGTGCAGTTGTGCGACCAGGTTCCCCCGTGCCTCGTCGAACCGGGCGGCGAAGAACTCTCGTGCCGTCTCGTTGCCAGACTCCACCGATGCCCCGAGCAGGGTCGTGTAGAGCGTCACGAGTGCCGGTTCGCTGACGTTCCGGTCGGCGACGAAGGAGAGCCTGCTGAAGACGCCGGCCGTGTCGCCGAGTGCCCGGTCCGAGGCGGCATCGCGTTCCCGCAGGACCTCGACCAGCAGCGCTTCGCGCGACGAGAAGTAGTGCCGGAGCGCCGCGTGCGAGACCCCGATCGCATCGCCGATGGCGCGCAGCGAGGTGCCGTCGATCCCGCGCGAGGCGACGACGTCGAGCGTCTGGTCGAGGATCTCCTGCCGACGCTGCACGCCCTTGGCGTAGGGGCCCCTGGTGCCGATTCCATCGTTGGAGGTCACGCGTGCCAATGTACCGGCGCAACAATCGGGACGAAAACTTCCGGTCGGAGGTTTCCGGTGCTACAGTCCCGATCACCTAGCAGCACTAGGTATTCGAGGGCCCCGAAGCCCCCTATGACTCGAGGAGGAGTCATGTCGACACCGACGTCGAAGGAAGAACCCACCCGCGGCATCGCCGGGACCGCATCACCGGTGGTCACCGCAGCCGCCGGTGCCACCGCCTCGGACGCCGCGGCGCCCCGAGCGTTCTCGGTCGAGGGGATCACGCAGTCCGTCAGCACGATGCGTGTGGGCCGCGGCTACCTCTGGGGCCTCAGCTTCGCCCAGTTCGGCCTGTTCGTCGCCCTGCTCACGCCGGTCTTCGTGAGCATGTCGATCAAGGCGACCGAGCTCAACCCCTCGAGCCCCGAGACCGTGGTCGGCTCCGTCCTGCCGTTCGGTGCCCTCGGTGCACTGTTCGCCAACCCGCTGTTCGGCGCGATCTCCGACCGCACCCGCAGCCGGTGGGGACGTCGACGCCCGTGGATGCTCGGCGGCGTCATCGTCTTCGTCGGTTCGCTCGCCTGGCTCGCGTTCTCGCCGAACGTCCTGCAGCTCACGCTGGCCTGGGTCCTCGCGCAGGTCACGGCGAACGCCGTCCTCGCCACGCTGACCGCGAGCTTCGCCGACAACGTGCCGGAGTTCCAGCGCGGCAAGGCCTCGAGCGTCATCGCCCTCGCGCAGAACATCGCCATCCTCGCGGGCCTGTACCTGGCCGTGTACCTGGTCGGCAACCTCCCGGTGCTCTTCATCGCCCCGGGTGTCCTGGCGATCATCGCGATCCTCGTCTACTGCTTCGTGGCCCGCGACGACCTGCCGACGACGCCGGTCAAGCCGTTCAGCTGGATCAACCTGATCAGCTCGTTCTGGACCAACCCGATCAAGCACCCGGACTTCGGCCTGGCATGGTGGGGTCGCTTCCTCATCACCTTCGGCACGTTCATGTTCACGACGTACCGCCTGCTCTACATGGAGGACCGCATCGGCCTCCCGCAGAAGGAAGCCGTCGGGGTCGTCGCCTTCGGGGTCCTGCTGTACACGGTCGCCCTGCTCGTCAGCGCCGCCGTCTCCGGCTGGGTGTCGGACCGCGTCCAGCGCCGCAAGGTCTTCGTCTGGGGCTCCACCGCACTGACCGCGGTCGGCCTCGTGATCCTGGCCCACGTCGACACGGTCGGCGGCTTCTACTTCGCCGAGATCGTCCTCGGCTTCGCCTTCGGCATCTACGCCGCCATCGACACCGCCCTGATCGTCGACGTGCTGCCCGACCCGGAACGCCCCGGCAAGGACCTCGGCGTCATCAACATCGCGAACGCGCTGCCGCAGTCGCTCGCTCCGGCCGTCGGCCTGTTCCTGCTCGGCATCGGCGGTGGTCAGAACTACACGCTCATGCTCTGGGGTGCCGGCGTCGCCGTCATCCTCGGCGCCCTCGTGATCCTGCCGATCAAGTCGGTCCGCTGACCAACGCAACCAGCCGGGAGGCGCGGCGCGCGTCCGCAACGCGAGTCGCGCCTCCAGGCAGTCACCTGCACCACCCCCGGAAAGGACCCGACATGGCTCCCGCCATCTCCCTGCAGCTCTACACGGTGAACGCCGCGCTGGAGCCCGACCTCGACGGCGGCGTCCGCCGCCTGGCCGAGATCGGCTTCGACACCGTCGAGGCGTTCGCGTTCGTGGACCGAGCACCGCAGCTCAAGTCCGCTTTCGACGCCCACGGCATCACCGCGAAGACCGGCCACGCGTTCCTGGTCGAGGAGACCATCCCGCTGCCCGACGGCACCGTGATGACCGCTCCGTCGCACGCCGACACCTTCGCCGCGGCGAAGGAACTCGGCCTCGAGATCGTCATCGACCCGTTCGTCGGGCCCGACGCGTGGACGACCCGCGAGGGCGTCGAGCGCGTCGCCGCACGACTCAACGCCGCCGCCGTCGAGGCCGCCGAGCACGGTCTGCGCGTCGGCTACCACAACCACGACCACGAGCTCCGGCCGCAGATCGACGGGCAGCCCGCGCTGCAGGTGCTCGCGTCGCTGCTCGACCCGGCCGTGGTGCTCGAGCTCGACCTGTACTGGGCATCGGCCGCGGGCATCGACGTCGTCGCGTTCATCGAGGAGCTCGGCGACCGCATCGTCGCCGTGCACGTCAAGGACGGTCCGATGCGCGACGACATCTCCACCGCGACGATCCCCACCGACCAGACCCCGGCCGGCCAGGGCGACGTCCGGCTCGCCGAGGCCCTCCGTGCGGCGACGGCGCTCGAGTACGCCGTGATCGAGTTCGACGGGTTCGACGGGGACGTCTTCGACGGTGTGCAGCAGTCGTACGAGTGGCTCGCGGCGCAGCTCGCGCCGGCCGGTTCGTCGTCCGCATCGGAGGTGTCCGCATGACCCGCACCGGACGCGTCGGCATCGGCTTCATCGGCGCTGGCATGATCAGCGAGCAGTACCTGGCGAACCTCACGACGTTCCCCGACGTCGAGGTCGTCCGGATCGGTGACATCGACACGGAGCGCGCCGCGGCGTCGGCTTCGAAGTGGGGTGTCGCGGCCTCGGGCGACGGCGCATCCGTGCTCGCCGATCCCGACGTCGAGATCGTCATCAACCTGACGCTCCCCGCCACGCACGTCGCCGTCTCGATGGACGCACTGCGTGCCGGCAAGCACGTGTGGAGCGAGAAGCCGATCGGCGTGGACCGTGCCTCAGCCGCATCGCTCGTCGAACTCGCCGACTCCCTCGGTCTGAAGCTCGGCATCGCGCCGGACACCGTGCTCGGCCCGGGGTGGCAGACCGCCAAGCGTGCGATCGAGGCCGGTGCGATCGGCACCCCGCTCACCGCGGTCACGAGCATGCAGTGGCAGGGGCCGGACGTGTTCCACCCGAACGCGTCGTTCCTCTACGCCAAGGGTGCGGGCCCGCTGTTCGACATCGGCCCGTACTACTTCACGGCGCTCGTGCACCTGCTCGGACCGATCGACTCCGTCGTCGCGACGGGGTCGAAGTCCCGAGAGACGCGGCAGCTGGTCGTCGGGCCGAACGCGGGCGACTCGTTCCCCGTCGAGGTGCCGACCCACGTCTCCGTCCTGACCTCGTTCGAGCAGGGCGGCAACGCGCAGTCGCTGCTCTCGTTCGACACCCCGCTGTTCCGCCACGGCGTGTTCGAGGTCAACGGGACCGAGGGCACGATCGTCCTGCCCGACCCGAACACGTTCGGTGGCGGGCACCCGATCCGGATCGCGCGACCGCTGACCGCGGACGCGACGTTCCCCTTCTCGCAGGACTTCGAGGTCCTGCTCGACGAGGAGCCCACCGTCGGTCGTGGCCTCGGCGTGCTCGACATGGCGCGGGCGATCCGCGGCGGTGGCTCGCACATCGCGACCGGTGAGGTCGGGTACCACGTGCTCGACACCATGGTCGCGGTCGAGGAGTCGATCGCCGCCCGCTCGTTCATCGAGGTCGAGTCGACCGTCGCACCGATCGCGTCGTTGCCCGAGGACTTCGACCCGCTCGCGGCGACGCTGGAGGGCGCGCAGGTCTGAGGGCTCGCTCGACTGGCGGGATCGACCCGGAACGACATCCCCGACGTCGTACGACGACGGGGATGTCGTTCTGCGTCGGCGCCGGTCTCAGCGAGCTGCGTGCGAGCGGAGTGCCACGACGACCTGGTCGAGGAAGTCGTCGACCTGGTCCTGGTCGTAGCCCTCGCGGAACTTCGTCGGTTGGAACCGCACGGCGGTCACGTCATCCGGCGTGAGCGGATCCACCGGCCGCCCCTGCTCGTACCCGGCGAGGGTGGTCTGGATCCGGTCGAGGAACGCATCGACCTCACCCTGGTCGTAGCCCTCCCGCCACTTGGTCGGTCGGAACCGCTTGTCGGACACGTCCTTCGCGAGCATGTGCTCCCCCTTCTGCATGCCCGTCATGCTCTCACGGACGTGCGCAGCGGCAGCGGCAGGGTAGGCGGGGGTCAGGGCTGCGGCAGTCGGCGGCCGAACACCGCGCTGAGGAAGCGCGCGAAGCGGGTCTCCGTCGGCTCCTCTGTCCGGACCGCGCGCGTCGGCGACCGGAACGCCAGGTCGTGCAGCATGTTCCGCTTCGAGCCGTCCCAGTTCGCGAACAGGTAGGTGCCGCCGATGAACGACATGCTCCGGACCGGTGTGCGCTTCCAGGAGTCGGCGGCCACGTAGTAGCCGGTGTGGCCGGAGCGGATGTGCTGGATCACGGTGTCGACGTCGATGACGCTGGTGGTCGTCACGACGGCGGTGATGCCCGTGCGGTCACGGGCGACGTACTCGATGAGGTGTTCGGTCACGGTTGGACTCTTCGTCGCAGAGGCGGGACGCCACGACGGTGAACGTGGCGAAGGGTGTTCGGAACCGCCGTTGCTTCCGACAGCAGAATACGTCCGGTTCGCCGTGGCGTCACCGGAATGTCCGACGGTCGCACACGCTCGAACGTTCAGACGGGCCGACGGACCACCCACGAAGCGATCAGGTCGACGGCAGCCGCGAAGTCGATGCTGCCCGGTCGGTTGAGGAAGGCGTGCCGGCTGTCGCGCAGGACGTGACGTTCGAGATCGACCCCCGCGGCACCGAGTTGCCGTGCGAACCGGTCGCCGGATGCGCGCATCGTGTCCCGCTCGGCGTCGAGCACCAGGGTGCGCGGGAACGTGCTGAGGTCCTCCGGTGGCGGGAACGCTCCGGCGCCGAGTGGCCCGGCGTAGGTGCGGTTCGCGGCGTCGAGCAACAGTGGAGCGTGCGTGATCCGCCGGTGCCCGCGCACGAGACGCTGCACCGCTGGGTCGCGGGGGAGTCGCGCGTGGAAGAACCCGTACGCGAGCACGGTGCCGGCCAGGGGCGGGCCAGCGGCGACCGCCGACGCCGCGAGGCATGCGCCGGCACTCGCGCCACCGAGCACCAGGCTGGCCGGGCACTCCTCCGCGAGCGAGCGGAGCACCGCTACGACCTCGTCCCGCGCGTGCGGTGCACGTCGGCGTGCCCGTGGACCCGTCCGCCCGATCCAGGGCATGCCGGGCAGCGGACCGAGGCGGTAGTCGACGCAGACCACCGGGATGCCACGGGCGCTGAGCACCCGGGCCACGGCGTCCGACTCGGGCAGATCGAGGTCGCCGCGGAAGAACCCACCCCCGTGCAGCCAGACCAGTGTCGGAGCGGCTGCGGGGTCCTGCGGCCGGTAGCGCCGGATCGGGACCGGTCCGTGCGGACCCACGACGTGGTCGTCCACGACGTCCGCCGATGCCCCGATGCCCGCTCCCCGCATGCCAGCAGACTACGGGCCGGTAACGATGCGAGCGCCGACACTGCCGTCGGTGCACCGTGGAGTGGTGCGCACCTCGAAGACTGCTCTGTTCCTGACCGGCGCGGCCGTGGTCGCCCTGCTGACCGGCTGCTCCGGTGACGGGGACGGTGGCGACGCGACCCCGACCGTCACCGAGACCGTGACCGCGGCGCCGACGGACACGGCAGCCACCCCGTCGCCGACGAGCACGCCGACACCGACGCCGACCCCCACCCCGACCTGTGATCCCGCGACCGGCTCCGAGGCAGCGGCTGCCGGGATCGCTGCGCTGCCGTCACCCGCTGACCTCGAGGACACCAAGTGGGACGCTGCGAACGCCGACTACACCGGCTACGACGCCTGCGCCTCACTGTCCTGGTCCGTCGTCGCGCCCGAGTTCGGCACCGCCGGGTCACCGTACGCGATCCTGCTCTTCCACCAGGGCCGGTACCTCGGCACCGCGACGTCCGAGCAGTACGCGTTCGAGCCGGTTGTCGAGCGGTTGGCCGACGCCTCGATCAAGGTCACCTACACGTACGCGAAGGCGAACGAGGCGAACGCTGACGCATCCGGTCGCACCACCGCGACGTACATCTGGAACGACGGCACCGAGCGCGTCGACATGACCGGCGAGGTCCCGCCCGTCGGCTGACCCGGCGTCGGTGGCTCAGCGGCGCTCGCGCGCTCCGTGGTGCGGATCGAACTCCCGCCGCAGCGACCGGAGCACCTGCATCAGGATGTGGATCTTCGTCACGCTCGCGCCGAACGGCCGCCCGATGACTGCGCGCGGCAGCAGCACGAACCGGCCCACCGCCTCGGTGACGATCCAGATGCCGGTGTCGGTGCGTTGTCCGCGGACGTCCGTCGAGGCCAGCTCGATCGTCCTGACGTCGTCCCACACCAGGTCGAACACGGGCTCGTCGCGCTCGGGTGACCACGCGTGGAGGCCCGCCGCGTCGACCGTCCACAGCTCCGGCCTCGGGTCCGGGAAGTCGTCGGCGGCGTACGGGCCCGTGCGGAGGACGGGCAGGTGGAAGCGCGTCGTGGTCCCGTTCCGGCGGATCCGGTCCAGCACCACGCGGTCGCGCCGCCCGCGCAACCAGGACAGCACCGCGGCCACGGGCCCGAACCCGAGCAGCAGCACCGAGAACAACGGCACGGCGAACGGGCGTCGGGCGTCCGAGTGCAGGATGCCGTCGAGGTGGGTCGCCGAGAAGTACACCCCGATCCCACCGGCCACCGTGACGATCGCGAGGCCGACCAGGAACGGCCACCGCTTCGGTGTCTCCCCGTCACGCAGCCGCTGCACCCACCGCTCGCCCGAGTACTCCACCGCACCATCCTGCCCGGCTGGACCGCACCACGGCCGCGAGCACGAGATGCTGTTCCCATGCAGTTCGCCCGCACCGCCGCTCCCGGTGTCGCCGTCGCCGTCGCGATCGGCCTCGTCGCGACCCTGATCGCATCGGTCGTCCCGGTCGTGGGCGGGCCCGTCCCCGCCGTCCTGATCGGCGCGGTGCTCGGTTGGCTCGTCCGTCGCCGGACCGGCGGCACCCTCGCCGTGCTCGCTCCCGGCGTCAAGTTCTCGTCGAGCCGTGTGCTGCAGTTCGCGGTGGTCCTGCTCGGCGCGCAGCTGTCGATCGGCGAGGTCCTGCGCATCGGCGGCGAGACCCTGCCGGTCATGCTGACGACCCTCGTGGTGTGCCTCGGTGCCGCCTGGGGGATCGGCCGTCTGCTGCGGGTGTCGAGCGCCCTCCGCACCCTGATCGGCGTGGGGACCGGGATCTGCGGTGCGTCCGCGATCGCGGCCGTCACGCCCGTCATCGGTGCGGTCAGCGCGGACGTCGCCTACGCGATGTCGACGATCTTCCTCTGCAACATCGCCGCGGTGTTCGCCTTCCCCCTGCTCGGCCACGCCGTCGGGCTCAGCCAGCACGCCTTCGGCGTGTTCGCGGGGACGGCGGTGAACGACACGTCGTCCGTCGTCGCCACCGCGACGGTCTACGGTCGCCAGGCGACCGACACGGCGGTCGTCGTGAAGCTGGTGCGGACCCTGATGATCATCCCCATCGTCATCGGGCTGGCCGGACTGGAGGCCCGACGCGCCTCCCGCGAGCAGCTCGCGCCGGACACGGGGTCGCGCAGCGGGTTCCGCGTGTTCCGGTTGGTCCCGTGGTTCCTGATCGGGTTCCTCGTGGTGGTGCTGCTCCGGACCGTCGGGGTGCTGCCGGCTGACGCTGCCCCGGAGTTCTCGACCGCGGCGTCGTTCCTCATCACGGTGGCCCTGGCGGCGATCGGGTGCTCGACGGACTTCGCGGCGCTGCGACGTGCCGGCTTCCGTCCGATGCTGCTCGGCATCGCTCTCTGGGTGCTCGTGGCGGGCACGAGCCTCGGCGCGCAGGCGGTCTTCGGCCTGCTGTAGGTCGGAGCGGGACGGGGTCTTGCACCGGTCCGACCCATCGTTTATCGTTGTATCGAAATTCGATGGTATCGATGATCGACAAGGGAAGACGCCATGACCGCACCCGTGTACGAACCGCCCCGCGGACGGAACTCCTACCTCGCCTACGTCGCCTGCTGCGTGATCGGCATCGCGCTCGTCGTCTGGCGGTACGTCGACCTGCTCGTCCGCTCGCTCAGCTCCGGGACGGTGTCGGTGCCCGTCCGGATGACCGCGACGAGCGAGGTCCCGCAGCCGCCCGGTGGTGTGACCGTCACCGCCGAACACCTCGTGCTCCGGGCCCCGATCGCGGACGTGCCGACCGGGGCGATCGGGTACATCCGGGTCGGTGACGCGCTCGAGGTCCTGTTCGTCAGTGCGCTCATCGCCCTCGTGGCGGCGGTGGCGTGGAAGATCTCGCGCGGTGGGCTGTTCGACCGATCGACGACCCGCATCCTTGACTGGCTCGCGGCCGCGGTGCTGGTGGCCGGGTTCGTGCCCCAGTTCGTCCGCCGGATGGGGTGGAACTGGGTGGTGTCGGGGCTCGGCTGGGACGGGCGCCTGCCGACGCCCGACGTCGACCACCAGTTCGTGCCGGTGTACCTCGGCCTGCTCGTCGTCATCTGCTTCCGGTTCGCCCTGACCGCCTCGCAGCGGATGGTGCGCGACCAGTCCGGGCTGGTCTGATGCCCCCGGAACAGGAGGACGGTCACGCGGTCGTCTGCCACCTCGACGAGCTGCTCGCCGCTCGGGGCACGACGCTGACCGAGCTCGCCGACCGGGTCGGGGTGACCGTGGTGAACCTGTCGGTGCTGAAGAACAACCGGGCACGCGCGATCCGGTTCTCCACGCTCACCCGGCTCTGCCAGGAGCTCGGGTGCCAGCCGGGCGACGTTTTCTCGGTGCGCGCGGACTGACGACAGGAGGCCCGGATCACGTGAGCCGATCTGCTCACGTGATCCGGGCCTCCCGTCCGATCTGCCGGGCCGGCGGCGTCAGCCGCGCAGCGCCTCCGTCAGCTTCACGCGACTGCCCGTCCGCAGCAGCGCGTTCTCGTAGACGCGCGCGCCCACCAGCACGACCACGACCACCGCGGCGACCACGATCAGGAGCGACAGGATCGGCTCCCACCACTCGGCCGTGCCGAGGAAGATCCGCATCGGCATGCCGATCGGTGCACTGAACGGCACGTACGACATGATGCCGAGCACCGTCGGGTTGTTGTACGCGACGATGATCAGGATGTACGGGATCATCACGAGCATCATCACCGGCGTGGTGACGCTGCCGACGTCCTCCTGACGCGACACGAGCACGGCCGCCGCGGCGAACAGCGACGCGATGAGCACGAAGCCGACGGCGAAGAACCCGACGAACCACAGGATGCTCGGGCCGAGCATCGAGAACATGTTGTCCTGCCCGGTCACCGCCAGGGTGACGACCGCGGCGATGGCCACGGCGACGATCTGCGCGAACGCCATCACGCTGTTGCCGAGGACCTTGCCGGCGAGCAGCGCCCTGGCCGAGATCGCGGACATCAGGATCTCGACGACCCTGGTCGACTTCTCCTCGACCACGCTCTGCGCGATGGACTGGCCGAAGGTCACGGCCGAGGCGAAGTACACGACGCCGAACGCGATGGCGATGAGGTAGACGAGTCCGCCGGGCAGCGCGTCCGGGTCGAGCAGCTCGATCCGCGGTGTGACGCTCAGCGCGGAGACGACGTCGGTCGGGGCTTCGTCGAGGCCGACGACCTTGTAGCCGAGCGGGTCGTCGGACGGCACGATCGCCGCGTCGACGTCGCCGTTCTGCACGAGCCGTTCGGCGTCCGCCACCGAGGTGGAGTCGGTGACGTCGAGGCCCGCGGTGGTGGGCAGGGAGACACCGTCGACCACGGCGACCGGCGTGGTGTCGTCGGCGGTGGCCTTGCCGACGATGCCGCCGACCACGATGGACGCGACGACCATGCCGATCAGGATGAGGGCGGAGACCACGAAGGCCTTGCTGCGGATGCGTGCCTGGATCTCGCGTGCGGAGACGAGCCGCACGGCCTGCACGAAGGAGTCGTTCATCGGATGACCTCCCGGAAGACCTCGCTGAGCCGCGGGACCCGCGGGGCGAACGAGCCGACGGTGCCGTGCTGGACGGCCCGCTGCAGGACGTGTTGGGCGGTGGACGGGTCGGCCTCGAAGACGGCGTAACCGCCGTCGAATTCGCGGACCGTCACGCCGGGCTCGTCGCGGAGCCAGGCGACGTCACCGTCGACGAGCAGCTCCCAGGCGGCGGGGCCGGCCTGCTTGCGGAGTTCGTCCTGCGGGCCGGCGGCACGGATGGTGCCGCCTGCGATCACGACGACGTCGTCGCAGAGCCGCTCGACGACGTCCAGCTGGTGGCTCGAGAACAGCACCGGGACGCCCCGGGCCGCGGTCTCGCGCAGGACACCGAGCACCGTGTCGACCGCCATCGGGTCGAGGCCCGAGAACGGCTCGTCGAGCACCAGCACCTCGGGGTCGTGGGCGAGGGCCGCGGCGATCTGCACCCGCTGCTGGTTGCCGAGCGACAGCTTCTCGACGGCGTCGTCGGCGTGGCCGGTCAGCTCGAGCCGTTCGAGCAGCTCGGTGGTCCGCGTGGTCGCCGCGCGCTTGTCGACGCCGTGCAACCGTGCCAGGTAGGTGATCTGCTCGGCCACCGGCATCTTCGGGTACAGCCCGCGTTCCTCGGGCATGTAGCCGAAGCGGCGGCGGTCGGCGGGCCGGACCGCGGTGCCGTCGATCGAGACGGATCCCGCGTCGGCCTGCAGCACGCCGAGCATGATGCGCATGGTGGTCGTCTTGCCGGCGCCGTTGCCGCCGACGAACCCGGTGAGGCGGCCGTTGCCGACCGTGAACCCCACGTCGTCGAGCACCCGGCGGTCGCCGAAGTGCTTGGTCACCCCTTCGATGGTGAGCATGTCGTACCCCTCTCGCGACGGCCCGCGCCGCCTGCGTCGACGCTATTGGTCGGGAGGCACGGGTCGCCTCCGCCGTCCGGCGGGACTTGGGTGGGTGGTCGACTCCACCGCGCGGGGGAGCGGGCGGGCGGGCGGCGTCGTCCCGAGGTGCCGCGACGGGCCTCCAGGCCGGATGCGTGTGCATCTTCCGACGTTCCACGCGTCGAACGTCTCGCGTTCTGTCGGAACATGCACCCGCACGTAATGCGTGTGCATCTTCCGACGTTCCACGCGTCGAACGTCTCGTGGAACGTCGGACTTCGCGGCGGCCGGTCGGCGAGTCGGGCTCGGTCAGCCGGCGACGCCGTGCTCGAACGCCCAGACGACGGCCTGGATGCGGTCGCGCAGCACGAGCTTCTGCAGCACGTTCGACACGTGGGTCTTCACGGTGGCGTCACCGACGTACAGCTCGGCGGCGATCTCGGCGTTGCTGAGGCCTCGGGCAAGCAGTCGGAGCACCTCGGTCTCGCGCTCGGTGAGCCCGGCTGCTGCGAGCGCGCCGTCCGCGGTCCGCGCGCTCGCCACCGGTGCGGCCGTCGCCCGGCTGATCACCCGCCGCGTGACGTCGGGTGCGAGCAAGGCGTCCCCGGCCGCGACGGTCCGGACGGCGTCGATCAGCCGTTCGGGGGAGGCGTTCTTCAGCAGGAAGCCACTGGCACCCGCCTCGAGCGCCTGGAACAGCGCGTCGTCGCTGTCGAACGTCGTCAGGATGAGCACCGCCGGCGGGTCCGGCAACGCTGCGATCCGCCGTGCGGCCTCGAGTCCGTCGACGCCGGGCATCTGCACGTCGAGGCACACCACGTCGGGGCGCAGGGTCCGGACGGCCTCGACCGCACGGGCTCCGTCGGGCGCCTCGCCGATCACCCGGAACCCCGGCTCGGACTCCAGGATCACGCGGAACCCGGCCCGCACCAGCTCCTGGTCGTCCGCGAGCACGATCGTCAGGTCGGTCGCGCCGTTCGGGTCGTTCGTCTCGTTCACGTCGTCGGCAGCCATGCCCGCACCAGGTAGCCTCCCCGGGCGCGTGGCCCGATCTCGATCCGTCCGTCCACCGCGGCGACCCGCTCCCGCATGCCGATGTGCCCGAGGCCGCTGCCCGACGGGTTCCGCGCAGCACGGTCGCCGTGCCCGTCGTCGGTGACCTCGACCTCGACGCCGTCGTCGAGGTACCGGAGCCGGACGTCCGCGCGGGCGGTGGGGCCGGCGTGCTTGAGGACGTTCGTCACGGCCTCCTGCACGATCCGGTACGCCACGGCGGCGACCGTCGGCGGCACCGGACGCTCGTCGCCCACGACCACGTACTCGGTCGGGTGACCGGCGACCCGGGCGGACTCGGCGAGCTCACCGATGCGGGCGATGCCCTCGGTGCTCGGACCGTCCCCGACACCGGGGTCGCCGGCGCCCGGCTCGTCCGCCGACCGCAGGGTGCCGAGCATCCGCCGCAGCTCTTCGACTGCGGTGCGCGCGCTCTCCTCCACCACGCCGAGCGACGCCGTCGCCTGCGCGGGATCACGGTCGATGACCCGTCGGGCGGCGCCGGCCTGCACGCCCATCAGCGACACGTGGTGGGCGACGACGTCGTGCAGTTCGCGGGCGATCCGGACGCGCTCGATCGTCACTGCCTGGGCAGCGCTGCGCTCCCGTTCGGCTGCCAGCTCCGCGGTGCGCTCGTCGAGCTGGTGCCGGGCGACGGCCGAGGCCCACGCCCGGTTGCCCGCGTACCAGGCGGCGCCGAAGTAGATGACGTTGATCACGATGTTCAGCAGCGAGTACGCGATGTACGGCGGGATGAGGGCGCCCTCGTCGTTGGGCAGTGCGTTCGGTACCGCCCAGCCGAACGAGATCGCGAGGAACAGCCACGCGAACATCCCGCCGATGACGACCCACCGGACCGCCTCGGCCCGCACCCGGTCGGCGCACCACGCACCGACGGAGTACAGCGAGATGAACAGGGTGAAGTTGACCAGGAACACCTCGGGCACGTGCAGCAGCTGCGTGGCCGCGAACGCCAGCGCGGACACCACGGCAGCGGACATCGGGAACCGGCGGCGGAACGCGATCGGGACGGCGTTCGCGATGATCATCAGGGCCGAGACCCACCAGGCCGCCTGGTCGTCGCCGTAGATGCCGGACGCCCCGTACAGGACGGTGGTGATCGTCAGGCCGGCGGCGAGCACCAGGGCGAGCACGGCGTCCTGGCGGTGCTCGCGGCGCCCCACGGGCAGCCGTGACCACTCCGCCGTCGTCCCCATGCAGAGAACGCTAGCGGGTGGCCCCGGGCGGGAGTAGCCTCCGGCCAACGAGCAGGGGAGTCACCATGCAGTTCCTCGTCAACGTCATCGACGACGGGCAGGCCGAGGCTGCTGGTCGCACGGAGTCCGCCAGTCAGACCGAGGCCGCGGCGGTCGACGCCCTCAACGAACGCCTGGGCGACGCCGTCGTGTTCGCCGCCGGGGTGTCCGCCCCCGCCGACGGCACCGTCGTCGACGCCCGCGGTGGCGGTCCGGACACCACGCCCGGACTGGTGGCCGACACCGCCGAGTTCGTCGCGGGGTTCTGGGTCATGGAGCTGCCGGACGCCGAGACGGCGCTCGGTGTGGCGCACGAGGCGTCGCAGGCGTGCAACCGGAAGATCGAGCTGCGCCCGCTGCTGTGACGGCGGCGTCACCGTGCGGAGGGCCTCCGCGCCTGCCGACCACGGCGGGCACGGCGCTCGCCGCGGTGACGACCGCCCCGATCACGAACGTCACCGCGTAGCCCGACGTGCCGACGAGCACGCCCGCCGCCGCCGCTCCCACGGCCTGCCCGAGCACCAGCGCGACGAAGAGCATCGACGTCCCCGCCGACGACCGTGCAGCGTCGAGCTCGGTCGTCCAGGCGATCAACGCGCCGGTCGCCGCCGTGTAGCCCCAGCCGAACACCGCACACGCCAGCATCGCCACCGCCGTGGACTGCGGCGCGAGCCCGAGTGCGACGACGGCCACTGCCACGGCGCCCGCGGTCACCGCCCAGAGCGTCCGTGCGCGGAGTCCGCTCGTCCACCGAGCCGTCACGGCGACCGCAGCACCGCCGACCCCGAGCGCGATCCACGCCGACACCGACACCACGACGGGCGCGCCCGCGTCGACCAGCGCGGAGCGGCCGTACGTCCACACGACCGCCGACCCGGCACCGAAGAGCAGCGCGAGCGCGATGACCCGTCGGTGTGCCGCGAACCACGCCGTCCCCGGTGCGGCTGGCCGGTCACCGCCGGACTCGCTCCCACGGGACACCACCAGCAGCACGACGCCGACGACGAGTGCGAAGACCCCGGACCACGCCCAGGCCGTCCGCCAGTCCGGCAGGAGCACGAGTGCGAGCGCCCCGGCGGCGACCAGCCCCGGACCGGTCCCCGAGTTGACGACCGCCTGCGCCGTTCCCTGCGCGGGCCCCGGCACCGCCAGCGACACGAGCTGCACGAGGGCCGGTGAGGCCAGCCCGGCTCCGGTCGAGGCGAGCACGGCGGCGATCCCGAAGGACCACGGCCCCAGCGCCGCTGCCATCGCGAGCGCGCCGACCCCGGCGATCCCGGCGGCTGCGGCGACGAGCACCCGGGGGACGCGTGCGGCGGCCAGGAACCCGACCACCGCGCCGACGCAGTACATCGCCGAGGCGCCCGAGGAGACCCACCCGGCGGCTTCCGGGCGCAGGCCGAGGTCGCGTTGGACGTCGGGCAGGAAGAGTCCGAACGCCAGGCGCACCAGCCCGTACGTCGCAGCGATCAGGGCCAGCCCGCTGCCGAGGAACACCCACTGTCGTAACGAAAACGATCGTTTCACTTTTGAGAGCCTAGGGTGCTTGCATGGCGATGCGTCCAGGAACCGAGCAGCGGCTGCTCGACGCGGCCGAGGAGCTCTTCTTCACGCGGGGCATCGCCGCCACCCCGATCGACGTCGTGCTCGACCGCGCCGGGATCTCGAGCGCCACGCTCTACCGCGGGTACGCGAGCAAGGAAGCCCTGGTCGCCGCGGCCCTCGATCGCCGGCACGACGACTGGCTCGCCACGTGGGACCGCGCGGTCGAGGCCGCTCCGGACGACCGTGGTCGCCTGCTCGCGGTGTTCGACGCACTCGACGACTACCGGTCGACCGCCGCCGGCTCGCGCTGGTGCGCGTTCCTCGGGACCGCTGCCGAGTACGCGGACGCCCCTGCCGAGGTGCACGAGGTGCTCGACCGCGAGACCGGTGCGCTCCGGACCCGGCTGACCGAACGTGCCGCGCCCGTCGTCGGCGAGCGCGCCGGGGCCCTGGCCGATCAGCTGCTGCTCGTCGTGTCCGGGTACCTCGCGATGCGCCTGCGCGATCCGTCGGTCGGCACGGCGACGGCGCGCGCGATCGCCGCGGCGCTCGTCGCAGCAGCCTGACCGCTCGACAGCGCCCCGGGGGTTCTCCGACGCCACGCTGGGTATCTTGCCCGGTGTGCAGCGACTCTCCTCGACCCTCGTCATGCAGCGCGTGACCTCTGACGGAACGGCGCCCCGCGGATGACCCGCTCGCGTGCGGCGACGATCACCCGTCGGTCGCTGCTGATCGGGGGAGTCGGCATCGTCGCCGCGGGTGCAGCCGCCGAGGCGGTGAACCTCGACCTGCTGCCGGGGCGGACGCGTGTGTACAGCCTCCTCGGGCTGAACGGTGCCGACGGCACGATCCCCGACATCACCCCGGTCCCATCGGTCTCCGGCACCTTCGTGTCGACCGCGCGGAAGGGACGGACCGTCGGGTGGACGATCGCCGCCCCGGCGTCGGACACCCCGTTGCCCGTCGCCGTCGCGCTGCACGGCTACGGCGACGACCACGCGGCGTTCTTCGGGCGGGAACTCGGCTGGGACCGGTTCCTCGCGGCGCACATCGAGGGTGGCGGCGCTCCGTTCGCGATCGCCTCGATCGACGGTGGCAACCGCTACTGGCACCACCGTTCCGACGGGGACGACCCCGCAGCGATGGTCGTCGACGAGTTCCTGCCCCGGATCGCTCGGCGTGGTTTCGACACCGACCGGCTCGCGCTGACCGGGTACTCGATGGGCGGGTTCGGTGCCCTCCGGCTCGGCGGGGTGCTCGGTGCGTCCCGCGTCCGCGCCGTGTCGGCGATCAGCCCCGCACTCTGGACGTCAGCAGCGGACACCGCCCGCGGAGCCTTCGACGACGCGGCCGACTTCCGTGCGAACACGGCCCTCGGTCGGCAGCGCGCGCTCGACGGGGTCGCGGTCCGTGTCGACTGCGGCAACGGCGACGGGTTCGCTCCGGCGGCCCACGCCTACGTCGACGGCTTCGCGACGCCGCCCGCCGGGGGCTTCGAGCCCGGCGCCCACACGCACGGCTACTGGCGCCGCCTGGCACCGCAGCAGCTCGCCTTCCTCGGCCGCCACCTCGGTCGCTGACCCGACCCGCGCCCTGGGCGGTCACCGAGGCGGACGGGAGGCCCGTGGCGGCCCCGCACCGCGCCTCCAGGCCGTCGACCGGTCGCGCCCACGGCACGCGACGCGTGCGGGCGAAGCGCTCAGCCGCGCCCGCGGTTGCGCCGCCGGATCTCCTTCGGAGCCCGTCCGGCCATGAAGGACCTCGCAGGGTCGACGAGGAACCCCTGTCGCAGCGCCTCGCGTCCGACGAGCATCCGGAACCCCATCTGGTCGCGGTTGCTCAGGGTGACCTCGGACTCGACGGCGCGCCCGGCCAGGGTGATCGTGGTGAGCACGACGATGCGCTCCTGGGTGTGCCCGGTCGAGCTGCGGATGATGCGCCGGTCGTGCACGTCGCACTCGATCGTGACAGCGTCGGCATCGGTGTCCTGCCACGGGTGCACGGAGAACCGGACCCGGTCGCCCGGGAGTTCCTCGAGGTCGAACGCGTGCAGTGCCGAGCTGCGTGCACCGGTGTCGAGCTTGACCTTGATCCACGGCAGGCCGAGGTCCGGCAGGCCGGCCCACTCGCGCCAGCCGGCGACGACGAGCCCGCCGTCGGGGGGCTTCGGAGCACGGGCCATGTGCCCATCCTGTCGTACGCCCGAGCGTCGTGTTCGCGTGCTTGGATGGACCGTCGCCGTCGATCCCACCCCGCGGAGAACCCCTCGATGAAACTCGCCATCCTGTCCCGCGCCCCGCAGGCGTACTCGACCCAGCGCCTCCGTGCTGCGGCGCTCGACCGCGGCCACGACGTCAAGGTCCTGAACACCCTGCGGTTCGCGATCGACCTGTCCGGCGAGGACCCGGACCTGCTGTACCGCGGCAGACTGCTGTCCGACTACGACGCGGTGCTGCCCCGGATCGGGAACTCGATCACCTACTACGGCACGGCCGTCGTCCGGCAGTTCGAGCAGATGGACGTGTACACGCCGAACACCGCGACGGGCATCACGAACTCCCGCGACAAGCTCCGGGCGAACCAGATCCTGTCCCGCCACCACATCGGCATGCCCGCGACGACGTTCGTGAACAGCCGGGCCGACGTCCGGGGTGCGATCGAACGGGTCGGCGGGGCCCCGGTCGTCATCAAGCTGCTCGAGGGCACGCAGGGCATCGGCGTGATCCTGGCACCCGAGGAGAAGGTCGCCGAGTCGATCGTCGAGACCCTGCACTCGACGAAGCAGAACGTCCTGATCCAGTCGTTCATCTCGGAGAGCCGCGGCCGTGACATCCGCGCGCTCGTCGTCGGCGACCGGGTGGTGGCCGCGATGCGCAGGACGGCGTCGGGGGACGAGTTCCGCTCCAACGTGCACCGTGGCGGCACGGTCGAGAAGGTCACGCTGTCGCCGGAGTACGAGGCGGTCGCGGTCCGGTCGGCGCAGATCATGGGGCTCAAGGTCGCCGGTGTCGACATGCTCGAGGGCAACGACGGTCCGCTCGTGATGGAGGTCAACTCGTCACCGGGGCTCGAGGGCATCGAGCGTGCGACGGGCCTCGACGTCGCCGGCGCGATCATCGACTTCATCGGCAACCAGGTCGCCTTCCCCGAGATCGACGTGCGCCAGCGGCTCAGCGTCTCGACGGGCTACGGCGTCGCCGAGCTGCTGGTCCACACCAACGCCGACCTGGTCGGGAAGACGATCAAGGAGTCCGGACTGTGGGACCGGGACATCACCGTGCTGACCCTGCACCGGGGCGCGACAGTCATCCCGAACCCGCGCAGTGGCGTCGAGCTGCAGGCCAGTGACCGGCTGCTCTGCTTCGGCAAGCTCGAGGAGATGCGCTCGATGGTGCCGGACCGTCGACGCCGTCGCAGCAAGATCCGGAAGCTCCCGAAGGACGCCTGACACCGCGCGTCCAGCCGAGCCGGACTGCACACACAGGTGAAATGAGGAAGTATGTGTCGGTGACGATCATGACGGAACGGCCGGTCGACCGGGCAGCGAGCAGTGACCGGGCGCCGAGCAGCGAACCCGAGCAGCCCGGCAACGCCACGGCGAAGCACCACAACGTCTCGCTGCTGTCCGTGGCGACGACGACCGCCGAACGCGTGACGACCTCTGCGGACATCGAAGCGCGGCTGCGCGGCGTGCTCCGCCGCCTCCGCCTGCCGATGGGACTGCTCGAGCGGGTCGCCGGTGTGATCGAGCGACGCAACTGGGGCGAGGGCCAGACCTTCCAGGACGCCGCCATCGACGCGGGCCGTCGTGCCATGGCCGAGGCGGGGGTGCGTCCGGACGAGATCGGCCTGCTGATCAACACCTCGGTGACCCGTCCGCACCTCGAGCCGTCGGTCGCCGTGCGCCTGCACCACGGGCTCGGTCTGCCGTCGTCCGCGATCAACTTCGACATCGCGAACGCCTGCCTGGGGTTCGTCAACGCCATGAGCGTCGCCGCGGGCATGATCGACTCCGGTCAGATCAAGTACGCGCTCGTCGTCGACGGCGAGGACGCCGACCAGGTGCAGCTGAACACCATCGACCGCCTGAACCAGGGCGGTCGGAACCGCAAGGACTTCATGAGCGAGTTCGCGAGCCTGACCCTTGGGTCCGGTGCCGCGGCCGCCGTGCTGGGCCCGGCTGACCTGCACCCCGAAGGACACCGGATCGTCGGCGGCGTCACCCGCGCGGCGACCCAGTGGTACGACCTGTGCGTCGGCAGCGTGGACGGCATGTTCACCGACGCCAAGATGCTGCTCAAGGGCGGCATGGAGCTCGTCGTCGCGGCCTGGACCGAGGCCCGTGCCCACTTCGACTGGGCCGACATGGACCGCTACGTCCTGCACCAGGTCTCCGACGTGCACACCAACGCGTTCGTCGAGGCGATCGGCATCCCGCGCGACAAGGTCCCCACCACCTACCAGCGCTTCGGCAACGTCGGCCCGGCGTCGATCCCGATCACCCTGGCCGACGAGGTCGAGTCCGGCGGCATCCGCCGCGGTGACCGCGTCTTCCTGGGCGGCGTCGGTTCCGGCATCAACACGGCGATGATGGAACTCCACTGGTGAGGTCCCGGCTGCCCCGCGTCGCCGCGAGCACGGCTCCGGCGACGCAGCCGCCCTCCCTGCCCGGACTCGACCCGACCTGGTCGCGCCTGGTCACGGTCCCGGAATGGTCCGAGAGCCGCTCGGGAGGTGGGCCCACGTGGGCCGGTTCCGGGGCGTCGTGGAGCTCGCGGAGCGGCGTTCCGGCCGAGCCCGTGGGGACGGATCGCGCCGCGCGCACCTGGCACCTCCTCGACACGGCCGGGTCCCTGGCCGCGCTCGGTGTGGAACCGGTCGGCACCATCCTGTGCGTGCACGGCAACCCCACGTGGTCGTACCTGTGGCGGTCGGTGCTCCGCACCTCGCTCGAGGTCGCCCAGACCGGTGGTCCGGCCTGGCGCGTGGTCGCCGTCGACCAGCTCGACATGGGTTTCTCGGAGCGCACCGGGGTGGAACGGGGGCTGCCGCAGCGCGTCGCGGACCTCGGTGCCCTGACCGACGAACTCGGGCTGACCGGCCCGGTCGTCACCCTCGGCCACGACTGGGGCGGCGTCGTGTCGCTCGGCTGGGCGGTCGACCACCCCGACGTCCTGGCTGCCGTGATGACGTGCAACACCGCCGTGCACCAGCCCGACGACGCCCCGATCCCGGCGCCGCTGCGGTTGGCGCTGGGCCCGGGGCTGCTCGGCCGCGCGACCGTCGTGACGCCGGCGTTCCTCGAGACGACGCTCGGCATCGCGCACCCGAAGCTCGACCGTGCCGTGGCCGACGGCTACCGTGCCCCCTACCGCGGTGCGGCACGTCGTGGCGGCATCGGCGGGTTCGTGGCGGACATCCCCGTCGACGCCCGGCACCGGAGTGCCCCCGAGCTCGACCGGATCGCCGCCGGGGTCGCGGCGCTCGACGTCCCGGCGCTGCTGCTCTGGGGTCCCCGCGATCCGGTGTTCCTGGAGCGCTACCTCGACGACCTGTCCGAGCGGCTGCCGCAGGCCGACGTCCACCGCTTCGAGGGTGCCGGTCACCTGCTCCCCGACGACGCCGACGTGGCGGGCGCGGTGTTCGACTGGATCGGCGACCGCCTGCCGGACGGACACGTGCCTGCTCCAGCCGAGAAGAGCCTCCCGGTCGACGCCGACCAGTCGACCGACGTGAGCCGCCCGCTCGGCGCCGCGCTCGAGGACCTGCGCGACAGCGACGAACCGGCCCTGGTCGAGATGGCCGCGGCTGGCGGCCCCCGGACGATCACGTGGCGTCTGCTCGCCCGTCGGGTGGACGAGATCGCCGCCGGGTTGGACGACCTCGGTGTCCGGAGCGGTGACCGGGTCTCGCTGCTCGTCACCCCGGGAGCCGACCTGACGGCCGTCCTCTACGCCTGTGTCCGGATCGGCGCGGTCGTCGTGGTGGCGGATGCCGGACTGGGGCTCCGCGGCCTGACCCGCGCGGTCCGCGGAGCCCGGCCCGACTGGATCATCGGCGCGCTCCCCGGACTCGGAGCCGCTCGTGCACTCGGCTGGCCGGGGCGGCGCATCGCGACCGTCCCGCTGCCCGCACCCGCACGCCGTGCGCTGCACGTCGAGCACACGCTCGTCGACGTCGCCCGGCGGGGTGCCCGTCGGCTCGCGCACGGTTCCGTGCTGCCCACGGTGCCGGCGTCCGACGCTCCGGCCGCGATCCTGTTCACCTCCGGGTCGACCGGACCGGCGAAGGGCGTCGTCTACACGCACGGACAGCTCGGTGCCGTCCGCGACGTGCTGGCGGCCCAGTACGACATCGGTGTCGGCACCGGCCTCGTCGCGGGCTTCGCCCCCTTCGCGCTGCTCGGACCGGCCCTCGGTGCCAGGTCGGTGGCCCCGGACATGGACGTCTCCGCGCCCCGGACCCTGACGGCGCGCGCCGTCGCGGCGTCGGTGGCCGCGGCCGACGCGACCGTGGTCTTCCTGTCGCCGGCGGCACTGGCGAACGTCGTGGCGACGGCGTCGGAGTTGACCGACGCCGACCGTGCGGCGCTCGCGCGCGTCCGGTTGTTCCTGTCGGCGGGCGCCCCGGTGTCGGCCGCGCTGCTGACCGCGGCGACCGAGCTGATGCCGAACGCGAGTGCGCACACCCCTTACGGCATGACCGAGGGGCTGCTCATGACCGATGTCGACCTGGACGGCGTCCGGTCGGCAGCGGCCTCGGACGACGAGGGCATCTGCGTCGGACTCCCGGCGGCGAACGTGCGGGTGCGGATCGCGCCGCTCGACGCCGCGGGTGCTGCGACCGGTGCGCTGACCGACGCGGCGGGCGTCACGGGCGAGATCGTCGTCGTGGCACCGCACGTGCGCGACCACTACGACCGGCTCTGGCGGACGAACCGTGTCGCGCGCTTCGGTGTCGAGGACCCGCGTGGACACCGCACCGGTGACGTCGGACACCTGGACACCTCCGGGCGCCTCTGGGTCGAGGGGCGGATGCAGCACGTGCTCACCACCCCGGACGGTGTCGTCACCCCGGTCGGACCGGAGCAGCGCATCGAGGGCGTGTCCGGGGTCGGCCGTGCCGGCGTCGCGGGGATCGGCCCGCGCGGGACGCAGCAGGTCGTCGCGGTGGTCGAGACCACCGGCGGGCGACGTGCCCGACGGCCTGCCCTGGCTCCGCCGGCGTTGGCCGCTTCGGTCCGTGCCGCGGCCGGGGTCCCGCTCGCAGCGGTGCTGACCGTGCCCGTGCTGCCGACCGACATCCGGCACAACTCGAAGGTCGACCGTGCCCGGCTGTCCCGTTGGGCGACCGCGGTGCTGTCCGGTGGACGGATGGTCCGCCCGTGACAGTCCTGGTCACCGGCGCCAGCGGGTTCCTCGGTCGGGCGACCGCCGCAGCCGTGCGCGACGCCGGGCACGAGGTCCGCACGTTCCAGCGACGGCCGTCAGGGGTCGCGGGCGTGCAGGACGTCGCCGGGTCGATGACCGATGCCGCCGCGGTGGCACGCGCGGTCGACGGTGTCGACGCCGTCGTGCACCTCGCCGCGAAGGTCTCCCTGGCCGGTGACCCGGCCGACTTCGCCCGTGTGAACGTCGACGGCACCCGAGCACTCGTCGACGCCGCACGTCGTGCCGGTGCCCGGCGGTTCGTGTTCGTCTCGTCACCGTCGGTCGCGCACACCGGGTCGTCGCTCGTCGGCGCCGGAGCGGGCGTCGCCGAACCGCAGCACGCGCGTGGCGACTACGCCCGCACGAAGGCTGCGGCCGAACTCCTCGCGCTCGACGCCGACGTTCCGGGGTTCGCCGTCGTCGCCGTCCGGCCGCACCTGGTGTGGGGGCCGGGGGACACGCAGCTGATCGGCCGGATCGTCGAGCGGGCACGGGCCGGGCGACTGCCGTTGCTCGACTCCGGTGCCGCCCTGATCGACACCCTGTACGTCGACAACGCCGCGTCGGCCATGGTCGCGGCGCTCGAGCACGCGGCGGACGACGACGTGCACGGCAACGCCTACGTCGTGACGAACGGCGAGCCCCGACCGGTCGCGGACCTGCTCGCCGGGATCTGCGCGGCGTCAGGTGTGCCTGCGCCGCGGTGGCACGTGCCGGCTGCCGTCGCGCGGGCGGCGGGCTCGCTCGTCGAGGCCGTGTGGCGGGTGCGCCCGGGCCAGGACGAGCCGCCGATGACGCGGTTCCTCGCCGAGCAGCTGTCGACGGCGCACTGGTTCGACCAGCGCCGTACCCGAGCCGACCTGCAGTGGTCCCCGTCGGTGTCGATCGACGAGGGCCTCGCGCGCCTGGCGGCGGCCGCGGCGGCGGACGGCTCCCGAGTCTCGCGCTGAGCGACAGTGCTCGGACGCTGCGCCCCGAGGAGTGTCGCTCAGCCCGAGTCTCGCGCACACGCGAACGGGGCTCAGACCTCGTCGGCCGCGACGTAGACCCAGGCCGACCGGCCCGAGGTGAGCTCGACCCGGATGCGCTGGTAGTCCGCGACCTCGTAGTCGTCGACCGCGCGGAGCTGCCACTCGTAGCCGAGGGTCAGAGCGACACCTTCGACGACGTCGTCTGGTGCACCCCGGCGGAGGATCGGGTGCAGGTCCGAGCCGCTCGTCCGGACCACCTCGGGGTCGGTGATCGCCACCCAGTCGAGTCGCCACCCGGGCAGCGTGTCCGGGGTGGTGGGCACGTGGCCGCCGAACAGCGACTCCTGCACGAGCGGCTGCCGCAGCGTGCCGTACGAGAACACCCGGTGAGTCTCACCGGCGCCCGGTGTGGGGCGCTCAGCGGGGCCAGGAGCGATGGCCGGGGTCGAGGTCCAGACGAGCGCACCGGCCAGGCCGGTCAAGCCGAGGTGCAGCAGGCCGATGATGCCGAGGGCGCTGCCCCAGAAAATGCCGGAGTCGTCGCCGAGGCAGCGCTCCTGCGGCCAGACGTCTCCGTCCGAGAGGCACCCGTACCGGTTCGTGACGCCGACGACCAGACCGATGATGCCGACGACGAGACAGACGAGCGCGAACGCGCCGAGACCGATGACCCAGCGCTGGCCGGGGGAGAGACGCTTCACGTCGCGAGGGTAGCGGACGCGGGGCCCGGATCACACGCGCCGATCGGCGCAGGTGATCCGGGCCTCCAGGTCGTCAGCTGTGCCGCTTGGCGGCCTTGGCGATCTTCTTGCCCAGCTTCTTGCGGGCCTTGCGGGCGTGCGGGTCGTTCCAGGCCTTGCGGACGGTCTCGCCCTTGGACGTCTTGATCACCGGGCGGTTCGCGCGGGAGCCGAACCAGAACCCGATCAGGACGATCAGGCCGATGACGATGATGCGGTTGCGCATGGTGGGACTCCTTGGTCGGTGGTGCAGGTGCCGGCGGATCAGCCGGTGAAGCGTTGCCAGAGCTCGGTGACGATCGGCCACACGTCGCCAGCACGGTCGGCGGAACCGACGGCCACCAGGACCACGGGGACGACTGTGACGGCGATGCTCACCAGGACGGCGAGCACGACCGAGATCGTCGCCGTCGTGGTGTGGCGCCGGGTGAGCGCCAGCGCCAGGAGCGCCAGCACGACGACCAGGCCGAGCACCGCGACGACCGTGACCCGCACGAACGGGAACGGCACGAGGCCGGCGGTGGTGGCGGTGACGCCGCCGAGGAACCCGACCAGGGGCAGGAACGCCCCGAGCAGGACCCCGGCGACCAGGACCACGCCGATGCCACCGGCGATCCACACGCCGCGCGGCCGGGGCCGACGGGTGCGGGGCCGACGACCGCCGGACCAGGCGGTGGTCACGGTCGGTCCGCGGTCGGTGCAGCCGGGGTAGCCGGCTGGTCGGTGCCGCGGGCGGCGGCCCGGGCTGCTTCACTGGCGTCGGCTGCGGCGTCGGCCGCGTCCTGCGCGGCGTCCTCAGCGGAGTCGGCGGCGCGCACGGCGGCGTCGGCAGCCGTCTCGGAGGCCACGACGGGGGTGGCAGTGTCCTCGTCGGCGACGGCCGCACGTGCGCGGCTGGCCGCATCGCGCGCGGTGTCCGCGGCGTCGCGGGCACCCTCCGACGCGCGGTCGAGTGCGTCCGATGCAGCGTCCTGGACACGACCTGCCGTGTCGGCCGTCGCGTCGACGGCCCGCTCCGCTGCGTCGGCGGTGGCGTCGGCGGCACGCTTCGTGGCGTCGGCCGTCGCGCTGGCGGCGCGCTTGGTCGTGTCGGCGGTCGCGTCGGCAGCGCGTCGAGCGGTGTCGACCGTCGCGTCGGCGGCACGCTTGGTGGCGTCTGCGGTGACCTCGGCCGCCTGCTTCGTGACGTCGGCGGTGGCGTCGGCGGCGCGCTTGGTCGCCTCGGCCGTTGCGTCGGCCGCCTGCTTCGTGGCGTCGACGGTCGCCGTCGCCACACGCTTCGTGGTCTCGCTCGTCGCCTTGGCGGCGTCCTGCACGGCATCGCCGACGGCGGTGGCCGCGCGCTCGACGGGCGAGGGCTCGTCGTCGAACGGTCCGTGCACGTCGAGGACGCGCACGTCCACGGTCGTCGGCACGGATGCGACCTGGCCGGCTGCTGCGGCGACCTGTCGTTTCACCTCGTCGGCGACCTCGCGGACGTTCCGCGGGTAGGTGACGATCACGGAGACCTGCACCGCGAAGGTGCCGTCCTCGTCGTCGACCTGCACGCCGGCGGTCCCGGCGGAGCGGCCGAGCCGCTTCCGCAGTTCGTCGGCGGCTCGGGACACGGTCCCGCCGAGGTGGTGCACGCCGGGCACGCCGAGCGCCGTCTCCGCCGCGGTGCGCGCGATGAGCATCGCGGGGGTCGCGTCGTCGGGCAGCGGCTCCGTCAGTTCTGCGGGCAGGGCCACCTCGGTGACCTGCGTGTGCGCATGGGGGTCGTGCTGCATGGTTCCTCCTCGTTCGGGTCCGCGGAACGCATCGGGGCACTCGACGTCGCGAGTGCCCCGACACGCATCGAGCGTCCTAGTTCTTGAAGACGTCCTTGACGTCCTCGCCGGTCTTCTTGACGCTCGCGGAGGCCTGGTCCTTCTGGCCCTCGGCGACCTTGGAGTCGTCGTTCTGGGCCTTGCCCACGGCCTCCTTCGCCTTGCCGGCGATGTCCTGAGCTGCGTTCTTGATCTTGTCGTCGAGTCCCATGTCGGGGTCCTTTCGTCGGTGGGCGTTCGCCCGGTGGTGGGTGTTGCGTTGGTCTTCGGTGGGCCGGGAGGCCCGGGGTCGCGTCCGGCTGACGGGTGTCAGTGGACGCGGGTCGACTTCGCGAGCGCCGAACGGGTCCCACCGGTGAGGTGGACCAGGACGGGCACCTGGCGGCCGAGCGTGCGGTCGAGGACCGCGACGGCGCGGTCGACGGCGTCGAGCACCGAGACGGCGTCCCCGCCGCGGCGGACCGCGACGCGGATGCGAGCGGCACGCTGCTTGCGCACCAGGTAGGTGTCGACGCGGGAGCCGACGACGTCGCGGACCCCGGCGAGCTCGTGCTCGACGACGTCGCGGACGAGTGCGACGTTCACCGTGACGGCGTCCTCACCGGAGCGCTCGCGGACGGCGACGGACGTGCCGCCCCCGCCGCGGGTGAACACCCAGACCAGGGCGAGCACGATGACGACGGCGCAGGCGACGGCGACGATCCAGAGCGAGGACGCGGGGACGTCCAGGTTGCTCGGCAGGTCGACGTAGGGCTTGATCGCGTCCTGCACGGCGGGCAGCACGCCCGCGCCGATCGTGAGACCGACGACGACGGCGACGAGGCCGAGGACGAAGAGGATGATCCGGTTCATGGTCCGGTTGCTCTTGGTCATGCGAGGGTCCCCTTCTCGTCGATGCGGACGCGGATGTTCTGGCCGAACCGCTCGTCGAGACCGCTGAGGCGGTCGCGGACGGCTGCCTGCACGGCCTGCTCGTCGACCGGGATGCCGGTGACGGGCACGATCCGGACGTCGGTGCGGCGACCGCGGGCGGTGGCCGAGGCGTTGCCCTCGGGGACCCCCGCGGCCGTCCCGGCGGCGTTGGCCGCGGTCGAGGCGACGATGCGGGTGTCGATGACGACGGCGCCACGGTCGTGCTGGACGACGGATCGGTGCTGGCGGCCCGGCTTCAGGGCCAGGACGATCAGCACGATGCCCAGGACGACGAGCACGACGGCGATGACCTCGGCGATCGTGACGAACGCGGCGTCGGGCTGCAGTGCGGCGTCGACGGCGGTCTGCGGGTCGGCGAGGAGCGGAGGCCGCCCGATCGCCCGCAGGACCGACTCCGTGCCGATCCACGCGGCGACCAGTGCGAGGACCACCAGCGCCACCGCCACGGCGGTCGAGCGGGAGCGGTGCACGCTCCGACGACGGATGCGTCGTTCGACGGAACCGTTGCTCATGATGGTCTCCTACCGGGTTCGGGACTCGCGCTCGCGCACGATCCCGGTGAGTTCGATGTGGGCACTGCCGACGCGGCGGCCGGTGAGTTCGCTCACGCGGCGCTTGACCTCGTCGGCGACCTGGGCCGAACGGGCGACGAGGTCGTCGCCCGCGGCGATGGGGCCGGTGACGTCGAGGGCCATCGCTCCGGCCGCGTCTCCGAGACCGACCCTGACCCGCTTGGCGGGGGCGCCGAGCCGTTCGGCTGCGATGGCCCGCGCCAGCGAGGTCAGTGCACGAGCGGTGATCTCGACGCGGCCCGGGACGACGTCCGGGCCGGCGTTCACCGGGAGCTCCGGCGCCCGGTGAGCACGTCGGTCAGGGCGCCACGGTCGATCTTGCCGGTGGCGAGGGCGGCCACGAGGGCCCCGATCGCACCGAAGACGATGACCAGGACGAAGCCCCAGAACCCGAACTGCAGTGCCACGACTGCGAGGACGGCACCGATGAGGGCACCGATCAGTATGTTGCTCATGCGACTCGCGCTTCCTTCTTCTCGTCGTTGTCGTTGTCGTCGTCGTCGCCCGGGATGAAGACGTCCTGGACGGTCACGTTGACCTCGGCGACCTCCATGCCGACGATCTGCTCGAGGGCACGGGCCACGCTGCTGCGGACGCCGTCGGCGACCTGCTGGAGCGACACCGGGTACTCGGCGACGATGACGATGTCCGCGGCGACCTGCTTCTCGCCGACCTCGACCTTGACGCCCTGACCGAAGTCGCGCTGGCCGATCGCGTCGCGGAGCGCACCGATCGCACGGGCTGCGCCGCCACCGAGCGAGTGCACGCCGTTGACCTCACGGGCGGCGATGCCGGCGACCTTCGACACGACGGTGTCGTCGATGACGGTCTTGCCGGTGACGCCGCTGTTCGAGCCGGCGTGCGAGGTGGTCCGGGCCGCGGCGGTGGTGGCCGGGGTGGTGGTGATGGAGTCAGCCATGGTTCGTTCCTTCCGATTGACCCGCCGGGCGTTCCCAGCGGTTGCTGTTCACGGATGAGACGGGCTGCACCAGAGATTCGTCACACGTGACTTTTCGGATTCGGCAGAAATCCAGGAATCCGCGGGAACACGGGGATGTGGCTGTACCCCCTGGCCGTCCGCTCAGGCGGTTTCGCGTGTTCCGTCCGCCGCGTTGCGTTCTGCAGCGGCGCGGATCGCCCGGGCGCAGGCCATCGGGGACTCGCCCCGCTCGGCCCGGAAGAGCTGCTGCAGGCGTCGCGGCAGGACCCCGGCGGCGTCGGCGATGTCCTGCAGGGAGAGGTCCTCGTCGGCGTGCTGCTCGATGAACGCCACCGCGCGGCGGACACGCCACGAGGACCGACCACCGTCGGGTCGTGCGGACAGCGACGTGCGGAGCGTGGCGGCGGGGTCCTCGCCGAACCGCTCGCGGTAGGCGGTGGCGAACCGGCCCGGGTTGGTGAACCCCCAGCGACGTGCGACCACGGCGACCCCGTCGGCGCCGGGGGCCCGGTCGTCGCCCGCGCGCAGGAGTTCGCTCCGGGCACGGTCGAGCCGGTGCTCGCGCAGGAACCGGTGCGGCGTGGAATCGAGGGTACGGGCGAACACGTCCTGCAGCCCCCGCTGACTGAGCCCGCACGCCGCGGCGATGTCCGACACCGCCGGACGTTCTGCCGCGTGCTGTTCGACGTAGCGGATCGCGTCGCGCAGGCGGTTCGCGACGGGGACGTCGTCGCCGCGGTTGCGGATCGGGAAGGTGTCGAGCACGACGATCGCCAGCCGACGGTTCAGCGCCGTCCGCATCGGACCGACCACGCGGTCGTCCACGAGCGCCGGGCCGAGCTCCCCGATGAGGTGGCGCAGCGGTTCGCGGCGGGCGATGACCTCGTCCTGCTGGTCGAACAGCAGCGGGCCGTCCGGCAGCCGGTAGCCGAGGTCGCGCCCGACGGTCCGCAGGAACGAGTCCGCGATGTGCACGCCGTTGTAGACGGTGCCGTCGGACTCGAAGCGGTACGCCTCGGACGCACTCGCGATGTACGGGCTGCCGGGCTCGACCACGCGCGTGCGGTCGGGGAAGTGCATCTCGAGCCGGCCCCTGGTGAGCCAGAAGACGACGTGGTCCTCCCGCGCCCCGATCACCCCGCCGCGTCGACCGCCCTCGGCGCGCATGGTCCGCAGCGTCAGGTCGTCGTCGCCCACCACCGTGTACTCGTAGCGGGTGTCGTCGGTCGCGTAGGTGTCCGAGGCGAAGTCGGATCCGTGGTACTCCGCCTCGAAGATGTCGGAGTAGGCGGAGCCGTCGCCGTCGGCGAACCGCAGTCTGCGGAAGCCGTTCGTCGCCGGATCGGTCATGGTCGAAAGCATGACATCGACGGCACGGCGACGTGAATACCCTCGTTCGTGTCCGCGCGTCCATCGGAGGGAATACCCTAGGGGGGTACCGTATTGAGGACCGTGGAGGCCAGCATGCACGAACACGTCGGGTACATCGGCGACAAGGACGACCTGCTCAAGCGGCTCCGTCGCGCCGAGGGCCAGGTGCGCGGCATCGCCCGCATGGTCGAGGACGAGACGTACTGCATCGACGTCCTCACCCAGATCTCGGCGGCGAACCGGGCGCTCGAACGCGTGGCGCTGTCGCTGCTCGAGGACCACCTCAAGCACTGCGTCGCCGAGGCGGTCGCCGAGGGCGGCGACGCCGCGGACGAGAAGGTCCGCGAAGCCAGCCAGGCCATCGCCCGGCTCGTGCGCTCGTGACCGCCGCCCCCACCCGAACCACAGGAGGAGACACCGTGACCACCGAACTGCTGCTCGTCGAGGGCATGACCTGCGAGCACTGCGTGCTGAGCGTGACCGAGGAACTCACCGAACTCGAGGGGGTGTCCGACGTCGCCGTCACGCTCGTCCCCGGCGGAGCCTCGTCGGTGACCGTCACCTCGGACGCACCCGTCGACGCCGATGCGCTCCGCGGCGCGGTCGCCGATGCGGGGTACGAGGTCGTGCCGTCGTGACGGACGGCATCGTCGAGCTCGACATCACGGGCATGACCTGCGCCTCGTGCGCGAACCGCATCGAACGGAAGCTGGGCAAGCTCCCCGGGGTCACCGCCACCGTCAACTACGCCACCGAGAAGGCGCAGGTGCAGGTCGCCGCTGACGGCCCCGCCGACCCCGCGGCCCTCATCGCCGCCGTCGAGTCGGCGGGCTACGGTGCGACCGTCCCCGCGCCGCCGACCGACACGACGGAGCCGGACCACGACGCCGACGACCCGGCCGGTGCGCTGCGCCGACGACTCGTCGTGTCGGCGGTCCTGGCCGTGCCGGTCGTCCTGCTCTCGATGGTGCCGGTCCTGCAGTTCCCGAACTGGCAGTGGCTCGCCCTGACGCTCGCCGCGCCCGTCGCGGTGTGGGGCGCGCTCCCGTTCCACCGCGCCGCGTGGGTGAACGCCCGACACGGTGCCGCGACCATGGACACCCTGGTCAGCGTGGGTGTGCTGGCGGCCTTCGGCTGGTCCCTCTACGCCCTCTTCTTCGGCGACGCCGGCACGACCGGCATGCACATGACGTTCTCGTGGATCGCGACCGACCCCGAGGCGACCGACCTGTACCTCGAGGTCGCGGCGGCCGTCACGGTGTTCATCCTGGCCGGCCGGTACATGGAGGCCCGCGCCAAGAAGCAGTCCGGGGCGGCACTCCGCGCCCTGCTCGAACTCGGCGCGAAGGAGGCCATGGTGCTGCGCGACGGCGTCGAGCAGCGTGTGCCCGCGTCGGCGCTCGTCGTCGGGGACGTCGTCGTCGTGCGGCCGGGGGAGCGGATCCCCAGCGACGGCCTCGTGCAGGACGGGTCCTCGGCCGTCGACCGCAGCATGGTCACCGGCGAATCCGTCCCCGTCGAGGTCGGACCGGGCGACCGGGTGACCGGCGCGACGATCAACGTCGGCGGCCGGCTCGTGGTCGCCGTCACCCGCGTCGGCGCCGACACCGAGCTCGCCCGGATGGGACGGCTCGTCGAGGACGCGCAGACCGGCAAGGCCGACGTGCAACGCCTGGCCGACCGGGTGTCCGGCGTCTTCGTGCCGATCGTCATCGCGCTCGCCGTGCTGGCGTTCGTCGGCTGGCTCGTGCTCGGCGGTTCGGTCACGGCGGCGTTCACCGCAGCCGTTGCCACGCTCATCATCGCCTGCCCGTGCGCCCTCGGGCTCGCGACGCCGACCGCGCTGCTCGTCGGCACCGGCCGTGGATCGCAGCTCGGCATCCTGATCGGTGGCCCGCAGGTGCTCGAACGGACCCGTGGCGTCGACACCATCGTGCTCGACAAGACCGGCACCGTCACCACCGGCGAGATGACCATGCGCGCCGTGACCTCCGCCGACGCCGCCCTCGACGAGGACGCCGTGCTCCGCCTCGCTGCGGCCGTCGAACACGGGTCCGAGCACCCCGTGGCCCGTGCGGTCGTCCGTGCGGCAGTGGCCCGGCACCTCGACGTCCCGACCGCCGAGCAGTTCGAGTCGACCCCCGGCGCCGGCGTGCAGGCCGTCGTGGACGGCGACGTCGTCCTCGTCGGCGGTACCCGCTGGCTGACCTCGTCGTGGGCGATCCCCGTCCCCGACGCGGTGACCGCGGCGATCACCGCCGCCGAGACCGACGGCGGGACCGCGGTCGTCGTGGCCCGGAACGGCAGCGTGCTGGGCGTCGTGGTCGTCGGTGACACCGTGAAGCCCGAAGCAGCCGACGCGGTCGCGCGCTTCGTGGCCCTCGGTCTGCACCCCGTCCTGCTCACCGGCGACAACGACGGAGCAGCCCGAGCCGTCGCCGCGCAGGTCGGCATCGACGAGGTGCACGCCCGTGCGACCCCGGCCGGCAAGCTCGACACCGTCCGGGGCATGCAGGCCCAGGGACGGAGCGTCGCCATGGTCGGCGACGGTGTCAACGACGCTGCGGCGCTCGCCGCGGCCGACCTCGGCATCGCGATGGGTGCCGGCACCGACGCGGCGATCGCGGCCAGCGACATCACGGTCGTGAGCGGTCGGCTCACCGTCGTCGCCGACGCCGTCCGGTTGTCGCGGGCCACGCTCGGCATCATCAAGGGCAACCTGTTCTGGGCGTTCGCGTACAACGTGGCGGCGATCCCGCTCGCGATGGCGGGGCTGCTCAACCCGGTGCTCGCCGGCGCCGCCATGGCGTTCTCGTCCGTCTTCGTCGTGACGAACAGCCTGCGGCTGCGGCGTTTCGCACCCCGGCCCTGAGGCCGACCACCCGCCGGACGTGACGCGCGCAGCGAACGCACCCCGTGCCTCCCGTCCGGCGGTGCGCACCACGGTGCCGACGGCACTACGCTCGAAGACGGTCCGCGACGCACTGGTGCGGTGACCTGCGGGCTGTACGTCTCGAACGTGATCCCAGGAGGACCGAAGTGACCGAATCCGCTCCCGTCGACCCCACATCGACCGAAGGCTGGAAGAAGCTGGACGGCATCGCCGCCGGCTTCACCCCTGACCTGCGCGGGTGGTTCGACAGCGACCCCGGCCGTGCCGAGCAGTACACCTTCCAGGCCGCCGACCTGACCGTGGACCTGTCGAAGGGCCTCGTCACCGACGAGATCCTCGCGGCGCTGCTGCAGGTCGCGAAGGACACCGGCGTCGCCGAGCGCTTCCAGGCGATGCTCGCCGGTGAGCACATCAACGTCACCGAGGACCGCGCCGTCCTGCACACCGCGCTCCGCCGCCCGAAGGCGACCGAGGGGCTCGTCCCGGCGGCGCCGCTGACCGTCGACGGCCAGGACGTCGACGCCGACGTGCACGCCACGCTCGACAAGGTCTACGCGTTCGCGTCGCAGGTGCGTGACGGCTCGTGGACCGGTGTCACCGGCAAGCGCATCGAGACCGTCGTCAACATCGGCATCGGTGGGTCCGACCTCGGCCCCGTCATGGTCTACGAAGCACTCAAGCCGTACGTGCAGGCCGGGCTCGAAGCCCGCTTCGTGTCGAACATCGACCCGGCGGACATCTACGAGAAGACCGTGGACCTCGACCCCGAGACCACGCTGTTCATCGTCGCGTCGAAGACCTTCGGCACCCTCGAGACCCTGACGAACGCGCGACTCGCACGCCAGTGGCTGTGGGAGCGGCTCGGCCTGACCGACGCCGGTGACGACGAGAAGAAGAACGCCGTCGCGAAGCACTTCGTCGCCGTGTCCACCGCGCTCGACAAGGTCGAGGCCTTCGGCATCGACCCCGAGAACGCCTTCGGGTTCTGGGACTGGGTGGGCGGCCGCTACTCCGTCGACTCCGCGATCGGTACGAGCGTCATCGTCGCGATCGGCCAGGAGAACTGGGAGCAGTTCCTCGCCGGCTTCCACGCCATCGACGAGCACGTCCGCACCACGCCGCTCGAGCAGAACGTCCCCGTCCTGATGGGCCTGCTCAACGTCTGGTACACGAACTTCCTCGGTGCGCAGAGCCACGCGGTCCTGCCGTACACGCAGTACCTGCACCGCTTCGCCGCGTACCTGCAGCAGCTCACCATGGAGTCGAACGGCAAGCGCGTCCGCTGGGACGGCTCGCCCGTCACCACCGAGACGGGCGAGGTCTTCTGGGGCGAGCCCGGCACGAACGGCCAGCACGCGTTCTACCAGCTCATCCACCAGGGCACCCGCCTGATCCCGGCCGACTTCATCACGGTCGCGAACCCGGCCCGTCCGCTCAAGGACGAGACCGGTGACGGCAAGGGCGTCGCGCCCGGCACCGACGTGCACACGCTGTTCCTGGCGAACTTCTTCGCGCAGACCAAGGCGCTGGCGTTCGGCAAGAGCGCCGACGAGGTCCGTGCCGAGGGCACCACCGACGAGGGCACCGTCGCGGCGCGCACCTTCCCGGGCAACAAGCCGACGACGTCGATCCTGGCGCCGGAGCTCACCCCGAGCGTGCTCGGCCAGCTCATCGCGCTCTACGAGCACATCGTGTTCACCGAGGGCACCATCTGGGGCATCGACTCGTTCGACCAGTGGGGCGTGGAGCTCGGCAAGCAGCTGGCGCTGCAGGTCACGCCGGCCGTCGAGGGCGACCAGGCCGCGCTCGACGCGCAGGACGCCTCGACCAAGGCGCTCATCGCGAAGTACCTGGAGCTGCGCAAGTAGCGAGGTACCCACCTGCGAGACGGGAGGCCCGTGGCGGATCCGTCACGGGCCTCCCGTTCGTCTGTCGGTCGCGCTGGCCGCGGGGCGGACGCGGCCCGAGACTCGGGGTGAGCGACAGTTCTCGGGAGGCGCGCGCCGAGAACTGTCGCTGAGCGCGAGTCTCGGGCCCTGCGCTCCGAGACTCGCGGTCAGCGGGCGAGCGGGTCGAGGTTGAGCGTCGTCCCCTCGTAGAGGTGCTGGTCCGTCCCGAACACCTGCACGCCCTCGTTGAGCCAGACGAGCGCCCGCACGCTGATGCCGAACCGCGCGGCGACGTCCCCGATGAGGTCGTCCGGGGCGACCGTGTACGACCGCGGCGCCCCGCCCGTCGTCGTCGCGGTGACCGGACCGGTCGCGTTCGCCCGGGCACCGGCGTCCTTCGGGTGCACGTTCGTCTGCCGCGCCGGGACGGACCACCGCACGGTGGTCACCGCGAGCACCTTGCCGGCCCCGATCTCGACCGGGACCTCCTGCCCCGGATCCGCCGCGGAGTAGGTCACGAGCGTGGTGAGGTGCGACGGGTCGACGCCGGAGCCGCTCAGTGGGACGTCCACCGCGGTCGCCGTGCTGGTCGGCCCACCGAGCGTCCGGTCGCCGACGCCGGGGTAGGTCAGGCCGTCGCCGACCGCGCGCGGCAGGTCGAACAGGCCGACCCCGACCGGCACCGGCAGGGTCGAGGTGAAGCCGGAGTACTGGGCGGTGAACGTGTCGTCGCCGACCGCGACCACGCGGAACCGGAAGTGCACGCTGCCCTTCGGGGACGCGACGTCACCCTGGGCGAGGACGGTCCCGGCGGGGATCGGCGTCAGCGTCGGAGCCGGAGCCGCCGACTCGGTGGGTTCCGGCGTCGGCGTGCGGGGGTGCGCCGACGACTCGAGGAGGTCGCCCTCCGGGTCGGCGTCGGGCGTCGGCGTCGGCGTGGCGGACGAGGTCGACGTCGTCGCCGGGGTGGACGGGGCGGGGACGGCTCGGTCCGACCCGCGCAGCAGCGAGCACCCCGACAGTGCCACGGCGGCCGCGACGACGACCCCGATCGCGAGCGTCCGGTGCATGATTCCCCCTCAGCTCGATGCTAAGCGCGCGGTGTCCCCGGGGCGAACGCAGCGCCTCCGTCCTGTGTCTGCAGACGTACCGCGTACCGGACGGAGCGGCGGTGGCCGGTGTCGGTCGGAACGGCTACCGTCGAGGCCATGGAGCGTTCGGAGATCCTCGCCGCGGCTGCCGCCGCGCACGCCGCCCGCATCGCAGAAGAAGGCGGTGACGACGGCGCTGCTCGTGAACGGGCGGAGAGTGTCCGGCGCCGGGCCGACGGCCTCACCGACCGGTACGACACGGTCGAGGGCGCGAGCGAGTCCGCTGCACGCGACGCCGCGCGCCGTCGAGCGGGCGAGGCCGACCGTGCGGCCTCCCGGACCGAGGGCGTGCTGTCCGACTGGCACCGGATGGGCACGCGACGCGGTGTGACGCCCGACGCCCAGGTGCGCACGGCGTGGACCGTGACCGGGGTGCCCGAGCGCGGCGACGCCCGGGCACTGGCGAACGTCCTGCTCTCGACCGCGGGGCACGCGGGCCGCGTTGCCGATGCTGCGCGGCGCAACCCGGCGCTGTCCGGTGCTGCGAGCGCCGCTGCCCGTCGGACCGTGCGGCGTTACACCGACCACGGCGCGGACATGCCGTCGCTCGGTGACGTGCTGGGGGACAGCCCGGAGCCCGACGAGTCCTGACGGTCGAACGGGGCCCGTTGGACCGCTCCCGTTCTGATCAGGCCTTATGTGGACCGATCCAATCGTCCTGACGACAGAATGTCCAATTGACAGGACATGGATTCGGGTTACCATCGGTGCACGCACTGAAGCGCGATCACCGACGAAGGAGTCACCGAATGGTCGACATCAAGCCGACAGCCCCGACTGTCGCACTGCCCCCGATCGGGACCGGACCGCACCGACGCCGCCTCGGCGTCCTGGCCCTGGTCGCCACGTTCGGTGGGCTGCTCTTCGGGTACGACACCGGTGTCATCAACGGTGCCCTGAACCCGATGAAGGCCGAGCTCGGTCTCACGAACTTCACCGAGGGCGTCGTCACCAGCTCCCTGTTGTTCGGCGCCGCGATCGGTGCCATGCTCGGCGGTCGCATCGCCGACGGGTGGGGCCGTCGCAAGACGATCATCGCCCTCGCCGTGACGTTCTTCCTCGGCACGCTCATCTGCGTCGTCGCACCGACGTTCGGAGTGATCGTCGTCGGTCGTGTGCTCCTCGGCCTCGCGGTGGGTGGGGCATCGACCGTCGTCCCGGTGTTCCTCGCCGAACTCGCCCCGTTCGAGATCCGCGGTTCGCTGTCCGGCCGCAACGAGCTCATGATCGTGATCGGGCAGCTCGCCGCGTTCGTGGTCAACGCCATCATCGGCAACCTGTGGGGTGAGGGCAACGGCGTCTGGCGCGTCATGCTGGCCGTCTGTGCGCTCCCCGCCATCGCACTCTTCGTCGGCATGCTCCGGGTGCCGGAGTCGCCGCGTTGGCTCGCGTCGAAGGGGCGGTACGACGAAGCGCTGTCCGTCCTGCAGCAGGTCCGCACCACGGAGCGTGCGACCGCCGAGCTCGACGACATCAAGCGGAGCAACGACCTCGAGGCGAAGGAAGATCGCGTCAGCGGATGGCAGACGCTGCGCGGGAACAAGTGGCTCATCCGCATCGTGCTCATCGGTGCCGGGCTCGGCGTCGCCCAGCAGCTCACCGGCATCAACTCGATCATGTACTACGGGCAGACCGTGCTCATCGAGTCCGGGTTCCAGGCGTCGGCAGCCCTCATCGCCAACATCGCCCCCGGCGTGATCGCCGTGGTCGGTGGCGTCATCGCGCTGTACAACATGGAGAAGATCAACCGCCGGACGACCCTGATCATCGGGTTCTCGCTGACGACGGTCTGCCACTTCCTGATCGGCATCGCCTCGGTCGCGCTGCCCGAGGGCAATCCGGCCCGCCCGTGGGTGATCCTGTTCCTCGTCGTCGCGTTCGTCGGCTCGATGCAGACCTTCCTCAACATCGCCGTGTGGGTGGTGCTGTCGGAGATCTTCCCGACCCAGATCCGCGCGCTCGGCATGGGCATCTCGGTGTTCTGCCTCTGGATCGCGAACGCGTTCCTCGGGCTGTACTTCCCGACGATCGTCGCCGCGACCGGCATCACGGGCACGTTCTTCGGATTCGGGATCGTCGGTCTGCTCGCGCTGCTCTTCATCTGGAAGTTCGTGCCGGAGAGCCGCGGTCGCACCCTCGAGGAAGTGGAAGAGGGCGTCACCACCGGCAACATCTTCACCGTCCCGCAGAAGGCGTCGCGCGGCTAGGTCGTGCACGTGGCGCGGTGATCGCGCGCACAGACGGACGGGAGGCCCGGTGCCAGCTGGCACCGGGCCTCCCGTCCGTCCTGTGGTCGCGTCACGGGCGCAGGAGCACCTTGCCGACGCGGCCGGCGGTGTCCGAGGCGCGGACGGCGTCGCGGACCTGCTCGAAGGCGAAGGTCTCGGCGACGGGGAGCGTCAGCGAGCCGTCGAGCACGCGGGTGATGAGCTCACCGAAGAGCTGCCCCTTCGTCTCGGCCGGCATCGTCTTGCTGACGACGCTGCCCCAGAAGCCCTTCACGGTGAGCTGCCCGAAGATGACCTTGCCCGACGGGATCTCGAGCGTGGGCGACGCCATCGCGCCGAAGACGACGAGGGTGGCGTTCTCGCCGAGCACCGATGCGATGTCGCCGGCGGCCTTGCCGCCCACGGACTCGACGCCGGCGACGATCGGAGCGCCTCCGGTGATCGCGGCGACCTGGTCCTTCCAGTCGTCCGCGTCGGTGGCGACGATGCGCTCGATGCCCTGCTCGCGCAGCTCCTCGACACCGGCGGCGCGACGCACCAGGCCGATGACGTTGATGCCGCGGGCTGCGCCGAGCTGGGCGACCATGCGGCCGACCGCGCCGTTCGCGGCGTTCTGGATCAGCCAGTCGCCCTCGTGCAGGTCGAGCGAGTGCAGCAGGCTGATCGCGCTGAACGGCATCGAGACGAGCTGTGCGGCGGCCTCGTCGGACATCGCGTCCGGAACCGGGACGAGTCCGGCGGCGTTCGCGGTGTAGTACTCGGCCCAGACGCCGAAGGCGCCGCCGGCGACGCGCTGGCCGACCGTCAGGTTCGTGACGCCCTCGCCCAGGGCCTCGACGACACCGAGCGCCTCGGTGCCGGATGCTGCGGGCAGCTCGGGCTTGAAGCCGTAGGTGCCGCGGACGGTCCACAGGTCGTGGTTGTGGATGGGGGAGAGGACCGTGCGGACGAGGACCTCGCCGGCGCCGGGCGTCGGGACGGGGCGCTCCTGCACCTCGAGGACGTCGGCGGGCTCGGCGAAGGTCTCGTGGACGACGGCGCGCATGGTGGTGGGGGTGGTGCTCATGGGTCAGTCCTCCGAGACGACGATGGTGACGTCGATGTTGCCGCGGGTCGCGTTCGAGTACGGGCAGACCTGGTGGGCTGCGTCGGCGAGGGCCTGGGCCTGGTCGTGCTCCAGGCCGGGGATGACGACCTCGAGCATGACGGCGAGCTGGTAGCCACCGTTGCCGTTCGGGCCGATCGACACGCGACCGCCGACGGACGAGTCGGTGATCTTCACCTTCTGGCTGCGGGCGACACCCTGCAGCGCGGAGTGGAAGCAGGCGGCGTAGCCGGCGGCGAACAGCTGCTCGGGGTTGGCGCCGTTGCCGGAGCCACCCATCTCCTTCGGGATGGCGAGGTCGAACTCGACCGTGCCGTCGCTCGTGGCGACGTGGCCGTTGCGGCCTTCGCCGGTGGCCAGGGCCTCGGCGGTGTAGAGGGTTTCCATGGTGTTCCTTCCTTCGTGGGGTCAGTGGTCCGTGACGGCGCGATCGGGGGCGTCCACCGCGGCGTGCATCGTCTCGGTCAGCCGGTGCAGGGTCGCGATGAGTTCGGCGGCGGCCCGCTCGTCGGCCAGGCCCATGCCGGCGGCGATGCGTGCGGGGATGCCGCTCAGCTCGGACCGGAGCTCGCGCCCGCGGTCACCCACGGTCACGGTGACGAGGCGCTCGTCGCTGCTGCGGCGCTCACGGCGGACCAGGTCGCTCTGCTCCATGCGGCGGAGCAGTGGCGAGAGAGTGCCGGAGTCGAGCTGCAGGTGTTCCCCGAGGCTCGAGACGGTCTGGTCGCCCTCGACCCACAGGGTGACGAGTACCAGGTACTGCGGGTAGGTCAGGCCCCAGGGCTCGAGCATCGTGCGGTACGCCTGCGTGGTCGCGCGGCTCGCTGCGTAGAGGGAGAAGCACACCATCTCGTCGGTCACGGGCATGGCATCAGCCTGTCACGCAACCCGGTTGTGCACAACTCATCGCAGCGGATGCTCAGGTCACGACGAACACGCCGACGGCCCGGACGGTTAGGCTGACGTGACCCACGATGACCAGCACCCACCTCGACACCACCACGACCCCCGGCAACGGATCGGCGTCGTCCCACGGCAAGACGATCCTGATCGGTGAGCACGCCGTGGTCTACGGCGCACCCGCTCTCGTCCTGCCGGTGCTCGACGCACGGGTCGTCGCGACGGTGAGCCCGGTCAGCGCCGGGGCGGACGAGGCCGCCGGCACCACCGTCGGGCACACCCTCGAGTCCACGGTGCACACCGGCCCGCTCGACCTCGCACCCGCGGCCGTGATGCCGACGGTCACCGCCGTCACGGCGACGCTGCGGCACTTCGGTGTGACCGACCGGCACTTCCACGTCCGGGTCGACAGCGAGGTCCCCACCGCCCGTGGCATGGGCTCGAGCGCAGCGGTCGCCGCGGCCGTCACGGCAGCCGTCGCGGACGCGCTGGGCGAGACCCTCGACGCCGAGACCCACCACGACCTCATCCAGGAGTGCGAGCGCGTCGCACACGGCCGACCGTCGGGCCTCGACGCCCGCGGGGTCGTCGCCGCGGTGCCGGTCTGGTTCGAGGGTGGCCGCATCGAGCCCGTCGCGCTCGGTGCCCGCTTCACCTTCGTCGTCGCCGACACCGGCGTCCCCGGCCACACCCGGCAGGCCGTCGCGGCCGTGCGGGAACGGCACGACCAGGACCCGGCGGCGGTCGACGGCGTCATCCACCGGATCGGCGAACTCGCGCGGCAGGCGCGGGGGACACTCGAGGCTGGCGACGCACAGGGGCTCGGTGTCACCATGGACGCCGCGCACGACCTGCTCAGCGCACTCGACGTGTCGAGTGCCGACCTGGACCGGCTCGTCGACGCCGCACGTGCTGCGGCCGCCCTCGGCGCGAAGCTGACCGGCGGCGGGCGGGGCGGGTGCGTGCTCGCACTCGCCACGGACGACGACCACGCGGACCGCATCGCGGCCGCACTCCGCGGCGCAGGTGCCGCAGCCACCTGGACCACCACGATCGGAGCCCGCGCTTGATGACCGCCACCGCCGTCGCGCACCCCAACATCGCCCTCGTCAAGTACTGGGGCAAGGCGGACGCGCAGCTGGCGTTGCCCGCCACGGGCAGCGTCTCCATGGGCCTCGACGTGTTCCCGACGACGACGACCGTCACGCTGGACGGCGGATCCGGTGCCGGTGCGGAGGCTCTGGGCCCACGCGGGCCGGTACCTGACCGTCGCGAAGCGGCGGGCAGGCCGAGCCCGTGGGGAGACGCCTTCACGCTGAACGGCCACGTCGTCGAGGACGGTGCCCTGGTGCGCGTGCAGCAGTTCCTCGACCTCGTGCGGGAGCTCGCCGGCAGCGACACCCGCGCGTCCGTCGTGTCCGAGAACACCGTGCCGACCGGTGCCGGGCTGGCGTCGAGCGCCTCGGGGTTCGCGGCGCTCGCGACCGCCGCGTCGGCGGCGTACGGTCTCGACCTGTCCGCGCGCGACCTCTCCCGCCTCGCCCGCCGCGGCTCGGGGTCGGCCACCCGGTCGATCCCCGGGGGCGTCGCCGTCTGGCACGCCGGTGACGACCAGGGTTCCTTCGCGGAGCCGATCCCGGCGCCGCCGATGGCCATGGTGGTCGTGACGATCGACGCAGGTCCGAAGCCCATCGGTTCGCGCGAGGCGATGCGCCGCACCATCGCGACCTCGCCGTTCTACCCGGCGTGGGTCACCTCGACCACCGAGACCGTCGGCGACATGCTCGACGCCTGCGCGGCCGGCGACTTCACCCGCATCGGCGAGATCACCGAGAGCAACGCGCTGCGCATGCACGCCACGATCGAGGGCGCCTTCCCGCCGATCCGCTACCTCAACGCGCGCAGCGTCGCCGTGTTCGACGCCGTGGGCGAACTCCGCGCCGCGGGGCTCGAGGCCTACGCCACCGCCGACGCCGGACCGAACGTGGTCGTGCTCTGCCAGCCCGCGGACCGCTCCGCCGTGGCCACCGCGCTGGCGTCGTTCGGCGACGTGATCGAGTCCGGCACCGGACCTGCCGCTCGGGTGCTCCGCTCCGAAGAGATCGGGGTCGCCGCAGCGAGCGACAGCCCCGACCAGAAGGAGTCCGTGCAGTGATCGAGTTCCGCGCCCACGGCAAGCTGTTCGTCGCCGGCGAGTACGCCGTCGTCGAGCCCGGCCAGCCGTCCGTCCTCATCGCCCTCGACCGTGCCATCACGGCCCGCGTGTCCGAGGCGCACGGTGCGGGCAGCGTGCACTCGGAGGAGTACGGCCACCTGCCGCTCACGTGGACGCGCGACGAGGACGGCCTCGCCCTCGACCGCGAGCACCACCCCTACGACTACGTGATGGCGACGATCGACCTCGTCGAGAAGCTCCGCGCCGAACGGGGCATCGCGCCGCGGTTCCACGACCTGCGGATCGAGAGCCAGCTCGACGACGCCAGCGGCCGGAAGTTCGGGCTCGGGTCCTCGGCGGCGGTGACCGTCGCGACCGTCGGTGCCCTCGACCGCTTCTACGGCATCGGCCTGACGCAGCGCCAGCGCTTCCAGGTCGCTCTGCTCGCCACCATCCGGGTGAACCCGCGGGCATCCGGCGGGGACCTCGCCGCGAGCACGTTCGGCGGTTGGCTGCGCTACAGCGCCCCGGACCGCGACCACCTCGCCTCGTTCGTCGACGAGCGCCGCGTGTCCGACATCCTCACCGACGCCGACGCGTGGGCGGGCTTCGACGTCCAGCGGCTACCGGCCCCCGAGAACCTGCAGCTCCTGGTCGGCTGGACCGGCTCGCCGGCCTCGACCACGAAGCTCGTCGGCGTGGTGCGTCGGCACCGCAACGGCGGGTACCAGGCGTTCCTCGACGAGAGCCGCAGCTGCGTCGACGACCTGACCACGGGCCTCCAGACCGGCGATGCGGAGCAGACGCTCGACGCGCTCCGACGTGCCCGGGTGCTCATGCAGCGCCTCGGCGACTCGGTCGGGTCGAAGATCGAGACCGAACGCCTCGCGACCCTGTGCGACGTCGTCGAGGCGGCCGGCGGTGCGGCGAAGCCGTCCGGCGCCGGTGGCGGCGACTGCGGCATCGCGCTCGTCCCCGCGGACATCGACCCCGCCGGCATCCACCGCGCCTGGGAGGCGCACGACATCAGACACCTCAGCGTCGCGGTGCGAGCACCAGAAGGAGCCCTCGATGAGTGACCTGCTCACGCCGATCCCGACCAAGTGGGTCGGACCGATCCGCATCAGCGGCAACGCGGTCCAGGGCGAGCACGAGGTCCCGCTCGCCACGTACGAGTCGCCGCTCTGGCCGTCCGTCGGCCGCGGCGCCCGCATCTCGCGCATGGTCGACGACGGCATCGTCGCGACCGTCGTCGACGAGCGCATGACACGCTCGGTCGTCGTCCGCGCGGCCAGTGCCGCGGCGGCGCACGTCGCCGCGGGACAGATCCTGGCGCGACAGGACGAGCTCGAGGCGCTGGTCGCCGGGCAGAGCCGGTTCGCGAAGCTCATCGAGGTGCACCCCGAGATCGTCGGTGACCTGCTGTTCCTGCGGTTCGCCTTCACGACCGGTGACGCCTCGGGTCACAACATGGTCACGCAGGCGGCGGACAAGCTCCTGCCCGCGATCCTGGCGTGGCAGCCGGGCCTGCGCTACGTGTCCGTCTCGGGCAACTTCTGCACCGACAAGAAGGCCACCGCGGTGAACGGCATCCGTGGTCGTGGCCGCAACACCATCGCCGAGATCGTGATCCCCGGCGACGTCGTCGAGAAGCGCCTGCGGTCGAGCACCGAACGCATCGTCGAACTGAACATCGCGAAGAACCTCATCGGGTCGACCATCGCCGGGGCGCTCCGCTCCGCGAACGCCCACTACGCGAACATGCTGCTCGGCTTCTACCTGGCCACCGGGCAGGACGCCGCGAACATCGTCGAGGGCTCGCAGGGCATCACGAGTGCCGAGAACCGCGACGGTGACCTGTACTTCGCCACCTCGCTGCCGCACCTGATCGTCGGCACGGTCGGCAACGGCAAGGGCGGGGACCTGCCCGTCGTCGAGGACGCCCTCGTGCGCCTCGGCTGCCGCGAGGACCGCGAGCCCGGTGCGAACGCCCGTCGTCTCGCCGCCCTGTGCGCAGCCACGGTGCTGTGCGGAGAACTCTCGCTCCTCGCCGCCCAGACGAACCCGGGTGAGCTGATGGCCGCCCACGTCGCCATGGAGCGACGCGGCGCGAAGCCGGCCGGAGGTGCAGCATGACCGCGGACGGCGCACTGCGCATCGGCATCCACGACATCGCCATCGCGACCGGGCACCACGTGCTCGAACTCGACGACCTGGCCGAGCGCCTCGGCGTCGACCCGGCGAAGTACCACGTCGGCATCGGCCAGGACGCCTTCAGCGTGCCCGCCCCGGACGAGGACATCGTCACGATGGGTGCCGCCGCGGCCAAGGAGGTCATCGACCGCCACGGCGTCGAGGGCATCCGCACCGTGCTGTTCGCCACCGAGTCCGGCGTCGACCAGTCCAAGGCCGCCGGCGTCTTCGTGCACGGCCTGCTCGGCCTGCCGAAGAACGTCCGCGTCGTCGAGCTGAAGCAGGCCTGCTACGGCGGGATGGCCGCCGTCCAGCTCGCCCTCGGCATCATCGCCCGGGCGCCGGGCGAGCGAGTCCTCGTGATCGCCGCCGACGTCGCGCGCTACGACGTCGACACCGCCGCCGAGCCCACGCAGGGTGCCGGCGCCGCCGCGATCCTGGTGTCCGCCGATCCCGACCTGATCGAGATCGAGCCGGCCGCCGGTGTCTTCACCGCGGACGTCGACGACTTCTGGCGCCCGAACGACCGGTCGACGGCGCTGGTCGACGGCCGCCTGTCCGTCAGCGCCTACGTCGACGCGTTCGTCGGCGCGTGGGACGACCTGGCGGACCAGGGCGGCCCCGCGTACGAGGACATCGTGCGCTTCGTCCACCACCAGCCGTTCACGAAGATGGCGCTCAAGGCCCACCGGAAGCTGACGCAGCACGTGGGTGTGCCGTTCGACGAGTCGGAGCTGTTCGTCGGCTTCACGTACAACAAGCAGACCGGCAACACGTACACGGCGTCGCTCTGGATCGGGCTCGCAGCACTGCTCGACCTCGACGAGGACCTGGCGGGGGAGCGCATCGCCCTGTTCAGCTACGGTTCCGGCAGCGTCGGCGAGCTCCTCACCGGCATCGTGCAGCCGTCGTACCGCGACCACCGTCGCGTCGGCCGGGTCCGACAGCTGCTCTCGGCCCGCGTCCCGCTGACCGTGGACGCGTACCGCGAGCTGCACGCGACCGGCGCCGCGACGAGCGACGACGTCGAGCGTCCGCGCGTCACGGCAGGGCCGTACCGGTTCGCCGGGGTGCGCGGCGGCGCGCGCCACTACGAGGCGTCCTGAGACGCACCGCGTGACGGACGGGAGGCCCGTGGCGGGGCCGCCACGGGCCTCCCGTCCGTCCGCTGGTCACGTGGCGGACAGCACCTCGCGTTCCAGACGCCGGTAGCTGGTCTCCATGCCGTCGGTCATGCCGGTCGCCAGGATCACGTCGCGCTGCGTCTTGTCGGGGTAGGTGATGCGCAGCGTCAGCAGGGTGACGCCGTCGGCCTCGTCGAACTGCAGGTCGTTCGTGTTCGGCGGGAACGGCGCACCGGTCATCCGCTCGGTCGACACCATCCGCCGCTCCGGTTCCACGACGAGGTTCTCGCCCTCGAAGCCGAACGGCTCGCCCTCGGTGTCTCCCGTCGGCGCCCACGCCTGCCGGAACGTGCCACCCGGGGTCAGGTCGTTCTCGTACACCGTCATCTCCCACCCGTCCGGTCCGAGCAACCACTGCCGGACGAGCTCGGGCTCGGTGTGCGCCCGCCACAGCAGGTGGCGTGGTGCTGCGAAGGCCCGCGTGATGCGGACGTGGGTGTCGTCGACGAGCTCGGTGACGGTGCCCTTGCCGAGGGCGTCCTCGCGCAGGTCGGCGAGGACGACGTCGAGCTGTCCGAAGGCCTGCTCGTAGCCCTCGACCATGCCCATGTCCACCATGGTCTCGAGGTCGGCGGTGGACCCGAACGACGACCGGACGGTCACACGGGACCCGCTTCCGACGGTCTCGAACGACAGGACGGTCTCGCTGGCCGGCAACGCGTCGTCGACCTCGCCGTCGGCGTCGGTGAAGAGGTCGCGGAACACGATGCGGTGTGGCTCGTCGACCGCGGTGACCTGCCAGACGGCGTGGAACCGCTCGCCCTGTGGTGACGTCATCCGGTAGTCGGCGCGGCCGCCGGGCCGCAGGTCGAACGAGGTGAATGTGGCGGGGAAGCCGGGCGGACCCCAGAAGCGTTCCAGCTGACGGGGATCGGCGAAGGCGCCCCAGAGGCGCTCGACCGGGACGGGGAACTCGGCGACGAGCGTCAGCGCGAGGGCCTCGGGATCGGTGTGGACGGACGTGGTGGGCATCGTCGCTCCTGGTCGTCGGGTTCGGTCCTGGTCCCAGGCTCCGCCCGCGCACCCTCGTGCGCAAGGGGGACGTGCAGGTAGTCTGTCCGCGGAGATCGAAAGGGGCGATGTCAGTGGGTACGAGCGCGTCGGACACCGTCAGTGCCCTCGTCGCGACCCTTCCCCCGTCGCCGAGGCTCCCCGACGTCGTCGCCGGGGTCGGGCGGTTCGTCGGCAAGCCGACCCGCGTGGTCGACGTCGACGGTCCGAGCTGGGGACCGCTCACCGCGCTGGTGTCGCAGTTCGAGCACGAGAACCTCGTCCTCGTGCCGGCCGGTGCTCCCGAGCTGTACCGGATGCACTGCGTCCTGCACGAGCTCGGACACCTCGTGCACGGCGACGCCGGAGCCCCGACCACCACCTCGATCGCCGAGTTCGCCTCGGGCGGGCACGTGTGCCGCCGCGCCCTCGACGGCGACACCGGACTGGTGAGCATCTCGGACGACGACGAGCACTTCGCCGAGCGGTTCGCGTACGAGCTCGCGACCGTGCTGCTCGCCGGCAGCGCGAGCGCGGACGAGCGGGCCTACGGCTGATGGCCGTCCTGCACGCCGCCGCCTTCTGGTGCGCGGCGCTGATCTTCCTCGCCCGCACGCCCTACGTGCTGCGGAACCCGCGTGGCCGCGCAGCCTGGGGTGCGACCGGCGTCGGTGCGCTCGGGCTGCTGACGCTCGGCAGCGTCGTGCCGCAGACCGTGCTCGACGGTGCCCTCGGGGGCACGAACCTCATCAACCTGGTGCAGAACGTGTGCGCCACGGCGGCCTTCTGGCTGATGCTCCGGGCGAGCACGTCCGACCTGCCGAAACGGCCGGGGCTGGCGAGCCCGCTGGCGCTCCTCGTGGTGGTCGTGGCCTTCGCCGTCCCGTTCTTCGCCGTGCGCGACCGGGGTGGCACGGACTTCCACTTCATCGTGCGGGAGATCCACCAGCCGGCGATGTGGCTCTACGGGTCGGTCTACATGGTGGGTGTCGGCGTGATCGCCGCCGCGACGCTCCGGTACGGCGTGCTGCGGAACCCGGTCGCGCTCGTGGTCTTCCGGGTGGGTCTCTCGCTCGTGGTCATCGCGAGCATCGACGAGCTGCTCTCCCTCACCGCCGACCACTTCGGGTGGTTCCCCGCTCCGCTGCGCGACGGACTCCGTCTGGGCTTCGACCCGCCGTTCTACCTGGGCATCGTCCTCATCGTCGTCGCGATGGCGTCCCTGACGTTCCGGCGGTGGTGGCGGGACGTGACGTGCCGTCGGCACCACCGGCTGCTCCGCCGCATCGCCCGGCGCCACGAGCTGCGCGCCGTCGAACGGGACGGCGACGTGCAGGCGCGGACCTACGACCTCGTCATCGCGATCCGCGACGCCGAGGTGCAGGGCCGGACCCTCGACGATTCCGAGCTCGCCCAGGTGCGCTCGGCGGAACTGACCCTGACCCGCAGTCTCGGAGGCTGATGCGATGACGATCGTCTGGTGGGTGCTCGGTTCGCTCGTCGCGCTGGCGGCGGCGTTCCTGCTCGTGGTGCGGAAGGTCGTCGGCAAGATCGTGCTGCCCGGCGGCGACCGCTGGACCCCGGTGCTCGAGACGACCGACGACTCGATCCGGCTCCCGATCACCGACGACACCGTCCGCCCGGGGGAGTACGGCCTGTGGCACGACGGCACCGGGCACACCACGGTCGGGCCGGTGCTCGACGTCGACGAGGCCGCCGGCACCGTCCGGCGTGCGGTGGTCCGGACGACGGGTGACGTGTCGACACGGGTGCGGTGGAGCGGGCACGTGCACCCGGACCCCGCCGCGATGGACGTCGACTGGGCGGAGGTCGACCTGCCGACGCCCGTGGGCCCGGCGCCGGCGTGGGTCATCCGGCCCGGTGGCCCCGCGCCCGCGCCCGCACCCGCACCCGCCGCCGATGCGCCGCCCGCCGCCGACGTGCCCGCCGCCACGACGTGGGCCGTCCACGTGCACGGCATCCGCACCACCCGCGTGACGGCGCTCCGGACCGTGCCGGCGGCGCTCGAGGCCGGCTGGACCTCGATCGTCCCGTCGTTCCGCGGCGACGGCGAGGCGCCCTGGCAGGGCCGTGCCTCGCACCTCGGCGCCCGCGAGTGGCCCGACGTCGAGGCCGCACTCGACCACGCCGTCGCGAACGGCGCGGAACGGCTCGTGATCGTGGGGTGGTCGATGGGTGCGACGATCACCCACGAGCTGCTCGCCCGATCGGCGCACCGCGACCGGTTCGTGGGACTGGTCCTCGTGTCGCCGGCGCTCGACTGGGCGACCACGGTGCGCTCACAGGCCGGTCGTGCCGGGCTCCCCGGGTTCGTCGTCGGTGCTGCGCTCCGGGCGATGGCACTGCCGCTGGTGTGCCGCCTCGTCGGGCTCCGATCATCCGTGGACGTCCGCGCGCTCTCCTGGTTGCACGCGCCGCGGAGCCTGCCGCCGACCCTGCTCATCCACTCGTCGGGGGACACCACCGTGCCGTTCGCCGTCAGCCGGGCGTTCGCCGACGCGCACCCCGACACCGTGACGTTGGCGGTGAGCGAGCCCGCCGAGCACGCCTGGGAACGGAACGTCGACGCCGTCTGGTTCGACACCACGATCACGACCTGGGCGAGATCGCTCGGGCACACCGGCACCATGGAGTAGAAGGGGCCATGGGTCAGCTCATCTACGACGGCCAGCCGCTCGACCTCCGCATCGACGACCGCGCCATGACACACCTGCAGATCGTGATCGTGAACATGCTCCGACGCGAGCACCGGTTCGCGTTCTCGTGGAAGGACGACGTCATCCACGGCAACGGTCGCAGCACGATCTGGCTGAACCCGAACGTCAGCCTGCACTTCAAGTTCTCCGGCAGCCGGGTGCCGTCGATCAACCGCAGCTGGCTCGAGGACCTCTACGCCTCGGCCACGTCGGGTTCGGGGCTCGTCCTGACGCCGGAGCCGCCGGACACGAGCACGGCGGCCGACTCGGCGTGGTCGCGAGCGGTCGCCCCGGGGGACGCCGACGACGCTTCGGGGACACCGAGCGGTAGCACGGCTGAGTGATTCCCGTCAACGGGTTCCGAAGACCCGGTGATCGTCGTACCGTTTCTGTACCGCGGATCAGAGTCGTCCCTTCGGGCCGGCATCCAGGGAGCCGGTGACGGCGACGAACCGCGGCAGGAGGGGGACCCGAATGACCGTGACGCAGTGCGCGCCCGGCGCCGACCAACCATCGGCGATCGAGCGGCGTGCACGACGGGAGTCCCGGATCAGGAGACTCGTCGTCCAGGAGGCCGGGTCATCGCACCCGGGTCCTTGCGTCACGCCACTGGGCTCGTCGGTCAGGCCTCACTGACCGGCACCCTCCACAGGACGCCCCGGCTGTCGGATTCGGGTTCCGCTGCCGGGGCGTCCTGCTGCCCGGATCGGGCGTGGGCTGCTGGCTCAGTAGACGTCGCGGACGTACCGCTTCGTGCGGCGCAGGTCGGCGAGGTACGACAGCGCGTCGTCCTCGTCCCGCCCGCGGCCGGTGCGGATGACGTCGAGCAGCGCGGCCTCGACGTCCTTCGCCATCCGCGAGGCGTCGCCGCACACGTACACGTGGCCGCCGTCCTCGAGCCAGGCGAACAGCTCGGCGGACTGCTCGCGCATCCGCGTCTGCACGTAGACCTTCTCGGCCTGGTCGCGTGAGAACGCCAGGTCGAGGCGGTTCAGCACGCCCTGCTCCTGCAGCTCGGTGAGCTCGTCCTGGTAGACGAAGTCGGTGTCGCGGTGCTGGTCGCCGAAGAACAGCCAGTTGCGCCCCGTCGCACCGGCCGCGGCCCGCTCGTGCAGGAACCCGCGGAACGGGGCGATGCCGGTGCCCGGACCGATCATGATCATCGGCGCGGACGCGTCCGCCGGCACGCCGAACGACGCGTTCGGCTGCAGGTAGACGTCGACCGTTTGGTCGGGGGCGACCCGGTCGGCCAGGAACGTCGACGCGACGCCGGCGTACATCCGGTGCGGGTCGCCGTACCGGACGGACGCGATGGTCAGGTGGATGCGGTCCGGGTGCGCCAGCGGGCTCGACGAGATCGAGTACTGGCGTGCCTGCAGCGCGCGCAGGTTCGGCAGCAGCTCGTCGAGCCCGGGAGCGGCCGGTCCGGCGTCGCGCAGCAGGTCGAGGACGTCACGGCCCCACAGCCAGCGGTCCAGTTCGTGCTTGTCGCCGTGCGAGACGACCGCGGCGAGTTCGCTCGCCGGGGCGCGCTGCACGAGGTCCGCGATGAGGTCCTTCGACGGCGTGCGGATCTCACGGTCGTTCCGCAGGACCTCGGTGATCGGTCGGCCGTCGAACGACTCGCCGCCGTTCGCGCCGACCTGCTCGAGCAGTTCCGCGACGAAGACCTCGTCGTTGACCGGCACGACCGCCAGCGCGTCGCCGGCGGCGTACTGGATGCCGGAGTCGCCGAGGTCGAACTCGTAGTGCCGGATCTCCTTCGCGCTGCGCGGCGAGGAGAGCAGCCGGTTCTCGGCCAGCCGTGACGGGTACGGGTTGCGCTTGTTCCACTGCGACCCCGGCCGGGAGGCACGGCCCGCGCCCGCCCCGCCGGTCGCGGTGGCACCGTCGCCGGCACCACTGCCCGTGGTCGCGCCGGGTGCGCCGGTCGCGCCGGCCTCGGCAGCGAGCCGGTCGAGCACGGCGGCGCTCCAGAGTGCGGCGGCGTCCTCGAAGTCGACGTCGCAGTCCACGCGGTCGTGCACCCGGGTCGCGCCGAGCTGCTCGAAGCGGGTGTCGAGGAGCTTGCCGGCCTGGCAGAACTCGTCGTAGCTGGTGTCCCCGAGGCCGAGGACCGCGTACTGCAGCCCCTCGAGCCGCGGCACGGTGGGCGCCTGGACCGCGTCCCAGAACAGGCCGGCGTTGTCGGGCATCTCGCCCTCGCCGTACGTCGAGGTGACGACGAGCACGTGGGTCATCCCGGCGAGCTGCTCCGGGGTGACGGCGTCGAGCGCGGCGGCACGGCCGCCGAGCCCACGGGCCTTCGCCCCGGCGACGAGCTCGTCGGCCAGGAACTCCGCGTTGCCGGTCTGCGTGCCGAACAGCACGTCGATCGTCGTCGTGGGGGCGGCGCCGGACGCCTTCTTGCCGGCGGCGGCGATGCCCGCGATGAACCCGGCCAGCCAGGACTCCTGGGCGGCCGAGAACGGTGCGTCGACGGGGATCAGCGATCCGGTCGGGGGGAGCAGGCTCACGCGGACACCGCCTCGGTCGGCGCCTGGGGTGCACGGCGGGCGATGTCCTCGAGCGCCGCGGTGGCGAGCAGCTCGTCGAAGCGGGCCTCGCGGACGCGTCCGTCGTTCTTGGCGTTCTGGTGCATGATCCACCCCGTGGTGCCCGGTGCGTCCATGCTGCGGTTGTTCCGCTGCGTGAGCGCACGCTTGTAGTCGTCGAGCCGCTTGATCGCGATGAGCGTCGCGAGCTGGTCGTCCGCGAACCGGTCGAGCGTGCCGCGCAGGTACTTCACGACGCGCTGCTTCACGGAGAAGTCCTCGGTCAGGACGAGGTTCTTCACCGCTTCGGTGACGCGGGGGTCGTTCGCACCCGCACCGGGGACGCGCTCGAGGGCGACGTCCTGGGCGACGCCGAGCACCGTGTACGACGACAGCAGCGAGAACATGTCGTCGCCCTGGTCGCCGAGCGCCGGGGCACGGCCGTCGAGGACGGTGCGCTGGTCGCGGTAGTCGACCTTGAACGCACGGAGCTTGTCCGTGGCGATCGAGGTCGCGAGCTCGTCGAGCAGCTCGGGGCGGGTGGCGGCCGCGAGGATCTCGCCGGCGTCCTGCGAGAGCAGGAGCGCGCGCGGCATGCCGACGAACACGTGCTGCCGGGTGGTCTCCCAGTCGGCGAGCAGCCGCTCGGCCAGCGCCGACCCGGTCGCCTCGAGGTGCCACTCGAGCAGCAGTCGCGCGCCGGCCTCGTGGAACGCTCCGCGCTCGGTGTCGGTCACCGGGAACACGAGGAGCGAGTCGGTGCTGGCGCGCTCGGCGACCTGACCGGACGGGTCGTACTGGTACAGGAACCCGCCGGACATGCCGTTGCCGAGGCCCTTGCCGAACGCGCCGAGGTTGAACACGGCACCGCCGGTCATGTACTCGCACCCGAAGTCGCCGACGCCCTCGACCACGGCCGTGGCGCCGGAGTTGCGCACGGCGAAGCGGTCTCCGGCCTCGCCCTCGACGAACGTGCGGCCGCCGGTGGCCCCGAAGAGCGCGAAGTTGCCGATCAGCACGTTCCCGCCCTGGTCGGCACTGCCGCCGCCCGGTGCACGGACGATGATCCGACCGCCGCTCTGGCTCTTGCCGACGCCGTCGTTCGCGGTGCCGGTGTGCTCGAGCACTATGCCGTCGTTGTTGAACACGCCGTACGACTGCCCGGCCGAGCCCTGGGTGCGGATCGTGACCGCACCGTCGACCAGCCGGCGGCGCCCGCGGTCGTCGGTCGCCACGGCGGGCAGCCCCTGGACGTCCTCGGCGCGGAGCTCGTGGTTGAGCAGGCGCTCGACGTCGATGCCGAGCTGACCGCCGACGGACTTGTCGCTGTTGCCGAGCAGGACGCCGTGCACGAGCACGTGCTCCTGGGCGTGGTCGACCAGCGCCGTGCGGATGCGCTCGAGCAGTGCGTCGTCGGTGTGGAAGTCCTTCTCCAGGTACTCCGGGTCCGTCACGACCTTCTCCGGCACCTGCGCGAGCAGGGCGCGGGCGTCCAGACGGCCGACGCTCGCCGGGTGGTCGAGGAGCTGCAGCAGGTCGGTGCGACCCCGTGCCTCGCGCAGGGAGCGCAGGCCGAGGCGGGCCAGGATCTGCCGCACGTCGTGGGCGATGTTGAGCAGGTACTGCGCGAGTGCACGCGGGTCGCCCTCGAACGCCTCGGCGTTCGTGGTGAGGCCGGCCGGGCACTTCACGTTGCAGTTCTTCGCCATGACGCAGCCGAGCATCATGAGCGCGGTCGTGCCGAACTCGAAGCTGTCGCCGCCGAGCAGGGCGCTCGTCACGACGTCGGACCCGGTCTGGTGCGCGCCCGAGCAACGGAGCGTGACCTTGGAGCGCAGGCCGTTCGCGACGAGGGCCTGGTGGACCTCGGCGACGCCGATCTCCGCCGAACGTCCCGCGTACTTCAGGCTCGTGACGGCCGCGGCGCCGGTGCCACCGGTGTTGCCCGCGACGTTGATGACGTCCGCGCCGGCCTTGGCGACGCCGACCGCGATGGTGCCGATGCCCTCGGAGGACACGAGCTTCACGATCACCCGGACGCGGGCGGCCTTGCAGTCGTGGATGAGCTGCGCCAGGTCCTCGATCGAGTACGTGTCGTGGTGCGGCGGCGGCGAGATGAGCTCGACGCCGGGCGTGCCACCACGGGCCGCGGCGATGTCCACCGTGACCTTCGGCGCGGGCAGCTGACCGCCCTCGCCGGGCTTCGCGCCCTGACCGATCTTGATCTCGAGTTCCTCGAGCATGGGGTCGGCGAGGTAGCCCGCCCAGATGCCGAAGCGACCCGAGGCGAACTGCTTGATCCGCGAGCCGCGGATGGTGCCGTAGCGGGAGTGGTGCTCGCCGCCCTCACCACTGTTCGACATGCCGCCGACCATGTTCGTGCCGTGCGCCACCGCCTCGTGCGCGGTGGCGACGAGGGCGCCGTGGCTCATCGCGCCGGACGCCAGGGTCCGGGTGATCTCGTGTGCCGGCTGGACCTCGTCGAGCTCGACGCTGTCGGGCGCGCTCTCGAGCAGGGCGAGCAGCCCGACGGCCGCGCCGGTGGCGCGGAGCGTCACCTGGGTGTCGTCGACGGAGTCGACGTCGACCTGGCCCGGGTACAGCAGCCCGAGGCCGTCTGCCAGGGCCTGGTGGCGCAGTGCACCCGTGGCGCCCGTCGACGCGAGCTCCAGGCGGAACCGCTCCGTGCCTCCCGGGAGCTCGTCGGAGAACGCCGGACGCGAGCCGGACAGCCCGCGCACGGTGACGCTGGCGTTGCCGGTCGTCGAGAACCGACCCAGCTCGCGGGCGAAGTCCTCGGCCGTGTCGATGCCGGTGACGTCCGCGGGCAGCGCGAGCACGTCGCGGAGCGCAGCGGGGCGGCGCGACCGTTCGTCGTGCGTGGTCTGCAGGAACGTGACGTAGCCCGGCGTGATCCGGTGCTGGTCGATCTCGGTGTCACTGAGGCGGTCGTACCCGGTGTTGCGGTACGCGGCGTCGGTGATGCCGAACGAGTCGTCGAGCTGGCCGAGCGTCAGCAGGCGCAGCGCGTCCGAGTCGCCGGAGCGCTCGAAGGACGGACGCTCCTCGGTCATCCCGCCGAACCCGCGGACGCTCGCGACGCCGAACGAGTGGCCGGCACCGTCCGAACGCTCCTTGAACAGGCCGAGCAGGGGGACCTGGCCCTCGGCCGCGACCGAGCGGGCACGCTCGTGCCAGTCCGTCGCCGCCTGGGCGATGCGGGCGAAGCCGACACCGCCGACCGGCGCCTGCATGTGCGGGAACACCCGAGCCAGGACGTCGTCGCCGGTGTCCAGGTAGTTCGGCTCGAAGAACGCGCCACCGATGTAGCTCTCGGCGGTGCAGAGGCCGACGCGGCCCATGGTCTTCGCGAGCGCCTTCTCGGCGGCCTTGCGGAACTGCTTCAGCGCGAGGTCCGTCGCGGTGAGCTCGCCAGCGGGGGCGGGCGCCGCGGGGTACTTCTCCTCGGCACGCAGGCGCGCGCTCAAGCTGTACACAGCCGAGGCGCCGAAGCCCAGGGCCGTCGCCACGTGGTGTGACGATGGCAGCTGACCGCTCTCAGCGACGACGGACACCCGAAGGCGCAACCCGGTCTCGATGAGCCGCTGGTTCACGGCGGCCACGGCCAGGATCACGGGCAGGGGCGCACGGGTCGACGAGACCTCGCGGTCGGTCAGCACGGCGATGCCGCCGGACGTCCCCGCGAACTGCTCCACGGCGTCGCACAGGGCGTCCACGGCGTCGCGCACGGCGTCCGCGTTCGCCTGCTCGTCGCCGAGCACCGGCACGTAGAGCATGTCGAAGCGCTCGAGCGGCACGATGTCCTGGTCGCGCAGGCGCACCATGTCCAGGTGGCCGAGGATCGGCGACTGCACGACGAGCTGGCGGCTCGTCGAACCCGTGCCGTCCGGCTTCGCGCCGAGCGCCACGCGCATGCTCATCCCGTCGGCTTCGCGGATCGAGTCGAGCGGCGGGTTCGTCACCTGGGCGAAGCGCTGCGAGAAGTACTTCGCCATGCCGCCCTCGGTGTCGCTCAGGGCGTTGATGGCGTTGCCGTAGCCCATCGCCGAGATCCGCTCCGAGCCGTTCTGCAGCATCGGGTCGAGCATGAACCGGAAGCTCTCCTGGTTCAGCGAGTACGCCACGTACCGGCCGGCGAGCGACAGGTCACCCGCGTAGCCCAGGGTGTTCCTGGTGCGGTCGTACGCGGGCGCGGGCAGGTCGTCGAGGTTCACACGGGCCGCGTCGAGCAGCGTGCCGTAGTCGCGGCGGGCCGCGAGCATGCGCAGCACCTCGTCCGTGCGCATCCGGGTCCCGGTGCGGTGGTCGACGACGAGCATGCCGCCGGCCTCGATGCGGCCGCGGTGCACGACCTCGTCGGCGTCGAACGTGACCTGACCGGCCTCGGACGACACCATCAGGTACTCGGTGGTCTCGACGGTGCGCAGCGGACGCAGCCCCAGGCGGTCCAGGCGCGCGCCGACCACGTCGCCGTCGCTGAAGATCACGGCGGCGGGGCCGTCGTTCTTCTCCTCGTACAGCGAGAAGTACTCGAGCATGTCCCGCACGTCGGCGGTCAGCGTGCGGTCGTTCTCCCACGCCGGCGGCATGAGCGAGACCACGGCCTCGACGATCTCGAGCCCGTCGTCGAACACGCGGCTCTGCAGCGTCTGGTCGAGGCGGCTCGAGTCCGACTGCCCGGGCGGGCGGACGATGCTGCGGGTGCGGGCACGCGCCAGTGCCTCGTCCGACAGACGGTTCTTCCGGTCGGTGTTCAGCTCGCCGTTGTGCGCCATCAGCCGGAACGGCTGCGCCATCGTCGGGTGCGGCTCGGTGTTCGTCGAGAACCGGGTGTGGAAGTACAGCGTCCGCACCGAGTGACGCGGGTCTCGCAGGTCCGTGAAGTACCCGATGACCTCGCCCGAGTTCAGGCGGCCCTTCAGGATCTGGGTCCGGGCGCTGAGCGACAGCGGGTACAGGGCCGCGTGCTCGGCGCGCTGCTCGGCGGCTTCGCCGTAGGACACCGACTCGATCGCGAGCAGGGCACGGTTCGCCGCCGCGTCGACCTCGGTGCGGTCCCACTGCTCGGGCGCGCGGAAGACCCACTGCACGATCGGCAGCTGGTACTGCTCGGCCTCGGGGCGGGCGACGGAGTGGTCCACCGGGACGTCGCGGACGACGAGCAGCTCGAAGCCCTGCTGCTCGATGGCGTCCGTGACGGTCTGCTGCGCACGGGCGCGCTCGGCGTCCGCCGTCACACCCTCGCCGCTCGGCACGAAGCAGTTCGCGACACCGAAGTGACCGGCGCGGAGCTCCTGGCCGGTGATGGCGCTGAAGAACTCCACCGACAGGTCGATGCTCACACCGGCGCCGTCGCCGACACCCTCGGCGGACTTGCCGCCGCGGTGGGGGATGGCGCAGAGCGCTTCGTCGCCCTTGCGGATGACGTCGTGGTGGGGCGTGCCGTCGAGTCGGGTGATGAAACCGACGCCGCAGTCGCTCGATTCGCGGGCAGGGTCGTAGAGACCGAAGGAGGTGGGGTTCACGTGTGCGGGTCCAGTGGGGCGTTGCCGGCAGCGGACGGCCAGGCTGCATCGATGGAGCGCTCGCCGCGGGCGGACCGGTGTTGGCAGTCGGGCCCTGTGGGGTTGTGGTGCGGTACGGCGATGCTACGGCGCGGTATACCGCCCACGCAACACCGCGCGGTGCGGCGGACCGCACGTGCCGAACGACCCCGCACCGAGTGGCCAGCCCGGCACGGTGTCAGGCCGCGCGCTCGCCGGTCCGTTCGTCGACGGTGATCGGCTCCGTCACCGCCGTGCTGGCGTCGGCGGCGGGGGTCGTACCGGCGCGGATGAGCTCCGGGCGACGGCGGCCGCTGCGGAACACCCACGCCTTGAACAGCACGAACCGGACGCAGGTCGCGACCAGGTTGGCGGCCGTCAAGACCAGGATCTCGGCACCGTGCGACGCTCCCGGCACGCTGCTGTGCAGCACGACCAGGGACCCCGACGTGATCGCCCAGGCGATGCCGAACACGACCAGCCCCTGCACGTGGTGCCGCCCCGCCCCGGCCCGCCCGCGGAGGCCGAAGGTGAAGCGCCGGTTCAGTGCGGTGTTGCCGATCGCGGTCAGCAACAGGGCGGTGAAGTCCGCCGTCTGCGCCCCGATCGCCGGACGGAACAGTGCGTACAGCACTGCGAACGCGACGGTCGACAGCACCCCGATGGCGCCGAAGCGCAGCACCTGCCCGAGGAACCCGACGTGCGGTGGCGTGAACGGACGGCGGCCGATGGTCTCGTACACGGCACCCACCGGCACCCGCCCGCTGGCGATGCCCCGCGAGACGCGCCACATGCCCTTGAGGTCCTCGGTGGCGGTCGAGGCGATCTGCACCGACGAGTTCACGTCGTCGACCCAGTCCACCGGCACCTCGTGGATCCGGAGGCCCGCGTGCTCGGCGAGCACGAGCATCTCGGTGTCGAAGAACCACGCGTCGTCCTCGCACAGCGGCAGCAGCTGGTCGGCCGCCCGTTTCGTGACCGCCTTGAACCCGCACTGGGCGTCCGAGAACGACACCCCCATCGTCGTGCGGAGCAGCAGGTTGTACGAGCGGGAGATGAACTCGCGCTTGCTGCCCCGCACCACCCGCGACGAGTCCGCCAACCGCGTGCCGATCGCCAGGTCGGAGTGCCCGGAGAGCAGCGGTGCCACGAGCGGCTCGAGTGCCGCGAGGTCCGTCGACAGGTCCTCGTCGACGTACACGAGCACCGTCGCCGGAGATGCACCCCACACGGCCTTGAGTGCCCGCCCACGACCCTTCTCGGGCAGGTGGACCGCGTGCACGCCGGGCAGCATGGCGGCCAGGTCGTCGGCGATCCGCGCGGTGTCGTCGGTCGAGGCGTTGTCGGCGATCGTGATCCGCCAGGTGTGGTGCAACGACGTCCGGCAGAACGTGTGCAGGCGGCGCACGTGGGCCGCGAGCGTGTCCTGCTCGTTGTAGCAGGGGACGACGATGTCGATGTCGAGGGTCTGGTTCGTCTCCGTCATGCCGCTCATGCTCGGCAGCGGGCACATGCGGACCGAGGCAGTGCGCTGTGCTCCCGGTAAGAACGGCGTTCGGTGACCGTTCACGTCACGGTCGAACACGACAGGTGTCGCGCGGATACGGTCGACGGACGATGACGACCGAGCGCGACGACGCACACCGATCGGCGGTGCTGCTCCCGGGGGAGCGGCTCGGCCTGGCGCTCGACGAGCGGTGTCCGGAGTTCGAGGAGCTCCTGCTCACGCCTCCGCTGCACGGCATCCGACCAGACGGCCACGACTGGCTGCGACGCCGGTACGCCGAGATCGTCCCGCTCGTGCTCCCGGCCGCGCTGCGTGCCGTCGAGCGCGGTGAACCCGTCGACCGCGAGTGCCTCGCCCAGCTGCGCGCGGTGGCGGCCGCGAGCGCCCAGGACCCCCGTGTCGACGTGTCGGTCGTGCTCCGCGGGGCCCTGCCGGCGATCCGGGTCTTCGCCCTCGTCATGCACACGGCCACCCGCGACCACGCCGTCACGCTCGACCACGCCGGCCGGACGATGCTCGCGATGAGCCGCGCCTCGCTCGTCGCCCACGAACTCGGCTCGTGCTGGGCCGAGGCCTGGGCCCAGCAGCGACGGCGATCGGCGGGCGAGTCCGCGGCGGCGGTCACCACCGGGGAGATCGACCTCGTCGCCCGTGCGCCCGGCCTCGACGAGACCGAGGAGCAGATGCTCGCGCTCGCCGCGCAGGGGCTCTCCAACGACGAGATCGCGAAGGAGACGGCCTACAGCCGCCAAGCCGTCGCGTGGCACCTCGGACGGCTGATGAAGGCGTGGAAGGCGCCGAACCGGACGGCGCTGGTGTCGGTCGCCTTCGTGAAGGGGTGGATCCGTGCACGGCGCGAGGTCCGCGGTGCAGCACGGACCTGGCCCCCGGCGATCGAGCCGGCCGCCGAGCGTCCCGCCACGCACGACGACGCCCCCTGAGACCGTGGTCCCCGGGGGCGTCGGTGCAGCGCCGACGGATCAGCGCCGGCAGATCAGCGCCGGCAGATCAGCCGCCGTTCACGTGGATGACGTTGTCGATGCGTTCGATGTTGCCGAACGCACCCCAGTTCAGCCAGCCACCGTCACCGTTGTTCGTGATCGAGCCGGGGCCCTTGAACCAGTAGATGACGTAGTTGCCGCCCTTGATGTCGATCGACTGGGCGTCGGCGACGTCGCCGGACACCGTGATGTCCTGGTTCTTGTTGACCACCGCGACGGTGAGGCGATCGGGGTTGCCGGCGTTCCAGTAGCCGACGTCGAGCGCGGCCTGCACGGCGCCGCCGCGGTCGCTCTGGTCGTTCACGGCGTCCTTGATCGCGTTGACGATCGCGACCGGGTCGAGGTTCACGTTGACGTTGCCGCCGACGGAGGCCGAGGTGCTCGGTGCGGGCTCGGCGGCCTGTGCCGGTGCCGCGACGAACGCCCCGGCGATGACGGCGCCACCGAGTGCGGTGCCGGCGAGGAGCTTGACGGACTTGCGCTTGAACGAGTTCATGATCGTGTTCCCATCTCTGCGGTGGTGACCCGTGTGGGTCGTCCAGCTCGGACAGGACCCAGCCTGTGTCGTCGGGTGCCGGGTCGCACGCGTTCGGCCCGGACGTTGGACGATCGTCTGACGATCGGTCCAGCGCCGCGAAGGTGTGCCACCCTCCGCCTCAGTCGGCGAGCGGGACGAGCTCGGCGAGCACGTCGGGCGGCCCCGGCAGGTCCACCGTGAACGCCGTCCGACCGGGGCCGGAGGCCACCCGCACGCTCCCGCCGTGCGACGACACCACGGCCTGCACGATCGCCAGCCCGAGGCCGCTCGTCCCCTGGCCCTGCGCACGGGTCCGAGACGCCTCGCCCCGGGTGAACCGGTCGAACAGCGTCGGCACGGCCTCCGCCGGGATCACCGGCCCGTCGTTGGCCACGACGAGGCGAGCGGCCGCACCGGCTCCGGACGGCCCCACCCGCTGCAACGACACCACCACCGCGGTCCCGGTCGGGGTGTGCGTCCGGGCGTTCGCGAGCAGGTTCGTCACGACGCGGCGCAGCTGCTCCGCGTCGCCCGTCACGGTCAGCGGGTGGTCGTCGACGATCTGCAGGGTCCACCGGTGCCCGGGAGCGGTGGCTCGGGCGTCCATCGTCGCCTCGACCACGATCGAGGTCAGGTCGACGGGTTCGCGCACGAGCGGGGACACCGGAGCCCCGGACGCCAGGGCCGTCGCGTCGAGCCGCGCGAGCAGCAGGAGCTCCTCGACGAGGTCGCCCATCCGCACGGCCTCCCGGCCGATCCGGTCGACGTTCCGGTGGATCGCGTCGAGGTCCGACGAGCGCGCGGTCAGCTCGGCGTAGGCCCGGACCGTCGCGATCGGCGTCCGCAGTTCGTGCGAGGCGTCGGCGACGAAGGTCCGCATGCCGGCCTCGGCGTCGCGGCGCACCGTCAGGGCTCGGGCGACGTGCCCGAGCAGCCGGTTCAGCGCAGTGCCGACCTGCCCGACCTCGCGGTTCGCGGTGAGGTCGGCGTCGGCGACCCGCACCGGGATGTCGGTGTCGCCGCGTTCGAGGTCGAGAGCGGTCACCCCGGAGGCGACCGCGGCGACGCGTTCGAGCGGTCGGAGGGACCGCCGCACGAGCAGTGCGAGGGCCCACGCAGCGACGACGAGGCCCAGCACCGTGACGATCCCGATGACGAGCAACAGGCGGGTGATGGCGGCGTTCAGGTCGCCGAGGGGGAGTGCGGTGACGAACACGTCGCCGTCGTCCCCGACCGCCTGCACCCGGTAGGTGCCGAGCGAGCCGAGGTCGATCGTCGCCGGGTCGGCGCCGCTGTCGACCGCGGTGAGCGTCTTCCGTTGCGCCGACGACAGCCCGTGCTGGTCGCCGTCGCTGTCGGTGTACCCGCCGAGCACCACGTCGCCGTCGCGGACGATCGCGACGACGGTGCCGGCGGACTGCCCGGGCGCTCCGATGAAGGCGTTGTCCGGATCCGGGCGGTCCGACGACGATCCCGATGACGATCCCGACGACGACTCGGGCGGTGGGCCGGTGGGCGCGTCCGCACCGTCCCGGCCACCGACGGTCCGGTTCGCCGCCGCCGACAGCTCCGCGTCGAGGCGGTCGACCAGGTACCCCCGGAACGCGACGACGGTCACCGCTCCGACGACGACGTTCGTCGCGACGAGCAGGAGCGCGACGGCAGCCACGACCCGCCACCGCAACGACGGCACCCGACCGGCGCGGGTCGGACGGGCCCGGATCGCCTTCGTCGATCGGCTCACGTCGTCGGCCGCAAGACGTACCCTGCCCCGCGCACGGTCTGCAGCATCGGCTCGCGTCCGGCGTCGAGCTTCTTCCGCAGGTACGACACGTACATGTCGACCAGGTTCGACGACGACCCGAAGTCCATCCCCCAGACGCCTGCGAGCAGCTGTTCCCGCGAGAGCACCCGGTTGGCGTTCCGCGCCAGGTGCCGCAGCAGCTCGTACTCGGTCGGTGTGAGCTCGATCGGTTCGCCGGCACGGCTGACGGCGCGGGCGTCCTCGTCGAGGCGGAGGTCACCGACCACCACCTCGGCGCTCCCGCCCACCGCTGCGACCCGAGCGGAGGTCCGTGCGAGGATCCGCGCCCGGACGAGCAGCTCGTCGATGCCGAAGGGCTTCGTCAGGTAGTCGTCCCCGCCGCCGGTGAGCCCGGCGAGCCGGTCCTCCGGGGCGTCGCGCGCGGTGAGGAACAGCACACGGACGGTGTCGCGGGAGTCGCGGAGCCGCTCGAGCACCTCGAAGCCGTCGATGTCCGGCAGCATCACGTCGAGGACGATGACGTCGGGTTGGAACTCCCGCGCGGCGAACAGGACGTCACGGCCACGGTGAACCGCCCGCACGGCCCAGCCGTCCCCCTCGAACGCGAGGGCGACGGCGTCGGCCAGGGCGTGCTCGTCGTCGACGACGAGGGCGCGGACGGGGGTGCCGTCGGTGCGCTGCAGCGGTTGGCCGGTCACGTCCGCGAGCCTATCCACCGCGCCCTCGTCGTCGATCACTTCGTGGTGCTCAGGTCGTAGACGGTCTGCCCGCCGACCGTGGTCGACTCGTAGTTCGCCGCGACCCACTCCTGGATCGCCGAGGCCGTGGACGAACCGCCGCCCATGCCGCCGCCACCGGAGCCGGAGGAGACGTAGTACCCGATGTCCCCGTCGGCGACGTACGCCTTGAACTGGGCGAGCGTGGGTGCCGGGTCGCTCGACCAGCCGCCGATCGCCATCACGGCGGTGTCGGTGTCGAGTTCGAGCTGCGCGGCCGACTGCGATCCGTTGACGGCGGCCGCCCACTTCGCGTCGGACGCCTCGAGCAGCTTCTGCAGGGCCGACGAGGTCGTCGACCCCTCGCCGCCCATGCCGCCCCCGGTGCCGCTGGGAGCGCCGTCGGTCGAGCCCTCGGTGGTGCCGCCGGCGGAGTTGCCCGGCGCCTCGCCGGTCATGCCCTCCGGCGGGGTGCCGCCGGGACCCTGCTGGGAGCCGTCGTCGGTGGTGGAGCCGTCACTGTCGGAACCGGCGGCCGATCCGCCGGGTCCCCCCGTGCCTCCCGGCATGCCACCCGTGCCACCGCCGCCCGTCGCGCCGGAGCTGCTGCCCGCCGGACCGACGCTCGGGATCGAACCGGAGTGCGCGACGGTCGTCGTGGCGAGGGCGTAGGCCGTGGTGCCGGTGAGCCCGAACAGGGTGCCCGCGAGGACGCCGACCGTGACCAGCTTGCGGAGTGACGGGACGCTGCCCATCACGACGAGCGCTGCGGACAGCAGGCCGCCGGCCAGCATCACCCAGCGGAGCCAGGGCAGCCACGTCGGGTTCTCGTTGAGCAGGCACCAGCCCCAGAAGGCCGTGGTGCCGATCATCGCGGCGAGGCCGATCCGGCCGACGAAGCGCGCTCGTGCGTGCCAGAGCAGCGCGCCGCCGGTGCCGACGAGTCCGGCGATCGCCGGTGCCAGCGCCACCGTGTAGTACGGGTGGATCGTGCCGGACATGTACGAGAACACGAGTCCGGTGACCAGGAGCCAGCCGCCCCACAGGACGAGACCGGCGCGGGCCGGATCGGCGAGGTGTCGACGACCGACGACGACCACGCCGACGACCAGCGCGATGAGCGCGGCGGGCAGGAGCCACGAGATCTCGAGCCCCATCTCGGACGAGAACAGCCGGTTCAGGCCCGTCGAGCCACCGAACGAGCCACCCGCAGTGCCGCCGGTCATGCCGCCGCCTCCGCCGCCGTTGCCCGAGCCGCCGAAGATCCGACCGAGGCCGTTGTAGCCGAACACCAGGTCGAGGACGGTGTTGTTCGTCGAACCGCCGATGTACGGGCGGGACTCCGCCGGCCACAACCACACGGCGACGACCCACCAGCCGGCCGACACCACGAGGGAGCCTGCGGCGATGAGCAGCCCGATGACGCGCCTGCCCCAGGTGGTGCGGGCGGCGAACAGGTAGACGAGGCCGAAGGCCGGCAGGACGAGCAGCCCCTGCAGCATCTTCGTCAGGAACGCGAAGCCGAGGGCGACCCCGGCCAGGGCGATCCACTTCCAGCTGCCCCGCGGCAGCGCCCGCACGGTGCAGTACGCGCCGGCGGTCATCAGGAACACGAGCATCGCGTCCGGGTTGTCGAAGCGGAACATCAGGGCCGCCGCCGGGGTGGCCGCGACGACGAAGCCCGCGAGCAGCGCGCCGACGTTCGCGGTGGTGGTGCCGACGCGGGCGAGGGTCCGGCGGACCGTGCCCCACACGAGCGCGACCGAATCGACGGCCATCAGCGCCTGGGGGAGCAGCAGGCTGAAGCTCGAGAAGCCGAACAGCCGCGCGGACAACACCATCACCCAGAGCGACGCGGGGGGCTTGTCGACCGTGATGAAGTTCGACGAGTCGAGGGAGCCGAAGAAGAACGCCTCCCACGACTTCGTGCCGGCCTGCACGGCGGCGGCGTAGAAGCTGTTGGCGTACCCCGAGACGCTGAGGTCCCAGAGGTACACCACGGCGGTCACGGCGAGGAGCGCCCAGAACGCCGGCCGGAGCCAGCGGGCGTCCTCGCGCTCGCCGAGGAACAGGCGGGCGAGCGGCTTGCGGCGCCGATCCTGCGCGTCGGTTCGCGCGGCATCGCGTCGATCGGTCACGGGTATCGGGTACGTGGTCATGTCGATGAGCATCCGGGGCGTTCCCCGAACGCGGCACTGCGCCGGCTGTGCACGGCCTAAGGATGCACGGTGCGAGCCTCGCACCGTGCGAGGGGCGGTCTGCCGTGGTGCGAGGGGCGGTCTGCCGTGGTGCGAGGTTCCGCACTCGGTGCGAGGCACGCGGGGTCGCACGGGGTGCGGAACCTCGCACCGTTCGGCCGCGCCCCTCGCACCGTGCGCGGTCAGGCGTACCGCTGCGCCGCGTGCAGCGCCGCCCCCGTGTACGACCCGCCGAACAGGAACACGTGCAGCAGCAGCGGCGCGAGCTGGTGGAGCTCGACGCGGTCCTGCCAGCCGTCGGCGAGCCGCGACTCCCGGTCGTAGGCGGCGAGCACCGTCTCGAGGCGCGGCAGCCCGAACAGTCCGAGCAGCGCGAGGTCGGTCTCGGCGTGCCCGCCGTGCGCGATCGGGTCGATGAGCACCGCGCCGGTCGGTTCGGACGCGTCCGTCGGCCAGAGCACGTTGCCGGCCCAGAGGTCGCCGTGCAGCCGTGCGGGACGGTCCCCGACGAGTGCAGGCTGCGGCGACCCGAGCGTGCCGTCCTGCACCCGGGCGGCGACCCGGTCGAACACGGCCGCCTGGGCGTGGTCGAACCCGCCGGCGTCGACGATGCGCCGGACGAAGTCGCGGATCCGGTACTCGGCGAAGAACGCACCCCAGGTGCTCGGTGTGTGCGCGGCGTCGACGAACGGGGTGCGGGACCGCCCCATCCGGAGCGCGGAACCCTTCGTCCAGCCGGCGGGCGGTGCGCCCCAGTGGTCGGCGCCGGCGGCGTGGGTGTGCGCGAGGGAGCGTCCGAAGCGCTCGGCCTGTGCGGCGGTGGGGGAGCCGTCGGAGATCAGCTCGAGGTCGAGCACGGTCGGGCTCGGGCGGTCCAGTACCCGGGCGGTCCTGGTGCCGCCGGACTCCTCGGCGTCGGCGAGCCACCGGAGCCCGGCGGCTTCGGCTGCGGCTTCGTCCGGGGTGGTGAAGGTCTTCACGTGCGTCTCGGCCATCGGTCCATCCTGCCGAGGGGCCGTCGACGTCCGTTCAGCGGGCCGTCAGACCGCGTCGACCAACGCCCTCGCCAGCGGGTGCCACTCGCGCGACGACGGCCCGCTCAGCACCAGGGTCCGCTCGAGTCGCCGCGCCATCGGCACCATCACGAGGTCCGGCGGCAGCACCACCCGGCCGAGCGTCGGCACGATCGAGACGCCCTCGCCCCGTTCGATCATCCCGAACATGGTGCTCATCTCCCGCACACGGTGGGCGTACCGGAAGGGGCGTCCGTCGAGCTCGTGCAGCTTCTGGATCTGGTACTCGCACCCGCCGCCGCCCGCGACCAGGCCGTCCTCGTGCAGGTCGTCGAGCGTGAGCGCGGGCAGTTCGGCGAGCGGGTGGTCGCGTCGGACGACGGCGGCCATCTCGTCCCGGGCGACGACGACGCCACCGGCCGGCACCGGCGCGGGGTCGACGAGCACGGCGGCGTCCACGGTGCCGCTCTCGAGCCACTCGGGCATCTCGTCGTCGTCGCCCTCGTAGACCTGCACGTCGACGTCGGGCAACGTCACCGCCCACAGCTCGCGGAGCCGCGGCAGCAGGCCCTGGCAGACGGTGGGGACGGCCGCGAGTCGCACGGTGCCGCGCGCTGTTGCGGGCCGGACCACTGCCTCCAGGGCGTCGACCGAGGCGAGCACGCTGCGGGCGTGGGCGAGCAGGCGGTCGCCCAGGGGAGTCGGGACGGCGACCGCGCCGCGCCGGACGACCGGCCCGCCGACCTCGCGCTCGAGCCCGGCGACGGCGTGCGAGACGGCCGACTGGCCGACGCCGAGCACGGAGGCAGCGGACGTGAACGACCCGGCGTCGAGCGTCGCGACGAACGCTCGGAGCTGGGGGACCGAGACGGTCATGCGTGCTCCTCATGTCGACATGAACCCCATGCGTTTGCCGCATGGGCGTGGGTGGTTCGACACTAGGCCACATGAACGCCCTCCTCTACGGTCTCGTCGCCCTCACCTGGGGCTCGAGCTTCCTCTTCGCGAAGATCGGCCTCGACGGACTCGCACCGCAGCAGGTCGCCACCGTGCGGACCGTCCTGGGCGGCGTGACGCTCGTCGTGCTGTTGCTCGCGACCCGTCGGCGCTGGCCGCGGGAGCCCCGTGTGTGGGCGCACCTGGCGGTCGTCGCGTTCTTCCTGAACGCCCTGCCGTCGTCGCTGATGGCGTGGGCCGAGCAGACCGTGCCGTCCGGGCTCGCGAGCATCTACAACGCGACGACCCCGATCATGACGCTGGCCGCGCTCGCGGTGCTCGTGCCCTCCGAGCGGCTGCGGGGCCGGCAGGTGGCCGGGATCGTGGTGGGCATCGTGGGCGTGCTGGTGCTGGTCGGTCCGTGGGACCTGCTCGGTGACCCGGCCGTCCTGGCGAGCGTCCCGGGGCAGGTGGCGTTGCTCGGCATGACCGCCTCCTACGGCATCGGGCTCGCCTACCTGCGGCGCGTGGCGGTGGGCAGCGCGTACGACCCGGTCACGATCGCAACGGTGCAGCTCACGCTGGCGTCCGGCATGCTCCTGTTGGTCGCGCCCGCCATCGCCACCGGCCCGGTACAGCTGGACGGGAGGATCGTGGCCGCGATGGTCGCGCTCGGTTGCGTCGGCACCGGGCTGGCCTACGCGTGGAACACGCGCCTGGTGCAGGCGTGGGGTGCCGGTCGGGCGTCGACGGTCACCTACCTGACGCCGGTGGTCGGCGTGGCGCTCGGGGTGCTCGTGCTCGGTGAGCGCGTGCGGTGGAACGAGCCGGTGGGTGGACTGGTCGTGCTGCTCGGCATCGCATTGGCCTCGGGCGTGCTCGGCCGTCGGAGTCTGCGTCGCCCGGCACGCCCCGCCCGTACGCTGGCCGGGTGACCTCCGGCCGGGACCCCCACGTGGTGCGACTGCTGTTCGCCTCGTCCCACCCCGGCCCGACGGTCACGGTCACGGTGCTCGCCGCCGTCATCGCCGCGGCCGTCGGACACCCGGTGTGGCTCGTGGTCCTGGTCGCGCTGACGGTGGTCGCCGGGCAACTGTCGATCGGCCTGGCGAACGACTGGATCGACGCGGACCGCGACCGCGCCGTCGGCCGGAGCGACAAGCCCGTCGCCCGCGGACTCATCGCGGTCGAGACGGTCCGCACGGCGGCGTTCGTGACGGCCGGTGCCGCCGTGGTCCTCTCGCTGTTCCTCGGGCCCGTCGCCGCCGTGGCGCACCTGGTGCTCGTCGCCGCCGGGTGGGCCTACGACGCCGGGCTGAAGCGCACCGTGTGGTCGGTCGTGCCGTTCGTCGTCGCGTTCGGGCTGCTGCCCGTGGTCGCGGTGGCCGCCGGCCCCGAGCAGCTGTGGCCGGCGTGGTGGGCGATCGCCACCGGCGCGGTGTTCGGTGTCGCGATCCACTGCACGAACGTCCTGCCCGACCTGGTCGACGACGCCGCCACGGGGGTCCGTGGGTTCCCGCACCGCCTCGGGCTCCGGGGAGCCGGGGTCGTCGCGTTCGGGTCGCTCGTCGTCGCGGCCGGCCTGGTGCTCGGCGGACAGGTGCTCGGCGACGATCCGGTCCGCGGTGTCGGGGTCGTGCTCGCCGTGGTCGGGGCGGTCGTCGTGCTGGCGCTCGCCGTGGTGGGGGTCCGGCTGGTGTTGGCGGGACGGGCGTCGCGGACCCTGTTCCGGCTCGTCATCGCGTCGTCCCTGGTGCTCGTCGTCGAGCTCGGGCTCGCCGGGGCGCGGCTCGTCGCCTGACGCACTCCTGCGCGGGACGCACCGCGCGGCTCGCCTGACGCGCTTCCGGGCGGCTCGCACCGCGCCGCCCGGAGCCGACGCGAGCCATCAGGCCCAGCGCATGGCGTAGAGCCGGGCCAGGCCGTGCGCGGTCGGCAGCGACAGGACGGTCCGGAGCAGCGCCTCCCGTCCGATGGTGGAGACGGCACCCAGCGGACGACCGAGCCCCATGTTCGCCTCGGCCTGCCGGGCCGCACGGCGGGCTGCTGCCTGCCGGCGGGCGGCGTACCCGGGCCACGGTCCGGGCACGCCGGTCCGGACCGCGCCGGCGAGCAGCGGCGCGAGCTCGGCCGCGTCGAGCCAGCCGAGGTTCATGCCCTGTCCGCCGATCGGGCTGATCTCGTGGGCGGCGTCGCCGACGAGCACGACCCGGCCGACCCCGACGCGGTCGGCCGCGCGGCGCCGCACCCGGAAACCGCTGAGCATCGTGCAGGAGGACGGATCCGGGACGACGCCGGTGCGTGCGGCGACGATCGCGGCCAGTCGTGCCGCCGTCTCAGGGTCGGGGGTCGCGCCGCTCGGGGCGAACGCGAGCGAGTCCGGCACGAGGGCGACGTACCGGCGTCGACCATGCGGCAGGGGGAAGGACTCGACGACGCCTCCGGGGCCGACGTCCACCAGGGCGGCGGTCCGTGCGTCGGCGCCCTCGGGGTCGGCGAAGTCGCCCATCACGTAGCGGTCCGGGTAGTCGCGTCCGGTGGTGCCGATGCCGAGCAGGTCACGGACGACGCTCCGTGCGCCGTCGGCCCCGACGACGAACGCCGCCCGGACGGTGACCGGTGCGCCGTCCGGGCCGGTGCCGACCGCGTCGACGTGGTCACGGTGCCGGGACAGGGCGGTCACCGTCGTCCCGGTGCGCAGCGCTGCCCGGTCCGACGCGGCGAGCCGGTCCCGCAGCAGGGACTCGGTGCGGTGCTGGTCGAGCGTCGCGACGTACGGGTGGGTGTCCGAGGCGCTGTCGAAGGTCAGCGTGCCGAGCGTCCGCCCCCTGCTCCGCGCGACGCCCGTGCGCACGAGGGTGGCCTCGGCGAGCACCGGGACGTCGAGCCCGATCGCGGCGAAGGCGTCGAGTGACGGCGGGTGGATGCCGATGGCGCGGGAGCCCTCGGGTGGACCGGGGCGACGCTCCCACACCTGCACGGCGATGCCCCGGGCAGCCAACAGCGCGGCGAGGAAGAGGCCGACGGGACCACCGCCGACGACGAGGACGTCGGTGCGCTCCGTGGTCACGGGCCCGAGCCTACGGTCGGGCGGCCGAGCCGCGTCCAGCTGCACTGCTCGAGCGCAGCCGGTGCCGGAGACGCTCGACCGGGACCTCGACCGCGTAGGCGGCACCGATCGACACGAGCAGCACGACGCCGATCAGCCCGACCGTGCCCCACGCTCCGATCGCGAATGTGCCGAGCAGCGCGATGACGAGCGGGTGCCACAGGTAGGCCGAGTACGACACCCTTCTTCCGAACCACGCCACCGGGGTCCAGCTCAGCGCGGTGGCGACGGGAGAGCGCACCGACACCAGCCCACCGATGAGCACCGCCGAGATCAATCCGGTGACCGGCAGGACGACACCGAAGGTCCAGGCGTGCTGCGTCCAGTCGTCGTCGATCCAGAGGAGCACACCCACCAGGAGACCGAGGCCGAGCCAGGTCGCGACGTGTCCGGCGATCCCGGCTGCCCGGACCCGTGCCCGTTCGTCGTCGAGCAGCAGCGCGAGCGCGCACCCGATCGCGAGCGGCACGACGCCGAGCACCGGTGAGAAGTACACGTCGGGGGTGGCACCGCCGCTCGGGGTCCGGTAGCTCGCCCACGACGCCGCCGACGCTCCGACCACCAGGACCCCGAGGCCCGTCACCAGCCAGCGCCGTCGGGTCCGCAGTGCCGCGAGCAGCACGAGCACGGGTGGCCAGACCAGGTAGAACTGCTCCTCCATCGACAGGCTCCACGTGTGCGCGAACACGCCCTGCGTGGTGTCCCAGAACGCGCGGAAGAGGTTGCCGGTGTAGGTCAGGGCGATGACCCCGGCCTCGCCGGCCGAGAACGACGCGCCCTTGTAGTCGCCGACCCAGTTCCACAGCAGCAGACCGACCGCGACGAACACGAGCAGCGCGGGGTAGAGCCGGAGCAGGCGCTTGAGCCAGAACGACCCCAGCCGGACACGACCGGTGCGGCGGCGTTCTCCGAGCAGCAGCGTGGTGATCAGGAAGCCGGACAGCACGAAGAACACCGTCACGCCGATGAAGCCGCCCTCGAGCTGCGGGATGTGCAGGTGGTACAGGATCACGGCGAGGATCGCGATGGTCCGGAGGCCGTCGAGGGCGGGTGCACGGTGGGTGAGCGGTGGCGGTGGCGTCCGGCCCGTCGGGTCGCCGTCGGTCCGGCCCCGCGCGGTCGTGGCGTGGCCGGGCCCGGTCGTCGCGTGGCCGGGCGCGGTCGCCGCGCGGATCCGCTCTGGTGAGAGCACGTCGGTCGTCACGGGCACCTCCTGCGCGATCGGGAGGCCACGACAGCGGGATGCGTCGTGACCGGATCGTCACATGATGCGCGCGGCGGGTAAGAGCCGACTCAACGACCGGGGTGCACCAGCGTCGCCAGGGCGTCGAGTCGTTCGTGCACGATCGCAGCGAACGGGCGCTCCTCACCCGGGGCGATCCACTGTGCGAAGGAGAGGTGGAACACCGTCACGGCGGTCTCGGCGGCCATCGTCGCCGCTGGTTCGGGGACGCCGCGCTCGCGCATGACCTCGCCCAGGCGTGCCTTCAGGGTGGCGAGCTTGCCGAGCTCCCGTTCGCCGAGCGCTGCGTTCGCGTCGATGATCCCCTGCCGGGCCCGCGACCACGACCGGCGGTCCTCGGGGAAGAACCCGGCGGCGGCGTCGAGGGCCCGGCCGACGAGGTCGAACGGCACCGCGTCGGCCGGGGCAGCCGCGATCGGGTCGACGAACATCGCGAGGAAGTCGTCCTGTCCGGCGAACAGGACCTCGCGCTTGTCGGCGAAGTGCCGGAAGAAGGTGCGCTCGGTGACCTGGGCCTCGGCGGCGATCCGCGCGACCGTCGTGCCGTCGTAGCCCTCGGACGCGAAGAGCTGCAGCGCGACCGCCTGCAGTCGTTCACGCGTTCCGGGTTGCCAGCGAGCCATGCGGAGAGTCTACTGATCAGGACGACTTGATGACAGCGGCTGACATCGAGTGCTACGGTGATGTCAGTTCATGACATCGCGCCGTGGACATCTGTGAAAGGACCACTCATGCACGTGTTCGTCACCGGGGCCTCCGGCTGGATCGGCTCCCACACCGTCGACGACCTGCTCGCCGCCGGACACACCGTCACCGGGCTCGCCCGGTCCGACGCCTCGGCCGCAGCGCTCGAGGTGAAGGGCGTCTCCGTCGTCCGGGGCGATCTCGACGACCTGGACGCCATCCGCCGGGGCGCTTCCGAGGCCGAGGGCGTGCTGCACCTCGCCAACAAGCACGACTGGGCGAACGCCGCCGCTACGAACGCCAGCGAGCGCGCCGCCGTCGAGACCATCGGCGCTGCCCTCGTCGGCACCGACCGCCCGTTCGTCCTCGCGTCGGGCGTCGCCGGGCTCGCCCAGGGCCGCCCCTCGACCGAAGCGGACGCCAACCCCTTCGTCGGTCCGGACAGCATGCGTGGCGGCAGCGAGAACCGCGGCTTCGACTTCGTCGACCAGGGCGTGCGCACGATCGCGGCCCGGTTCGCGCCCACCACGCACGGCACCGGTGACCACGGCTTCATCGCCGCGATCGTCGGCGCAGCCCGGCAGCGCGGCGTCTCCGGCTACGTGGGCGACGGCACCAACAGCTGGTCCGCCGTGCACGTCACCGACGCCGCCCGGCTCGTCCGCCTCGGTCTGGAGCAGGCCCCCGCCGGCACGCGGCTGCACGCCGTCGCCGAGACGGCGATCCCGACCCGGGCGATCGCCGAAGCCATCGGCGAGGTCCTCGCGCTGCCGGTGACCTCGATCGACCCGGCGGACGCGGACGCGCACTTCGGGTTCATCGGGCGGTTCTTCGGCATGGAGATGTCCGCCACCTCCGAGGCCACCCGCGAGCTCCTCGGGTGGCAGCCGACCGGCCCCGGCCTGCTCGAGGACATCGCCGCTGGCGCCTACTCCGGCGTGCGGGTCGCGTAGGCGGCTGGTTCCCGCCCGACTCGGAACGACATGGTCGATGTCGCACGACGTCGACCATGTCGTTCCGGGTCGGCGCCGGCTACTCGGACTTCTGCATCTGCCACGGCTCCGGCTCGCGGTCGCCGTTCGGGCGCACGGGCCGGACGTCGCCGACGATCGGGATCGCGCGCTTCCGCATGAACCACAGGTAGCGGACGAAGAAGTGCGACAGCGTCGACAGCCGGTTGCCGTTGCCGAGCAGTGACGCGATGTGCACCGCGACCCACGCCAGCCACGCGACCGGCCCGACGAGTGTGATGCCACCCCGCAGCTGCGCGACGGCGGCGTTCGTGCCGATGGTCGCCATCGTGCCCTTGTCGAAGTACTTGAAGTGCTCGGTGGGCTTGCCCTCGAGCAGACGCTTGATCTGCTTCGCGACGTGCCGTCCACCCTGCAGCGCCGGCTGGGCCAGCTGCGCGAGGGCTTCGGACTGCGCCGCGATGTCGCCGGCCGAGAAGATCCGCTCGGCGCCGTTGACGCGCAGGTCGTCGCCGACCTGGATGCGTCCGCCGCTGGTCTGCGGCAGGCCCCAACCCGAGACCTCCTTGTGGGCGGCGACGCCGGTGGCCCAGATGACCTGCGAGGCGGGGATGAACTCGCCGTCGGCCGTCATCACGCCGTCGGTCTTGACCTCGGAGACGCCGGTGTTCAGCCGGAGGACGACGCCGCGCTTCCGCAGGACCTTGGCCGCGTACCGGCGCAGGCGCGGGGCGAACGGCTTGAGCAGTTCGCCGCTGCGGTGCACGAGGGTGATGGTGATGGCGCCCTTGTCCAGCTCGGGGTACGCCCCCTCGAGTGCCTGGTCGCGGAGCTCCGCGAGTGCGCCGGCCATCTCGACGCCGGTCGCGCCGCCGCCGACGATGACGATCTTGATCTCGTCGGGGCCCTGGTTCGCGGCGGCTTCCTCCAAGCGGGTGAACAGCTCGTCGCGGATCCGCAGGGCCTGCGAGCGGGAGTACATCGAGTACGCGTACTCGTAGGCACCCGGGGTGCCGAAGTAGCTCGTGTTCACGCCGTTCGCGAGCACCAGGTAGTCGTAGTGCAGGTGCTCGCCGTCGGACATCTCGGCGATGCGTTCGTCGGTCCGGATGCCGGTGAGCAGGCCGTGCCGGAACTCGGCGTTGTCCTGCTTGGCGCGCAGGCTGCGCAGGAAGTACGTCACGTCGCCGGCGTTCAGTCCGCCCGTCGCCACCTGGTACATGAGGGGCTGGAACATGTTGTAGACGTGCCGGTCGACGAGCGTCACCCGGACGGGAGCGTCCGCCAGCTCGCGCATGGCAGCGACACCGGCGAATCCACCGCCGACGATGACGACGTGCGGGCGGGTGTCCTGGGGCATGCTGATCCGGCTTTCTTCGGTTCGTGAGGTGGTCACCCACGAGGGTACGCGCGCTGTGGACCGCTCCCGTCCACTGCCGACCGGGAGGCCCGGGTCGGCTCCGTCAGGCGTCGAGCCGTGCGTAGGTGCTCACGACGTTCCCCTTGCTCGTCACGGTGCTGTCGACCAGCCGCAGACGCGTGGCCGGGTCGGTCGGCTCGAAGAGCTTCCGGCCTGCGCCGGCGATCGCCGGGTGCACCATCAGTTGCAGCTCGTCCAGGAGCCCCGCGAACAGCAGGTGCCGGACGACGCTCACGCTGCCGCACACCGCGATGTCGGCCCCGTCGCGCTCCTTGAGCTCGCGGACGAAGGTGTCGAGGTCGCCCGGGATCCTGGTGGTGTTCTGCCACGTCAGGTCGTCGCCGAGCGTCGTGGAGGCCACGTACTTCTCGATCGGGTTGATCCACTGTCCGAACGGGTCGTCGGGGTGCGCTGGCCACCACTCGGACCACTCGAGGTAGCTGTTCCTGCCGAGCAGGACGGTGTCGGTGCGGGCCGTGAACGCGCCCATCCCGGCCCCGAGCTCGTCGTCGAAGCTGTCGTACTGGAACTCGTACGGGTCCTGCACGACGCCGTCGACCGACGTGAACAGCCCTGCGGTGACCTTGCGCATGGCCGGAGCGTACTGCGGATCAGCTGCCGGTGCCGCTGTCGCTGCTGCCGTCCGTGCCGCTGCCGGATCCGTACCCGGGGAGCTGCCCGGTGCCGTTGCCCGGGAACTGGTTCGTGCCGCCGTTGGTCCCGCCGTTCGTGCCGGGCACCTGGGTGGTCGACTGGGACTGGTTCCCACCGATCGCATGCCCGATGGCGAAGCCGATGCCACCGCCGACGAGCAGTGCTGCGAGTCCGACGATCGCAGCCAGGACGGGCCAGAACCACGGCGGCTTCGGTGCGCTCTTCCGGTTCGTCGGGGCCGAGGCGCCGTACCACGGGGTGGTGCCGTTCGGGTCGCCGGCGTTCCACGATCCGGCGTCGGAGCGGTAGGGCTGCTGGGCGTACTGGTTCGGTGCGGGTGCGGGTGCGGGTGCGGGTGTGTCCAGTGTGGCGGTCGAGGTCGGCGTCGGGGCCGACCCCCAGCCGGCCGGTGCTGCTGCCGAGGGCGTGCGGGCGGCGTCGCCCGGCTCGTGGCCGTTCAGGGGAGTGGTGTCGCTCATGGGAGGCAGTGCACACCGCGTGCCTATGCGTGGCCGATGACGACGCTGATCCAGTGCTGCGAACCGCCGCGTAGCCTCGGTTCGTGCGCGCCAAGGTGGAGACGATCCGGATCGACGGCCTGCCGGTGCGCCTGCACACCGCGGCGCCCGCTGGATGTGTGCGCAGCGACGTCGCCCCCACCGTGGTGCTCGTCCACGGCATCGGGATGTCCCACCGCTCGTTCGCCCGGTCACAGTGTGCGCTCGCCGCGACCCACCGCACCGTCAGCGTCGACCTGCCCGGCTTCGGTGGGCTGCCCGGTGCCGGCCGGACCCTGCCGATGGCCGAACTCGGCGACCTGGTCGTCCGGGCCGTCCGTGCGCGGGGTGCCGACGACCTCGTGCTCGTCGGGCAGTCGATGGGTGCGCAGGTCGTGACGGAGGCAGCCCGGCAGCACCCCGGGGCCGTCGGCTCCGTCGTCCTGGTCAGCCCGGTGATCCCGGTGGAGCGGCGGTCCCTGCCGCTGGTGGCATCCGACCTGTTCCGCGACGGAGCGGGTGAGGGGTTCCGGATGAACAGCGTGCTCGTCACCGACTACCTGCGGAGCGTCCGGCAGTACATCCGTGAGCTGCGCCCGATGCTCCGCTACCGGCTGGAGGACACGATCGCCGAGGTGCGCCGACCCGTCCTCGTCGTCCGGGGCACCGAGGACCCGATCGTGCGCCGCGACTGGGCCGTCGGCGTGGCAGCCCGTGCACCGCGAGGATCGTTCGTCGAACTCCCGGGGCCGCACCACGTGCAGGAGCGGCACCCCGTCGCGTTCGCCCGACTCGTCGGCGAGTTCCGACGCTCGCACGCTTCGGAGGGGATCCGATGACCGAGCCGACCGCCTCGGCGACCGGACCGGCGCGCACGGGCCGACCCGTGCCTCCCGGCATCCCGCTGGTGCGACGCGCGACGTGGGCCGCACTCGACTGGTGGTACGCGATCTCGTGGCAGGTGCGGAGCCTCGGGCCCACCACCGCTGACGACTACCGGACCGGCGACGGTCAGCCCGTCGTCGTGATCCCCGGCGTCTACGAGACCTGGCACTTCATGCGGCCGCTCATGGACGCCCTGCACGACCGCGGGCACCCGGTGCACGTGCTGCCGGTGCTGCGGCACAACCTGCGGCCGGTGCCGGACTCGGCGCGCGACGTGTTCGCGTACCTCGAGGAGCACGACCTGCGGAACGTGCTCGTGCTCGCGCACAGCAAGGGCGGGCTCATCGGGAAGTACGCGATGACCCAGCTCGACGACCACGGTCGCATCGACCGCATGGTCGCCGTGTCGACGCCGTTCGCCGGGTCGGGCTACGCGCGCCTGGCTCCGGTGCGGCACCTGCGGGTGTTCCGGGCGGCCGACCCCGTGCTGGCCGGACTGGCGCGGGAGCTCGACGCGAACGCCCGCATCACCTCGGTCTACGGGGTCTTCGACACGCTCATCCCCGAGGGCAGTGAACTCTCCGGGGCGACGAACGTGCGGCTGCCGGTGGGCGGGCACTTCCGGATCCTCGGTGACGTCCGCACGCGCGACGCGGTGCTGGCGGCCGCCGACCCGGCCTGAAGCGCGCCCGTCCCGCGCCCGTCCCGTCCCCGTGCCCGTCCCGTCCCCGAGGTTCCGAAATCTCGGCATGTCGGCGCTCGGATCGCCGCAGTTCGGAACCTCGGCCGCGATCATCCGGCGTGGTGTGGAACCTCGGGGCGCGGCCAGACTGCCTCAGGCCCCGGGCAGGAACAGGCAGAACGGGTGCCCGTCGGGGTCGAGCAGCACCCGGACGTCGTCCTGCGGTTGGAACGCGGCCTGTGTGGCACCGAGCCCCTCGGCGCGGGCGACGGCTGCCGGCAGGTCCTCCACCTGGAAGTCGAGGTGCAGCTGCATGCCGGGGGCATCGGCGGTGCCGGGCCAGGTCGGGGCGACGTACTCGGGCTCGAACTGCACGGACAGGCCGGGGCCCTCGGCGAGGCGGATGCGGGCCCAGGTCGGGTCGTCCTCGTACACGGTCCACCCGGTCAGGGCGCCGTAGAACCGGGCGAGGGCGATCGGTTCCGGGGACTGCAGGACGGTCGCGGCGAGCGTCGGCATCGAGGCGTCTTCGCTGGTCATGCCGCGGAGCGTACGCCGATCAGCGATCAGCGATCAGCGATCAGCGATCAGCGATCAGCGATCAGCGGTCGGCGACGCTCGCGCGCTCGACGATGCGGTGCGGCACGACCACGGTCTCGGGCGGCAGGCTCCGGTCCTCGATCCGTCGGGTCAGCAGGTCGAGTGCTGCCGTCGCGAACGCCCGCCGGTCGAACGACACCGTACTGAGCGCGGGGATCGCGTACGCCGCACCGTCGATGTCGTCGAACCCGATGACGCTGACGTCCTCGGGGACGCGGACACCTCGGGCGGCCAGGACGTGCAGCACGCCGAAGGCGATCGAGTCCGTGAACGCGAACACGGCGTCGGGCAGGGGGTGCTCGTCGAGCCATGTCGCGAACGCCGTCGCCGCCGAGCTCGTCGTCCAGGACGGCAGCGGCACCCGCAGCGCCGGGTCCGGTTCGATCCCGGCGGTGGCGAGCGCGGCGAGGTACCCGCGCTCCCGCAGCTCGCTGGTGGCGGTGGGCTCGGACGATCGGGCGGCACCGACGACCGCGATCCGGCGGTGGCCCCGGGACACCAGGTAGGCGGTGACCTGCTCGGCGGCGGCCCGGCTGTCGACGTGCACCTGGTCGACGTGCTCGGGTTCGACCTCACCGATCACGACGGTCGGCGGCAGCCCCTCGGTCGAGGCCAGGACGCTCGCGCTGAGCGACACCGGGTTGAGCACGAGGCCGTCGACGAGGTGGGCGCGGGCTCGTGAGACGAGCTCGCGCTCGCGGGCCGGGTCGTTGCCGGTCTGGTCGAGCTGGACGACCCACCCGCGCTCGCGGGCGAGTTCGACGAACCACTGCGCGAGTTCGGCCGAGTAGGCGCTGCCCATCTCGGGCAGGGTCAGGGCGATCGCACCGGAGCGGCCGTTCCGCAGCCCGCGGGCGGACAGGTTCGGCACGTAGTCGAGTTCGGCGACGGCCCGCTCGACGCGCTCGCGGGTCTCCGGGCGCACCACCACGCCGCCGTTGATGACGTTGGAGACGGTCTTCGGCGACACCCCGGCGAGGGTGGCCACGTCCCGCACGGTTGCGCGCATCGGGACGAGCGTAGCGCGGCCGGTCTCCGGTGGAGTCGTCCTGTGGGGCTGCGGGTGTGCGCTCACTGGAGCGTTACAACGATGGAAACGTTTGGCAACGAATTGCCACCGCGTCCCCCGGCGCGCCAGGGTCGCTGCAGGAATCCAACGGAGGAGGCCACCGAGTGACGAAGCTCGACGTCCGCGCGACGACCACTGCGCACACTGCACCGCCGCCGCACCCCGGACTCCGACGGCGCACGACGTGGCAGCGGATCCGCCGCGACCGGGTGCTGCTGCTGATGGGCCTGCCGGGAGTCGCCCTGCTGCTCGGGTTCCACTACCTGCCGCTGCTCGGCAACCTCATCGCGTTCCAGGAGTACCTGCCCTTCGTCCCGCTCGGCCGGAGCCCGTGGGTCGGAGTCGAGAACTTCGCAGTGATCTTCGACGGGGACCCGGAGTTCCTCGGCGCGCTCCGGAACACCCTCGTGATCACCCTCGTGCAGGTCGTGTTCGTGTTCCCCGCACCGATCATCCTGGCGCTCATGCTCAACTCGCTGCTGTCCGAGCGGATCAAGGGCGTCGTGCAGTCGATCCTGTACCTGCCGCACTTCCTGTCGTGGGTGATCGTCGTCGCCGTGTTCCAGCAGATCCTCGGCGGCTCCGGGCTCGTGAACAACGCGATCCGCGCCGCGGGCGGTGACGCGATCGACTTCCTCGGCAACCCCGACGGGTTCATCGCCCTGCTCACCAGCCAGGTGATCTGGAAGGACACCGGCTGGGCGACGATCCTGTTCCTCGCCGTCCTCAGCTCGATCGACGCCAGCCTGTACGAGGCGGCGAAGATGGACGGCGCGTCGCGCTGGCGGCAGCTGTGGCACGTCACGCTGCCGGGCATGCGCGGCATCATCATCCTGCTGCTCATCCTGCGCCTCGGCGACTCGCTCACCGTCGGGTTCGAACAGATCCTCCTGCAGCAGGCCGCGGTCGGTCGAGCGGCCAGCGAGGTCCTCGACACCTACGTCTACAACAACGGCGTGCTCGGCGGGCAGTGGGGTGTCGCCGCGGCCGTCGGGCTCGTCAAGGGCGTCGTCGGCGTGCTGCTCGTCCTCGGCGCCAACAAGCTCGCGCACGTCTTCGGCGAAGCGGGCGTCTACCAGAAGGAGTCGCGATGAGCGCCACCCGGAGCGTGACCGTGCCCGCGGGGACCACCCGGAAGCACCGCCCGCTGGACGCCCCGCCGCTGCCCGGACGGCTGCTGACCGGGTTCGTCCTGCTCGTGATCTGCTTGGTCGTCCTGCTGCCGTTCCTCGGCATCGTCTCGACGAGCGTCGCGCCGTCCAGCCAGGTCAACGGTGCCGGGGGCTTCGTGATGTGGCCGACCGGGCTCGACTTCAGTGCCTACGAGAGCATCTTCGCCGGCGGCGTCGTCACCCGGGCACTGCTCGTCAGCGTCGGCATCACCACGGTCGGCACCCTGATCAGCTTGTTCGTCACCGCGATGCTCGCGTACGCGCTGAGCCGGCCGGGATCCTACGGACACGGTGTGGTCCTGAGCCTCGTGCTCGTCAGCCTGTTGTTCGCGCCGGGGCTCATCCCGAACTACCTCGTGGTGAAGCAGTTCGGCCTGCTCGACTCCTACTGGGCGCTCATCCTGCCGACGGCGCTGAGCGCGTTCAACGTGATCGTGATGCGCTCGTTCTTCATGGCGATCCCGCGCGAGCTCATCGAGAGCGCCCGCATCGACGGCGCCGGTGACTTCGGCGTCTTCCTGCGGATCGTGCTCCCGCTGTCGAAGGCGGTGCTCGCCGTCATCGGGCTGTTCTACGCGGTCGGCTACTGGAACGCCTTCTTCAACGCCCTGCTGTACATCAACGACACCGCGAAGTGGCCCCTGCAGCTGGTGCTCCGCACCTACGTGATCAACAACGCGCAGCTCGGCGGCGCCGACCTCGGCACGAGCTCCGACGCGCTGCCCCCGCAGGCGTCGATCCAGATGGCGATCCTCGTCGTCTCGATCGTCCCCATCCTCATCCTCTACCCGTTCCTGCAGCGGCACTTCGCCAAGGGTGTCCTGACCGGCGCCGTGAAGGGCTGACACCATGACGACCAACGCACCACGGGGCATCAGCCGCCGCGGCCTGATCGCTGGCGGTCTCGGGATCGCGGCCACGGGCCTCCTGGCCGGTTGTGACACCGTCACCCGTTCCACCGACGTGAAGGCGATCAACCGGGCCGTCACGCTGCCGGACTACGTGCCGTGGGCCGGCGGGCCGGACCCGGTGCTGCCGAAGACCAGCGCGCTCATGCCGTCCGCGTTCCGACGGATCCCGGCGGACCTGGTGCCGACCGACCGCGTGCCCGGCGACGGGTCGACGCTGCACGGCAGCGTCCCGACGAACTCGCCCGTCCCGCCGTCGAAGGGCAGCAACCCGTACTGGCAGGGCCTCGACGAGCGGATGGGCGTCGACCTCGACCTGACCATCACGCCGAACGCCGACTGGGGCAACAAGTTCGCCACGCAAGTCGCTGGCGACACCCTCGGCGACGTGTTCACGGTGTTCGGCACGTTCTCGTACCTGCCGCAGTTCCTCGAAGCCAAGGCGGCGAACCTCACCGAGATCCTCTCCGGCAGCGGCGTCCGGGACTACCCGTACCTCGCCAACCTGCCCACAGCGTCCTGGCGCGGGACCGTGTTCTCGGGCGGCATCTACGGCGTGCCCGTCCCCCGCGGGCCGCTCACCACCGGCGTGCTGCACCGACGGCAGGACCTCTTCGAGCAGCTCGGCGTCGACCCGTCGTTCCGCGACCTCGGCGAGTTCGAGGCGCTCTGCCGCGAGGTCTCCGACCCGCAGCGCAACCGCTGGGCCCTGGGCTCTGTGCCGACCAACATCCTGGCGTCGATGTTCGGTGTGCCCAACCAGTGGGATGAACAGGATGGCCGCCTGACCCACATGTACGAGGTCGACGCGTACCAGGACATGCTCGAGGCATCGAGGAAGCTCTTGGCCGACGGCCTCGTCCACCCCGACAGCGTCACCGCCTACAACGGCAAGGTGTGGTTCGTGCAGGGCTCGGCGCTGATGCTCCAGGACAGCTACAGCGCGATCCCCGGGCTGCTGCAGCAGGCCGAGCCGGGCAGCGGGTTCCGCATGACCATGGCCCCGTTCGTCGGACCGGGCGGCGCGAAGCCGAAGCCGTGGCTCGGGGACCCGAACAACGCGATCACCGCGCTCGCGGCCGGATCGGAGGACCGCATCCGCATGTTGCTGGGGGTACTGAACTGGTGTGCGTCGCCGTTCGGGACCGAGGCCTGGATGTACCGGAAGTTCGGCATCGAGGGACGGGACTTCGACTTCCGCGACGGCGCCCCGGTCCTCACGAAGACGGGCAACAGCGAGACCGCACTCGGCGAGTTCCCGTTGCAGTACTTCACGGAGTGCCCGCTGCCGCTCTTCTACTCGGGTGCCCCGGAGATGACGGACGTCGTCTACGAGTCGCTGTCCTCGTGGTTGGACGACGGGATCACGAACCCCACGTACGGGTTGTACTCGCCGACGAACTCCACCAAGGGCCCGGCCATCGGGACCTCCGCCACGAGCGCGATCAACGACGTGCTGCTGGGCCGAGCGCCGGTGTCGGGGTGGAAGGGCGTCGTGCGCGACTGGCGTCGCCGGGGCGGCGACGCGATGCGGCGTGAGTTCGAGCAAGCCCTGGAGGCACGCGCCGGCGCGTGACGCCGTCGTCCCAAGACACCTCCATGTCTCCGAGACGCAGCGCAGTTCCGCGGTGTCTCGCCCACATGACGGCGTCTTGCGTGGCCCTGGACTCGGGGCGAGCGGACGGGAGGCCCGTGGCGGGGTCCACCACGGGCCTCCCGTCCGTCGTCCGAAACGTTCAGTTCGTCTTCACGAACACGCTGCCGTCACCGAACGACACGATGCCGCCGTGGAAGGTGTTCGGGACTTCGAACGCGATCTTGCCAGTCGCACTCTGCCCTTCGCCGAGTGTGACGCTCGGCATGCTCTTCACATCGCTGAGGTACTCCGACTCGTACACGGAACCGTCCGTGCCGGCCAGTGCGACGTCGTAGGCAGCTGAGCTCGCGTCGACACCTGAGGTGGTCGCCGTGACGTGGACAGTCAGCAGCACGTACTTCATGTTGGCAGCTGGCTGTTCGTATTCGTTCGACGAAGTGAAGCTGTCGTTGTACCCGTCGATCCACTGTGTGTAGTCGGATTCCGTTCCGTCGAGTCGATTCGTGTTGGTCATGTCGAATTTGGACCCGGCGGGAGCAGGTTGGGTCGCGCTCGAGCCGTCCGCGACCGCTGCAGTCAGTTCGACTGTCGAACCCTTATCGACCGCGGAACCGGCGGCCGGCGACTGGCTGGCGACGGTGTCGGCTGCATCAGCGCCACTGTCGTCCGATGCGAAGCCAGCGTCCTCGAGCGCCCCGGTCGCTTCTTCGACCGACATTCCGACCACATCGGGGACCTCTACCGACACCTTGTCCGTCCCGTCGTCGGTGGCATCCGCGGCCTGCACGGGTGCGGTATCGGGGGCTGAGGTGCCAATCCCGTACACCGTGCCGAACGTCAGGGCGAGGACGATGCCGACTCCGCCGAGCACCGTCCCCGCCATCCCCTTCCCGATGCGTCGACGGAGGGCGATGATGCCGAACACCAGCGCGAGGACAGCCAGGATGAAACCCAGGTGCAAGATGACCGGGACGAACGAGAACACGACTGCGATGATCCCGAGGATGAGCGCAGCGGTACCGAATCCACCGCCCCGAGGCGTCGGTGGCTGCTGCATCGGGTAGTAGGGCGGCGGCGTACCCGGGGCGTACGGACCTGACATGGCGGACTCCTGAACTGAGAAACGATCAGGAGAACGATACTCGTCAGTATGAGCACGGTACAGCGGTCAACTTGCCCCCGATCGGGTGGGTCTTGCCGAGAAGTTCTCGGCACAGCTGCTGCAGCTTGTCACCGTGGGACGGCCACCCCGACCAGGTTGCCCGCAGGGTCGCGGAAGTGGGCGACGGTGATCCCGCCGCCCTCGTTCCGGGTCGGTGGCAGTGCCATTGACGCGCCCAGGCTCTCCGCGTGCTGCAGCGCGGCGGCGACGTCGTCGACGCCGACGTGGAAGACCGCGTGCGCGGCGAAGCCCGGACCGCCGCCGATGCCGCCCGCGACCGGACCCGCGCCGTCGACGGGGTCGAGGAACGAGTACGACGTCTGATCGGAGACCGCCGCAGCGACCGGCGCCCCGGGTGGCGCATCCCACCCGAACAGTGCGGCGTAGAACGCGCGCAACCGTTCCGGGTCGGGGCCGATGAGTTCGACGTGCACCACGGCGTTCGTCATGGGGCCGTTGTACTCCCGGCGCCGGACTCAGGCCACTGGAGCGCGGACCATGTGGACCTCGCGGACGCCGTCGTCGACCTGCTCGCCGCCGTCCGGCACGAAGCCGTGCTTGCGGTAGAACGCCTGTGCACGCGGATTCGGGTCGGCAACCCACAGCGTGGCCCGTTCGTCCAGGCCGACCACCGCGTCGAGGAGCCCGCTGCCTGCGCCGGATCCGTGGTGACCGTGGAGCAGGTAGAGGATGAAGAGGTGCACGTCTCCGGCACCCGCCCCGCCGGTCGCTGGACCCGCCATGGCGATGCCGACGACCGTTCCCTCGTGTTCGGCCACGGCGACCCGGTTCGCTGCGAACCGGGCGTCGGTGAGCGCCGCCGTCCAGAACGCTTCGCGACGGGCGACGAAGGACGGGTCGTCGAGGACCTCGTCCCGCATCAGGCCGCGGTACGTCGTTCGCCATGATGCGACGTGGACGCGGGCCATCGCGGCCGCATCGGTCGGCACCGCGGGTCGGACCGTCACGCCAGCCACGCCGGGTGAGCGAACAGGTCCTCGAGCTCCTGGACCAACCGCGAGGTGTGGAAACCGTCGGCTGCCGCGTGGTTGATCTGCAGCGCCATCGGCATCAGCGTGCGGTCACCCTCCGTCCGGTACCTGCCGAGCGTGATGATCGGCAACAGGTGGTCGTACCCGTCGCGGACGTGCAGCGCGAACCCCGTGAACGACGTGCGGGGGAAGGTCGACACGTCGAACACGTTCCGGGGCCGGTCGTCCTGCGGGAACATCCGGACGTCGTCCCGGTACCGATCGATGGTCTCGACCGCGGCGGCGTGGAACCTGCCGGGGTCCTCGTCGTAGGGCACGACCAACGCCGAAAAGGTCTCCGTGTCCGGGTGGAACACCGTGAACATCGGGTGCACGACGTCCCAGACGCCGGGGGAGCCGTCGTCGAGCAGCTGCATCCGGAACTCGGCGTGACGGTTGACCACCGTCGCGATCGCCCAGATCTGGGACGCGTAGGTCTTCGCCGCGCTCGTGCGGACCGCCGCGACGAACGCCGTCACGTCGACGTCGACGGTCACCTCGTAGGAGCACTGCACACGCTGCCGGTAGTGCTCGAAGTGCTCGCGGCGGGGCCAGGTGTCCAGGTCGATCGGTCGGAGCTCCGTCATGGCACCAGTCTGGTCGCGAGTGCGGCGTCGAGTGCTGCCCGCTCGCCGTCGATCGTCAGCGCGACCTCGTCGAGCGCCCGTCGCTTCCAAAGGAGGAGCAGCACGTCCTCCGCCCGACCGGTGACGATGACGGCGGCGCCGCCACCGTCCGCACCGTCGAGCGTGGCCTCGCCGGGTGCGTCGGAGAACGCGAACACGACGGTCCGCGCCAGCGCCGCGATGCGGCCGAGCCGCACCTGACGCGGGTACAGGTCGCCGACGACCTCACGAACGCCGTCGGTCGCCAGCTCGACCGGGAGGCCCGGCTCGACTCCCAGCGCCCGCTGCGCGTCGCACAGGTGGATCGCGGTCTCGTGCGCCTGGCGACGTGCCCAGGTCGCGGCCGTGTCCGGCGGGTAGATCGCCGAGCACGGGGTGTCCGAGGAGCGTGCCCGGAGCGCCGCGACGAGTTCGTCGGCTCCCGTGCGGAAGCGGTCCGCGAGGTCGTCGTGCGCGAGCGGTGCGGGCTCCGAACCGGTCAGCTGCCCGAGCGCCCATCGGTGCACGTCGGCCAGGTGGGTACCGAGGTCCCCTACGGACCAGCCAGGGCACGACGGCACCGGTGCCGCGCGGTCGCCGGACCGCAGGACGTCGTCGAACCGTTGCGCTGCTCCGGCGAGGGCGGTGAGGTGGGTGTCGTACATCGACATGGAGCCAGCATGGTCACGGGGTGCTCCGTAGGGTGGAGCCATGCCGACGCTCGAACGGGTTCCCGCCCTGACCGCCCCGGAACTGCTGGCCGCACCGGTGGCCGCGGCGCTCGCCGCGTTGCCCGCCGACGTCGCAGCACGCATCGAGGCAGCTCCGATCGACCCGGACCTGGCAGACACCGCCGCGTTCTCGGAGGCCTACGGCTTCCCGCTCGACGGCGGGGCGAACTGCATCGTCGTCGCGGGCAAGCGCGGTGAGGACGTCCGGTTGGCTGCGTGCGTCGTGCTCGCCCACACCCGCCTCGACGTGAACCGTGTCGTCCGGAAGCTGCTCGACGTGCGGAAGGCGAGCTTCGCGCCGATGGACCAGGCCGTGGAGCTGACGGGCATGGAGTACGGCGGGATCACCCCGATCGGGCTGCCCTCCGCGTGGCCCGTGTACGTCGATTCCCGCGTGCTCGATGCCCCGGACGCCGTGATCGGAGCCGGACGCCGCGGTGCGAAGGTGTTCCTGACCGGCTCCGTCCTCGGAGCGTTGCCGGGTGTGCAGGTCGTCGAGGGCCTGGCGACCGAAGCCTGATCAGTCGTTCGGGCGGATGAGGCAGAACGGGTGGCCCGCCGGGTCGAGGTAGACGCGGAACGTGTCCGTCGCCGATCCCGTGGCGGTCGCACCGATCGCCAGGACCGCTGCCTCGCCGTCGTCGAGGTCCTCGACCTTCACATCGAGGTGGCTCTGCTGCGGGACGAGCTGGCCGGGCCACTCCGGTGCGCGGTAGTCCTCGACCTGCTGGAACGCCAGGAGCGGACGCTGGTCGGTGAAGGGGAGCGCGACCTCGGCCCAGTCCTCGTCGAAACCGACGATCTCGCCGCCGAGCAGCTCCGCGTAGAAGCGTGCCAGGCCGCGAGGGTCTGCGCAGTCCAGGACGACCATGTCGAGTGTGCCGATCATGGCCGTCACGGTAGACCGATCAGCGTGCGGCGGTCAGGGCCTTCGTGATCCGCTGCAACGACACCGTCTCGGCGGTGCCGAGTTCCTGCGCGAACAGGCTGAGGCGGAACTCCTCGAGCATCCACCGCGCGTGCACGAGCTCGGGGTGCGAACCGACTGCCGGAGGGAAGGCGCCGCCCGCGTCGACGTAGCGGTCCGTGGCGACGGTGACCTCGCGCATCCACGTGGCATCGCGTCCGGGGTTCTGCAGCAGCTTCTGCACGCGTGCCTCGATGCCCTGCAGGTACACCCGGATGCGCCGGAGCCGGTCGAGCCCGGCGACGGAGACGAACCCCGGGGAGACGAGACGCTCCATCTGCTGGCGCATGTCCGTCAGCGCACCGAGCAGGGACATCGAGTTCGCCTGCTTGAGTGCTCGTTCGGCGGACCGTTGGGCGAGGAGCACGGCAGCGAGCTCGGACACCGCCGTGAACATCGTGTCGACGACCGTCGCCGACACGGCGTCACGAACCGCTTCGAACGCGGCCTTCGTGAACACGAGACCATCCGGGTGGGCTCGGCGGATCACCGCGTCGACGACGGCCGCGAGCACGTCGTCGAACAACGCGTTCGTGGAGGCGTACGGGCTCGCCGCGAGAGCGAGCTTCTCCTGCGCGGTCAGGTGCGACTGGATGTACGACACCGGGGACGGCACCGCGAGCATCACCAGGCGACGGACCCCGGCGGGCATGCGGACCTGCCGGTCGGACGGCGTCGCGAGCAACTGCACCCCGACGGTCGCCTTCGGGCCGGAGCCCTCTTCCACCAGGGACGGGTACGCGCGGATGACACCACCGGCCTGCTTGGTGTCGAGGGTCTGCGGCAGGTCCTGGGCCGGCCAGGTCGTCAGGCCGGACTGCTCCACCCCGGCAC